>NZ_SZXG01000015.1:0-294 GCF_005281305.1 Citrobacter sp. wls706 | reverse complement strand
TCTCTTCGCCAAAACAGCTTCGGCGTTGTAAGGTTAAGCCTCACGGTTCATTAGTATCGGTTAGCTCAATGTATCGCTACACTTACACACCCGACCTATCAACGTCGTCGTCTTCAACGTTCCTTCAGGAGACTTAAAGTCTCAGGGAGAACTCATCTCGGGGCAAGTTTCGTGCTTAGATGCTTTCAGCACTTATCTTTTCCGCATTTAGCTACCGGGCAGTGCCATTGGCATGACAACCCGAACACCAGTGATGCGTCCACTCCGGTCCTCTCGTACTAGGAGCAGCCCCCC
>NZ_SZXG01000014.1:0-398 GCF_005281305.1 Citrobacter sp. wls706 | reverse complement strand
GCAACAACGCCCGCACCTACAGTACGGCCGCCTTCACGGATTGCGAAACGCAGACCGTCGTCCATCGCGATCGGGTGGATCAGAGTAACAACCATTTTAATGTTGTCGCCCGGCATTACCATCTCTACGCCTTCCGGCAGTTCGATGGTACCAGTCACGTCAGTAGTACGGAAGTAGAACTGCGGACGGTAGCCTTTGAAGAACGGAGTATGACGGCCGCCTTCGTCTTTGGACAGGATGTACACTTCAGATTCGAACTTGGTGTGCGGCTTGATAGAGCCCGGCTTAGCCAGTACCTGACCACGTTCGATTTCTTCACGTTTGATACCACGCAGCAGAACACCAACGTTCTCACCAGCACGGCCTTCGTCCAGCAGTTTGCGGAACATTTCAACGCC
>NZ_SZXG01000019.1:0-388 GCF_005281305.1 Citrobacter sp. wls706 | reverse complement strand
TCATCCTGCATGACTTCACGGGCAGCGCGAATGCACTTACCACATTGATTTCCCACAGGAATAAATTTACGTAATTGCTGAAAGGACTGAGGTTGAAACTGGCGAACAGCCTGACGAATTTTTTTATCACTTATCGCATTACACAAACAAACGTACATGATCGCTCCCGTTCAATTTCTGTGCAAAGTGTAAATGAGAATAGTTATGATTACAATAGCACAACGCTATTTACGCGGCGGGAGAATGAATAAAAAATGCGAATAAATATGACAGCAGCTAAACAGCAAGCAGCAAAAAGGGCGCCGAAGCGCCCTTTTTAAGCTCAAAGCTAATTAATTAATAATTAGCTCATTACTTTAGCAACAACGCCCGCACCTACAGTACGGCC
>NZ_SZXG01000018.1:0-340 GCF_005281305.1 Citrobacter sp. wls706 | reverse complement strand
GAGTAATGTCTGGGAAACTGCCCGATGGAGGGGGATAACTACTGGAAACGGTAGCTAATACCGCATAATGTCGCAAGACCAAAGAGGGGGACCTTCGGGCCTCTTGCCATCGGATGTGCCCAGATGGGATTAGCTTGTAGGTGGGGTAACGGCTCACCTAGGCGACGATCCCTAGCTGGTCTGAGAGGATGACCAGCCACACTGGAACTGAGACACGGTCCAGACTCCTACGGGAGGCAGCAGTGGGGAATATTGCACAATGGGCGCAAGCCTGATGCAGCCATGCCGCGTGTATGAAGAAGGCCTTCGGGTTGTAAAGTACTTTCAGCGAGGAGGAAGG
>NZ_SZXG01000017.1:0-253 GCF_005281305.1 Citrobacter sp. wls706 | reverse complement strand
ACCACCGGACCTGCCGCACCGTTGCCGGAATTGAGCACCAGCCTCATCGGTTTCAGGTTGCCGGGATTGATGTAACCCAGCAGATGATCGATGTAAGCATCGCGAGGATTAATCCGCTGGTAACGGCCACGTTTGCTCTCATCAACCGCCGGGAAGTTATTCGCTTCCGCCAGACGCTGCACGTCGCGCAGACCGGTATCGCCACTGATGGGCCGTGCCCCTTCCCGCACCAGCTTCATGCCGTTGTAATCCA
>NZ_SZXG01000016.1:0-250 GCF_005281305.1 Citrobacter sp. wls706 | reverse complement strand
CGAAGGTTCGAATCCTTCCCCCACCACCACTTTCTGGCAGCGTTATCGCCGCCTGAGTTGGTTAAAAAATTAATCAGCTCGAACATAAAAGAGAGAAATCTCTTTTTTGTTACAGAAAGAACTGGGTAGCCGAGTTTCAGGATGCGGGCATCGTATAATGGCTATTACCTCAGCCTTCCAAGCTGATGATGCGGGTTCGATTCCCGCTGCCCGCTCCAGACGTGCTGATATGGCTCAGTTGGTAGAGCGC
>NZ_SZXG01000022.1:0-219 GCF_005281305.1 Citrobacter sp. wls706 | reverse complement strand
CTCTGTGCTACCGTTCGACTTGCATGTGTTAGGCCTGCCGCCAGCGTTCAATCTGAGCCATGATCAAACTCTTCAATTTAAGTTTGATGCTCGTGAATTAAACTTCGTAATGAATTACGTGTTCACTCAGAGACTTGGTATTCATTTTTCGTCTTGCGACGTTAAGAATCCGTATCTTCGAGTGCCCACACAGATTGTCTGATAAATTGTTAAAGAGCA
>NZ_SZXG01000021.1:0-240 GCF_005281305.1 Citrobacter sp. wls706 | reverse complement strand
CAGCTTGATCCAGATTTTTAAAGAGCAAATATCTCAAACATCACCCGAAGATGAGTTTTGAGATATCAGGGTACGCGTCTTTCACTCACGAACCAGCAAGTGGCGTCCCCTAGGGGATTCGAACCCCTGTTACCGCCGTGAAAGGGCGGTGTCCTGGGCCTCTAGACGAAGGGGACACTGAAGTCTCAATCGCAAGACGCCTTGCTATTCACTTTTCATCAGACAATCTGTGTGAGCACT
>NZ_SZXG01000020.1:0-206 GCF_005281305.1 Citrobacter sp. wls706 | reverse complement strand
CTTCACCTACATATCAGCGTGCCTTCTCCCGAAGTTACGGCACCATTTTGCCTAGTTCCTTCACCCGAGTTCTCTCAAGCGCCTTGGTATTCTCTACCTGACCACCTGTGTCGGTTTGGGGTACGATTTCGTGTTACCTGATGCTTAGAGGCTTTTCCTGGAAGCAGGGCATTTGTTACTTCAGCACCGTAGTGCCTCGTCATCAC
>NZ_SZXG01000039.1:37241-125556 GCF_005281305.1 Citrobacter sp. wls706 | reverse complement strand
GGCTGACAAGGGGAAATTTAAAATAACTTCCCGAGTGCGTATTTTTTCACCAAAAATAACTAAAGTGCCAGTTTTTCGAGCGTTTTGAAGCCATAACGTTGCAGCACGGGCAATAATTGTTCGGCTTCTGTCGTCATTGCCATACAGAATGCGACATTCTCATCGGTTGATTTCGCGTCCGGTGCTTCATGCTCTAATAACCAGGCCGTGCGACGTGCAATCGCGGCACCCGAATCCACCAGTCGCGTTCCCTCGGGCAGGACCTGTAAAAGCTCTTCCTGTAATAGAGGAAAATGGGTGCAGCCCAGCACCACCGTGTCGGGTGGTTCCGACATCCGCAGCCACGGACGTAGAATGCGACGCAACTCCTCCAGAGAGACCTTTTCGCCGTGCAGCTTCGCTTCCGCCAGTTCCACCAGCTCGGCGGAACCCAACATCGCAATCTGACATTCGTTAGCAAACCGTGCAATCAACTCATGGGTATACGAGCGCTTCACCGTCGCACGTGTAGCCAGCAGTCCCACAACGCCATTCGCCGTGAGTCGCGCCGCCGGTTTAATAGCAGGAACGACGCCCACAACCGGGAAGGCAAATTTCTCTCGTAACGCAGGAAGCGACACGGTGCTTGCAGTATTACACGCGATGACCGCAAGAGAGAGGGGATAGCGCTGCTGGACCGCAGTCACAATCTCAACAACACGCTCGACGATAAATTCCTCGCTCTTCTCACCATAAGGAAAGGCGACGTTATCAAAAGCGTATATATAGTGGAGATCCGGCAGGAGACTGCGGATCTCATTGTAGACCGACAACCCACCGACGCCGGAATCAAACACCAGCACGGTGGGACGTGGATCAGAAGGTGTAGCTGCCAGACAAGGTGTATTCCCGCCCTGCAGTTGCGTAGCCATAAACTGTCTCGTAATCTTTATCGAACAGGTTGGCGATTTTACCACGAACAGTCAGCTGTGAGGTGATTGGATATGCCACTGTCAGATCCCACAAGCTTACTCCACCCATTTTTACCGGTTGATTGGTGACGAAGTCCTTGTCGTATCGCGTTCCTAAATACTGATACGTTAAACCCCAGTCAAAATCGTAAACCTGCCAGTCAAGCTGATACTTCACCTGCTGCTTTGAACGACGCGCCAGCGGTTTATCGGTAATCGCATTACGTGCATCAACGTAATCGTAGCTCAGCGTGTGCGCCAACGGCCCAGTGTCGAAGTTCGCTGTAGCCTCAACACCTTTAATACGTACTTTGCCTTCGTTATAGTATTTTTTGGTGTGGGGGTTGTAATCGATCATGTTATCGATATCGTTGCGATACCCTGACAAACGCCAGTTCACATCCGCCGTTAGCCCTTCAAATGCCCCTTCCCACTGTTTGCTCTCTTCAGGATCCAGATGGGAATTTCCGTACATGCCATACAGTTGTCCCAGATTAGGTGCCTTGTAAGAGGTGCCGTAGGAGGCAATAAAACGATAGCCTTCGACAAACTCCCAGCCAGCGCTGGTTTGCCATGTGCCATGACGACCAAATTGGGAATTGTCATCACTGCGCGCCGCGCCTTCGAAAGTGAAATCACCCAATTGCTGTAATCCCGTCAAGTAGAGACCGGTATTCCGCTGGTCGTAACCGTCCGTGACATACCCGGTGCCAGGCTCCGTAGTTTGCTTTTGCCAGTCTACGCCAGCGCCCACGTTACCGTGACCAACCACCATGCTGTTTGACCACTGCACATTATATTGCTTCATCTCATCCAGCGTGGCCGAGGAGTCATAGCGGCCATAATCCGGATCATAGTTGTAGTCTTTACTGTGGCTATAGCTGGAAACCAGCTGCGACTGGATCAACTCACCATTGAATCGCAGTCCGGCATCCCAGCTTTGGCTATAGAGTTTCCGGGTATCCACTAACGGCGTCCCCGGATAATAACCCGAGTCATAATCTGTTCGGTTATCATAACCGTAACCGCGAACAAACCCGCTCCAGGTGTCAGAGAAGTTGTGTTCCAGCGCGCCATACAGCGTCTTACTTAAGAAGCCGTCTTTGTCGGGCTGGGCCTGCGTACCGGTACTACCGTAAGCCACGACATCAAAGCCTTTGGTATAGGCATAATCGCCCATCAACGTGACGCGCGTATTTTCGCCAAGCTGTTGTTGGGTTGAGACATCGTAATTCTGGTAGCCATTGCTTCCCACGCCAGCGGTCAGTTCCGTCCCCGGCTTTTCGCGCGTGGTAATGATATTCACCACGCCGCCAATCGCATCAGAACCATAAATAGCCGAACGCGGTCCACGAATGTACTCAATACGTTGTACCAACGATACCGGGAACTGGCTAAGATCGGCTGCGCCGCTAACCCCTGCCAGGTTAAGCCGCACACCGTCAATCAGCACCAGAACATGGCTGGCGTTGGTGCCGCGAATAGAAATAGACGAATTTTGTCCCATACCACCGTATTGGGCGATATCCACGCCTGGCAGGCGACGAAGCACATCATTCACGGAGGTGGATTGCCAGCGATCGATATCCTGACGCGTAACAACGGTGATAGGAGCAAGTACTGCGCTACGAGGCTGCTGAAAACGGTTGGCAGTGACGACGAGAGTATCTGGGCTAGCATCCTGCGCCCAACCAGAAAATGCCGTGACGGAAAGTGCCGTCCACAGCAACGATTTTTTAATCATTGTAAAGCATCCACAATATAAGAAGGATGCCGCAGGTCCCACCGATAGTACGCGATGATGAAAACCAGATGCGACGTTAGCCGGCAGGTCTTCGGGCTTGGAGGCGACTTAAAGAGACGATGACTTCCCACGGCAAGCCGCAGTGTCTGCACCAGGTGCGCTCATCTCCCACCTTCCTTACCGCTGCGCGTCAGCTCCAGATTCACACTGGATTCCCTTTTAACTCACAGGACCGGAAAACGGATGCTACAGTTTGTTACAACCGACTGTCCAGACCACGCATCACAATATCGGAAATCATCAATGACTGGACATCTGTTGAGCAATCCCTACAATCCCCGCGTACTTTTATTTTTCAGGACGCATCATGACCCCCGAACATCTTCCGACAGAACAGTACGACGCGCAGTTAGCTGAAAAAGTGGTGCGTCTGCAGAGCTTAATGACACCGTTTTATGCACAGGCTCCGGAAGTGTTTCGCTCACCGGTCAGTCACTACCGTATGCGCGCCGAATTCCGGCTGTGGCATGACGGTGATGACCTGTACCACATCATGTTCGATCAACAGACGAAAAGCCGTATTCGCGTCGACAGCTTCCCGGCGGCCAGCGAGCTTATCAACACGCTGATGACGGCAATGATTGAAGGGGTACGCGATAACCATGTCCTACGCCACAAACTGTTCCAGATTGATTACCTCACCACCCTGAGCGATCAAGCGGTGGTCTCGATGCTGTACCATAAAAAGCTGGATGACGAATGGCGTCAGGAAGCCGAAGCGCTACGGGACGCGCTGCGTGCGCAAAACCTGAACGTGCATCTGATTGGCCGGGCCACCAAAACCAAAATCGAGCTGGACCAGGACTATATTGACGAACGCTTGCCAGTCGCGGGGAAAGAGATCATCTATCGCCAGGTTGAGAACAGCTTCACCCAGCCGAATGCCGCGATGAATATTCAGATGCTGGAATGGGCGATTGATGTCACCAAAGGTTCTAAGGGCGACCTGCTTGAGCTGTACTGCGGTAATGGCAACTTCTCATTAGCCCTCGCGCAAAACTTCAACCGCGTGCTGGCGACTGAAATCGCCAAACCATCCGTGGCGGCTGCCCAGTACAACATTGCGGCTAACCATATTGATAACGTACAAATTATCCGCATGGCGGCAGAAGAGTTTACTCAGGCGATGAATGGGGTTCGCGAGTTCAACCGTTTGCAGGGGATCGATCTGAAGAGCTACCAGTGTGAAACCATTTTCGTTGACCCGCCGCGTAGCGGTCTGGACAGCGAAACGGAGAAAATGGTACAGGCGTATCCGCGGATTCTGTACATATCCTGCAACCCGGAAACGCTGTGTAAGAATCTGGAAACGTTAAGCCAGACGCACAATGTTTCACGTCTGGCTCTGTTCGATCAGTTCCCGTATACGCACCATATGGAGTGTGGCGTGTTACTGACCGCGAAGTAAGTGATGTCCTGACCGGGCTTGCCCGGCCTACAAATATTATTCCGCAATTTCCTGCTTACGGTTACGCACTTTAAAGCCGATCCAGAACACCAGAATCACCGACAGTACCGCCGGGAAGAAGTTAGAACCAATATCCGGATATTCAGCGCGTACCACGGTGCTGTACAACAGAACGCCGAGAATAAAACAGGCGGCGGCCAGGCCTGGTAGCCCCACAGGCATGGTGCGGTTCTGATAGCGTTGATGCAGACAATAAACCGTCAGCACCAACGAAATAATCGGGAATACTGAGAATGGCACAATGGAGCTAAACAGCGCCGCAAATGTACCATTGATCGATAAGCCAGCAACCAGCGCCAGCAGCAGCGTACCTTTATCTTGACCTGACTGTTTCATTGCTCGTCCTTCTCGTTACTCGGAGTGGTGCGTCATCTTCTCTTGTTCACGGCGGTACCAATAAAATGCGCCTTTCGCGATCATGCGTAGTTGCAATACCAGCCGCTCTTCCAGTTGTCGACGCTGTTCAGCGCCAACATCCAGTGCTTCTGCCCCGGCGCTGAACACAATCGTTACCATGGCTTCGGCCTGCGCTTCAGTAAACGCACGAGGCATATGGTTTTCGAGTTCCAGATAGTCCGCAAGTTCCGCAATGAAGTGCTGAATTTCACGTGCGACCGCTGCACGAAACGCTGCGGAGGTTCCCGAACGCTCGCGCAATAATAAACGGAAGGCGTTGGGATTGTTGCCGATGAACTCCATAAATGTTGAGACCGAGGTACGGATCACACTCCCGCCTTTGGCGATACGCTGACGCGCCTGACGCATCAACTGACGCAGCATCAGACCACTTTCGTCCACCATCGTCAGCCCGAGCTCATCCACATCGCGGAAATGGCGATAAAACGAGGTTGGCGCAATGCCCGCTTCACGAGCAACTTCTCGTAAACTGAGACTGGCAAAACTACGCTCAGCACTGAGTTGACTAAATGCAGCCTCTACCAGCGAACGCCGGGTTTTCTCTTTTTGTTGCGCTCTAACGCCCATCACGATGTCTGAATCCTTCCACATACCTTGCTGGCACTATACCAGAGATTAGGCTGTTGGCATGGCTTTGTTAATGATTGTTTACGCGCAGTTTGTGCTTCGACTTCGCAAAAAAGCACAACGATAATTGGGTTATCCCGACAACGATGTTACTATTCTGTTGCTTTTATGTATAAGAACAGGTAAGCCTGACCATGTCACATTCCTACGATTACGATGCAATAGTAATAGGTTCCGGTCCCGGCGGCGAAGGCGCTGCAATGGGTCTGGTTAAACAGGGAGCGCGCGTCGCGGTGATTGAGCGCTATCATAACGTCGGCGGAGGCTGTACCCACTGGGGCACCATCCCGTCGAAAGCACTCCGCCACGCCGTCAGCCGCATTATTGAATTCAATCAGAACCCACTTTACAGCGACCATTCCCGACTTCTCCGTTCTTCCTTCGCCGATATTCTCAATCATGCTGATAACGTGATTAATCAGCAAACGCGCATGCGGCAAGGTTTTTACGAGCGTAATCACTGCGAGATTTTGCAGGGAAATGCCCGTTTTGTTGACGAACACACTATCGCCCTGGAATGCCACGACGGCACGGTGGAAACGCTGACCGCGGATAAATTTGTGATCGCCTGCGGTTCACGCCCTTATCGCCCTGTTGACGTCGACTTTTCGCATCCCCGGGTTTATGACAGCGACTCCATCCTGAGCCTACACCACGAACCTCGCCACGTTCTGATTTACGGCGCGGGGGTGATTGGCTGTGAATATGCGTCGATCTTCCGTGGAATGGACGTCAAAGTTGATTTAATCAACACCCGCGATCGTCTGCTGGCGTTCCTTGATCAAGAGATGTCCGACTCGCTCTCTTACCACTTCTGGAATAGCGGTGTGGTTATTCGCCACAATGAAGAGTATGAGAAGATTGAAGGTTGCGATGACGGCGTCATCATGCACCTGAAATCTGGTAAAAAACTGAAGGCTGACTGTCTGCTGTACGCCAATGGCCGCACCGGTAATACCGATTCGCTGGCGCTGGAAAATATTGGTCTGAAAACCGACAGCCGTGGACAGCTCAAAGTAAATAGCATGTACCAGACGGCGCTGCCGCATGTATATGCTGTAGGGGATGTGATCGGCTATCCGAGTCTGGCATCGGCGGCCTACGATCAGGGACGTATTGCCGCCCTGGCACTGGTGAAAGGCGAAGCCACCGCGCATCTGATCGAAGATATCCCAACCGGGATTTATACCATTCCTGAAATCAGCTCCGTTGGTAAAACCGAACAGCAGCTTACGGCGATGAAAGTCCCATACGAAGTCGGCCGCGCCCAGTTTAAACATCTGGCACGTGCGCAAATCGTGGGCATGAGTGTCGGCACGTTGAAGATTCTGTTCCATCGCGAAACCAAAGAGATTCTGGGGATCCACTGCTTTGGGGAACGTGCAGCCGAAATTATTCACATCGGTCAGGCGATAATGGAGCAAAAAGGTGGTGGTAACACCATCGAGTACTTCGTTAACACCACCTTTAACTACCCAACCATGGCGGAAGCCTATCGGGTAGCGGCGCTAAATGGCTTAAACCGCCTGTTTTAACACACTGTCGAAATGGCCATCCATTGATCCACGGATGGCCTCTGCCAGCTGTTCATAACGGCTGCGCAGCGGCGAACCTGGACGATACACCAGGCCAATCGTACGGCGCGGTTCTGGCTTAATGCATGGCAGATAGACAACACCATCACGCTTACGCTCCGACGGAACAGCCAGCGCAGGCAGTAACGTAATACCGCTACCTGCCGCCACCATATTGCGCAGCGTTTCCAGACTGGTTGCCCGGAAATGGGTATCTTCATCCGCACCGGCTTCAAAGCAGAAGCCCATGGCCTGATCGCGCAGGCAGTGGCCATCTTCCAGCATCAACAGTTTTTCACCCGCCAGATCGGACATCGGTACACAGTCACGGTTTGCCCACGGATGATCTTCATAGATCGCCAGCATCATAGGCTCATCAAATAACGGAACTTCGATGAATGCCTCACTCTCTTTCACCAGCGCCAGAATGACGCAGTCGAGCTTACCGCTATCCAGTTGCGCCAACAGCTGATGCGTCTGCGCCTCATGCAGATACATTTCCAGTTTTGGGAAGGTCTGGTGCAACATAGGAATGATATGCGGCAGTAGGTATGGCCCCACCGTTGGGATCAAACCAATATGCAGCGGGCCAGACATCGTCTCGCCTTGTTGGCTTGCCATCTCCTTGAGCACTTTGACCTCGCGCAGCACGGTGCGCGCCTGATCCACCAGCAGCAGACCTGCCTGAGTGAACAGCACCTTACGACTCGTACGCTCCAGCAGCATGACGCCCAGCTCATCTTCCAGCTTACGGATCTGTCCGCTCAGCGTTGGCTGGCTCACGTGGCAGGAGTCTGCCGCCCGTCGGAAGTGACGATGTTCGGCAAGCGCCACCAGGTATTCAAGATCACGAATATTCATTATTCATCCTCCATCGCCACGATAGTTCGTAGCGATAGGTAGCATAGCAACGAACGATTATCCCTATCAAGCTTTCTGTTTAATAATGCACCACAGAAACGGAACGGTACCCCTTTAACCCTTGAAGCTACTGTCCGTTTAGAGAGTTTCTCTCATACTCGAAATAACTAAAGCCAACGTGAACTTTTGCGGACCTTGCGTCCGCATTTTTTTTGCATAAAAAAGCCCGGCGTGATGCCAGGCTCTGATCACTGTTTGCCTGATGGCGCTATGCTTATCAGGCCTACAAAGACAAAAGTTACGCCAGACGCGCCTTCGCGTAATCAATCGCTTGCGCAACCTGCTGCGGCGACACGCCGCCTTTCGCCGCACGTTTGTCCAGACACGATTGTAGAGAAAGGATCGGATAAACGTCATCGCCAATAACCGGACTGAACTTCTGTAAGTCGGTCAACGACAACGCTTCCAGAGGTTTGCCCTGGCGAATCGCCTCAACCACCGTCTCGCCCACAATGTGGTGCGCTTCGCGGAACGGAACACCTTTCGCTACCAGATAATCCGCCAACTCAGTGGCGTTGGCATAACCCTGCTGCGCCGCTTCCTGACAACGCGGACGTTTCACCTGAATGCCATCCAGCACCAGCGCGGCCATATGCAGACAATCCAGCCAAGTGTCGAGCGCATCGAACAGCCCTTCTTTGTCTTCCTGCATATCTTTGTTATACGCCAGCGGTAGGCCTTTTAAGGTCATCATCATCCCGGTCAACGCTCCCTGCACGCGACCGCATTTACCACGGATTAATTCCAACGCATCCGGGTTTTTCTTCTGCGGCATCAGGGATGAACCAGAGGTCACTCGATCGGACAGCTCGACAAAGCCCGCTTCACCGGTATTAAAGAAAATCAGGTCTTCAGCAAAACGCGACAGGTGCACCATGCCGATAGAGGCGTCGGAGAGTAACTCCAGCACGTGGTCACGATCGGAAACGCTGTCCAGACTGTTGCGCGTTGCCGAAGCAAAGCCCAGCCAGCCAGCCAGTTGTTCGCGATCGATTTCATATGCCGTACCCGCCAGCGCGCCGCAGCCCAGAGGACTGACGTCCAGACGCTTAAGCGCATCCTGCAGACGGCTCTCATCACGCGCCAGCATTTCCACATAGGCCAGGCACCAGTGGGCAAACGTCACCGGCTGCGCACGTTGCAGGTGGGTGTAACCCGGCATCACGGCGTCCTGGTTATTCTCCGCCGTCACCACCAGCGCACTTTGCAACTGACGGTTGGCAGAGAGTAATTCAATAACCGTGTCTTTACACCACAGTTTAAGGTCGGTCGCGACCTGATCATTACGGCTACGCCCGGTATGCAGTTTTTTACCAAGCTGGCCGACTTTATCAATCAGCTTACCTTCCACCCAACTGTGAATATCTTCGGCATCGCTTTGCAGGATCTGTTGCGGATTGGCACGAACCTCTTCCAGCAGCGTGTTCAGCGCCTCTTCCAGTTGCAGCTGTTCATCGGCAGTCAGTACGCCGACCGTTACCAACGCTTTGGACCAGGCCACAGAGCCGACAATATCCTGTTCTGCCAGGCGGTAGTCAAAACGCAACGAGTCGTTGAACTGTTTGAACCGCTGATCTGCTGCCTGTGTAAAACGCCCACCCCAAAGTGCCATAACATGCTTCCTTAAATTCTTTTAATTTCAATGCCGGATGGCGCTACGCTTATCCGGCCTACAGGTTCTGTTCACGTAGGCCCGATAAGGCGTAGCCGCCATCGGGCATACAAATACTTAAGCCAGAATACGGGTACCGATAGGCGTGCCGTTAAACAACGCCGGGAGTTGCTCAGCATGACGCCAGGAGGCGATATCCACCGGGCGGCCCAGCGTGCGTGCGGCATCCAGCGCCGCATTGACCTTCACGATCATGCCATCGGTAATAATCCCCTGGTCGATCAACTGCTCCGCTTTCGCGGCGGTCATTTCGGCAATGCGCTGACCTTTACCATCCAGAATACCACTCACATCAGAGAGCAGGATCAGATCCGCACCCAACGTTGCCGCCAGCGCTGTTGCCGCCTGATCGGCGTTAACGTTCATCAGCAGTCCATCTTCAGTGACGCCAATGGAGCTGACTACCGGCAGAAAGCCGCTTTCCAGCAGCGTGTTAATTAGCTTAGGCGAACCCGGTTGCGCGAGTCCAACATGACCTAGCTCTTTATCGAGCGGCGTCACTTTTACGCTGTCGCCATCGCCAAGATACAGGCCCACAGAGGCGATTTGATGTTTTTTCGCCCAGGCCAGTAAGGTTTTATTCGCCGTACCCGCCAGGGCGCCAGTGATAATGTCTATCTGATCGGCAGGGGTGACGCGCAGACCGTTTTTCTTTTTCACCGGCAGATTCAACTGCTTCATTAGTTCATCAACCACGCAGCCGCCGCCGTGCACAATAATCAGCGGACGCTGATGCGACTCACGATAATTCACCAGGGCGGTAAACAGTCGCTCCAGCGCCTCTTCGCTATCAAGTAAAACACCGCCCAGCTTGATAATTAATGGATTCATTGTTGCACCCTTAAATAAGAGACTGCGTTTCAGCAAAGCCGAAACGGATATTTGCGCACTGCATCGCCTGTGCCGCCGCGCCTTTTAATAAGTTATCTTCGGTCGCCACCACGATCAGGTGCTCTCCCTGCACGGCGAACCCAATATCACAAAACGGTAAGCCCACCACATTCTTCAGGGCCGGAACGCCTTTATCGTACAGGCGTACCAGTGGTTTATCACCATACGCTTGTTGCAGTGTCTGGGCCACCTGCGCATGGGTTACGCCCGCTTTCAGACGGCAGGTGATCGTTTCCAGAATTCCGCGCGGGAAGTTCCCCAGATGCGGGGTGAAGATCACTTCCGCGCCGAGGTGAGTTGCGATTTCCGGCTGATGACGATGGGTAAACACGCCATAGGGCTGCAGGCTCACTTCGCAAAAGCTGTTCGAGATAGCCGCTTTACGGCCTGCCCCGCTGACGCCGCTGGTAGCGTTAATCACCGGCCACTGGCTGAGATCCAGCAGCCCAGCGTCAATCAGAGGTTTCAGCGACAATTGCGCCGCCGTCGGATAACAACCTGGTACGGCAACCAGATTTGCTTCTTTCAGTTGCTCTGCGTTCCACTCCGCCAGCCCGTACACCGCCTGCTCCAGCAGGTCGGGGTGCTGATGGGTAAAGCCATAATATTTTTCATAGAACGCGCCATCGTTAACACGAAACGCGCCTGAAAGATCAAACACCACACATCCGGCCTGCAGAAACTGCGGGGCCAGATCATGACTGACCTCATGCGCTGTGGCGAGGAACACAACGTCCACCCCTGCGCTAAACTCGCTGATATCCGACATTGGCTGCAACGGTAAATCAACAATGCCTTTCAACTGCGGATGCAAATCGGAGATGAGTTTTCCTGCATCATTGCTTTGCGCTGAGACGGTCAAAGCGGTTATGTTCATATCAGGATGGCGATTTACATAGGTCACAAGCTCTGCGCCGGCATAGCCACTGGCGCCCACAATCAGCGTATTCAACATCGGGGCTGCTCACCTTCTTAGATTCTGTTGCCAGGTATAAGCCTTTATCACCTCACCTTACACTTGGTGGGTTTTATTACGCTCAACGTTAATGTATTTTTATTCATAAATACTGCATGAATATTGATACTATCATGACCCGAGGTGTGTCAACAATGAAAAACAATTTACCGCCATTTATCGAGATTTACCGCGCTCTGATTGCCACGCCATCGATTAGCGCCACCGAAGAAGCACTGGATCAAAGCAATGCAGGTTTAATCACTCTGCTGGCGGACTGGTTCAAAGATTTAGGCTTCAATGTAGAGGTTCAGCCGGTTCCCGACACGCGAAATAAATTCAATATGCTGGCGAGCATTGGACAAGGGGCTGGCGGTCTGTTGTTAGCGGGTCATACCGATACCGTGCCGTTTGACGACGGACGCTGGACGCGCGATCCGTTCACCCTGACCGAGCATGATAATAAGCTCTACGGTTTGGGTACGGCAGATATGAAGGGCTTCTTCGCGTTTATCCTCGACGCGCTGCGTGACGTGGACGTAACGAAGCTGAAAAAGCCCCTCTACATTTTGGCCACTGCCGACGAAGAGACCAGCATGGCGGGAGCGCGCTACTTCTCTGAGACCACCGCTCTGCGCCCGGACTGCGCGATCATTGGCGAACCTACCTCCCTACAACCGGTGCGTGCGCACAAAGGGCATATCTCTAATGCAATTCGCATTTTGGGGCAGTCGGGTCACTCAAGCGATCCAGCGCGTGGCGTCAATGCGATTGAACTGATGCATGATGCCATCGGCCATATCATGACTCTGCGCGATGACCTGAAAGAACGCTATCACCATGACGCTTTTACCGTTCCGTACCCGACGTTAAATTTGGGTCATATCCACGGTGGCGACGCCGCCAACCGAATCTGCGCCTGCTGCGAGCTGCATATGGATATTCGCCCGCTGCCCGGCATGACGCTCAACGATCTTAATGGTTTACTTAACGATGCGCTGGCCCCTGTCAGCGAGCGTTGGCCGGGTCGCCTGACGGTGTCGGAACTGCATCCGCCTATTCCTGGCTATGAGTGTCCGCCAGACCATCAGTTGGTTGAAGTCGTCGAAAAACTGCTGGGAGCGCAAACGGAAGTGGTGAACTACTGCACTGAAGCGCCGTTTATCCAGATGCTTTGCCCGACGCTGGTGTTGGGCCCAGGCTCCATTAATCAGGCACATCAGCCAGATGAATACCTGGAAACACGCTTCATTAAGCCAACTCGCGAATTGATCACCCAGGTTGTGCATCATTTCTGCTGGCATTAATCGTTTATAACCTTGCTCATCCTTCAGCGGCGAGCAAGGTCATTTATTAACATTTTCATAAGCACAGCTTATTTGATTCGATGTGAATTAAATAACGTAAATTCCCGCCATTTTTTCGTTTGCTGAACCGATTTCGCAGCAATTGACGTCACGAGTTTTACGTGGCTTTATAAAAGACGGCAAAAAAATTAAGTCCGAAAAATTTCACGTTGCAGCAGTGTTGACGGCGGCGCGAAAGATACAGGACATTTACAAAAGAGATGGGGTGTCTGGGTAAATATGAACGAACAATATTCCGCGTTGCGTAGTAATGTCAGTATGCTCGGCAAAGTGCTGGGAGAGACCATTAAGGATGCGCTGGGAGAGCACATTCTTGATCGCGTAGAAACAATCCGTAAGCTGTCCAAATCATCCCGCGCTGGCAATGAAGTCAATCGCCAGGAGCTACTTACGACGCTGCAAAACCTGTCTAACGACGAACTGCTGCCGGTTGCCCGTGCGTTTAGCCAGTTCCTGAACCTGGCCAACACCGCCGAGCAATACCACAGCATTTCGCCCAAAGGCGAAGCAGCCAGCAACCCGGAAGTGATTGCTCGCACTCTGCGTAAACTGAAAGACCAGCCCAACCTCGATGAAGCCACCATCAAAAAAGCCGTGGAGTCACTCTCCCTGGAGCTGGTTCTGACTGCCCACCCGACAGAAATCACCCGTCGTACGTTGATCCATAAAATGGGTGAAGTTAACGCCTGTCTCAAACAGCTTGATAACAAAGATCTCGTCGATTATGAACGCCATCAACTGATGCGCCGTCTGCGCCAGTTGATTGCCCAGTCCTGGCATACGGATGAGATCCGCAAGATACGCCCAAGCCCGGTCGATGAAGCCAAATGGGGCTTCGCCGTGGTCGAAAACAGCCTGTGGGAAGGCGTGCCGAACTATCTGCGCGAACTGAACGAACAGTTAGAAGAGAATCTGGGTTATAAGCTGCCCGTTGATTTTGTTCCGGTTCGCTTTACCTCCTGGATGGGCGGCGACCGTGACGGCAACCCGAACGTGACGGCGGATATCACCCGTCACGTGCTATTGCTCAGCCGTTGGAAAGCCACCGACCTGTTCCTGAAAGACATTCAGTTTCTGATCTCTGAACTGTCGATGGTGGATGCCACGCCGGAACTGCTGGCGCTGGTAGGTGAAGAAGGCGCAGCAGAACCATACCGTTATCTGATGAAAACCCTGCGTTCACGTCTGATGGCAACTCAAGCCTGGCTGGAAGCCCGTCTGAAAGGCGAGAAATTACCGAAACCTGCCGGCCTTCTCACCCAAAACGAACAGCTCTGGGATCCGCTGTACGCGTGTTATCAGTCTCTGCAAGCCTGTGGCATGGGCATCATCGCCAATGGCGAACTGCTCGACACCTTGCGCCGCGTGAAATGTTTCGGCGTGCCGCTGGTACGTATTGATATTCGTCAGGAAAGTACCCGTCACACTGAAGCGCTGGGCGAACTGACCCGGTATCTGGGCATTGGCGACTACGAAAACTGGTCAGAAGCGGATAAACAGGCTTTCTTGATCCGCGAACTGAACTCCAAGCGTCCGCTTCTGCCACGTAACTGGGAACCAAGCAATGATACCCGCGAAGTGCTCGACACCTGCCGCGTCATTGCCGAAGCTCCGTATGGCTCCATTGCCGCCTATGTTATCTCGATGGCGAAAACGCCGTCCGATGTATTGGCCGTACATCTGCTGTTGAAAGAAGCCGGGATCGGTTTTGCTATGCCGGTTGCGCCGCTGTTTGAAACGCTGGACGACCTCAACAATGCTGATGACGTCATGTCCCAGCTCTTGAATATCGACTGGTACCGCGGCTTTATTCAGGGCAAACAAATGGTCATGATTGGCTACTCTGATTCCGCAAAAGACGCGGGCGTGATGGCGGCCTCCTGGGCGCAATATCAGGCCCAGGACGCGCTGATCAAAACCTGCGAAAAAGCCGGCATCGAGCTGACGCTGTTCCACGGTCGCGGTGGTTCCATTGGCCGCGGCGGCGCGCCTGCGCATGCCGCACTGCTTTCTCAACCGCCAGGCAGCCTGAAAGGTGGCCTACGCGTGACGGAACAAGGGGAGATGATCCGCTTTAAGTACGGCCTGCCGGAAGTCACCATCAGCAGCCTGTCGCTTTATACCGCAGCCATCCTGGAGGCCAACCTGTTACCGCCACCAGAGCCGAAAGATAACTGGCGCCATATCATGGATGAGCTTTCTGATATCTCGTGTGAGCTCTACCGTGGATATGTACGTGAAAACAAAGACTTCGTCCCTTACTTCCGCTCCGCAACACCAGAGCAGGAACTGGGTAAATTGCCGCTCGGCTCACGTCCGGCAAAACGCCGCCCGACTGGTGGGGTAGAGTCTCTGCGCGCCATTCCGTGGATCTTTGCCTGGACGCAAAACCGCCTGATGCTCCCGGCATGGCTGGGTGCTGGCACCGCGCTGCAAAAAGTGGTGGAAGACGGTAAGCAAAGCGAACTCGAAGCAATGTGCCGCGACTGGCCATTCTTCTCCACACGCCTTGGCATGCTGGAAATGGTTTTCGCTAAAGCAGACCTGTGGCTGGCTGAATACTACGATCAACGTCTGGTCAAAAAAGAGTTGTGGCCGCTCGGCGAAGAACTGCGTCAGCGCCTGGAAGCAGATATCGACGTCGTGCTGGCGATTGCCAATGATTCACATCTGATGGCCGACCTGCCGTGGATTGCCGAATCTATCCAGTTAAGGAATGTTTATACCGATCCGCTGAACGTTTTACAGGCAGAGCTGTTACATCGCTCGCGCCTGGCGGAAGAGCAAGGCAATGCGCCAGATCCACGCGTTGAACAAGCGCTGATGGTAACTATCGCTGGTGTTGCCGCCGGTATGCGTAACACAGGCTAACGTCCCCTCCCGTCGCCTTCGTGCTATTGCGTGAAGGCGACATCAAAAATCGCTGTTATAACTGCTTCATTTTCAATATATTCCCGCCTGTATATATTCACTCAATGAATATATAAACAACAGAACACGATACTAACATCGTGATGCTTCACTTCCTCTTAAGGTTTAGCCGCTACTCTTGGCGCTACGATTAAAGACAGGCTCACACTATGCAATCCTTACAACCCCAGTCTAAACCTGCATTTAGCTGGAAAGCCCTGGGTTGGGCGCTCCTCTATTTTTGGTTTTTTTCCTCATTACTGCAGGCCGTTATCTATTTTAGCGGCTACAGCGGATCTACCGGTTTACGCGACTCCTTGCTATTCAGTTCGCTATGGCTGATCCCTGTATTCCTGTTTCCAAACCGTATCCGCGCGATCGCTGCCGTTATTGGCGTCATGCTATGGGCGGCCTCGCTGGCGGCTCTGAGCTATTACGTCATTTATGGACAAGAGTTCTCGCAAAGCGTTCTGTACGTAATGTTTGAAACCAATGCGAACGAAGCCAGCGAATATCTGAGCCAATATTTCAGCCTGAAAATTGTGTTAATCGCGCTGGCGTATACGGCAATGGCGATTCTGCTGTGGACGCGTCTGCGCCCTGTTCATATTCCATCGCCCTGGCGCTATCTGGTGTCTTTCGCACTGTTATATGGCTTGATTCTGCACCCAATGGCGGTTAACACGTTCATCAAACATAAACCGTTTGAAAAAACGCTGGATGGTCTCGCTTCGCGGATGGAGCCCGCCGCACCGTGGCAATTTATCTCCGGTTATTATCAGTATCGCCAGCAGTTAACCGCACTGAATAGCCTGCTGAATGAAAACAATGCCCTGCCGCCGCTGGCCAACTTTAAGGACCATTCCGGTGACGCACCACGTACATTAGTGCTGGTAATTGGTGAGTCAACGCAGCGTGGTCGAATGAGCCTGTACGGTTACCCACGCGAAACAACGCCGGAACTGGATGCGCTGCATAAAACCGATCCTAACTTCACCGTTTTCAATAATGTCGTGACCTCACGTCCGTATACCATTGAAATCCTGCAGCAGGCGCTGACCTTTGCCAACGAGAAGAACCCGGATCTGTATCTGACCCAGCCATCCCTGATGAACATGATGAAACAGGCGGGTTATAAAACATTCTGGATCACCAATCAGCAGACAATGACTGCCCGCAACACCATGCTGACGGTGTTCTCTAAGCAGACAGATAAGCAGTTCTATATGAACCAGCAGCGTACGCAAAGTGCGCGCGAATATGACAGCAATGTGCTGGCGCCATTTAAAGAAGTCCTGGCCGACCCGGCACCGAAAAAATTCATCATCGTTCACCTGCTGGGTACCCATATTAAGTACAAATTCCGTTATCCGGATGGTCAGGGCAAGTTCGACAACAATATCGACAACGTTCCCGCTGGTTTGGGTAATGATGAGCTGGAAGCCTACAACGATTACGACAGCGCGAATGTCTACAATGACCACATCATTGCCAGCCTGATCAAAGACTACAAAGCGACCGATCCGAACGGTTTCCTGCTGTACTTCTCCGATCATGGTGAAGAGGTGTACGACACGCCACCGCATAAAACGCAGGGCCGTAATGAAGACAATCCGACACGCCATATGTATACGGTGCCGTTCTTATTATGGACCTCGGAAAAATGGCAGGCCGCGCATCCTCGGGACTTCTCGCAGGATGTGAATCGTAAATACAGCAGCTCAGAGCTAATCCATACCTGGTCTGATTTAGCAGGCTTCACTTACGATGGCTTCGATCCAACGCGTTCCATTACCAGCCCGCAGTTCAAAGAGACGACTCGCTGGATTGGCAATCCATACAAGAAGAATGCCCTGATTGATTACGATACCTTGCCTTACGGCGATCAAATCGGTAATCAATAATCCCACACAGGCCACTCTTTAAGAGTGGCCTTTTTTTATAATGGCGGTTACTGTTCTCCCTGTCTGCTGCCTGCAAGGGATTAACATGTATCACGACATCAGCCATCTTCTCGCCCGCCTGATTAACGGCCCCACACCGCTGCGCCAGATTTATTTTGCCAGTACCAGTAGCTCAACGCCGGAACTGGCATATCAGGTTGATTTTCCCCGGCTGGAGATTGTGCTGGAAGGTGAGTTCACCGATAACGGCGTTGCAGGTGCTCCCGCGACGTTACTCCCTTGCGATGTGCTGTTCGTGCCGGCTAGCGGCTGGAACTTCCCCCAGTGGCGCACACCGGTGACCACACTCAGCATCCTGTTTGGCAAACAGCAATTGGGTTTCAGCATCGTCCAGTGGGACGGTAAGCAATATCAAAATGTTACCCGCCAGCACGTCGCGCGGCGTGGGCCACGCATTGGCTCTTTCCTGCTGCAAACGCTCAATGAAATGCAGATGCAACCACAGGAGCAGCAAACCGCCAGGTTAATCGTCGCGAGTTTACTCAGCCACTGCCGCGATCTGCTCGGCAGCCAGATCCAGACCGCGTCACGCAGTCAGGCGCTGTTCGAAGCCATTCGCGACTATATTGATGAACGCTACGCTTCGCCGCTCACCCGAGAGTCCGTCGCGCAGGCGTTTTACATTTCTCCCAATTACCTCTCCCATCTGTTTCAAAAAACGGGCGCCATCGGGTTTAACGAATACCTGAACCACACACGTCTGGAACACGCGAAGACGTTACTGAAAGGTTATGAGCTGAAGATTAAAGAAGTGGCGCACACCTGCGGGTTTGTTGACAGCAATTACTTCTGCCGCCTGTTTCGCAAGAATACCGAACGTTCGCCCTCAGAATATCGCCGGCAATATCACAGCCAGTTGACGGAGAAAGCGATCCGCCAGCAATAAAGAAGATAAAAACAACATTAACTGGATTTTTGTAATATCAAAAGCTAACTCACCATCCCCATCACCGCAACAAACCCTATCCGTAGCTGACATGTGAAGTAAATCTCACTTTTATAGATACATTACATTTATCCAGCTTTTGACAGATTTGTCAGATAGCGCGATGCGGCAAAACGCTCTTATCCTGTGCACAACAACGCATTCCGGCAACGGGCTGCTCACGCAAAATTAAGAGGGTGTTTTGTATGGAACTTTACCTTGATACCGCCAACGTCGCGGAAGTTGAACGTCTGGCCCGCATCTTCCCTATCGCGGGTGTCACCACCAACCCAAGCATTGTGGCGGCAAGCAAAGAATCCATCTGGGATGTGCTGCCGCGCCTGCAAAACGCCATTGGCGAAGAGGGCATTCTTTTTGCCCAAACCATGAGCCGCGACGCGCAGGGCATGGTGGAAGAAGCTAAACGTCTGAGCAATGCCGTACCGGGTATCGTGGTGAAAATTCCCGTTACTGCTGAAGGTCTGGCCGCCATCAAGTTACTGAAAAAAGAGGGTATCACCACCCTGGGAACCGCCGTGTACAGTGCTTCGCAAGGTCTACTGGCCGCGCTGGCTGGCGCAAAATATATCGCGCCTTACGTTAACCGCATTGACGCTCAGGGCGGCGACGGGATCCGCACGGTACAGGAACTGCAAACGCTACTGGAGCTACATGCGCCAAACAGCATGGTACTGGCGGCCAGCTTTAAAACCCCGCGTCAGGCGCTGGATTGCTTACTGGCAGGATGTGAAGCAATCACCCTGCCCTTAGACGTAGCGCAACAAATGCTCAATACCCCTGCGGTAAAGTCAGCAATAGAGAAGTTTGAGCAGGACTGGAACAACGCATTTGGTCACATCAACCTGTGAGGGAAATAAAGTATGGATCGCATTATTCAATCACCTGGTAAGTACATCCAGGGTGCCGATGTTATTACCCGTCTTGGCAGCTACCTCAAACCACTGGCAGAACGCTGGCTGGTCGTTGGGGACAAGTTTGTCTTAGGCTTCGCACAATCCGCGCTGGAAAAAAGCTTCCAGGATGCCGGACTGGCGCTGGAGATCGCGCCTTTTGGCGGTGAATGTTCGCAAAACGAAATCGACCGTTTGCGCGGCGTGGCGGAAAAAGCGCAGTGTGGCGCAGTACTTGGTATTGGCGGCGGGAAAACGCTGGATACCGCCAAAGCGCTGGCGCATTTTATGGGCGTGCCTGTCGCCATTGCGCCAACCATCGCCTCTACCGATGCACCGTGCAGCGCCCTGTCCGTCATTTACACCGATGCGGGTGAATTCGATCGCTATCTGCTACTGCCGAACAACCCGGACAGGGTCATTGTTGATACTAAAATTGTTGCGGGCGCACCGGCACGTCTGTTAGCCGCAGGCATCGGCGATGCGTTGGCGACCTGGTTCGAAGCGCGTGCCTGTTCACGCAGCGGCGCAACCACCATGGCGGGTGGTCAGTGCACCCAGGCGGCGCTGGCACTGGCTGAGCTGTGCTTTAATACACTGATAGAAGAAGGTGAAAAAGCGATGCTGGCAGCCGAGCAGCGCGTGGTTACACCTGCGCTGGAGCGCGTTATTGAGGCCAATACCTATCTGAGCGGCGTCGGTTTTGAAAGCGGTGGTCTGGCAGCGGCTCACGCCATTCATAACGGCCTGACGGCGATCCCGGATGCGCATCATTACTACCACGGCGAGAAAGTGGCGTTTGGTACGCTAACGCAGTTGGTGCTGGAAAACGCGCCGGTCGATGAAATCGAAACCGTGGCGGCACTCTGTCATTCCGTTGGGTTGCCGATTACCCTGGCGCAACTGGATATCAAACAGGATATCCCGGCGAAAATGCGCATTGTGGCAGAGGCTGCCTGTGCTGAAGGCGAAACCATCCACAACATGCCTGGCGGCGCAACGCCGGATCAGGTGTATGCCGCATTGCTGGTCGCTGACCAGTATGGGCAGCGTTATCTGCAAGAGTGGGAATAACCTGCCAATAAAAAATCCCCGCAATCACGGGGATTTTTTATTCATACCATGCCGGATACGCGCAAGCGCCATCCGGCGTTTTTGTTTACAGCAGATCGAAACGATCCAGGTTCATCACTTTCACCCATGCCGCCACAAAGTCCTTCACGAACTTCTCGTGCGCATCGCTGCAGGCATAAACTTCAGCCACTGCACGCAGTACAGAGTTAGAACCAAACACCAGATCGGCGCGAGTTGCGGTGTATTTTACTTCGCCACTCAGACGGTCACGACCTTCAAACAGCTCTTGTGACTCATCAACCGCTTTCCATTCGTAACGCATATCCAGCAAATTGACGAAGAAGTCAGTGCTGAGTACGCCAGGACGATCGGTAAAGACACCGTGCTGGCTGCCATCGAAGTTGGTGCCCAGTACGCGCATACCGCCCACCAGCACAGTCATTTCCGGTGCGGTCAGCGTCAGCTGCTGTGCTTTATCGATCAGCAGTGACTCAGTGGTTGATACGTCAGGGCGAGAACGATAGTTACGGAACCCGTCCGCAATTGGCTTGAGCAGTTCAAACATCTCAATATCCGTTTGATCCTGACGCGCATCCACGCGGCCCGGCGCAAAAGGAACATTGATGCTGACACCCGCAGCGCTTGCAGCCTGCTCCACGCCTACGACACCAGCCAGCACGATAATATCGGCCAACGACGCGGTATGGGCTGATTTATAGATGCCCTCTAACACGGGCAGTACGCGTGCTGCGGTAGCATTCACATCCCAACCACGCTGTGGGTCGAGCGCCAGACGAGCGCCATTCGCGCCGCCACGTTTATCCCCACCGCGGAAGGTTGATGCCGAAGCCCACGCTACCGATACCAATTCGCCCACAGACAACCCGGAAGCAGCAATGGTCGCCTTCAGGTTAAGAATATCCTCTTCGCTTGGGTTGAAGAACGCATGCGGCAACGGATCCTGCCAAATCAGATCTTCTTTTGGCACTTCCGGTCCGATGTAACGCGCTTTCGGCCCCATATCGCGGTGCGTCAGTTTAAACCACGCACGGGCAAAGGCTTCGTTGAACGCCTGCGGATCATTGAGGAAACGACGAGAGATCTTCTCGAACTCAGGATCGAAACGCAGCGTCAGGTCGGTGACCAGCATCGTCGGCTTGCGTTTTTTCTCAGGATCAAACGGATCGGGGATAATCTCCGGCGCATCCACCGCTTCGAACTGGATAGCACCAGCCGGACTGCGAGTCTGGACCCACTCATATTTGAACAGGTTCTCGAAGAAATAGTTGCTCCACTGAGTCGGCGTTTGCGTCCAGACCACTTCCAGGCCGGAAGTAATCGCGTCTGCACCCGCGCCGCTACCATAGCTGCTGGCCCAGCCTAAGCCTTGCGCTTCAATCGGCGCAGATTCAGGATCGGCCCCAACGTGGGAAGCTGCTGCTGCGCCGTGGGTTTTACCTAACGTATGACCGCCGCCAATCAGCGCCACGGTTTCTTCGTCGTTCATTCCCATGTTACCGAAGGTCGCGCGAATCGCCGCGGCCGCAGAAAGCGGTTCGCCGCTATGATCCGGCCCTTCCGGGTTCACATAGATAAGACCCATTTCGGTTGCGCCCAGCGGCGCTTTTGCCAGTTCTTCCGGGTGACGGTGGGTCAGCCAGGCTTTTTCATCACCCCAGTTTACGTCGAGATCCGGTTCCCAGACATCTTCACGACCCGCGCCAAAACCGAAGGTACGGAAGCCGGAGTTTTCCAGCGCCACGTTGCCCGCGAGGATAAACAGGTCGGCCCAGGAGATTTTCTGGCCATATTTCTGCTTGATTGGCCACAGCAGACGACGCGCTTTATCCAGGCTGACGTTGTCCGGCCAGGAGTTCAGTGGTGCAAAACGCTGTTGTCCGCGACCCGCGCCACCGCGTCCATCGATGGAACGATAGGTCCCTGCCCCGTGCCATGCCATACGGATAAACAAACCGGCATAAGAGCCCCAGTCAGCAGGCCACCACGGTTGAGATTCGGACAGAAGGGCTCTGAGATCCCCTTTCAGGGCAGAGTAATCAAGTTTGCTAAATTCTTTGCGGTAGTCGAAGTCCTCACCCAGCGGGTTCGAACGATTGGAATGTTGGTTCAAAAGATCAACGCGGAGTTGATTAGGCCACCAGTCGCGGTTACTTCTTCCAGCTCCCGCGCTGTGATCCGGCCCGCCCTGATGGAAAGGACACTTACCGGCAGTTGATGCGTTCTGGCTATCGTCGGACATGCTCATCTATATGCTCCCTTTACAGTGTTATGACTACGATATACACCACCAAAGATTAGATATAGTCGAAATAACCCACAGATTCGATAGCCAGATCCTTTTATATTTTTAGTTACAGAGATGTAGATCAAAATGATCAATAAAAAACCCTCCGCAGAGGGCTGACGTACTGATTATGCCGGTCTTACTCCCAGCGTGTGACAAATTGCGTAGCTCATTTCGGCGCGATTGAGAGTATAGAAATGGAAATCTTTCACCCCTTCGCGGCTGAGAATTTTCACCATATCCATGGCGATGTTTGCGCCCACCAGCTTGCGGGTTTCCGCATCGTCATCCAGGCCAGCAAACATAGTCGACATCCATGCCGGAATGCGGACGTTGGTCATGTCGGCAAATTTTTTCGCCTGTTTAAAGTTAGATACCGGCAGGATGCCCGGAATAATTTCCACATCGATACCCGCTGACACGCAGCGATCGCGAAAACGCAGATAGCTTTCTACATCGAAGAAAAATTGGGTGATCGCGCGATTCGCACCGGCATCAACCTTACGCTTCAGGTTCAGCAGATCGGCCTGAGCACTCTTCGCTTCCGGGTGTACTTCCGGGTAAGCCGCAACGGAGATATCAAAGTCCGCAACGTCTTTTAGCAGAGTCACCAGGTCAGAGGCATACATATCCGGTTTACCGCTTCCCGGCGGCAGGTCACCGCGCAGGGCAACAATATGACGAATACCGTTATTCCAGTAGTCCTGAGCAATAGTGCGCAGCTCATCGCGGGTCGCATCAATACAGGTCAGGTGCGGCGCCGCTTCAAGCCCGGTGCGATCCTTAATCCCTTTAATAATGCTATGCGTGCGGTCGCGCTCACCAGAGTTTGCACCGTAAGTGACTGAAACAAACTTCGGCTTCAGGCTGCTCAGGCGATCGATAGAGTTCCACAGGGTTTGCTCCATTTCACTGGTGCGCGGCGGGAAAAATTCGAAAGAAACGTTAATCTGCCCCTGTACTTCGGCCAGACTCTGATTCAGCGCTTCCCGCTGGTTGGCGTGAAAAAAGCTCATACCTTACCTCATCAATCTTTTGTCGTTATATGTTGTGTTGTGAACTGCTATACGTTTAGACGTCTAGATGTAAAAATGACGGAAAAGCACGCTGGCGTCAACACAAAAATCATCGTTAAAGGTGAGGAATACTCAGTCAACGTGAAAAAAATTCACATCAACCTGAAAGACCGAGGGATTGGTTCGCAACCGTCTGCAACCACTGCAACGTTGCTTCGCTCTCAGGCAGCATTACCAATCCCACGTGGATACGTAATGCGGAATCGGTAAGCGGCAGAAATATCACGCCCTGACGCTGGATAGCGGAAAAGGAGGCCGGGAGTAAACTCAGACCGTCGCCATGCGCGATCCGCGCCAGCAGCACGTCATGTTCCAGCGGCTCTTCAATACAGGCGGGAGAGTAACCGGCGCGACGAAAAATATGTCGGGTGTAATCAAAAAAGGCTGGGTTCCGTTCGCGTTTAAACCAGAACAGTGGCCGGTGGTTCAGCGTCGTTAATGAGAGTGACGGCAGGCTCGCCTCTGGCCAGATCGCGGGTAATGCGGCAATCATCGGCTCTTGCCAGCCAAGTTGCATAGCGGTAAGCCCAGGAGTCTCAAGCGGTAACGCCACCAGCGCTGCATCCAGTTTTCCCCGACGAACCTGCCGCACCAGCTCAGGCGAACCATGACGAACAATATGTAGTTTCTCCGTACACCCGTGTAGCTGCGATTCAAGCGAAGCAAAAACACCTTGTTCAAACGCCGTACTTAGCCCCAGGCGCAAAGAGTGCTCCCCAGCTTGCGCTAACTGACTCAACGTCGCGCAGGTTTCTTCGTACATCGTCAGCAGCGGACGCACTATTTCCAGTACGCGCAGACCATCTTCCGTCAGCGTCAAACCACGGGTATGACGGACAAAAAGCGTCATCCCCAGACGTTCTTCAAGCTGGCGAATATGGCGACTCAGCGGCGGCTGCGACATAAATAAACGCTGCGCCGCCCGGCTCATATTGTTCTCTTCCGCCACTACGGAAAAGTAACGCAGCAGGCGAATATCCAGAGTGTGCAAAGGCGATGTTGTCATACCGAAAAGGTATCACGGAAACGGTATTATCCCAATCATTCTGCACGCTCTATCCTCAGACCATATACCAGACAAATGAGGAAGAGATTATGCATTCAGAACGCTTTATTACCGGTCAGAAGATGCTGCAAAAAGTGGATGGTAAAGGGGGCGATGCGGTCGTCGAAAGTCTGCAAGATATTGCGCCAGACTTCGCCCGCTACCTGCTCGAATTTCCTTTTGGCGACATCTATTCAAGACCGGGTCTGGATTTACGCAGTAGAGAGATTGCTACCGTCGCGGCGTTAACGGCGCTGGGTAATGCCGCCCCGCAATTGAAGGAGCATATTGGCGCAGCATTACACGTAGGCTTAACGCAGGATGAGATCGTCGAAGTGATTATGCAGATGGCCGTATACGCTGGCTTCCCCGCGGCACTCAACGGCTTGTTCGCCGCAAAAGAGGTATTTGCCTCCCACAGAGGCTAAAACAACAGGCCAGCGGATTGTCTGCTGGCCTGAACGTGTTACTTTTTCACATCTTCCACGCGCATGCCTTTCAGTTGCTCATCCGTCAGCGTATTTCCCGCTTTGAAATAATCAACCACGGCATTAGAGACATAGTAACCGCCGGATGTATTACGCGCGGTGCCTTCGGTGAATGCCGTAAAACCATCACCGCCGTCTGCCAGGAAACTATTGGTGGCAATGTGATAAACCACAGCGTCCTCAATTGGCTTGCCGTTTAGCGTCAATACGGTGACCCGCTGGCCAACCGGTTTGCTGCTGTCGTACTTCATCTCAAACCCTTTGGATACCTGCAGTACGCCGTTGCTTAAACCTGCGCCGTGCTCCATCAAACTACGCAGTTGCTTACCGGTAAGATCCATCGTAGACAGCTCGTTCGGGAACGGGAAGGTACTAATAACTGCGCCCATCGTAATAGCACCTGACGGGATTTCATTACGAATGCCGCCTGAGTTGGTAAGCGCTAACTGGGTATCTTTACCCGCCGCAGCCAGTAATGCATCCGCCGCCAGATTCCCCAACGAAGAGGATTCCCCGTAAGCACGCGTCAGCTCAACCGGCGAGTTGGCAACCGTCTGTTGTACCACTTGATCAAGCTTTTTATTCCAGCCATCAATCACCTGTTTCGTCTGCGGATCGGGTTTCCACTCATCGGCGTAGATCGTCTTCAGCTCGAAATTCTTCACGGTATATTGATGCGATTTTTGCTGGTAATCCAACACCAGTTTACCGACATCAATACCGCCGCTGTCGGTGGAGAGAATTAAGGTATTACCGACTTTAATCGGCTCTGGCGTGCCCACATGCGCATGGCCGGTGATCAGGATATCCAGGCCATGCACCTGACCTGCAGTCTGGATATCTTTATCCAGCGCACGACGCACATCTGTACTTCCCTGGCTGGACTGACGCGCCGGCGTACCTTCGTGGATCAACGCCACCGTCAGATCGACCTTACCTTTTAATTCATCGATATAACGTTGCAGCCACTTCACCTCATCCCGCGCCTCAATGCCAACGCGCGTCGCAGCCGAAACCGTATCATCAAAAGCAAACACACCGTGCAGACCTATGACGCCAATCTTTACGCCATCTTTTTCAATAATGGTCCAGGGCTTATCCCAAAACATTTTGCTGCTGTTCTGGTAAAAGATATTGCCCTGCACAATGGGGAATTTCGCCTGGCTCAGTTGCAACAACGTATTATCCCAGCCGTGATCGAACTCATGATTCCCCATAGTGACGGCATCGAAATTCATCGTATTCATGATATCGATAATCGCCTTGCCCTTTGTCAGGCTGCTGATGTACGGCCCGGTGAAGTAATCACCCGCGTCAAAGAACCAGGTCGCGCTATTTTTCGCTTTTTCCTGCTTCACCATCGTCGTGATATTGGCCCAACCGCCAATATCGCGTGTGCCATTAGCAATCCACGGGACTTTATAAGGTTCGACGTGGGCATGGAGATCGTTGGTATAGATAATCGTGACGTCTTTCGCTGACGCCCATAACGGCAGCGATACCAGAACACCGACAGCAAGCATTTTTAACTTCATAATCAATCCCTTTCAGTCATATAAAGAATCGCTACGTTACGTTCTGAAAGGTTTTTTTATGTGAGAAGACTCACACCCATCGGTAATAGTTGCAGGGCAAAATCAACGACCATTAAAAATCGTTGGTAATGCGATGACTTCTCTGTTCACCATCAACTGCTGCAAGTCTTTTGGCTGCAAAAATCTGGGGCTGGCAAACTCAGTTGATTACAGCTGGCCCGATTACCGACTGGGCTACGCCGCCCTGCACTGCCGGGCATGCGGAAGTTATCCCCCGCTGTTTAACGCTGAACATTTCCGCGAGTGGTTGGCCGCCTGTTTTACACATTTTGCAATTAACAGCGGTCTTTTTTGCCCAAATTGCTATCAGCGGGAACCGATCCGTTATGGACATAACCCACAGGGAACCCAGCGCCTACAGTGCCGGAGCTGTAGAAAAGTCTGGACCCCCAGACAACCGCCATCGACGACTATTGATCCGCCAGAACAAATAGTGACGGTGCCGCTTATCGTCCCTTTTCAGGGCGCAAGTGCAGATCAGAAACTGTATGTATTACTCAGTTTTGATGCTATTCGCGGCAATATTTTGCATATTTCCAGCAACTTTTCCCCTCATTCTGTTGGCAAGTCATTAGTTTACCGCTGGCGCGGGATGGTCGAGGCCACAGCGAATCATGACGATGTTATCCAACGTGTAAATCAGCGAGAAACGCAGTTTTTACGTCGCAGCCAGTTTGACGAAATTCAGTACGGCAGCGCGATGCTCAAACGTAACGCCAGCGGTAAGATTTTACGCCCGGTCATTACCACGCATGGGCATTTCCGCGTTCTGAGCCATCTCTGGCCAACGGTTAAAATGCACATCATCGCCCACGAATGCTTTCTGCGCGGCGCTGTGATTACCGCATGGGCGGAACAATTTCGCGAACATCACGCCTCGCTTTGGTTTGTGGATGAAGAAATGGGCGACGACCAACGCACCATGCCCTGGCAATTACTGGGCAAAAGTTATCAGGGATGGTGGCAAAACCAGTGGCAGATTTGGCAACAGAACAACAGGCGTAAAATGGTGTGTTTGTTAACGGAGGGACAGGTTGAAAAAGGGGCCTCGATAACGCTGAGGGCAAGTCATCATTTTATCGCCTGGCTGCAGCAACAGCCGGAATTTCGGGATAGCGCCCGTTACTCGGCCCATGCGGTGTTTCAGACGATAAGGACGCTGACGGAGAAATACAACATCCTGATCACCCAGAGTGATTTGCCCGGTGGCGCTGCCGCTTCCCGGGCCTATGGTTCGTGTCATAGCCAGGCCGGATAAGCGTAAGCGCCATCCGGCAACGCAAACTACAGCAACTGCGCCAGGCGGTTGATATCCGATTGAATGGCTCCGGCGGTCACATCGCGGCCTGCGCCAGGTCCGCGAATCACCAGCGGGTTATCGCGATACCAGCGGCTTTCAATGGCGAACACATTATCGCACGGCAACAATGCCGCCAGCGGGTGCTCAGAACGTACCGCTTCAACACCCACACGTGCTTTACCGTTAGCGTCAAAACGCGCCACATAGCGCAGCACCAGCCCCATTTCACGCGCCGCTTCCAGACGCTGCACCATCTGCTCGTTCAGTTCATCGCCATTTTCAAAGAAATGGTCAATAGAGCCTTCTTCACAATGCGCAGGCACCAGCGACTCCACGCGAACCTGATCCGGCTCGATGTCGTAACCCGCTTCACGCGCCAGAATCACCAGCTTACGCATCACATCCTTGCCGGAAAGATCCACGCGCGGGTCTGGTTCGGTCAGCCCCTGCTGCCACGCCTGATCCACCAGATCGGTGAATGGCACCGTGCCATCAAATTGCAGGAACAGCCACGACAACGTGCCAGAGAAGATCCCGCTGATCGACAGAATGGTATCTCCACTATCAATCAGATCGCGCACGGTATGGTTGATCGGCAAACCTGCACCCACGGTGGCGTTATACAGCCAGTGACGACCGGTTTTTTCAAACGCATCATGAATTTGGCGATACTTATTACTGCTGCTCGCACCTGCCAGTTTGTTGGCGCTGATAACATGGAAACCGTGGCTGGCGAAATCCAGATATTGATCCGCCAACTGCTCGCTGGCGGTTACGTCCAGCACCACTAAGTCATCATACGGGTGGGCGCGCATCCACAGGAACAACGACTCTTCATCCTGTTCCACTGCCTCATCATCAAAGAAAGCCAACGCGCGGCTGGCATCCAGCCCTTCATAATTCAGCAAGCTACGGCGGCTATCAACCACGCCTGCCAGCACAAACTCTAATCCGGTACGCGCCGAGAGCGTACTTTGCTCACGGGCGAATAGCTCCAGCCAACGTGATCCAATATTCCCCTTCCCGAACAACACCAGGCCAATACGTTTTTCCGCGCGGAAAATTGACTGATGCAGACCTTGGATCAGGCTCTCCGTCGGTCCAGTACGCAGTACGGCGACCAGGCTGATGCCCTCCTCCGACTGCCAGGTGAACTCAACCGGCTGACCTTTCAGTTGCTGCCAGAAGCGGTGGCAGTGCAACGGGTTACGGGTGACGCCCGCCCCGACCATCGCCACCAGCGCCAGCCCTTGACGCAGACGCAGCTCTCCCGGCAATCCGGCCTCATCAAGAATTCTCAACGCGCCGTCAGCGACTTCGGAGGTATAGCAAAATTGCAGCAGTTGGCGATCGGGATGTACACCCACCGCCAGCGGACGCACCTGGGTGCGTTTTAAAATCTGGTCGACCTCTTTGTGGGCCAGCTTAAAGTCCTGACCGGTGGGAACCTGAAACTCAATCAGGCAGACGTCGTCATGACTGGTCACGATACGCGCCCCGGTCCCGGAAGCCAGCACGCGTTCAATACGCGTTGAACCTTGCTCCGGCGTATAGCTACAACGCAACTGGAGATCAATATCACTGCCGGAAACCGGCTGTAAGGTACGGGCATGGAGGACCGGAGCCGCCAGACGCGCCAGTTCGCTGGCTTCATCCAGACGCAGCAGCGGTAGCAGGCAGGCATCTTTCACTTTACGCGGATCCGCACTGTAAACCCCGGCGACATCGCTCCAGATAGTTACGCGAGAAACCCCAGCCAACGCGCCAACCTGCGTCGCCGAGTAGTCAGAACCATTACGCCCCAGCAGTACCGTTTCACCGGCGTTGCTACGGCTAATAAAACCGGTAACGACCAGGCGTTTACCCGGATGTTGCGCCAGCAGTTGCTGCAGCAAAGGGTAAGAGAGACCTTCATCCACCTGCGGCTGAGCGCTACGCTCCGCACGTAAAAAATCGCGCGCATCCAGCCAGGCCGATTCCATACCTTGTTGGTTAAGGACGGCGGACATCAAACGCGCCGACCATACCTCACCGTGTCCGACAACTTCAGCATAAACGGCATCGTTCACGCCGCTGTCGAGTAATCCGGCCAGACGCTCCAGGTCGTGAATAAACGCACCGATCAGGCCGTCGGCCACTTCTGGTGGTAACAAACCGCTAATCAGCTCGCTCTGATAGCGACGTAACGTCTGCTGAACCTGATGCGCAGAAAGACGATCGGTCTGGCTTAACTTCAGCCAGCTAATCAACTGGTTAGTGGTACTGCCTGCGGCTGAAACAACCATCATGTCATCAGGCTGCGAGTACTCCGCCATAATGCCTGCGACACGCAGATAACATTTCACATCAGCCAGACTACTACCACCAAATTTGTGCAGTTGACGACCCTTCGCCCCTGCCTGCGCAATCACACTCATGTTTACCCCTTGTTTGCAGCCCGGAAGCCATTTTCCAGGTCGGCAATTAAATCTTCGCCATCTTCAATACCGGTGGAGATACGCAGCAGCGTTTCCGAAATCCCTGCCGCCGCGCGCGCTTCTGGCGCCATTCCCGCATGTGTCATGGTTGCAGCGTGGGAGATCAGACTTTCAACACCTCCTAACGATTCCGCCAGCGTAAACAATGACAGCCCGCCAAGGAAGCGACGCAGCGTTTGCTCATCGCCATCCAGTTCAAAACTCAGCATCGCGCCAAAGCCTTTTTGCTGACGCGCGGCAATCTCATGCCCCTGATTATCCGGCAATGACGGGTGATACAATTTTTTCACCAGCGGCTGCGTTTGCAGATAATCAACAATCGCCTGAGCATTACGTTGCGCCACCTCCATACGCGGTGACAGAGTACGTAGGCCGCGCAACAGCAGATAACTATCAAACGCGCCGCCGGTCACGCCAATATTGTTCGCCCACCACGCCAGTTCAGTGACCGTTTCCGGATCTTTCGCTATCACCACGCCAGCCACCACGTCTGAGTGACCGTTTAAATATTTCGTGCATGAATGCAACACCAGATCGGCGCCCAATGCCAGTGGATTTTGCAGTGCCGGGCTTAAAAAAGTGTTGTCTACCACGCTGACTGCACCAGCTTCACGCGCCAATTGACAGATTTTCGCAATATCCACCACGCGTAGTAGCGGGTTGCTGGGGCTTTCTACCAGCACCAGCTTCGGTTTTTCCGCCAGCGCCGCCTGCAACGCCCGCTCATCGCCTTGATCGACAAACAGTACGCGATAACAGCCACGCTTTGCCAGACTGTCAAACAGGCGATAGCTGCCACCGTAACAGTCGTGCGGCGCGACCAGCAGATCGCCAGGTTTCAGGAATACCGTCGTCACCAGATGAATCGCCGACATACCGGTATTGGTTAGTACCGCGCCCGCGCCACCTTCCAGTTCTGCCAACGCGCGCTGAACCACATCGCGCGTCGGGTTACCGCGGCGTGAATAGTCATGGGCGCGAGGTTCATTAAAACCGGTAAAGTTATAGGTACTGGAGAGGTGAATCGGCGGGACAACGCAACCGTACTGTTCGTCGTCATTTAATCCGCTACGCACTGCGATGGTGGCCTGTTTACGCGTCATATTGAGGAGATCCTGGCTGAGTCGGTGAAAAGTCAGGCACCAGATTAATCATAGTTACAATAGACGTCAATACATCTGGACATCTAAACTTCTTTGCGTATAGATTGAGCAAACCGCAAATAGCCGTTAAAATTATATGCATTAGCGTACATCCGCGTCGGCTTACTTCGTGTCAGGGCCGCGCCACTACGATAAACTACGCGCAATTATGGTCCGGGCTCAGGTTCTGGCCTCAATATTAATGACGAAGAGGATTAGGTATCTCATGGCTGAATGGAGCGGCGAATATATCAGCCCATACGCTGAGCACGGTAAGAAGAGTGAGCAAGTAAAAAAAATTACGGTTTCCATTCCTCTGAAGGTGTTAAAAATCCTTACCGATGAACGCACGCGTCGTCAGGTGAACAACCTGCGCCACGCCACCAACAGCGAACTGCTGTGTGAAGCGTTTCTGCATGCTTTTACCGGGCAACCACTACCCAACGATGACGACCTGCGTAAAGAGCGCAGTGATGAAATCCCGGAAGAAGCAAAGGTAATCATGCGTGAACTGGGTATCAACCCGGAAACGTGGGAATACTAATTGTTGAAGAAAGATGAAAGAAGGCGGGATTGCTCCCGCCATCTTTCACAACGCTACTTACTAATTCCATTGAGTTTATTCAATGTTTCTTCCATTTTGAGCGTTTCTTTACGGTTCAATGGATAGCAATAAATCAGAATGACCGCCGCCAAAAACAGGCACAAAGCCGGCAGGAGATTCGCCATCGTATAAATATTTTCCTGCACGATGCTGGTTTGCACAGCCCCACCCGTTGAGGAAGATTGATAACCAATGATGGCCAGCATAAAGCCGCCAATAGCCCCGGCGCACGCCTGACCAACCTTGCGGGCGAAGAAGTTCACGCCATAAACGGTACCATCCTCACGATCGCCAGTGACATACTGGTGATAATCACAAACATCAGTCATAAACGCCCATATCATCAGGTTGAATAACCCCGCACCCAGCGTCGCCAGAAACAGGAAAACCAAATAGACTTTCGCGTCGGTAATGTGGACGAAGTACATAATCAGATACATCGCTACCGCAAAGAGCAACGCGCCTACACTCGCTTCTTTTTTACCAAACCGCTTCGTGAGCCAGGATGCCGATGGCGCCAGCAAAACCAGAGAGCCAAAGGTAAACAGCAATGCAACGGACATGGCCTCTTTGTTATGGAAATAGTCATTAAACAGGTAGGTCATATTGGTCCCGGACAACCCCTGATTAATCACAATCAGCAGATCCACCACAACCAGAACAATCAGTGCCTTGTTGCGTAACAACCCCTTCAGTAATACCGACACGGGCATGCTCTCTTTTCTCTCCACACGCACGCGTTCCGTCGTTAGTTGACAGGTTAGGGTTAAAAAGATAAAGCCCAGCACTGCGCAACCAATGGCAATCCAAAAGAAATGCTGCCCGGAAATCACCTGGCTTCCGTCCACCAGGGTGGTGTACATCAGAATTGGAATAAAAAAGCCGGTTGCCCCGCCGCCGATGGCAGACCCAACGCTGCGCCAGGTTGAGAGCGAAACACGATCTTCCGGGTTCGAGCTGATCGCCGCAGACATGGCACCATACGGGATACTGACCGTCGATAACAACGAACCGTAGATAAAATAGGAGCAGCAGATGTAGATAATTTTCGCCGTATAAGAGAAATCATTCACAAATGGCAGGAACAGGACGACCGCAATGATGCAGAAAGGATACTTCATACGGCGCACCCACGGGTTAAACCGTCCATGTACCGTTAGTTTAGAGGTATCACATAAACGCCCTACGCCAACGTCGACAAACGCATCAAAGAGTTTGGTTACAAAATAGAGCGAGCCTACAATAACGCCGGAAATACCGAGTACGTTAGTGTAATAAATCATTAGAAAACTGTTCACCAACCCAAGAATAAAACAGGTTCCGAGGTCACCACACAAATAACCAAATTTATCTCTTAATCCGAAAGGCCTGAAAGCAATACTTTGATTACTTCCGATTGTAGTTCCATCATTAGACATGATGTCAACTCCTTAGACTCATTATTCACGCAAACTATATGTATATACCGATGCTCAGCGTAATAAACCGCTATGAAGAGTATTAATGGTCAGAAGTTATAACCGAGACCGACACGATAACGAGTCTGACGATCGTCTGTGGTGGTGGTGTTGTAACCGGAGGAAACGTTACCCACCTCAACAAATGGAATCCAGGAACCTATTTTATAAGCCACACGGAAGTTATATTCATAATCGTCTTTGCGGTTGTTATATAAATCTTCGCTATCGGCAATTTTATAAATACCGTTAAGCTCAAACATCCAGTCATGAATGTTATAACCGAGCCATGCTTCCGGACGATAGACCATGCGGTCATCCTTGCCGTCAGTGTTTCTGCGCATGTACTCCTGACGATAGCGGAACGCAGTCCACCAGCAGTCATTGATATTGTACTGTACGCGGATATAAGGTTTATAAATCGTGATGTTATCGCCCGTTTCAATCGCAATACCCGGCTGCCAGATAAGATCCCGCCAGGTAAACTGGTAGCTTGCCGTATACTCGTTGCCATTACTTTCCATATTATTCCACGCATCATTAGATTGCGTATCTTCGGAACGTGAAATAGCTTCAACTGCAACACCAAAACCAGTCGCAAAACGATGAGACATATAAACACGATCGTAATTACGCCCATCGTCATAATATTCATGACGATAATCAACATAACCCGCTTGCGCGGCCACAGAGAATAATGGAATCAGTAATAACGCAGATTTAAATTTCATGACCATCCCTCTTCACACTAAATCAAGGAAATTACCCATCTCGTTCCGTCCATTAATGGGAAACGATGAAGGATTAAGAATAATTTTATATTTCGACGAAAGTGTATTTTAGAAAGAAAGCAGAAACCTTTGGTATTTTGCCAACAATTAGCATGAGTGGCAAAAACCAGAAGATAAAAAGGACGCAGATCACCAGTAGAAACATTTTACCTAAAAAATAAAAACACTGTTTTATTTATTAAATAAAAGACACTATTCAACACATCAATATAAATTTCAGTCTTCAGGCGCAGATACAAAAAAAGCGCCGTAAGGCGCTTTTTTCTGACAGCTGAAACTTACTTGCTGCCTGGGATGCTGAAACGCTTGTTGAAGCGATCAACACGGCCACCGGTAGCAACATCACGCTGCTTGCCAGTATAGAACGGGTGGCACTTGCTGCACACGTCAAGGTTCAGATCGTGACCGACAGTAGAGCGGATTTTAATGACGTTACCGCAAGAGCAGTTTGCAGTAATTTCTTCGTATTTCGGGTGAATATCTTTTTTCATGGGAAAACCTCGGTTTAAGGCCGCGTCGCTCTTCCAGCCCTAACGCCAGACACCACGCGATGTTAATTATTCCCCGTCACCTTTCACACTGCATCAACAGCTTGAAATTCTCGGGTAATGGTCATTGTTTGACGCAATCAATTTGCATCAAAGGCGGCGAATCATACAGAAATTAACCTGCTCATGCAAACTGATCCGCATTCTACCCTTCACTAATGTGTATACTAACCCGCCAGATTTCAAGTCAGGATGATTCAATGCCCGTTGCGCACGTTGCCTTACCCGTTCCGCTACCTCGCACCTTTGACTACCTCCTGCCGGAAGGCATGAGCGCCAAAGCCGGGTGTCGTGTACGCGTGCCTTTTGGCAAGCAGCAGGAGCGCGTGGGCATCGTCCTTTCCGTCAGCGAGCACAGCGAACTGCCGCGGAGCGAATTAAAAGCCGTTCTCGAAGTGCTGGACAGCGAACCGGTCTATTCGACCTCCGTCTGGCGTCTGCTGTTATGGGCAGCTGACTATTATCATCATCCTATTGGCGACGTGCTGTTTCATGCCCTGCCGATTCTGCTACGCCAGGGACGCCCGGCTACCAACGCGCCCATGTGGTACTGGTTTGCCACTGAAGAGGGCCAGGTTATTGATCTCAACGGCCTGAAGCGCTCTCCCAAGCAGCAGCAGGCGCTGGCAGCATTACGCCAGGGAAAAATCTGGCGCGACCAGGTGGCAGAGCTGGAATTTAATGACGCCGCCTTGCAGGCGCTGCGTAAAAAAGGCCTGTGCGATCTGGCAAGCGAAACGCCAGGATTTAGCGACTGGCGTACGCACTACGCGGTTTCCGGTGAGCGTCTGCGGCTGAATACCGAACAGGCTACCGCTGTCGGGGCGATCCACAGCGCTTCTGACAGTTTTAGCGCCTGGCTATTAGCGGGCGTGACGGGATCGGGTAAAACAGAGGTCTATTTAAGCGTACTGGAAAATGTGCTCGCCCAGGGCAAACAAGCACTGGTAATGGTGCCGGAGATTGGCCTGACGCCGCAAACTATTGCCCGGTTTCGCGAGCGCTTCAATGCGCCGGTCGAAGTCCTGCACTCGGGTTTAAATGACAGTGAACGTCTTTCGGCATGGCTGAAGGCGAAAAATGGCGAAGCGGCGATTGTTATCGGCACTCGCTCGTCGCTGTTTACGCCGTTTAAAAATCTGGGCGTGATTGTCATCGACGAAGAGCACGACAGCTCTTATAAACAGCAGGAAGGCTGGCGCTATCATGCGCGCGACCTCGCGGTTTATCGCGCCCATAGCGAACAAATTCCCATCATTCTCGGCTCAGCCACCCCAGCACTGGAAACGCTGTGCAACGTGCGGCAGAAAAAATACCGCATGCTGCGCCTGACGCGCCGCGCCGGGAATGCCCGCCCAGCCACTCAGCACGTACTGGATCTGAAAGGTCAGCAGGTGCAGGCCGGACTCGCCCCTGCGCTTATCGCCCGTATGCGTCAGCACCTGCAGGCGGATAATCAGGTGATCCTGTTTTTGAATCGCCGGGGCTTTGCTCCTGCCCTGCTGTGTCACGATTGTGGCTGGATTGCTGAATGCCCGCGCTGCGATCACTACTACACGCTGCATCAGGCGCAGCACCATCTGCGCTGCCACCACTGCGACAGTCAGCGTCCGATACCGCGTCAGTGCCCTTCCTGCGGCTCAACGCATATGGTTCCGGTAGGACTCGGCACCGAACAGCTTGAGCAGGCTCTGGCGCCTTTTTTCCCCGGCGTGCCAATCTCACGCATCGATCGCGACACGACCAGCCGTAAAGGCTCGCTGGAGCAGCATCTGGCGGAAGTACACCGCGGCGGCGCGCGGATCCTGATCGGCACGCAAATGCTGGCAAAAGGCCACCATTTCCCGGACGTCACCCTGGTGGCGCTGCTGGACGTTGACGGCGCGCTGTTCTCCGCAGATTTCCGGTCGGCAGAACGCTTCGCCCAGCTTTATACGCAGGTTTCCGGGCGTGCCGGGCGCGCCGGGAAACAGGGCGAAGTGGTGCTGCAAACGCACCACCCTGAACATCCGCTGCTGCAAACCTTGCTGTATAAAGGTTATGACGCCTTTGCCGAACAGGCGCTGGCCGAGCGACAAACGCTCCAGCTTCCCCCATGGACCAGCCATGTCATCGTGCGGGCAGAAGATCACAACAACCAGCATGCGCCGATGTTCTTGCAGCAGTTACGAAATCTGATTCAGGCCAGTCCGCTGGCCGATGAAAAACTGTGGGTGTTAGGCCCGGTTCCTGCCCTGGCACCCAAACGTGGCGGTCGCTATCGCTGGCAAATTTTGTTGCAGCACCCGTCGCGAATTCGCCTGCAGCATATCGTCAGCGGCACGCTGGCGCTGATTAATACATTACCCGATGCACGTAAGGTTAAATGGGTGCTGGATGTCGATCCCATCGAGGGATAATCCCTCACGATGCGAGGCGGATCGTAAAATTAAATATCCATCACACTTTTTATGAAAATTCTGTAACCGCTTCCATTCACTATCTGATAAAAATGTTTCAGATGAAGGTTATCCAGGGACGAGTCTGTGCCAGCCGCCCTGGCGAGGAGAAAGAGTGAAACCGAATAAGCAGGTTGCCGCCGCTACGATGAAAGATGTTGCTCTGAAGGCGAAAGTCTCAACGGCAACCGTATCCCGCGCATTAATGAACCCAGACAAAGTTTCGCAGTCAACCCGTAACAAGGTTGAGCAGGCTGCTCTGGAAGTGGGATATCTACCTCAATCGATGGGACGCAACGTAAAGCGTAATGAGTCACGTACCATTCTGGTGATTGTGCCTGATATCTGCGATCCGTTTTTTAGCGAAGTCATTCGTGGCATAGAAGTCACCGCCGCAGAACAGGGATATCTGGTGCTTATCGGCGATTGCGCGCACCAGAATCAGCAGGAAAAGACCTTTCTTAACCTCATTATCACCAAGCAGATCGATGGTATGGTGCTGCTCAGCTCGCGCCTGCCGTTTGATGCCAGCGTGGAAGAGCAGCGTAATTTACCGCCGATGGTTATGTCCAACGAGTTCGCGCCAGAGCTGGAACTTCCCACCGTGCACATTGATAACCTCACCGCCGCCTTTAACGCGATGAACTATCTGCTGGAACTGGGACATAAACGCATTGGCTGTATCGCCGGACCAGAGGATATGCCGCTGTGCCATTACCGTCTGCAAGGTTACGTTCAGGCACTGCGCCGCAACGGAATTACGGTCGATCCGCATTTCATCGCGCGCGGGGATTTTACCTATGAAGCGGGAGCCAATGCGCTTAAACAGCTCCTGGCGCTACCACAGCCGCCTACTGCGGTCTTTTGCCACAGCGATGTCATGGCCCTTGGCGCCCTCTCTTACGCCAAACGTCAGGGCCTGAAGGTGCCCGACGATTTATCGATCATTGGCTTTGATAACATTTCGCTCGCGGAATTTTGTGATCCACCCCTGACAACCGTCGCACAGCCGCGTTTCGATATCGGACGTGAAGCTATGCTGTTACTGCTCGATCAATTACAAGGCCAGAACGTCAGCAGTGGCTCACGTTTACTGGACTGCGAGCTTATTATTCGGGGTACAACCCGGGCACTGACGTAAAGTAAAGTGCTTTCGGACTCCCCTGTCTGGTCAAAGGCCCGCCGCTTAAGTAACATGGCGGGCTGACGAACGAATAAATACAGCGAAACGATAGTGGCACAACGAGATTATGTACGTCGCGGCCAACCGGCACCTTCGCGGCGCAAAAAGAGCACATCACGGAAAAAACAACGCAATACGCCTGCGGTATCGCCCACTATGGTTGCTATTGCTGCAGCCGTACTTGTGACCTTTATCGGTGGTCTGTACTTCATTACGCATCACAAGAAAGAAGAGTCCGAAACGCTGCAAAACCAGAAAGTCACCGGCAATGGCATTCCACCAAAACCGGAAGAGCGCTGGCGATACATCAAAGAGCTGGAAAGCCGTCAGCCTGGCGTACGCGCTCCTACCGAACCGTCCGCCGGCGGCGAGGTGCTGAACGCCGACCAGTTAACCAATGAGCAACGCCAGTTATTGGCGCAGATGCAGGCTGACATGCGTCAACAGCCAACGCAGCTCAACGAAGTACCGTGGAACGAACAAACGCCTGAGCAACGCCAGCAAACGCTGCAGCGTCAACGTCAGGTGCAACAGCAGCAGTGGAACACTACGCAGCAGCAGGCTCAACAGCCACGCCAACGGGCAACGGAACAGCCTTACCAGCAGCCGCAAACGCGTACGGCGCAAACCGCACCGGTACAACAGCCGAAACCGCAGCCAAAACCGGCGGCGCAACAGCCTTATCAGGATCTGCTGCAAACGCCTGCGCATACCACCGCCGCTCAGCCGAAAACGCAACCGGCCGCGCCAATAACGAATGAAACGCAACCGCCAAAACAGACGGCGGAGAAAAAAGATGAACGCCGCTGGATGGTTCAGTGCGGGTCATTTAAAGGCGCTGAGCAGGCAGAAACCGTGCGCGCGCAGCTGGCCTTTGAAGGGTTCAACTCGCGTATTACCACCAATAACGGCTGGAATCGCGTGGTCATTGGTCCGGTCAAAGGCAAAGAGAATGCCGACAACACCATCAGCCGCCTGAAGGTTGCTGGTCACACAAACTGCATTCGACTCGCCACTGGGGGTTGAAACCCCCAAAATCCCCCCCATCTATACTTGCATTACGCCCCGCATCCTGTGCGGGGCCTGTATTCTGCATTTGTAACCAAGGGGTCTGCTCGTGACAACAATAGTAAGCGTACGCCGTAACGGCCATGTGGTAATCGCCGGTGATGGTCAGGCCACACTGGGTAACACCGTAATGAAAGGCAACGTGAAGAAAGTCCGCCGTCTGTATAACGACAAAGTCATTGCGGGCTTTGCGGGCGGTACTGCGGATGCATTCACGCTGTTCGAACTGTTCGAACGCAAGCTGGAAATGCACCAGGGTCACCTGGTGAAAGCGGCCGTTGAACTGGCAAAAGACTGGCGTACCGACCGTATGCTGCGCAAACTCGAAGCGCTGCTGGCCGTCGCAGATGAAACGGCATCACTCATCATCACCGGTAACGGCGACGTCATCCAGCCAGAAAACGATCTGATTGCCATCGGCTCCGGCGGTCCCTACGCCCAGGCTGCTGCACGCGCTCTGCTGGAAAACACCGAGCTTGGCGCGCGCGAGATTGCTGAGAAAGCGTTGGATATTGCAGGGGATATCTGCATTTATACCAACCACTTCCATACCATCGAAGAATTGAACTCCAAAGCGTAAGGATCCCCCATGTCTGAAATGACCCCACGCGAAATTGTCAGCGAACTGAACAAACACATCATCGGCCAGGATAACGCTAAGCGTTCCGTGGCGATTGCCCTGCGTAACCGCTGGCGCCGTATGCAGCTCAACGAAGAGCTGCGCCATGAAGTGACGCCGAAAAATATTCTGATGATTGGCCCGACCGGCGTCGGTAAAACCGAAATCGCCCGTCGCCTGGCAAAACTGGCCAACGCGCCGTTCATCAAAGTTGAAGCAACCAAATTCACCGAAGTTGGCTATGTTGGTAAAGAAGTTGACTCCATCATCCGCGATCTGACCGACGCTGCCATTAAGATGGTTCGCGTTCAGGCAATTGAGAAAAACCGCTTCCGCGCTGAAGAGATGGCGGAAGAGCGCATTCTCGACGTGCTGATCCCACCAGCTAAAAATAACTGGGGGCAGTCTGAACAACCGCAGGAACCTTCTGCTGCGCGTCAGGCGTTCCGTAAAAAACTGCGCGAAGGCCAGCTCGACGATAAAGAGATCGAAATCGATCTCGCCGCCGCACCGATGGGCGTTGAAATCATGGCGCCTCCGGGCATGGAAGAGATGACCAGCCAACTGCAGTCCATGTTCCAGAACCTGGGCGGTCAGAAGCAAAAACCGCGTAAGCTGAAAATCAAAGACGCGATGAAGCTGCTGATTGAAGAAGAAGCGGCCAAACTGGTGAACCCGGAAGAGCTGAAACAGGAAGCTATCGACGCCGTTGAGCAGCACGGGATCGTGTTTATCGACGAAATCGACAAAATCTGTAAGCGCGGCGAATCCTCTGGTCCGGACGTGTCCCGTGAAGGCGTACAGCGCGACCTGCTGCCGCTGGTTGAAGGCTGCACGGTCTCCACCAAGCACGGCATGGTGAAAACCGATCACATTCTGTTTATCGCTTCTGGCGCATTCCAGGTAGCCAAACCGTCGGACCTGATCCCGGAACTGCAGGGTCGTCTGCCGATTCGCGTTGAACTACAGGCGCTGACCACCAGCGATTTTGAGCGTATCCTGACCGAACCGAATGCCTCCATCACCGTTCAGTACAAAGCGCTGATGGCGACCGAAGGTGTGGACATTAACTTCACCGAATCGGGCATTAAACGCATTGCCGAAGCGGCCTGGCAGGTTAACGAAACCACCGAAAACATCGGCGCGCGTCGTCTGCACACCGTTCTTGAGCGTCTGATGGAAGATATTTCCTATGATGCGAGCGATTTGAACGGCCAAAGCATCACAATTGATGCCGAATATGTGAGCAAACATCTGGATGCGCTGGTCGCAGATGAAGATCTGAGCCGTTTTATCCTATAATCGCGTTCAATGCATTTTCATCACTGTTGATGGGGCTGATAAAGCCCCATTTTTATTGGCGCTAAATATGACTGAACAACAACAAATTAGCCGCTCACAAGCCTGGCTGGAAAGTTTACGACCTAAGACCTTACCGCTCGCCTTCGCGGCGATCATCGTCGGTACGGCATTAGCATGGTGGCAAGGATACTTCGATCCGCTGGTTGCTCTGCTGGCATTAATTACGGCGGGACTGCTGCAAATTCTGTCCAATCTCGCTAACGACTATGGCGATGCCGTCAAAGGCAGCGACAAGCCCGATCGCATTGGACCGCTGCGCGGGATGCAAAAAGGGGTTATCACCCAAGAGCAGATGAAGCGCGCGCTGATCGTCACCGTAGTGTTGATCTGTCTGTCTGGTCTGGCCCTGGTTGCCGTGGCCTGTCACACGCTGGCGGATTTTGTCGGTTTCCTGGTGCTCGGGGGCCTGTCGATTATCGCCGCGATCACTTACACCGTGGGTAATCGCCCTTACGGATATATCGGTCTGGGCGATATTTCCGTGCTGGTATTCTTCGGCTGGCTCAGCGTGATGGGAAGCTGGTATTTACAGGCCCATACGCTGATTCCGGCGCTGATTCTGCCTGCCACCGCCTGCGGCCTGCTGGCAACCGCTGTGCTCAACGTCAACAATCTGCGCGATATCAACAGCGACAGAGAGAATGGCAAGAACACGCTGGTCGTGCGTTTAGGCGCCGTGAATGCCCGCCGCTACCATGCCTGCCTGCTGATGGGTACGCTGGTCTGTCTGGCGCTGTTTAACCTGTTCTCGCTGCAAAGCCTGTGGGGATGGCTGTTTATTCTTGCCGCTCCGCTGCTTTTCAAACAGGCGCGTTACGTGATGCGTGAGATGAACCCTGAGGCAATGCGCCCGATGCTGGAACGCACCGTAAAAGCGGCACTATTAACTAACCTGCTGTTTGTCGTTGGAATTTTCTTAAGTCAGTGGTCTCTTTAACTGACAAATATCAATTAACAATTGATGATTTTGCCAACAGTACACATAGCGCGATATACTAAAAATTCTCGCAGCAACTAAACGTTAAGCCTATGAAATACGATACATCCGAGCTTTGTGACATCTATCAGGAAGATGTCAACGTCGTGGAACCGCTGTTCTCTAACTTTGGGGGACGGTCGTCGTTTGGCGGACAAATCATCACGGTAAAATGTTTCGAGGACAACGGGTTGCTGTACGATCTGCTCGAACAAAACGGCCGTGGTCGCATTCTGCTGGTCGATGGCGGCGGTTCTGTCCGTCGCGCGCTGGTCGATGCCGAACTGGCGCGGCTGGCCGTACAGAATGAATGGGAAGGTCTGGTCATCTACGGCTCAGTACGCCAGGTAGACGATCTGGAAGAACTGGATATTGGCATTCAGGCGATTGCCGCAATTCCGGTAGGCGCTTCAGGTGAGGGCATTGGGGAAAGCGATGTGCGCGTCAACTTTGGCGGCGTGACGTTCTTCTCCGGCGACCACCTGTACGCCGACAACACCGGGATAATTCTCTCCGAAGACCCGCTCGATATCGAGTGATCAAAAAGGCACCGCAAGGTGCCTTTTTTTATGCGTTGTCGCTGATTGCCGGATGTCGGCTCACGCCTTATCCGGCCTACAAACAGGGGCGATTACGCGAAAGATAAAGCGTAATTAGACTTCTTCCATACGGCCTAAAAGGGCATGCAGACGATCCTGCCAGCCGTTCTGCTGTTCTTTCAGGTTGTTGTTCTCACGCTCCAGTTCTTCACGCTGCTGCTGTGCAGACTGAACTTCCTGCGACAGTGAGTTGTTCTTTTCTTTCAGCTCTTCGATTTCCATCTGCAACAGCGTGATGGTATCAATCGCCTGCTGTACTTTTGCTTCCAGTTTCTCAAACACTTCTAATGACATCGTCATACCTCTCCTGAATTGCAAGGCGTTGATGGATAAAAATCCTCGTCCCGATAACCGGCGACGCCTTAATAAAAACGAGCGCACTCTACTTAACACCGATTGTATGAAGCCGCGTCATCCCTGTCCAGCGGCATCCCGCGCAGATTGCGGTTTGCAACACTTTTAGTCTTTCTCCTGGTGACATGACTGTCATAACGCTTAAGTGTTAAGAGATTGATCGGTGAAATGATTCAGCTCACACTATTTTTGTATAACAAATACCGCGCAATGGCGCGAAAACGCTCATTTTGTTGATGCAGTACACACATTTTAATTTCGATATTTCTCGTTTTTGAGCGTTAACGATAAATTAACAGTGTGCCTACCGGCTCCGGGGATGTCAGTGACCTTCTCGCACACAATAAACATTAAACTCTCTTCAGGATCCGATTATGAGTCAAACATCAACCTTAAAAGGCCAGTGCATTGCTGAATTCCTCGGTACCGGGTTGTTGATTTTCTTCGGTGTGGGCTGTGTCGCTGCACTCAAAGTGGCCGGGGCTACTTTTGGTCAGTGGGAAATCAGCATCATCTGGGGTCTGGGGGTAGCGATGGCTATCTATCTGACCGCAGGCGTTTCTGGCGCACACCTGAATCCAGCGGTCACCATCGCACTCTGGCTGTTCGCCTGTTTTGATAAACGCAAAGTCATCCCTTTTATTATTTCACAAATTGCCGGCGCCTTTTGCGCAGCGGCATTGGTTTACGGGCTTTATTACAATCTTTTCCTCGATTTCGAACAAACCAACCATATCGTGCGCGGCAGTACGGAAAGCCTGGGTCTGGCAGGTACTTTCTCCACCTATCCGAACCCGCATATCAATTTTGTGCAGGCCTTCGCGGTTGAAATGGTCATTACCGCTATTCTAATGGGGCTGATTCTGGCCCTGACCGACGATGGTAACGGTGTACCTCGTGGTCCTCTGGCACCACTGCTGATCGGCTTACTGATTGCCGTTATTGGTGCTTCCATGGGGCCGCTAACCGGTTTTGCGATGAACCCGGCGCGTGACTTCGGACCGAAACTGTTCGCCGGACTGGCCGGGTGGGGTGAGATTGCCTTCACGGGTGGTCGTGATATCCCTTACTTCCTGGTACCAGTGTTTGGCCCAATTACTGGCGCAATTTTGGGCGCATGGGCCTATCGCAAACTGATTGGTCGTCATTTACCGTGCGATGTCTGCGCGATTGAAGAGAAAGACGTTGCGGCCAACACTCAACAAAAAGCTTCGCAGTAATGTGACTACGGGACAAAAAATTATGACTGAAAAAAAATATATCGTTGCGCTCGACCAGGGCACCACCAGCTCCCGCGCGGTCGTAATGGACCACGATGCGAATATCGTTGCCGTTTCACAGCGCGAATTCGAGCAAATCTACCCGAAAGCAGGTTGGGTAGAACACGACCCAATGGAAATTTGGGCGACCCAAAGCTCCACGCTGGTAGAAGTGCTGGCGAAAGCCGATATCAGTTCCGATGAAATTGCCGCGATCGGTATTACCAACCAGCGTGAAACCACCATCGTCTGGGAACGTGAGACCGGTAAACCTATCTATAACGCCATTGTGTGGCAGTGTCGTCGTACCGCGGATATCTGCGAGAAGCTCAAGCGCGACGGTATGGAAGAGTACATTCGTAGCAACACCGGCCTGGTGATTGACCCGTACTTCTCCGGTACCAAAGTGAAGTGGATCCTCGACCACGTAGAAGGCTCGCGTGAGCGCGCTCGTCGCGGTGAACTGCTGTTTGGTACCGTAGACACCTGGCTTATCTGGAAAATGACGCAGGGGCGTGTACACGTCACCGATTACACCAACGCCTCACGTACCATGCTGTTCAACATTCACTCCCTGGACTGGGACGACAAGATGCTGGATGCGCTGGATATTCCGCGCGCCATGCTGCCGGAAGTACGTCGTTCTTCTGAAGTGTACGGTCAGACCAACATCGGTGGTAAAGGCGGCATTCGTATTCCTATCTCCGGTATCGCCGGTGACCAGCAGGCGGCGCTGTTCGGCCAACTGTGCGTGAAGGAAGGGATGGCGAAAAACACCTACGGTACCGGCTGCTTCATGCTGATGAACACCGGCGAGAAAGCCGTTAAGTCCGAAAACGGGCTGCTGACCACCATCGCCTGCGGACCGACCGGGGAAGTGAACTACGCCCTGGAAGGCGCGGTGTTTATGGCGGGTGCCTCTATCCAGTGGCTGCGTGATGAAATGAAACTCATCAGCGATGCATTCGACTCTGAGTATTTCGCCACCAAAGTGAAAGACACCAACGGCGTGTACGTCGTTCCGGCATTCACCGGTCTGGGCGCACCGTACTGGGACCCGTATGCGCGTGGCGCCATCTTCGGTCTGACCCGTGGCGTAAACTCCAACCACATCATTCGCGCAACGCTTGAGTCTATCGCTTACCAGACTCGTGACGTACTGGAAGCGATGCAGGCTGACTCCGGCATTCGCCTGCACGCCCTGCGCGTCGATGGCGGTGCGGTCGCCAACAACTTCCTGATGCAGTTCCAGTCGGATATTCTCGGCACGCGCGTTGAGCGTCCGGAAGTCCGCGAAGTCACTGCGCTGGGTGCGGCGTACCTGGCCGGTCTGGCGGTCGGCTTCTGGCAAAACCTGGATGAGCTGCAGGAAAAAGCGGTCATCGAGCGTGAATTCCGTCCCGGCATCGAAACTACCGAACGTAACTTCCGTTACAGCGGCTGGAAAAAAGCAGTCAAACGCGCCATGGCGTGGGAAGATCACGACGAGTAATACGTCATTGCCGGATGGCGACGCTAAGGTGTCTTATCCGGCAATATCTTCGTGCGGGGACAACCCGCACACACATCAATAATCTCGCCCCCTCCCCTGTGCTACACTTCGCGCCATTCCTTTCAGCTACGAGTTTGCAATGAGACGAGAACTTGCCATTGAATTTTCACGCGTGACCGAAGCGGCCGCGCTGGCTGGCTACAAATGGCTGGGCCGCGGCGATAAAAATACCGCTGACGGCGCGGCGGTGAACGCCATGCGTATTATGCTCAACCAGGTCAACATCGACGGCACCATCGTGATTGGCGAAGGTGAAATCGATGAAGCGCCGATGCTGTTTATCGGTGAGAAAGTCGGTACGGGTCTTGGTGATGCGGTAGACATCGCCGTCGATCCTATCGAAGGCACGCGTATGACGGCAATGGGCCAGGCAAATGCGCTGGCGGTACTGGCCGTGGGCGACAAAGGCTGCTTCCTGAACGCGCCGGACATGTATATGGAAAAGCTGATTGTCGGCCCAGGCGCAAAAGGGTCCATTGACCTGAACCTATCGCTGGAAGCTAACCTGCGTAACATTGCCGCCGCGCTGAACAAACCCCTGAGTGACCTGACCGTCACTATCCTGGCAAAACCTCGCCATGATGACGTTATTGCAGAGATGACGAAACTGGGCGTGCGCGTATTCGCTATTCCCGACGGCGACGTTGCGGCTTCAATTCTGACCTGCATGCCTGACAGTGAAGTTGACGTGCTGTACGGCATTGGCGGCGCACCGGAAGGCGTGGTCTCCGCCGCCGTTATCCGCGCGCTGGATGGCGATATGCAGGGCCGTCTGTTGGCGCGTCATGACGTCAAAGGCGACAGCGAAGAAAACCGCCGCATTGGCGAACAGGAACTGGCCCGCTGCACTGCGATGGGCATTGAGGCGGGCAAAGCACTGCGTCTGGACGAAATGGCGCGCAGCGACAACGTTATTTTCTCTGCCACCGGCATCACCAAAGGCGATCTACTGGAAGGCATTAGCCGCAAAGGTAATATCGCGACCACAGAAACACTGTTGATCCGCGGCAAATCACGCACAATCCGCCGCATTCAGTCGATTCACTATCTCGATCGCAAAGATCCCGATGTGCAGGCGCACATCCTGTAATTGATTTGATCAATAGAGCCTTCCAGCCCATCCGGGCTGGAAATCTTTCGTCCAACGAACGAAGATAAGGCAATCAAAGCAGACAGGAGAAAACCATGGCAGATTGGGTAACAGGCAAAGTCACAAAGGTGCAGAACTGGACCGATGCCTTATTTAGTTTGACCGTGCGAGCTCCGGTTCTTCCTTTCACTGCTGGCCAGTTTACCAAGCTTGGCCTGGAAATCGACGGCGAGCGCGTCCAGCGCGCCTATTCCTACGTCAATGCGCCCGACAATCCCGATTTAGAGTTTTATCTGGTGACGGTTCCCGACGGCAAACTCAGCCCTCGTTTGGCCGCGCTGAAACCTGGCGATGACGTTCAGGTGGTCAGTGAAGCCGCTGGCTTCTTCGTCCTGGATGAGATCCCCGATTGCGATACGCTATGGATGCTGGCGACCGGCACGGCTATCGGCCCGTATTTGTCGATTTTGCAGTTAGGCAAAGATCTGGATCGCTTTAAAAATCTGGTGCTGGTCCACGCCGCGCGCTATGCCGCCGATTTAAGCTACCTGCCATTGATGCAGGCGCTGGAAAAGCGCTACGAAGGTAAATTACGTATCCAGACCGTTGTTAGCCGTGAAACTGCGGCAAATTCGTTGACCGGGCGAGTGCCGGCGCTGATTGAAAGCGGTGAGCTGGAAAAAGCGGTAGGTCTGCCAATGGATAAAGAAACCAGCCACGTAATGCTATGTGGAAATCCACAAATGGTACGCGACACGCAGCAACTGTTGAAAGAGACCCGGCAGATGACCAAACACCTGCGCCGTCGACCAGGCCATATGACCGCTGAACACTACTGGTAAGGGCTTGCCGGATGGCGACGCTAACGCGCCTTATCCGCCCTACGAGTCAGCTCTGTACTTTACGTCCTGCGTATCTTTACCATATTTATTTTCGTCCTGGGTGCCGACAAACGCGCCCAGATCGATAAGCATGCCGACCAGAATCAGCGTCGGAAGAAAACGGCCTACCGCCCATTGCCAGACGCCAGGTAACATCGCCCAGTTTCCGGCCAGCAGCATCCACGCCAGAATCATCAGCAACGCCCACGCCCCTGAACGTCCCCGATCGTGCAGACGCTTTACCGTCACCGCCGCCGTCGGCCATAGCAGACACACCAGACAAAATGCCGCGGTTTGAATATCGAGTAATTGCTTACTCGCCAGGGAGAACAACGCCAACATACTGACGAGCCACAGACCTATCCAAATCCAGAAATCACGGCGTCCAATACGCCCTTTAAATGAGAATAACCACTGCTGTATGGTCATGTAGGTTCCTTTATTATTACCTTCCAGGACAGTTTACCCTTTTGACAAGCCGGACGGTTACCGTTTTAATCGTGAGCAGTGAGAATGAAAGGTACAATTGATGAAGCAAGGATTTACACTGTTTTTATTACTGTTTTCAGCCTTAACCGTAAGCACTACGGCGCAGGCGGAAGAGCCATCGACGGCAATCACGGCCCCCTATTTGTTGGCGGGCGCGCCAACTTTTGATCTATCGATTAGCCAGTTTCGTGAAAACTTTAATACACAGAATCCGAAGCTTATCCTCAATGAGTTCCGCGCCATCGACAGCAGTCGCGACCGAGCGAATCTCACCCGCGCCGCCAGTAAAATCAACGAAAACCTGTATGCGTCCTCCGCCCTTGAGCGCGGCACCTTAAAAATCAAAAGCATGCAGATAACCTGGCTGCCGATTCAGGGGCCAGAACAAAAGGCGGCGAAAGCGAAAGCGCTGGAATATATGAGCGCCGTCATCCGCACCGTCGCGCCGCTGCTGACGAAAGAACAGAGCCAGAAAAAGCTGCAAAAACTTCTCGCAGCGGGCAAAGGTAAGCACTATTACGCCGAAACAGAAGGCGCTATTCGCTATGTCATAGCAGATAACGGTGAAAAGGGGCTGACCTTCGCTGTTGAACCGATTAAGCTGGCTCTATCTGAAAACCTCGAAGGGTCGAATAAGTGACAAAAAGCAAAGCCTTTCTGGGGATGAATCTCTATACTGTTTCACAGACCATGCTGCCCTGACGGGCGGCCATATTCCTTAATTCGCTGACAAGCGTGGAGAAATGAAATGCGACATCCTTTAGTGATGGGTAACTGGAAACTGAACGGCAGCCGCCATATGGTAAACGAACTGGTTGCTAATCTGCGTAAAGAACTGGCTGGCGTTGCTGGCTGTGCAGTAGCGATTGCTCCGCCGGAAATGTATATCGACCTGGCGAAACACGCCGCTGCCGGTAGCCACATCATCCTGGGCGCGCAGAACGTTGACCTGAACCTGTCTGGCGCATTCACCGGTGAAACAAGCGCTGAAATGCTGAAAGATATCGGCGCGCAGTACATCATTATCGGTCACTCTGAGCGTCGTACTTATCACAAAGAGTCTGACGAGCTGATCGCGAAGAAATTCGCTGTGCTGAAAGAGCAGGGTCTGACTCCAGTTCTGTGCATCGGTGAAACCGAAGCAGAAAACGAAGCGGGCAAAACTGAAGAAGTCTGCGCACGTCAGATCGACGCCGTTCTGAAAACTCAGGGCGCTGCGGCATTCGAAGGCGTAGTCATCGCTTACGAACCAGTATGGGCTATCGGTACCGGTAAATCTGCAACTCCGGCTCAGGCTCAGGCTGTTCACAAATTCATTCGTGATCACATTGCTAAAGCTGACGCGAAAATCGCTGAACAGGTTATTATCCAGTACGGCGGTTCCGTAAACGCGGGCAACGCGGCAGAACTGTTCGCTCAGCCGGACATCGACGGCGCGCTGGTTGGCGGTGCTTCTCTGAAAGCAGATGCTTTCGCAGTCATCGTTAAAGCAGCAGAAGCCGCTAAACAGGCTTAAGTTGTTAAGGCGGGAGGGGCACTCCTCCCGCTGTATTAACTACCAGTATCCCAACCAGTGCCACCAGAAGGCGCCGGTCACACCCCAAATGGTCAGGTTGACCACACTCATTACCAGCCCCGTTTTCCACCACTCCGCCAGCGTGACATAGCCCGAACCAAAGATAATAGGCGCAGTACCCGTGCCATAGTGCGTGAGCGACATCATCAAGGAGGAGGAGAAACCGAGCATTAAACCAAGCAGCGCTGGCGGCGCGCCGAGGCCTAAACCTGCAGCGAAGAACGCAGCGAACATCGCCGTAATATGCGCAGTTGTACTGGCGAAAAAGTAGTGCGAATAGACGTAAAGCAGAATCAACAACAGCGTCGCAATGCTCCAGTGCACACCCAGATGGTCGATTGCACTACCCACGCTGGTCGCCAGCCAACCAACCAACCCAAGCTTGCTGAGAAAATCCGCCATCATTACCAGCGCCGCGAACCAGACTATGGTATCCCACGCTCCACGGCATTTAAGAATGTCTTCCCAGCTTAATACTCCCGCCATCAACAGAATCGACAAACCAATTAACGCGGCGCTTGTGGGGTTTACGCTCCAGGCGCTGCCCATCAACATCGCGGGCACTCCCGCCCACAGGCAGAGCAGCAAAATGAAGACGGCCAGGGTAATTTTCTCTGCCAGTGAAAGCGGACCTAGCGCCTCCAGTTTTTGTCGTGCGAACTGCGGCGCATTTGGCGTGCGTGTGATGGCTGGCGGGTAGAGCCACCAGATTACAATCGGCATGACGACCAGCGAGACCACAGCGGGAAGCAGCGCCGCAATAGCCCACATTCCCCAGGTCATGTTCAGCACGCCATCCGTCCCCTTCGTTAAAAAGCTAACGATTAAGGGGTTAGGTGCGGTCGCGGTGATGAACATTGCCGAGCTGATGGGGTTAATGTTGTAATTCACCAGCGCCAGATAGCGACCCGTTGAACCATTCTCGTTGTTTCCCGGTTGCGATCCGAGGCTTTCCGCAATCGCCCGCATTACTGGGTGGATAATACCACCGCCACGCGCCGTGTTGCTGGGCGTAACCGGCGCAATCAGCGTTTCCGCAAGGGTTAATGCCCACGCAATACCCAGCGTTCTTTTACCAAACAGCGCAATAAACCCGTAGCCAATTCGCGCCCCCAGGCCGGTCTTTAACAGACTTTGCGACAGCATAATGGATAAACCAATCAGCCAGATTAACTGGTTAGAAAAGCCACTCAACGCATCGTTCAGTGCGGCCGAGGGTTTACCGGGGTTAGTGACGCCGGTCATCGCCACCAGCATAATCGCCACAACCGCGATGGCGCCAATGGGCATGGCTTTACCGATAATCGCTGCGATCGTACCTATGAACAACGCCAGCAGATGCCACGCTTGCGGAGTGACATCAGGCGGACACGGGATAACAAACCAGATGGTCAGCGTGATCGCGAGCGAAATGATGGCAGGCCAACAGCGGATAGGGGTCAAACTGTCCATGAATCAATCCTTGAGTTTCCAGTGCACAAATCTGCGCCCCGGTATTAACCGCCATCAGCCCAAATAAAACAATTCATCATCTCACAAAACAAAAAATTAACATTTAGATACAGTTATAATTTACCCAGCATACTGAACCAGAGGTAATCCAACGGCAGAAGCACCAGATACGTTGCCACCGCCAGCGCAATACACAGCAGCATCCCCGCCCTCGCAGGCACTTTCCCAAGCGCCATCGCCACAACAATGGGTGAAGCCTGATACGGAAGTAGCGGTGTGGAATATCCCAGTACCTGAATCATAATCACCGACAGCAGCGGGAATCCCGTCGCATCGGCAAAGCTTTGCGCCAGCGTGGTATATAGCGCCGGAACGCCGTTTGCCGTCATAATAAAATTGAGTGCGGTGGTAATGCCAGTCAGCGCGAGGAAGCTGGTAAACGGTTTTTCCGCGTCCAGCGGCATCACCTGTAACAGCGCCTCGCCCACCGCACTGCCAATACCGGTCTGCGTGACGGTGATCGCCAGCCCCAGAATACCCGCCACATAGATACAGGTACGGATATTGACCCCACTGGAAAACTCCTCGCCATTAATAAAGCCAACCCGAGGTAGCAGCGTGATAACCGCCGCCGCCAGTCCGGTCCACGCTGGACCAATGCCGTGCCAGCTTTCGCTTACCCACAAAAACAACACCACCGCTAACATCCATGCCAGACGTTTTTCATCCCGGCTCATCGGCTCAGGCGGCGTCAGATCGCGCGGCGCATGGGGCTTACCAGGAAACAGCCAGCAGATAAGTACGATGAGTACCGCGCCCTTGAGCCAGCCCAGAACCGGCGTATGTAACAGTAAATAGGGCAGATAATTCAGGTGGATACCGTAAGAACCTTCCGCTGCGCCGCTCATCACCAGATTCGGCACGTTAGCGGGTAAAATCGTCGCGGAAAGCTGGAACGTCCCAAACCCGACGGCCAGCGCCAGACCATACCAGGCTCGCGTGCCGTCGTTAATTCCCGCCCGTTTCGCCATCGCCGCGACAATCGGCATCAGCAGCGCAATGCGCCCCATATTGGACGGCATTACAAACGCCAGCGCATAACTTAGCAGTACCACACTCGCTACCATTAACGGCCAGGAGTCGGTCAATCGCGATGACAGCGCCCTCGCCGCCCTGTCCGCCAATCCCGTTTTACGAATCGCGATACCCAGCACGAAGCCACTGAAGACCAGCCAGAATGCCGATGACGCAAAGCCGCCAAAAATCACATCCGGTGGCGCGATTTTGGCCACCATCGCCACGGCAAAGAACAGCAGCGCCGTTATAAATTCCGGTAGTAGCGATGTCGCCCAGAGAATAATGGTGATGCCAACCACCAGAGAAGGAATAAACAGAGGGTGTGAAAGCCAGAGCGACATGCCTGTCTCCTGTTGTTTTTTTCAACAAGAATACGGGGACAGGCATGCGGAGTAAACGCCAGATTAGGTAGGGTTAGCGCAGAATATCACATTGATGATCCTGAATTTCCTCAGCAGAGGCGAGATTCAGCGACAGCAAGTTACGCTGAGTCGCCAGCAGGACAAAAGACTCATCGCTTTGGCGCACCATCGCCAGCGCATAGCGGCCCATATGTTCTCGCGCATTCGGTACTTCTTCCGCCAGCATAATAAACGGGCTGCGTTGCGCCAGTTCGTTTTCCGTGACGCGACGCGCCAGATATTCATGCCCGCGTAATCCACCCGGCAAAGGCAACCAGCGGGTGCTGATTTTCGCCATGTTGTCATCCAGCTGCTTTCTGACATCGGTTCGCAGGCAGGAGATATGAATGTGCAGGTGATTTTGCGTACGCCCGCTACGCGAGTTAATGGTCAGCGATACCGCTTTGTCAGGGATCTCCTGACCGTATTTTTGGCTCATAAAGCTACGCGCCTGCCAGGCCAGCCAGAAAAAGTTCGGCGTGCCTGATTCCAACAGCAACGGGCTTTCCGTACCATTGATACGGTAACCAGGCATCAACAGATATTGCAGCGGACCATTACGATCTTTGAACACCACATATCCGGCGTCTGGTTTCACTTCCACGCACGGTGCGGGATCCTGCTGCTGCAACTGGTGCGGCAAGCATTGCTGAAGAACAATCTGGCGTAACGCGTCCGGGTTGCCGGTGAATTTCCAGTAACCAATGCCAGCAGCGGCAGCCACCACAATCACCGCCAGTAAAAGATAGCCTGCTTTTTTCATTACGCGTTCCCTGTATCCTATTGAGGGGCAAGAGTAACGCAAAACCATGACAAATAAAAAACCCGGTCGCGTTATGCCACCGGGTTGGTAACTCACAGATTTATTTAGCGCTTGCTGATTTGGTCGAACGTACCGCCGTTAGAGAAGTGCTCTTTCTGTGCTTTCGTCCAGCCGCCAAACTCTTCGTCAATGGTGAACAGCTTCAGCTTCGGAAAGGCATTTTCGTATTTCTTCGCCACTTCAGCATCACGCGGACGGTAGAAGTTTTTCGCTGCTATCTCCTGACCTTCCGGCGAGTAGAGATACTTCAGGTAGGCTTCCGCTACCGCTTTGGTGTCTTTCTTTTCCACCACTTTGTCGACCACGGAAACGGTCGGCTCCGCGAGAATAGATTCACTCGGAGTGACTATCTCGAATTTATCTTTACCCAGTTCGTTCGTCGCCAGTAGCGCTTCGTTTTCCCAGGCAATCAGCACATCACCGATACCGCGTTCAACGAAGGTATTGGTTGAGCCACGCGCACCGGAGTCCAGCACTTCAACGTTTTTAAACAGGGCTTTGACGAAGTCCTGGGCTTTGGCCTGATCGTTATTGTTGTGGTGCAGGGCGTAGCCCCATGCTGCCAGATAGTTCCAGCGTGCGCCGCCTGAGCTTTTCGGGTTTGGCGTAATGACAGACACACCCGGTTTGACAAGATCGTTCCAGTCATGAATTTGTTTTGGATTGCCCTTGCGGACCAGGAAAACGATGGTGGAAGTGTAAGGTGCTGAGTTATCCGGCAGACGCTTGATCCAGTTTTTATCGATACGACCACGTTCAGCAATAGCGTCCACATCGTAAGCCAGCGCCAGCGTCACGACATCGGCTTCAATGCCGTTAATGACGGAAGTCGCCTGTTTACCCGAACCGCCGTGTGATTGGCGGATCACGACGTTGTCGCCGGTTTCCTGCTTCCAGTGCGCGCTAAAAGCTTTGTTGTACTGCTCGTACAGCTCACGCGTTGGATCGTACGATACGTTAAGTAACTGAATATCCTTTGCCAGAACGCTGGTCGATGCCAGCAATAATGTTAACCCTACGCCCCATTTGTTCATCGCCCAGCTCTCTTATGTGGTGTTGTGATGAGCAAAGCGTGCCAGAAAGCGATCCAAACATTAAAGAATAAAAAAAGATTTGCTATAACTTCGAGGAATAAATCTGAGGGATTGCCGGATGGCGGCTAGCGCCTAATCAGGCCTACACGTTTCTGCAACCTGTAGGCCTGATAAGCGTAGCGCCATCAGGCGCGCAAAAAACAATCAGTACAGTTTTTTCGCGCAGTCCAGCCAGTCACCTTTGAAAGGACGCTTCATGTTTTCGATAGCGTCGATGATGTCATGGTGAACCAGTTTTTCGTTCTGAATACCTACGCAACGGCCACCGTGACCTTCGAGCAGCAGTTCAATGGCATACGCGCCCATACGGGACGCCAGAATACGGTCATAAGGAACCGGAGAACCACCACGCTGGATGTGACCCAGTACGGTTGAACGCGTTTCACGGCCCGTTTCTTTCTCGATGTAATGCGCCAGTTCGTCAACGTCACACATGTGTTCAGTGATCGCTACAATCGCGTGTTTTTTACCTTTCGCGATACCGGCTTTGATTTCAGCAACCAGATCGTCACGGCTGAATTCTACTTCCGGAACCACCACGAACTCACAACCGCCGGCAATCGCTGCCGCCAGAGTCAGATCACCACAGTAGCGGCCCATCACTTCAACGATGGAAATACGCTGGTGAGAAGAAGAGGTATCACGCAGACGGTCAATCGCTTCGACTACAGTACCCAGCGCGGTGAAATAACCGATGGTGTAGTCGGTGCCCTTGATATCGTTGTCGATAGTGCCCGGCAGACCGATGCACGGGAAGCCCATTTCAGTCAGGCGTTTCGCACCCATGTAAGAACCGTCACCACCGATAACAACCAGGGCGTCGATGCCACGCTTCTTCAGGTTTTCGATAGCCACCGCACGCACGTTTTCGTCGCGGAATTCCGGGAAGCGGGCAGAACCGAGGAAGGTACCGCCACGGTTGATCATGTCGGACACGCTATAGCGGTCAAGCTGGACCATACGGTCTTCATACAAACCCAGGTAGCCATCATGGATCCCCATGACTTCCAGCCCTTCCGTCAACGCTGCACGTACAACACCACGGATTGCTGCGTTCATGCCCGGCGCATCACCGCCGCTTGTCAACACACCGATTTTCTTAATCATGACTACCTCTGAACTTTGGAATGCAAAATGAAATCTGCTGCCGGAAGTCGATTCCGCATATCGAAACGATCCAACGAATATGCAGATAGTATAACAATCACTTCCTGCTGAATTGATTCAGGTCAGGCCAAATGGTGGTAATTTATACACAAAATGCTGGCCTGGTTCACTTTTTTTACAACGAATTATGAAAGCTCAAACATCTTGCCTTCCTTGGGTACGACGGAACAGGGATCCTGATGAATAATGACATCCGATCCCGGGAAACGTCGCAAAATTGCCTGCTCGACCTGCTCAGCCACTACATGCGCCTGAACGAGCGGCAGATTATCTTCCATTTCCAAATGAATCTGAATAAAGCGGGTCGGCCCTGACTGCCGCGTGCGAAGATCGTGAGCGCCGCTGACTCCCGGCCATGACGTCACGATATCAATAATTTCCTGACGTTCTTCATCGGGTAAAGCGCGATCCAGCAATGACTGCACCGCCTCATACCCCATGCGTAATGCGCTATATAAAATATAGATGCCAATCCCGAGCGCAAACAAGGCATCTGCGCGATGCCAGCCGTACCATGCCAGCCCAAGCGCAATGAGAATCGCACCGTTCATCATAACATCAGACTGATAATGAAGCATATCCGCCCTAACAGCCTGACTTTGCGTACGCTTCACCACCCAGCGCTGAAACGAGACCAGTATGATGGTGCACACTAACGCAATGATGGTAACAATCACCCCGACGCCGGGATCTTTCATCGGCGTGGGTTGGATAAGATGCTGAATCCCGGTCAGGAATAAAAACAGCGCTGAGCCGGAAATAAACATACTTTGCGCCAACGCCGCCAATGATTCCGCTTTACCGTGTCCAAACGTGTGTTCATCATCGGCCGGTTGCAATGAATAACGCACCACCAACAGGTTGGTTAACGACGCCGCGATATCCACCAAAGAATCCACCAGTGCAGCCAGAATACTGACCGATCCGGTGTACCACCACGCAAAAATTTTGATCAAAAGTAACAGCGATGCCATCACGGTCGCCGCGATTGCCGCCCGGCTAACCAGCCGCCCATAGGTTTGATTCATAAACACTCCTGCCAGGATATGCCGCTAGTATAACGGATGAAGTAAAACAGTCAGGCAATTACCGAGTGACAAATTTTGGGCAAAAAAAAACCCCACATCATGTGGGGGAAGACAGGGATGGTGTCTATGGCAAGGAAAACAGGGTTACTACTGGGAACGTGAGTTGCTACTACTCAATAAATTCAACGATGAGCTTTTTTGCCAGTGCGCGACGTCGCGCAGTTGCTCCATTCGTTGTTCATGTTTCTCATTTAAAACCGCTTGCTGCTCGGGCGTTAACAGGCGATACATCTGGTTGCGAACCTTGGCTATTTCAACCTGGCGGGCAACCTGTTCCTGCGCCATTCTTTCTGCCTGAGCGCGCACAGCGCTTTCATCAAATTTCTCTGCGGTGACAAGGCGATGCATTGTCTCCATTTCGCTAACATTAACAGGAGGCTGTTCGTGTCTTGCCTGCTGCATTAAATCTCGCATCTGTTGACGTTGATGTTCGGTTAAACTGATACCGTCAAACATGTGGCTCTGTACGCTGCGTTGCGAGGAGCCTTCACCCAGGTGCCAGTGATCGCCTGTGACGACTTCAGCTGCATGGCTTAAAGTACTGAGTGCCAGCGTTGAGGCCATGACGGCAGCGGTTACTTTGCCCATCACTTGCTCCCAAAATCTTTTCTGTCGCGATTCAACGAGAGACAGTTTACGATTCGGGCTGCAAACATGCGTCAGGGGGTGTAAAACAACGTAAAGTCATAGATTAGCGACGCCTGATGACGTAATTTCTGCCTCGGAGGTACGTAAACAATGAATAAAATCCTGTTAGTTGATGATGACCGAGAGCTGACTTCCCTGTTAAAGGAGTTGCTCGAAATGGAAGGTTTCGATGTGCTGGTTGCCCATGATGGGGAACAGGCGCTCGAGCTTCTGGATGACAGCATCGATTTACTTTTGCTCGACGTCATGATGCCAAAGAAAAACGGCATCGATACACTGAAAGCGCTTCGCCAGACACACCAGACCCCCGTAATCATGCTGACCGCTCGCGGCAGCGAATTGGATCGCGTTCTCGGCCTTGAACTGGGCGCGGACGACTATTTACCTAAACCGTTTAACGACCGCGAACTGGTCGCACGTATCCGCGCTATTCTGCGTCGCTCGCACTGGAGCGAACAGCAGCAGAGCAGCGACAACGGCTCACCGACTCTGGAAGTGGATGCGTTAAGCCTCAACCCGGGTCGCCAGGAAGCCAGCTTCGACGGGCAAACGCTGGAGCTAACCGGCACCGAATTCACCCTGCTCTATTTGCTGGCGCAGCATCTCGGCCAGGTGGTTTCGCGTGAACATCTGAGCCAGGAAGTGCTGGGCAAACGCCTGACGCCTTTCGATCGCGCGATCGACATGCATATCTCGAACCTGCGTCGTAAGCTGCCAGAGCGTAAAGATGGGCATCCGTGGTTTAAAACGCTACGTGGTCGCGGCTACCTGATGGTCTCCGCTTCATGATAGGGAGTTTAACCGCACGCATCTTTGCCATCTTCTGGTTGACGCTGGCACTGGTGTTGATGTTGGTACTGATGTTACCCAAGCTCGACTCACGTCAGATGACCGAGCTACTGGACAGCGAGCAGCGCCAGGGGTTGATGATTGAGCAACACGTTGAAGCTGAACTGGCGAACGATCCACCCAACGATTTGATGTGGTGGCGTCGCTTGTTTCGGGCGATAGACAAGTGGGCGCCGCCAGGACAGCGGTTATTGCTTGTTACCACGGAAGGACGCGTGATCGGCGCAGAACGCAACGAAATGCAGATCATTCGTAACTTTATTGGTCAGGCCGATAACGCCGACCATCCGCAAAAGAAAAAATACGGTCGCGTGGAGATGGTCGGGCCTTTTTCCGTCAGAGACGGTGAAGATAACTACCAGCTGTATCTCATTCGACCTGCCAGCAGCTCGCAATCTGACTTTATCAACCTGCTGTTCGACCGACCGCTGTTGTTGCTGATCGTCACCATGTTAGTCAGCTCTCCGTTATTGCTCTGGCTTGCCTGGAGCCTGGCGAAACCGGCGCGTAAGCTGAAAAATGCAGCGGATGAAGTGGCCCAGGGCAACCTGCGTCAGCATCCGGAACTGGAAGCCGGTCCGCAGGAGTTTCTGGCGGCGGGCGCCAGCTTTAACCAGATGGTGACGGCTCTGGAGCGGATGATGACCACGCAGCAGCGCCTGCTGTCGGACATCTCTCACGAGTTGAGAACGCCGTTGACACGTCTGCAACTGGGAACCGCTCTGCTGCGCCGTCGTAGCGGTGAGAGCAAAGAGCTGGAGCGCATTGAAACAGAAGCGCATCGGCTGGACAGCATGATCAACGACCTGCTGGTGATGTCACGTAATCAGCAGAAAAACGCGCTGGTCAGTGAAACGGTGAAAGCCAATCAGCTATGGGGCGAAGTACTGGATAACGCCGCCTTTGAAGCCGAGCAGATGGGTAAATCGCTCACGGTGAATTTCCCGCCGGGTCCGTGGCCGCTGTACGGCAACCCAAATGCGCTGGAAAGCGCGCTGGAAAACATTGTGCGCAACGCCCTACGCTATTCACACACGCAGATTGAAGTGGGCTTCGCGGTGGATAAAGACGGGATCACCATCACCGTTGACGACGATGGTCCGGGCGTCAGCCCTGAGGACCGGGAGCAGATTTTCCGTCCGTTCTATCGTACCGATGAGGCGCGCGATCGCGAGTCTGGCGGAACGGGGCTGGGTCTGGCGATTGTGGAAACCGCGATCCAGCAGCATCGTGGCTGGGTGAAGGCCGAAGACAGCCCGCTGGGTGGTTTACGGCTGGTGATTTGGTTACCGCTGTATAAACGCGCTTAACAGGCTTCCCCGGTCACGTATCGCCGGGGAAGCACTCACATTATGCAGTTGCGGTCGCAGCCGCTAGCTTTTGCTTTTTGATCCGCTTCACCAGAATTGTCGAACAGATAAAGCCCATTAAGCTGAACGCAATCATCACGCTAAAAACATAGTTGTAGCCTGTGATGCCGCTATTGGTATCCAGCAAATATCCGTATAACGTGTACGCAAACATGGCGGGCATATAACCGATGATGCAACCAAACGCCATTGCCGAACCGGCATACTCACGTGGCGTACCAATCTCATCCATCGGCGCGAAGAAAATCGCACGCTGTGAGAAGATAATCGCCCCGAATCCTAATGTCGCGGCCATACCGATATACACGTTCATTGTTTGATGCGGCAACTGCATGAAAACAAGCATCGCAACGGCAGAGATCAGAAAGGTCCATTTCAGGTACACCGTAGGCGATTTAGCAACCTTATCCGCCAGCAGCCCACCAATCGGCCCTCCTACCATTTTTAACGCATACTGGTTAATGATGCCGTACGCGCCGACCAGTGCTACCGGCAACATGTAGATGTCTTTTAAGAAGGGGATAAAGTAAGTCAGCCCACAATATGCGGCGTAAACGAAGAAAATCCCTAAAGAAGCCAACCAGACGTTAGGACAGGACAAAACATGTTTAATCCCCTTTAACACTTCCATATTGGCACTGGTATTCTCGCCGCCTTTCACTTTGTCGTCATCGACAATAAAGTACGTCACAATACCTGCCGCAAGCGTAATGACCGTATAAAACAACAGACCCGCCTGCATTCCCGCTTTGCCTTCACCAAACTGAACAAAAACAAACAGGGCACCAGAAGCGACGATGACATCCACCACGCCACGTCCGGCTTCTAAAAAGCCAAACATGCGGCCTTGTTCTTCTTTCGTACCCAGCAGACGTACGGCTTTCAGCAATACCGGCCAATACACCACATCGGCAAAAAACGCCATTGCGGCAAAGCAAATGAGATAACCGGTAAATGACGGTAGCGTTGCCAGATATAAACCGCAAAGCCCAACACCGATCAGACCAAAGGGTAATAATATTTTCTTAGAATAACGGTCTGCAATATAGAGCGAAAGAAACAGGCCGGTTGTCTGAACAATCGTATAAACCGTAAAACTCAAGCCAATCTGCGTATTGGTTAAACCCCAGTCATTTTGCATTGGCACATAGAAAACATCTTTCATACTTGAAAGTTTGAATATTGTGCCGCCGCCTAAAATCAAAAAACAAAGCCTTGCCCATTTATTCATGAACATGAGTAAACCCTCATTGCTTGTTGAGAGAAATATTTAGATTAATTTATATAATTAATAAAATTGTAGAGTTATTTTCATAACCCTGTTCGCATTTAGTAAGATTTTAAAAAGTTATTGATTACCTATAAATTTATTACACAAGTCACGAATATATTTTATTTGAGCCAGCGCATGTTCTTTTTCCTGCGCCAGTCGCGCATCAATCATGTCAGCGTCGGGTAGCGGCGTATAACTTGCATCGCGCCATGGGATCCAGGGATTATCACCTTCATCATCGAAACGAAATGCCGGAGCATAATATTCAACTTCTTCTTCCAGACCAAAAGCATGTACTTGTGGTTTATCTTCACCTAAGAGTAATAATGCCTTGAGCATCTCCTCCATGGGTAAGTCGCCGTATCCTGAACGACAAGCCTCATGCCCCCAGCCTTTACCTTCTTTAATAATTTTAGCGTCTTTAATATGTACCTGAGTGATCCAAGGAGACATGACCTCTAACGCAGAAAGCGGCTGCTCATTAGCGTTAATCATGTTGCCAAAATCAAACAGAATAGAGAGATTCTTCATCCCACTATTCTTAACCAGCGTCACCAGTTCATGACCTTGCAGATCTTCATGCTGTTCGATGGTAAAGCTTAGGCCGCAGTCATCATGCTGAGACAACCACGCAATATCATTAGCGATCTTCGCCATAACATCGTTGAGATGCCCTTCATAGCGCGGGTAGAAACGAACTGACGTTGCGCCAGTTGCCATGGCAATACGGATCGCATCCGTCAATGTCGCCTGGTCCGATGCGCTGGTTTCAATATGCACATCCAAATTATATTTTTTGGCCTTTTCTTTAAAATCGTGTAACTGCCGATCGTTTAGTTTCTGCAGTGACTGGGACTCGCCATCCTCAACATGTATTTTTACACCTTTTAATTTTTGCTGATATGCAATATCCAGAAGATCGCCAGGGAGGACTCTCTCATAGCGCATATTCAGATGAAAGGCATAAGCATGTAGGTACAGCGGTATATTTCTCGCGCGTTCAGCGAGAAGTTCCTGGTTATATTTTCCCATAGTTTTCTCATTCATCACGAATAACAAGTTCCACTGATTCAAGTCGCCAGTATTCAAAATCAACCTGAACCACTTTTTTGTCTCGGGTTGCCCGATGTTTTTCTACTAAAATTCCATAAGTATTTGGCGCAACGCCCAGTTCTTTGCAGGCCACTTCCGGCATATTGACCGGTTTAAAAATCATCTCTTTGATATTTAAAACATGACCGAACGCATCTTCCCAGACGCTGGCAAAAGACTGATTGCCAAGTTTGTTTATGAATCCCGGTGCAACATCGGCATCAATATAGGATTCATGGTAAAACACTTTATGTGAATCAAGACCACACCAGCCGGTAACTAAATAACGATCGCCGGAGGAGAGAAAAACATCATCAACATGGTGCGGAACCGTCTCAATCGTTTCCTTGGTCAAATAATCCCAAAAAGGTTTACGCCCTTGGGCACAGGCCTCGGCATTGAAGCTGGAAAGTGATTTCGGGTTATAAATGAATCGCTTCGATGAAATAAACCACCCGCTACGGTTCTTGCGGAAAATACGTGCATCAATCTCCAGCTCGATCAGAACCTGACGTAAGGTCATGCGCTTTGCATCCAGCAGCTCACATAGCTCTCTCTCCGAAGGCAATTTGGAGCCCGCTGGCAAATTATTCTCGTTTAACCAGCTTTCAAAGCGCTCTCTGAGCACATCAACATTGTTTTTCTTTTTCATCTCATTCAATCTGGTTTAAACCAATTTGAAGCTAAGATATTTGAGTGCACGAAATACTCAAGTTTTTTTTCAACGCAGCGTTTCTTTTTGTGGGCCAGGTATCAAGAATGGCCTGGACACATGGCGCGACAGGCAGGTTTTAGTACGTGAGGAGATGAACCATGAGGAAGATAAATCAGGTGTCGCCACCTGATTTAATGGCAAGCTAAAGGTGAGAGTTATTTGCCCCACAAACGGCGGGAATTATCTTCGATCTTACCGCTTAAACGGCGCTTTTGCATCGTTCTGGTCCAGCTCTTCGATAACCCGGCAGCCGACAGTAAACGGTGATACTGCGAGTCATCAAACGGCATATGCCAGGCAATGGCAATCGCCTCGCGCACGCTGACATCGCTCACGCGTGACGCCAGGATCAACGGCGCGTCTGCCGACACCTGACCGGGAGCGATGACGCTACACAGCCAGCCCGTCTTGCCCGCATCCTGCATCTGGCTGGCCATATCGCTGATGCCAAAATGGAAATTCAGCTTAAAGCACGGCGAGCGCGGCTGTGTGACCTGAATCAGCGCGTCTCCCCACTGGAAAATGTCGCCAATATACACATTCTCTTCTGTCAGCCCCTCAGTGGAGAGGTTTTCGCCAAAAGCGGGGGCAACAAATAACTCCGCCTGCTCCGGAAACTCTTGTCTCCAGTGCTGATAGTGTTCACGCGGATAATGGCACAGCGCGCGATCCGGCCCGCCATGAATTTTCGTTTCCGCCTGTTCATCCCCCGTCAGGCCAAGCTCGGTCAGCATCAGCTCACCATCGACCTGAACTTTAGCAATCGCGCTGGGACGACTTCCCGTATAGTCCCGAATCTTGCCTGTAAAAACATCGACCGGATATCGCATCTGTTCCCTCTCCCGATAAATTTCCCCCATTACACCATATTTATTTTATCCCAGTCGCTCAAAATGAGAGCACGGTTCACATGAAACTTAAGGACACATGCTATCAATGTAATCTGGTTTTGAAACATCATTTCAAATAAGGAGTCGACTACGTGACTGGTCAATCGCAATTTGCTGGCGTCTGGTGCCCTTCCATTACGCCAATGGACAATGACGGCAAGATCGATCTCAACGGTCTGAGCCAGCATCTTAAACGCCTTACCGAGGCCAAAATCGACGTGATTTTGCTGATGGGCAGCATCGGGGAGTTTGCTTCCTTTACGCTCGAAGAACGACTGCTGCTGATCCGTGAAGCCCGGGCCATGAGCTCGCTGAAGATGGTCGCCAACGTCTCATCCACCTGCCAGAATGATGTTCTGTTGATGGCGCAGGAAGCGTATCGCGCAGGTTATGATGCCGTGATGATCCTGCCGCCTTATTACTACGGACAAACGGCGAAACAGCTGCTGAGTTACTTCCGCCAGTTGGGACAGAAACTCAGCGGTAAATGGTTTGCCTATAATTTCCCGGCGCGTACCGGCTGTGATTTAACGCCGGAGCTGGTTGCCACTCTCGCTGCCGAGTTCCCAAATTTCGCAGGCATCAAAGATACCGTCGACTGTCAGTCACATACCCGCAGCATGATTCAGACAACGCGCGCCGTGCGGGAAGATTTTGCCGTACTGTCCGGTTATGACGAATACTACATTCCTAACCTGCTGGCAGGCGGGGCGGGGATTATTTCAGGGTTGAACAACGTTATGCCGGAACTGTTTGTCAGTGCGCGGGAGGCGTTTAAGCAGGGCGATCTGGCGACGCTTCGCGATATTCAGGACCAGATTGGCACCTACATGTCCATCTACGCCATTGGCGAAGATTTTGTCACCACCATCAAAACCGTGGTATCGCGTAAGTTTGGCTACTGCACCGGTGTGTCACGTAATGCTGGCGGAGAGTTGAATGAGGGGGAATGTCGGACTATTGATGAGGTGTTCGTCGTCAAAGGTTAACTGACTAAGCCGGATGGCGCAGACCATCCGGCAAAAGAGGCTTACTTCACGGTACCACGAAGATCAATTTCCGCGGCCCTGGCTTTGACCTTTTTCGACCAGATGGACGTGATAATCGGTACCAGAATGGAGGTCACAATCACCGAGGTCGCCACCAGAGAGGTTGCCGCTGGCGCCATCGGTTTAAATGCCGGAACCATTTCAGCAATCAGTACCGGCGTGGCAACCGCCGCACCCGCTGAGCTGGAAGCGGCAATCCCCGCTGTTCCATCGCCGCCGCCAATCAGTTTATCAGCGATAATCAATGGGATCCCGGTGATGATAATCACCGCCACGCCCAACAGAATCCCCAGCACGCCGGTCTGCGCAATCACGCTCAAATCAATGGTGTTACCCAGCGCGAAGGCGAAGAACGGGATCAGAGTCTGCACAGCTTTGCTGAAGAACTCCCGCAGTTCAGGGTCCAGATTACCCAGCGCAAAACCAATCAGGAAGGGTAATACGGCCCCCACAAACACGTGTGGTTCAAACGAAGCAATCCCCGCGGTACCCAGAATCACCATGGTCATCAGCGGGCCTGATTCCAGAGACATCAGGACAAATGCCCCGGCCTCTTCTTTGGTGCCATACTGCTGCATAATCGAGGCGTACAGCCCACCGTTGGTCATATCCATGGCGGCCACCAGCGCCAACGTGGACAACCCGGCGAAGAACCCGACTTCCACACCGTGTTCCGGCAGGATGCGTGAGGCAATCGCCGCTACCACCCACGCCACCAGAATTTTGGTGATGACCAGCGTGCCTGATTTACGCAGCACGGTGCCGGTTGCGCTTAGCTTAATCGACGCGCCCATACAAAAGAACCAGACCGCCAGAATAGGCACCGTACCGGTGATCATACCGTTGGTAAATGAGCCGAAATATTTCCCGGCGCCGGGTGAAAAGGTGTGACATAACGCGCCGAGGAAAAGCGGCACCAGCATCATCCCGCCAGGGATTCTCTCTATCGTTCGTTTGATCTGCATTTCCATCACCTGTAGACATAAAAATGGGGCAATTTTTATGGGCGATTGCATCTTACTTTTGAGATGCGCCCGTCTTGATGAACAGAAGATAGACATTCAGAGGAATTATAAAAGTGATCCCACCCGCACAATAAAACATTGTTTCAATTTAAATGGATCAATGTTCCCATGTTGATTTTGATCACAAAAAAGCCCCCACAAGCAGCGCTTGCAGGGGCATTATTTAAGCGTAGAACTTATTTTTTAGCGGCGAAACGCGCAGCAGCTTCATCCCAGTTCACCACGTTCCAGAACTCTTTAATGTAGTCCGGACGGCGGTTCTGGAATTTCAGGTAGTAAGCGTGTTCCCACACATCCAGACCGATGATCGGGAAGCCGGAAGCGCCAGAAATTGCTTCACCCATCAACGGGGAATCCTGGTTAGCGGTGGAAACGACAGCCAGTTTGTCACCTTGCAGCACCAGCCACGCCCAGCCGGAACCAAAGCGGGTGGCTGCTGCTTTTTCGAATTCAGCTTTGAAGTTGTCAACAGAGCCGAAGTCGCGTTCGATAGCCGCTTTCAGCTCGCCCTGCAGCGTAGTGCCGGTTTTCAGGCCTTTCCAGAACAGGCTGTGGTTAGCGTGGCCGCCTGCGTTGTTGCGCAGTACGGTTTTCTTGTCCGCTGGCAGTTGATCCAGTTTGGTGATCAGCTCTTCAGCCGACAGGCTGGCGAATTCAGGCAGACTTTCCAGCGCAGCGTTGGCGTTGTTTACGTAAGTCTGGTGGTGTTTGGTATGGTGAATTTCCATCGTCTGCTTATCGAAGTGCGGTTCAAGGGCATCATAAGCGTACGGCAGGGATGGCAGTGTATAACTCATAATCATCTCCAGTGTTGTCGGGCGGCCAGTGTTAACGCCGCGTAAGCAGTTGGGTCATTATAGTTAATTAAATGATATTGAAAATGATTATCAATGCCGTACTTTTTACAAGGTTTTAATCATTCAGTCTATTGCAAAAGTTGTGAACCGAATCACCCACTTAACGTGATGATTGCCAACATGCGTAAAATGGCGGCAAGCGTTAAAAGGTTAACACCTTGCGTAATTTTTAAACTCGTTAGGTCGGAGGGGTCATTACCGACGATAAAAAATAACGAGGATTAAGTCATGAGTAACGCGATTACGATGGGTATCTTTTGGCATTTGATAGGCGCAGCCAGTGCCGCCTGTTTCTATGCCCCGTTCAAGCAGGTCAAACATTGGTCATGGGAAACGATGTGGTCGGTGGGCGGGATCGTCTCCTGGCTTATCCTTCCGTGGACTATCAGCGCTATGTTACTTCCCAATTTCTGGGCCTATTTCAGCTCCTTCAGCCTTTCCACACTGGCCCCGGTATTTCTTTTCGGTGCGATGTGGGGGATTGGCAACATTAACTATGGCCTGACTATGCGTTATCTCGGTATGTCGATGGGTATCGGCATTGCGATAGGTATTACGCTGATTGTCGGCACACTGATGACCCCGATTATCAACGGCAACTTTGACGTGCTGATCAACACCTCCGGCGGACGCATGACGCTGCTTGGCGTACTGGTCGCACTGATTGGCGTGGGCATTGTTACCCGTGCGGGTCAATTAAAAGAACGCAAAATGGGCATAAAAGCCGAAGAGTTTAATCTGAAAAAAGGGTTAGTTCTGGCGGTCATGTGCGGCATTTTCTCTGCAGGGATGTCATTTGCGATGAACGCCGCGAAACCGATGCACGATGCCGCCGCCGCATTGGGTGTGGACCCGCTGTATGTCGCCCTGCCCAGCTATGTGGTTATCATGGGCGGTGGTGCGCTGGTCAACCTGGGTTTTTGCTTCATTCGTCTGGCAAAAGTGAAGAACTTGTCGATAAAAGCCGACTTCTCGCTAGCTAAACCGCTGATCATCAGCAACGTGCTGCTCTCCGCGCTCGGTGGCTTGATGTGGTATCTGCAATTTTTCTTCTACGCCTGGGGCCACGCGCGTATTCCGGCACAGTATGACTATGTAAGCTGGATGCTGCACATGAGTTTTTATGTCCTGTGCGGTGGGATTGTTGGTCTGGTATTGAAAGAGTGGAAGAATGCGGGTCGCCGTCCGGTCAGCGTACTGAGCCTCGGCTGCGTGGTGATTATCGTCGCGGCAAACATTGTTGGTCTGGGAATGGCCAGCTAAGCATGCTGGGTACTGAGATGACGCCACTGGCTCGGCGTCATCCCGGTTTCCCGCGTAAACACCACCGAAAAGTAGTTACTGTCCTCAAAGCCGCAGCGCATGGAAATCTCACTAATCATTAACCGGCTATGCTTGAGCAGATATTGAGCATGGCAGACCCGTACCTGGCGGAGATACTGATTGATGGTCATCCCGGTCTGGCTACGAAACTGCTGGCGCAAAACGCGCTCGCTGCACTGTTCGCGCTCGCAAAATTTATCCAGTTCGAAAGCATGCTCATGGCTCCCGGCTAACGCGGTAATGAGTTTATCCAACAGCGTTTCACTCGACGTTGCCGGGAGCGTATCTGTGGCATAACGATGGCGTTTAAGGAGTGTCACCAGTTGCCCGAATAGCAGTTCCGCCATGCTAAAAGCCTGCGCATCGCGTTGATTACTTTCATGCTCAAGCTGGCTTATCACCTGCCGGGCCTGCGTCATGCCAACGCTGCCGAGTCGCCAGTGCGGCTGCCGCGGCGTACCGTTAAATCCGGGGATCGCCCCTTCCCAGTCAACATTCAGCGTCAACCGCTCCGGGCAGTAGATGATATTTTGCAACACAAGGTCGTTTACGGAAGTGTAGGAATGTTTGTCTTCGGCGCGAATGTAAAACAGATCGCCACGGGTTATTCGGTATGGACGATCGTTAAGGACATGCAGACCATTGCCGCGCCAGACCAGGACCAGCTCGCAAAATTCATGGGTATGCTCCGCAAAGACATCCTGCGGATAGCGGTCAGCCACGGCAACAGCCTGCTGCTCATGCGCAAAAAAATCTGATTTCAGAAGGATTAGCTGATTCGCCACCGCATTACCTCAACCTGGACACTTGCCGGATAAGGCGCAGCCGCCATCCGGCATGAAAGGGTATGATTATCAGCAAACGGGCGGTAAAAAACGTTGATAGCTTTCGCGTTACTGCAGGCTGCTTCCCGCCATGAGATCGCGCCCCTGGCGAATATCGCGTGGCGACCACTCGAACTCACGGCGAAAAAGCGTCGAAAAGTGATTACTGTCGCCGAAACCGCAGAGATACGCGATATCGGTCACGCTGTCATCACTGTGGCGAAGCAGATGTCTCGCTTTAATAAGCCGCAGACGGTTAAGGTAGCGCTGGGGCGTCAATCCCGTTTGTTGTTTAAGCTGGCGGTGCAGTGTGCGCAAAGAGAGCGAAAACTTCTCGGCCAGCGCCTCCCAACACACCTCGTCAGCAAAGTTATCTTCCAGCCACGCCATCAGAAGGTTAAGCCGCGCGTCGTTATCGGTTGCCGCTGCCATCAGGCTGCTTTTACGCAACACGACCAGTAGCTGCATAAACAGAATTTCACGATTTGCTGCCGTTGGCGTATCCATCCCGTCACCAAGCGCTTCCATTTGCCCCACCAACTGTCGGACCTGCTGTAATACCCCCTGGTTTACCCGCCAATGGGATGGATACTGCCCATTCTGTTCCTGAGGTAAAAGCTGATTCAGCCCGGCTAAAAATTGAAACGCATCCGGGGATCGATACAAGACATTGGTCAGACACAAATTGTCCGTATGCTCATATAAATGCCGGTCATGATCGCGGACGAAACACACCGTACCACCGCTGATGGTGTAAGGCTGTCCGTTGAACACATGGATTCCCGTACCATGCTCAACCACCACAATTTCATGAAAATCATGATGATGTTCAGGAAATGCGGGTTGAGGAAGCCGTGGTTCAATAGCCACTGGCGCTTTACCTGTCGGAAAAAAGTCTACGCAATACAGTACAGTCATGACGGCTCCCCCTGTTTAGCGAATATGGCTGAATAGTAATTAAGGGTTACTACCCTCACCTTAAATTTTTGACGCCAAAGTGCGTAAACACGGTCAATTCTTCAAGATACGGCGGGAAAGATCGGGAATTGCGGAAGGCGTCACATCTGCCCGAATCCGCCCGATTAGTAAAAACTGTGAACATCATCACGTTCACCTTTGCCATGTTGCCAGCCGCTAATTGTGCCTGTCACTGTTGAGAAGGTAGGCCTTATTCGGGGTTCTTAGACTGAGTGCAATAAAACTCAGAAGGACCTCGCTATGACTTTTCGCCATTGTGTCGCTGTCGATCTCGGCGCATCCAGCGGGCGCGTAATGCTGGCGCGTTACGACAGTGAACACCGCACCCTGACGCTGCGTGAAATCCACCGCTTCACTAACTGCCTGCAAAAAACGGACGGTTTTGATACCTGGGACATCGACAGCCTGGAAAACGACATTCGTCTGGGTCTGAAGAAAGTCTGCGATGAAGGCATTCGGATAGACAGCATCGGCATTGATACCTGGGGGGTGGATTACGTGCTGGTCGATAACGCCGGTCAGCGCGTCGGTCTACCGGTTTCTTACCGTGACAACCGCACGACGGGCATTATGTCGCAGGCGATGAAGCAGCCGGGTAAAAACGAGATTTACCGTCGGAGCGGTATTCAGTTTCTGCCCTTTAACACCTTGTATCAGTTGCGCGCGCTGGTTGAACAGCAACCAGAACTGATTCCGCAGGTAGCGCATGCCCTGCTGATCCCCGACTACTTCAGCTTTCGCCTGACCGGTGAAATGAACTGGGAATACACCAATGCCACCACCACCCAGTTAGTCAATATCAATACCGACGACTGGGATGACACGCTGCTGGCGTGGACCGGGGCAGACAAAGCCTGGTTTGGTCGCCCGACGCATCCGGGGAACGTCATTGGCCACTGGATTTGCCCGCAGAAAAATCAAATTCCGGTCGTGGCGGTTGCCAGTCACGACACGGCCAGCGCGGTCATTGCTTCGCCGCTCGCCGATAAAAACAGCGCGTATCTCTCTTCCGGCACCTGGTCGCTGATGGGGTTTGAAAGCAGAACACCGTATACCAACGATGCGGCGTTGGCGGCGAATATCACCAACGAAGGCGGCGCGGAAGGGCGCTACCGGGTACTGAAAAATATCATGGGACTATGGCTGCTCCAGCGCGTATTAAAAGAGCGCCAGATCGACGATCTGCCAACGCTTATCGCCGAAACGCAAGCGCTGCCAGCCTGCCAGTTCCTGATAAACCCGAACGACGATCGCTTTATCAACCCCGACGATATGAGTGCGGAAATTCAGGCGGCCTGTCGTGAATCTGGCCAACCTGTTCCACTGCAAAACGCCGAACTGGCGCGCTGCATCTTCGACAGCCTGGCGCTGCTGTATGCCGACATTCTGCAAGAGTTGGCAGACCTGCGTGGCGCAGCGTTTAGCCAGTTGCACATTGTTGGTGGCGGTTGCCAGAACGCGTTACTGAATCAGCTGTGCGCGGATGCCTGCGGTATTCGCGTTATGTCCGGGCCGATTGAAGCCTCCACGCTCGGCAACATCGGCATCCAGTTGATGACGCTGGACGAGCTTAACAACGTCGATGATTTCCGTCAGGTAGTGCGCGCCAACTACGACCTGACCACCTTCATTCCCAATCCGGAAAGTGAAATTGCCCGCTACCAGGCGCAGTTTCAATCACTACGACAGACAAAGGAGCTTTGCGCATGACCACTCAACTTGAACAAGCCTGGGAACTGGCAAAACTGCGTTTCGCCGCGGTAGGTATTGATGTCGAGGCGGCCTTACGCCAGCTCGATCGTCTGCCGGTCTCCATGCACTGCTGGCAAGGCGATGACGTCGCCGGTTTCGAAAACCCGGAAGGCTCGCTCACTGGCGGAATTCAGGCTACCGGTAATTATCCGGGCAAAGCGCGCAACGCGACCGAACTGCGTGCCGATCTGGAGCAGGCGCTGAGCCTGATACCGGGACCAAAACGTCTGAACCTGCATGCGATCTATCTGGAATCCGATACGCCGGTTGCCCGCGACCAAATCAAACCGGAACACTTCAAAAACTGGGTTGAATGGGCGAAAGCAAACCAGTTAGGGTTGGATTTCAATCCGTCCTGCTTCTCTCACCCACTGAGCGCCGACGGCTTCACGCTGGCCCACGCCGATGACCACATTCGCCAGTTCTGGATCGATCACTGCAAAGCCAGCCGTCGCGTCTCGGCGTATTTTGGCGAGCAGTTGGGTACACCGTCGGTGATGAACATCTGGATCCCGGACGGTATGAAAGATATCACCGTTGACCGTTTAGCGCCGCGCCAGCGCCTGCTGGAAGCACTGGACGAAGTGATCAGCGAGAAACTCGACCCGGCGCACCATATCGATGCCGTTGAGAGCAAGCTGTTTGGCATCGGTGCCGAAAGCTACACCGTCGGCTCCAACGAGTTCTATATGGGCTACGCCACCAGCCGCCAGACCGCGCTGTGCCTGGATGCGGGTCACTTCCATCCGACTGAAGTGATTTCCGACAAAATCTCCGCCGCCATGCTGTATGTACCGCGCCTGCTGCTGCACGTCAGCCGTCCGGTGCGCTGGGACAGCGATCACGTGGTGCTGCTGGATGATGAAACTCAGGCGATTGCCAGCGAGATCGTCCGCCACAACCTGTTTGACCGCGTACACATCGGTCTCGACTTCTTCGACGCCTCTATTAACCGCATCGCCGCGTGGGTTATCGGCACCCGCAATATGAAAAAAGCCCTGCTGCGCGCGTTGTTAGAACCAACCGAGCAACTACGTCAGCTCGAAGCCAGCGGCGACTACACCGCACGTCTGGCGCTGCTGGAAGAGCAAAAATCACTGCCATGGCAGGCCGTTTGGGAAATGTATTGCCAGCGCCACGACACGCCAGCGGGCAGCCAGTGGCTGGACAGCGTTCGCGCTTATGAAAAAGAGATCCTGAGCAAACGTAGCTGATTGCGACACCTGATCTGTAGGCCGGATACGACGCCTCGCGTCGCCATCCGGCAGTAAATGAAACATGATTGCCGGATGGCGCTGCGCTTATCCGGCCTACGTAAGACCCGATAACGTTCGGGCAATAAACAGGAACACCGAAGATGCAAAACATTACTACTTCCTGGTTCGTCCAGGGGATGATCAAAGCCACTTCTGATGCGTGGCTAAAAGGCTGGGACGAGCGTAACGGCGGCAACCTGACGCTGCGCCTGGATGAAGCAGACATCGCACCATTTAGCGCCGACTTTCACGAAAAACCGCGCTATATTGCGCTGAGTCAGCCTATGCCGTTGCTGGCGAATACGTCCTTTATCGTCACCGGCTCGGGTAAATTTTTCCGTAACGTTCAGCTCGATCCGGCGGCAAATTTAGGCGTAGTGAAAGTGGACAGCGACGGCGCGGGCTATCACATCCTTTGGGGCCTGACCCACGAAGCGGTACCAACCTCCGAATTGCCGGCTCACTTCCTCTCTCACTGCGAACGTATTAAAGCGACGAACGGCAAAGATCGCGTGATCATGCACTGTCACGCCACCAACCTGATCGCCCTGACCTATGTGCTGGAAAACGACACCGCGCTAATGACGCGCAAACTGTGGGAAGGCAGCACCGAGTGCCTGGTGGTGTTCCCGGATGGCGTCGGCATTTTGCCGTGGATGGTGCCGGGTACGGATGAAATCGGCCAGGCGACCGCGCAGGAAATGCAGAAGTATTCGCTTGTTCTTTGGCCGTTCCATGGCGTGTTCGGCAGCGGCCCCTCCCTCGATGAAGCATTCGGTCTGATCGACACCGCAGAGAAATCAGCAGAAGTTTTAGTCAAAATCTATTCGATGGGCGGTATGAAGCAGACCATCACGCGTGAAGAACTGGTCGCACTCGGCAAACGTTTTGGTGTGACTCCACTGGCAAGCGCACTAGCATTATAAGGAGAATAGTGATGAGCTTTATGTTGGCACTACCCAAAATTAGCCTGCATGGCGCTGGAGCGATTGCCGATATGGTGAACCTCGTGGCGAATAAGCAATGGGGCAAAGCGCTGATCGTTACCGATGGTCAACTGGTAAAGCTGGGCCTACTGGATAGCCTGTTTAGCGCGCTGGATGAACATCAAATGTCTTACCACCTGTTTGATGAGGTGTTTCCAAACCCGACAGAAGAGCTGGTGCAGAAAGGTTTTGCGGCGTATCAGAGCGCAGAATGTGACTACATTATCGCCTTCGGTGGCGGCAGCCCGATCGATACCGCTAAAGCGGTGAAAATCCTGACCGCCAACCCAGGTCCTTCTACCGCATACTCCGGCGTGGGCAAAGTGAAAAATGCCGGCGTTCCGCTGGTCGCCATCAATACCACCGCCGGTACAGCTGCAGAAATGACCAGCAATGCGGTGATTATAGACTCTGCTCGCAAGGTTAAAGAGGTGATCATCGACCCGAACATCATCCCGGATATCGCCGTGGATGATGCCAGCGTGATGCTGGAAATCCCGGCTTCCGTTACCGCCGCAACCGGTATGGACGCCCTGACGCACGCGGTGGAAGCCTATGTTTCCGTCGGCGCGCATCCACTCACTGACGCCAACGCGCTGGAAGCGATTCGCTTAATCAATCTGTGGCTACCGAAAGCGGTTGACGATGGTCATAACCTCGAAGCCCGTGAACAAATGGCATTTGGTCAGTATCTGGCGGGTATGGCATTTAACAGCGCCGGTCTTGGTCTGGTACATGCGCTGGCGCACCAGCCGGGCGCAACCCACAACCTGCCGCACGGCGTCTGCAATGCCATCCTGCTGCCAGTAATCGAAAACTTTAACCGCCCAAACGCCGAGGCTCGCTTTGCCCGCGTGGCGCAGGCGATGGGCGTCGATACCCGCGGCATGAGCGATAAAGCGGCAAGCATGGAAGCCATTAACGCCATTCGCGCCCTGAGCAAGCGGGTAGGTATTCCAGCCGGTTTCAGCCAGCTTGGCGTGACCAAAGAAGATATTGAAGGCTGGTTGGATAAAGCATTGGCCGATCCGTGTGCGCCATGTAACCCACGCACCGCCAGTCGCGATGAAGTCCGCGAGCTGTATCTGGAGGCGTTATGATCCGCAAAGCGTTTGTGATGCAGGTGAATGCCGACGCGCACGTTGAGTACCAGCGTCGTCATAATCCCATTTGGCCTGAGCTGGCAGCCGTATTAAAAGAGCACGGCGCACATCACTACGCGATTTATCTTGATCAGGAGCGTAATCTGCTGTTCGCCACCGTTGAGATTGAGTCCGAGGAGCGCTGGAATGCCGTTGCCAGCACCGACGTTTGCCAGCGTTGGTGGAAACATATGCGTGACGTAATGTCAGCCAACCCGGACAACAGCCCGCTCAGCGCAGAGCTAAAAGAGGTGTTCTATCTGTGGCGCAAGCTTACCGGGCACACGGTTTTATTTTTTGTAGGCCGGATAAGCGATAGCGCCATCCGGCAATTTCAATTCTGCTCAGAAACCAGAATCGCCTGGGTGTCAGGCTCCAGTGCTTTAAAGATATGCGCCCGATCGGCGGGGTAACAAATGTAGTCGCCCTCACCTAACTCTTCCGGCGCTTCCGTCAATCCCACCATCGCCTTACCTTGCGTCACGATAATATGTTCAACCGATCCCGGTGGATGCGGCTGTGAAATACGATCCGCGCCCGGTTGCGTCAGCAGCAGATAGATATCCCGCCGCGCGCCCGGTGGGCAGGCGGCCAGTAAAATGGCCTGATAGTGGGCCTGTTCCGCCACGACTTTTGTCCCTTCGCCGCGGCGAATCACCTGCGTTTTTTGCTCTTGCGGCTCCAGCAGGCGCGCAAAAGGGATATCCAACGCCACACACAGCGACCACAGCGTTTCCAGGCTAGGGTTGCCATTACCCGCTTCCAACTGTGAGAGCGTCGATTTTGCAATCCCCGCGCGGCGGGCAATCTCTGCCAGTGACAAACCAGTGCGCTGACGTTCACGCACCAGGCTTTTCGCGATCATACTGATGGGCTGGGTCATTCACGACTCCATGTTTTTTATATCGAACGAATCGTTCGACTTGTAAAGCTAAATGGTTGCGTTCATTATAATGGAAATTCGTTCGATATGGCTAAAATGGTATGAAACATTATTTTTCCTGTCTCAAAGGCGACACGCTGAAAGCAATATTTCTCGTCTGTCTGGCCGTCGGCGTTGTCGGCATGTCATATGGCTCGCTGGCGATGGCCTATGGCTTCCCGCTGTGGGTACCGTTTGTGCTTTCTATTACGGTGCTGGCGGGCGCATCCGAGTTTATGTTTATCGGCATCGTCGCCAGCGGCGGTAACCCACTGGCGGCTGCGGCTGCCGGTTTACTGGTGAACGCCCGACACGTACCTTTTGGCGTTACGGTGCGTGACCTGGTGGGCTCTCGTGCCGCCAGCCTCCTCGGCTGCCATATCATGAACGACGAAAGCGTGGTGTTTGGCCTGTCGCAAAAAACGCCGGAACAGCGTAAAGCCGCCTACTGGCTATGCGGTCTGGGCGTCGCCCTATTCTGGCCGATTGGCACGCTGATTGGCGCAGGTGTCGGCAAACTGCTCCCGGCCCCAGAAACCATCGGTCTGGATGCCGTTTTCCCTGCCATTTTGTTGGCCTTAGTGGTCCCGGCCTTTAAAAACCGCACCACGCTAATCCGCGCCTGTAGCGGTGCCGCGCTGTCGCTTGCCGCCATTCCCTTTGCGCCGGTGGGTTTACCGGTTCTGCTCTCACTGTTTGGCTTACTGACGAGGAAAAAATAATGGGCAACATGACGCTGTTTATCGTTGGTATCGCCATGTTATCTCTGGGAACGTATTTAATGCGTTTAGGGGGAGCGAAGCTTGGGAGCCGTTTAGCGTTTTCAGAACGCTCGCAGGCGCTGCTTTCTGATGCCGCAACGGTATTGCTGTTCTCCGTCGCGCTGGCGACTACTTTTTATGAAGGTGAACACTTTGCTGGAATGGCGCGCGTTCTTGGGGTTGGCTTCGCGGTCTTTCTCGCCTGGCGTAAAATGCCGTTGATCGTGGTAATCATTGCCGCGGCCGTGGTGACGGCGCTGTTGAGGATGGCGGGAATACACTAATAATATAACTACCCTGACGAAATATTCATCAGGGTAATCGCCTGTAGCATTGTGTGTTTTACCCCACAAAACCACGCGCTAACTCGGCCTCAAAATGTCACTGCACGCTGACATATTGCCGCTCATCTCTTCATCGCCTCACCGTTAAAATCGTATGAAACAGGTTTTAACGGAGTCTCACCATGGCAGCCCTTACAGCTAACTGCATTGACCTGAATATTCAGGGAAATAGCGTTTATTCCATCCTCAAACAGCTGGCGAATATCGCTTTTGATAACGGCTACGTCAGCGATCGTCATCAGTTTTTGCAAACGCTGCTACTGCGCGAAAAACTGCACTCCACCGGCTTTGGTTCGGGCATTGCCGTCCCGCACGGCAAAAGCGCCTGTGTTAAGCAGCCTTTCGTCCTGTTCGCGCGTAAATCAGAAAACGTCGACTGGAAAGCCAGCGACGGCGAAGACGTCAACTGCTGGATTTGCCTCGGCGTGCCGCAAACCGGTGAGGATGATCAGGTCAAAATCATCGGTACCCTGTGCCGCAAAATTATCCATCAGGATTTCATCAACCAGCTGAAACAGGGCGACGTCGGTCAGGTGCTTGCCCTGCTCAATCAGACCTTAACCTCATAAGGAAGCGGCTATGGAGTCATCCTTGCGTTTAGTGGCGATCACCAACTGTCCTGCGGGAATCGCCCACACCTATATGGTGGCGGAAGCACTGGAGCAAAAAGCGCGTTCGCTCGGCCATACCATTAAAGTCGAAACCCAGGGTTCAAGCGGCGTGGAAAACCGTCTGACCAGTGAAGAGATTGCCGCCGCGGATTACGTGATTCTGGCAACAGGACGCGGCTTAAGCGGTGAAGACCGCGCGCGCTTCGCCGGGAAAAAGGTCTATGAAATCGCCATTTCTCAGGCGCTGAAAAATATCGACCAGATTTTTACGCAGTTGCCTTCACATTCGCAGCTGTTTACCGCCGATAGCGGCGTAAAGCTGGGCAAACAGGATGTGCAGCAGGGTAGCGTGATGAGTCACCTGATGGCGGGCGTCTCCGCCGCGCTGCCGTTTGTTATCGGCGGCGGTATTCTGGTCGCCATCGCCAATATGCTAGTGCAGTTCGGTTTGCCCTATACCGACATGTCAAAGGGCGCGCCGTCGTTTACCTGGATCGTCGAATCCATCGGCTATCTGGGCTTCACCTTTATGATCCCCATAATGGGCGCGTACATCGCCTGGTCTATTGCCGATAAACCGGCGTTCGCCCCGGCGTTCCTCGTGTGCTATCTGGCGAACGATAAAGGGCTACTGGGGACGCAATCCGGCGCGGGATTTCTCGGCGCGGTCGTGCTGGGGCTGGCAATCGGCTACTTCGTCTTGTGGTTTCGCAAGGTGCGCCTCGGCAAAGCGCTCCAGCCGCTACTCGGCTCGATGCTGATCCCGTTTGTCACACTGCTGGTGTTTGGCGTACTGACTTATTACGTCATCGGCCCGGTGATGTCCGATATCATGGGCGGTCTGCTGCATTTCCTGAACACCATTCCGCCATCAATGAAAATGGGCGCAGCCTTTCTCGTCGGCGCGATGCTGGCGTTCGATATGGGCGGGCCAATCAACAAAACCGCGTGGTTCTTCTGTTTCTCGCTGCTGGAAAAACATATCTATGACTGGTACGCCATCGTCGGCGTGGTGGCGCTGATGCCGCCCGTCGCAGCAGGTATCGCTACCTATTTAGCGCCAAAACTGTTTACCCAGCAGGAGAAGGCAGCCGCCAGCAGCGCGATTGTGGTGGGGGCAACCGTCGCCACCGAACCGGCTATTCCTTACGCGCTGGCCGCGCCGCTGCCGATGATTACCGCCAATACGCTCTCCGGCGGTATTACCGGCATGCTGGTGATCGCCTTCGGAATCAAACGGCTCGCGCCGGGGTTAGGTATCTTTGATCCACTGATTGGCCTGATGTCGCCAGTGGGGTCATTTTATCTGGTGCTGGCTATCGGTCTGGCGCTGAACATTTCGTTAATTATCATCCTGAAAGGGTTGTGGCTGAAACGTAAAGCCGCGCAGCAGGAGCTTGCCCATGAACATTGAGTTACTACAGCAGTTATGCGAAGCCAGCGCCGTCAGCGGCGATGAGCAGGAAGTTCGCTCCGTTCTCATTAATGCGCTGGAATCCGGCGTCGATGAAATCACCTTTGACGGCCTCGGCAGTTTTGTCGCCCGCAAAGGTGAGCGCGGGCCGAAAGTGGCCATCGTCGGGCACATGGATGAAGTCGGCTTTATGGTGACGCATATCGACGAGGGCGGTTTTATCCGCTTTACCACCATCGGCGGCTGGTGGAACCAGTCGATGCTTAACCATCGGGTCACTGTTCGCACTCGCGCGGGGGCTAAAATACCCGGCGTGATCGGCTCCGTTGCGCCACATGCCCTCACGGAGAAACAAAAACAGCAGCCGTTCTCTTTTGATGAGATGTTCATTGATATTGGCGCGAACAGCCGTGAAGAGGTAGAAAAACAGGGAGTTGCGGTCGGCGATTTCATCAGTCCGGAGGCCAATTTCGCCCGCTGGGGCGATGATAAAATCGTCGGCAAAGCGCTGGATAACCGCGTCGGCTGCGCCCTGATGGCGGAGCTATTACAGGCAGTGGATAACCCGGAGATCATCCTGTACGGCGTCGGCAGCGTGGAAGAAGAGGTCGGGCTGCGCGGGGCGCAAACCTCGGCGGAGCATATCAAACCCGACGTGGTTATCGTGCTGGATACGGCGGTGGCGGGCGACGTTCCCGGCATTGATAGCATCAAATATCCGCTGAAGCTCGGCGATGGTCCGGGGCTGATGCTGTTTGATAAGCGCTACTTTCCCAATCAGCGACTGGTTGCCGCGTTGAAAGAGAGCGCTAAGCTCAGCGGGGCTCCTTTACAGTTCTGCACCATGAAAACCGGTGCGACGGACGGCGGACGCTATAATGTGATGGGCGGCGGTCGTCCGGTGGCTGCGCTGTGCCTGCCGACCCGCTATCTGCACGCCAATAGCGGTATGATTTCGGCGAAAGATTATGACGCGCTGTTCACTCTGGTCCGCGAGCTGCTGGTCTCGCTGACGGCGGATAACGTTAAAGCCTTCACCGATTTTCGCGAGTCAATCTGATGCTCAGTGAACGCCAGTTGAAAATTGTCGATCTCCTCGAACAGCAGCCGTATTCGTTGGGCGAGTTGGCGCGGCAAACTGGCGTTTCGGGCAGAACCATCCTGCGCGATCTTGACTACCTCAATTTTACGCTCAGCGGTAAGGCCCGCATCCAGCCAGGGGGCAGTGCGGGATATCAGTTGGATATCGTCGACAGGCGCGGTTATTTTCAGCTTCTGCAACGCCATGATAATGATGACCGACTGCTGGCGATATTATTGCTGAACCCTTTTACCCCCCGCCTTCAGCTCGCCTCGACGCTGAATTTACCCGAAACCTGGGTTGCCGACAGGCTGCCGCGTCTCAAACAACGCTATGAGCGCGCCTTTTGTCTTGCCAGCCGCCCAGGCGTCGGTCATTTCATTGATGAACCGGAAGAAAAGCGCATTATCTTGCTGGCGAATCTGCTGAAAAAAGATCCGCTGTTGATTCCGCTGCCGGGTATTACCCGCGACAATATCGACAGGCTCAATGCAGCATGTGAAAACCTTAATGAATTTCCGCTCATCTCGGGAGAGTACCTGGCAAGCCTGGTGCTGGCAGTCTACGCCCTGCGTAATCAGCTCTGCGGATCATGGCCAGAATGTCGGTATGCATCACTGAAAAACGCAGTGGAACAAGGAGGTGTTTACCTGGGTGAGAACGCCTTCAGAACACTGATCGGCCTTCTGGAAATCAGACAACGGCAGGCCATGACCATCTCGACCGGGACGGTGACTTCGTTATTAAAAAGTGTTCCCGGCATCGCCGCGCTGAACGTTATCGATAGCCAACTGGTTGATAATATTACCGGCCACCTGCTGAGATGCGTCTCTGCCCCAGTCTGGGTACCGGAACATCGCCAGAGCAGTATGCATAACCTGAAGTCTACCTGGCCTGCCGCCTTCGATTTAAGTCTGCGTTTTATTGCCCTGTTGCGCGAAAAACTGGATATTCCGCTGTTCGATAGCGATCTCATCGGACTTTACTTCGCCTGTGCGCTGGAGCGGCACCAAAACGAGCGTCAGCCGATCATTTTGTTATCCGACCAGAATGCTATCGCCACTGTTAACCAACAGGCCATTGAGAGAGACGTACTGAATTGTCGGGTGATCATTGCGCGAAATACGAGTGAGGTCAGCGCCATCAGTGAAGAAATCACCCCGCTGTTAATCATCAATAATAGCCACTATCTGCTTGATGAATCTCTAAAAAATACATTAACTATCAAAAACATTATCACCGCGGCGGGTACCGAGCAGATAAAACACTTCCTCGCAACGGCCTTTATACGCCAGCAGCCCGAACGATTCTTTTTACAGCAGGGCAGTTTTCATTACGCCAATACGAGTGGCGAAAGCTGGCAGAGCATCATTGGCCGGATCTGCGGCCAGCTTGTGGCACAGGGCCACATCACCGAGGACGAAGCGCTACGCATTTGCGCCCGGGAACATGAAGGTGAAAACCTGATAGTGAATCGTCTGGCGATTCCTCACTGCTGGAGTGAACAGGAGCGTCGCTTTCGTGGTTTCTTTATCACCCTCGCGCAACCTATTTTGGTGAATAACGAACCGGTCAGCCATGTGCTGATCGCCTGTGCCGCTGCCGAAGCGCGACATGAACTAAAAATCTTCAGTTATTTATCCAGCGTGTTGAGCAGCCACCCGGCAGAGATTATTGCAGGGTTGAAAGACTATAAAGCGTTTATCGCATTGCTCGGGCAGTGAATGCCGGAAATGAAAAAAGCGCCTCAAAGGCGCTCTTTCTACAGTACTGAGGTATCTTATTTCAGCAGTTCAGCGGTCATGTGCACGCGGTTACCGGTGTAAGCCTGGGTGATTTTATAATCGCTGGCGCCTGCACGTTCAGCCTGAGCGGCAATGTTTGCTTCAGCGCTTTCCAGCGTAGAACCGGTTGCGGTAACTGTCTGAGCAGCGAAAGAACCGAAAGAAGTAGCCAGAGCGATAACTGCGACAAAAGTTTTGATGCTTTTCATGATATAAACCCTTTAACTTAGTTGTTTGAGTAAGGCACCGTGCCTTGATGTGATAAATAATAGGCTGATACTCGAACAACTAAAAGCGGAAGGATTTGCCTGTCTTATTCAAATTATTTGAGAAATAAAATGGCGCTTAATCACGAACAACACTGGTTCGCAGGTAGCAGAAGAAAAGCGCAACCGACGGGAAGTTGGTTACTGCGTCAGGGTGAACCACAAAGTAAAATTCATCTTTTACATCATGGCGTTGCACGTGCGGTGTATCACGCAGACAGTGGCGTTGAAAGGGTTAAAGAGTTCTACTTTGCCGGGGAATACTGCTTTTTGTACCTGAACTGGCTAACCAACACGCCTGCTGATTACAGTCTGCAAATGATCGCCGCTGGCGAAACCAGTGAAATACCGCTGGCGTTGCTGGATGCGCCGGAAAATCAGGATATTAAGACCCAGCTACTGGTCCAGCAGTTGATCTATAAAGAGAAAAAAGAACAAATGCTGCTGTTCAATACCCCAGAGCAACGCTACCGGTATGTACAAACGCACTTCCCGGACTGGGAGTCACAGCTCACTCAGCGCGATCTCGCCAACTATATCGGCATTACTCCCGTTAGCCTGTCGCGTATTCGCCAGCGTCTTAACAAAGGTTAACGCCATACGTTGATGCGTCGATTATTGTCCCGTCACTCTTCAATTGTTGGCGCACATTATGAACGCATTTCTCCTCTCTCAGATTCTGGCTGGTATCAGCTTTTTGCTGGATATTTCCGCTTTTCATTTTCAACGCCGGGCCATCACCTTATCTCTGCTCACCACCTCCACTTCCCTGCTCGCTATCCATTTCTCCCTTTTGGATCAAGATGCTGCCGCAGGGCTAATGATCATCGCCGCGTGCCGCTATGCGACGGCCATCGTCACGTTTCATCGCTGGGCTATGTGGGGATTTATGCTGGGGTCGCTGATGTGTAGCGTTTATCTTTGGCAAAATCTGTCGAGTATTTTGCCGCTGATGGGAAGCCTGCTGATGACCTTTGCGTCGTTTCAAAAACGCAGCGGGAAATTACGCGGATACACATTGTGCGGCAGCCTGTGTTGGCTACTGAACAATGTGATTGTCGGCTCGCCCGTTGCCGTAATAATGGAACTGGCATTTTCAGGCAGTATCCTGGCCGCCTGGTGGCGTCACTTCGCGATCAGACGCTCCGGATGCGTATAGATCGTCGCCCTGCCTGGTTTGCAAAAACCCACCAGCGTCAGGTTACAGCGCTCGGCAACTTCCACAGCGAGCGTTGTCGCCGCAGAAACAGCAAACAGGATCTCCACGCCGCACATTGCCGACTTCTGCACCATCTCATAGCTGGCGCGGCTGGAGACTAATACCGCACCCTGTTGCCAGGTTTCCCCTTCGAGCGCCCGACGCCCCAGCAGTTTATCCAGCGCGACATGACGCCCAACGTCTTCATGTCCGCCCGCCAGATGACCTGCAGGCTGCACCCATGCCGCCGCGTGCGTGCAGCCTGTCAGTTGACCCACGGGTTGAAAATCATTGAGATGTCGTAAAGCGTTATCAAGATTCGCCAGATCGAATGTCTGGGTAAACGGCAGCGGCTGGACCGGCTTGCCAATATCATTGAGCTGCTCCACGCCGCAAACACCACAACCGGTGCGCCCGGCCAACGCGCGACGACGTTCCTTCAATCCCATAAAACGACGGCTGGACAGCTCAACCTGAACTTCTAATCCGTTGCAGGAAGGAACCACGTCCATCCCGTAAATATCCTGCGGGGACTCAATAATGCCTTCAGAAAGTGAAAAACCCATCGCGAAATGCTCAAGATCTTTCGGTGACGCCATCATCACCACGTGTGAAATTCCGTTATAGACCAGCGCAACAGGCACTTCTTCAGCGACTTCATCAGGCTGAGGATGTTGTAAATCCTCGCGCTTCCAGAGAGTCAATTGGCGCGATCCTGTCATAGATGTCACATTCTTAATGTTTTCTTGAATAATCTTATTCACTTTCTTTTAACCATATTGGAACACGCGTACCAACATTGTGGTATTCTTTACAAATCCCTCCTGGACGGAGGGAAATTCACCCAATTCTGGACCTTTGCGGTCCCGTCCGCAAAGAAAAATAACAACCACTTCCCACGCGTTGGCATGGCAGAAATGCGAAGGGAACGTGACAATGTCGAAACAAGGAGCAAACCATGCAGGTCAGCAGAAGGCAGTTCTTTAAGATCTGCGCTGGCGGTATGGCAGGCACCACGGCAGCGGCACTGGGCTTTGCACCCGGCGTAGCGCTCGCGGAAACACGGCAATATAAACTGCTGCGCACCCGCGAAACCCGTAACACCTGCACCTACTGTTCCGTTGGCTGTGGACTGTTGATGTACAGCCTCGGTGACGGAGCAAAAAACGCCAAAGCATCCATCTTCCATATTGAAGGGGACCCGGATCACCCGGTGAACCGCGGCGCGCTGTGCCCGAAAGGCGCAGGTCTTGTGGACTTCATCCACTCTGAAAGCCGTTTGAAATTCCCGGAATACCGCGCACCAGGCTCAGATAAGTGGCAGCAAATTAGCTGGGATGAGGCATTCGACCGCATCGCTAAGCTGATGAAAGAGGACCGCGACGCTAACTACGTTGCACAAAACGCCGACGGCGTAACCGTTAACCGCTGGCTTTCCACCGGGATGCTGTGTGCATCCGCTTCCAGTAACGAAACCGGCTATTTGACGCAAAAATTCTCCCGCGCGCTGGGTATGCTCGCGGTCGACAACCAGGCGCGTGTCTGACACGGACCAACGGTAGCAAGTCTTGCTCCAACATTTGGTCGCGGTGCGATGACCAACCACTGGGTCGACATTAAAAACGCCAACCTCGTTGTGGTGATGGGCGGTAACGCCGCTGAAGCTCACCCGGTCGGGTTCCGCTGGGCGATGGAAGCGAAAATTCACAACGGCGCTAAGCTGATTGTCATCGATCCTCGCTTTACGCGAACCGCAGCGGTGGCTGATTTCTATGCCCCAATTCGTTCCGGTACTGACATTGCCTTCCTGTCAGGCGTCATGCTGTACCTGCTGAATAACGAAAAATTCAACCGCGAATATACCGAGGCCTATACCAACGCCAGCCTGATCGTGCGCGAGGATTTTGGCTTCGAAGATGGCCTGTTTACCGGCTACGACGCGGACAAACGCAAGTATGACAAAACCAGTTGGAACTATGAGCTGGATGAAAACGGCTTCGCCAAACGCGATGTGACTCTGCAACATCCACGCTGTGTATGGAACCTGCTCAAACAGCACGTCTCCCGCTATACACCGGAGGTCGTAGAGAATATCTGCGGTACGCCGAAGGCCGATTTCCTGAAGGTCTGTGAATACATCGCAGAAACCAGCGCGAAAGACAAAACCGCATCATTCCTGTACGCGCTGGGCTGGACGCAGCACTCCGTTGGTGCGCAGAACATCCGTACGATGGCGATGATCCAGTTGCTCCTCGGCAACATGGGCATGGCCGGCGGCGGTGTTAACGCCCTGCGTGGTCACTCCAACATTCAGGGACTGACCGACCTTGGTCTGCTGTCACAGAGTCTGCCGGGTTATCTGACGCTGCCAAGCGAAAAACAGACCGACCTGCAAACCTACCTTGCCACCAACACGCCAAAACCATTGCTGGAAGGTCAGGTAAACTACTGGGGCAACTACCCGAAATTCTTCGTTTCGATGATGAAAGCCTTCTTTGGCGATAAAGCGACAGCAGAAAATAGCTGGGGCTTCGACTGGCTGCCGAAGTGGGATAAAGGGTACGACGTCCTGCAGTACTTCGAGATGATGAACCAGGGCAAAGTGAATGGCTATATCTGCCAGGGCTTTAACCCGGTCGCCTCATTCCCGAACAAAAACAAGGTTGTGGCTTCACTGTCCAAACTGAAGTATCTGATCACTATCGACCCGCTCAACACAGAGACCTCCACCTTCTGGCAGAACCATGGTGAGTCGAACGATGTTGATCCGTCAAAAATCCAGACCGAAGTATTCCGTCTGCCGTCCACCTGCTTCGCCGAGGAGAACGGTTCGATCGTCAACTCTGGTCGCTGGCTGCAGTGGCACTGGAAAGGCGCGGATGCCCCAGGGATTGCCGCAACCGATGGCGAAATCCTCGCCGGTATCTTCCTGCGCCTGCGCAAGATGTATGCCGAACAAGGTGGTGCAAACCCGGAACAGGTGCTGAGCATGACCTGGAACTACTCCACACCGCATGAGCCGGCTTCGGAAGAAGTGGCGATGGAGAGTAACGGTAAAGCGCTGGCTGATATTACCGACCCGGCAACCGGCGCGGTAATCGTCAAGAAAGGCCAACAGCTCAGCTCGTTCGCCCAACTGCGCGATGACGGCACGACCTCCAGCGGCTGCTGGATTTTTGCCGGTAGCTGGACGCCGGAAGGCAACATGATGGCGCGTCGCGATAACGCCGACCCGTCGGGCCTTGGCAATACGCTGGGTTGGGCCTGGGCGTGGCCGCTTAACCGCCGCATTCTTTATAACCGTGCTTCCGCAGACCCGCAGGGGAATCCGTGGGATCCGAAACGTCAGATCCTGAAATGGGATGGCGCGAAATGGAGCGGGATGGATATTCCAGACTACAGCGCCGCCGCACCGGGTACTGACGTCGGGCCGTTCATCATGCAGCCGGAAGGGATGGGACGCTTGTTTGCTATCGATAAGATGGCGGAAGGGCCGTTCCCGGAACACTACGAGCCGTTTGAAACGCCGCTCGGCACTAACCCGCTGCACCCGAACGTTATCTCTAACCCTGCCGCGCGTATCTTTAAAGGTGACGCGGAGGCGCTGGGTAAAGCGGATAAATTCCCGTATGTCGGTACAACTTATCGTCTGACCGAGCACTTCCACTACTGGACCAAGCATGCGCTGCTAAACGCCATCGCCCAGCCGGAACAGTTTGTGGAAATTGGCGAGAAGCTGGCGAATAAGCTCGGTATCTCTCATGGTGATACCGTCAAAGTCTCCTCTAACCGCGGCTATATTAAAGCCAAAGCAGTGGTGACCAAACGTATTCGCACGTTGAAGGCCAACGGTAAGGATATCGACACTATCGGTATTCCGATTCACTGGGGCTACGAAGGTGTGGCGAAAAAAGGCTTTATCGCTAACACGTTAACGCCATTCGTTGGTGATGCGAATACGCAGACGCCGGAATTTAAGTCCTTCCTCGTGAACGTGGAAAAGGTGTAACGGAGACGACCTATGGCTTATCAATCGCAAGACATCATTCGTCGATCCGCCACTAACGGTTTCACCCCCGCGCCTCAGGCGCGGGATCAC
>NZ_SZXG01000039.1:0-37232 GCF_005281305.1 Citrobacter sp. wls706 | reverse complement strand
CCCGCGCCTCAGGCGCGGGATCACCAGGAAGAGGTGGCGAAACTTATCGACGTCACTACCTGTATCGGCTGTAAAGCCTGTCAGGTGGCGTGTTCCGAGTGGAACGACATCCGTGATGAAGTGGGCAACAACGTTGGGGTGTATGACAACCCGGCTGATTTGACCGCGAAATCCTGGACGGTGATGCGCTTCTCGGAAGTGGAACAGAACGACAAACTTGAGTGGCTGATCCGTAAGGATGGCTGTATGCACTGCGCCGATCCGGGCTGCCTGAAGGCGTGCCCGGCTGAAGGCGCAATCATTCAGTATGCCAACGGTATCGTCGACTTCCAGTCCGAGCAGTGCATCGGCTGCGGCTACTGCATTGCTGGCTGCCCGTTCGATGTGCCGCGCCTCAACCCGGAAGACAACCGCGTGTACAAATGTACGCTGTGCGTCGACCGTGTGGTGGTCGGGCAAGAACCGGCCTGCGTGAAAACCTGCCCAACCGGGGCGATTCATTTCGGCACGAAAGAGTCGATGAAAACCCTGGCCGGTGAGCGCGTGGCGGAGCTGAAAACGCGTGGTTACGATAACGCGGGTCTGTACGATCCGGCAGGCGTTGGCGGTACGCACGTAATGTACGTATTGCACCATGCCGACAAGCCGAATCTGTACCACGGTCTGCCGGAGAACCCGGAAATCAGCGCCACCGTGAAGTTCTGGAAAGGCATCTGGAAACCGTTGGCAGCGGTCGGCTTCGCAGCGACGTTTGCGGCCAGTATCTTCCACTACGTCGGTGTGGGTCCAAACCGTGCGGAAGAGGAAGAAGACAATCTGCATGAAGAGAAAGACGAGGTGCGCAAATGAAACGACGTGACACCATCGTGCGCTACACGGCGCCGGAACGCATCAACCACTGGATAACCGCCTTCTGCTTTATTCTGGCGGCAGTGAGCGGGATGGGTTTTCTCTTCCCGTCTTTTAACTGGCTGATGCACATCATGGGCACGCCGCAACTGGCGCGAATTGTGCACCCGTTTGTCGGCGTGATCATGTTTGCCTCTTTTATCATCATGTTTTTCCGTTACTGGCACCACAATCTAATCAATCGGGATGATATCTTTTGGGCGAAGAATATTCGTAAGATTGTCGTCAACGAGGAAGTAGGTGACACGGGACGTTATAACTTCGGCCAGAAATGCGTATTCTGGGCGGCGATTATCTTCCTGGTGCTGTTACTGGTGAGCGGAGTGATCATCTGGCGTCCGTATTTTGCGCCTGCTTTCTCAATCCCGGTGATCCGATTCGCGTTAATGCTGCATTCATTTGCCGCAGTAGCGTTAATTGTGGTTATCATGGTGCACATTTACGCCGCCCTTTGGGTGAAAGGCACCATTACCGCGATGGTGGAAGGATGGGTTACTAAATCGTGGGCGAAGAAACATCACCCGCGCTGGTACCGTGAAGTCCGCCAGAAACAGGAAAAGTCATCTGAATGAGTATTCGCATAATCCCGCAAGATGAGCTGGGTTCGAGCGAGAAACGCACGGCGGATATGATTCCGCCGTTATTGTTCCCCAGACTCAAAAATTTGTATAACCGCCGCGCTGAACGTCTGCGCGAGCTGGCCGAAAACAACCCGCTGGGCGATTATCTGCGCTTTGCCGCGCTGATCGCCCACGCACAGGAAGTGGTACTGTACGATCATCCGCTGCAGATGGATCTGACCGCTCGTATCAAAGAAGCGAACGATCAGGGCAAGCCGCCGCTGGATATCCACGTCCTGCCACGTGACAAGCACTGGCAAAAACTGCTGCAATCGTTAATTGCTGAGCTGAAGCCAGAAATGAGCGGCCCTGCGCTGGCGGTGATCGAGAATCTGGAAAAAGCCTCAGAGCAGGAGCTGGAGCTGATGGCCAGCGCGCTGTTTGCCTCTGATTTTGCCTCCGTCAGTAGCGATAAAGCCCCGTTCATTTGGGCCGCACTGTCGCTCTACTGGGCGCAGATGGCAAGTCTGATCCCCGGCAAAGCGCGCGCTGAGTACGGTGAACAGCGTCAGTTCTGCCCGGTATGTGGTTCGATGCCGGTCTCCAGCATAGTGCAAATCGGTACGACTCAGGGGCTGCGTTATTTGCACTGCAACCTGTGCGAAACCGAGTGGCACGTGGTGCGCGTGAAGTGCAGCAACTGCGAACAGAGCCGTGACTTGAACTACTGGTCGCTGGATAACGAGCAGGCGGCAATTAAAGCCGAAAGCTGCGGCGACTGCGGGACTTACCTGAAGATTCTCTACCAGGAAAAAGACCCGAAAGTCGAGGCCGTGGCCGACGACCTCGCGTCACTGATGCTGGACGCCCACATGGAGCAAGAAGGCTTTGCCCGCAGCTCCATCAACCCGTTCTTATTCCCGGGTGAAGGGGAGTAAGTTGTAAGATCTTCCCCCGGCAAGTGAACCAGACTGCCGGGGATTATCTTAGCGCCTGAATGACATGTTTTGGATCGTTGGCAATGGCACGTAACAACGCTTTTGCTGGACCGGTCGGTGAACGACGCCCCTGCTCCCAATTTCGCAACGTATTCACGCTTACCGATATCAAATCTGCGAAACGAGTCTGTGATAATCCTGAAGACTGACGGATTTCCTTTATTTTCATGGCGTCAATATGAAAGGTACGAGAAGGCTGCCGCGTTCCTTCAGCGATCTCATTCATCTGAATCATACTTTGAGTTAATCGCTCAAATAGTGCCTTATCCATTTACCCCCCCTCATTCAACATACGCAGCAGTACTTTTTCCTGTGGAGTCAGATCATCCTTGATCCCTTTCTGATAAATCAGCAACAAACGAATTTATGATTTCCTGATTTGATGAAAGTAGATAATCCTTACACCGCCACGTTTTCCTTTCCCTCGCGCTCTCCAGCGAACCTTTCTCAGGCCCCCTGTATCTTGTATCAGATCGCCACAATCGGGCTGAATCGTAAGGAATATCTGTAGTCTACGGTATTCATCATCATCCAGTAATTTTTTGACGTCTTCAGTAAAGATTTCCGTTTCTATGAATAGCATTTTGAGTACGCCATTGGACTATATTAATAGAAATCAACTATACGTCAATGGCGTATAGTGTATTTTTCTCACAATACCGAATTCAAACCGCAGAAACCAATGACGGTATTTAATCTGCGAGCTGCTTTCCAGAATCATACCCGCCCCCTTTTTTCCCATTTTCATTCGTGAGTATCCAGGTTATAAAACTGTATATATATACAGGCAAGGAGAATAATGAATGGCACTGGAAAGCGGGATTGCGCAGTTAGTGGAGGCATTTATCGCGGCGGGACGCCCTTCTTCACGCGAGCAGAATATTGATGACCGGAGAGCAGGCTACATCGCCAGTACTGCACTGGCAGGAGAAACTGAAACACGCGTACAAGTTGAAGATATTGAACTCGATGCCATGACGTTTCGCGTTGTTTCGCCGCGGGGCTGCACAGGAAATCTCCCCTGCGTTATCTATTATCACGGCGGCTGCTTTGTCAGCGGTGGTTTTGCCACCCACGATAACCAGTTAAGGCAGTTAGCTTTTTACAGCCGTTGTCGCGTGATTGCGGCGCAGTACCGACTTGCACCAGAGCACACCTTCCCGGCCGCACATAACGATGCCGAAACTGGAGCCAATACTATCTGGAAATATGCCCAGAAACTGGGGATAGATCGCGAGAACATTACGCTTGCCGGTGACAGCGCGGGTGGGCATCTGGCGCTGGTCACCGCGCTACGCCTGAAAGCCGCCCGTCAATGGCAACCTGCGCAGCTTATGTTGATCTACCCGATGCTGGACGCAACCGCCAGGTTTGCGAGCTATGACCATAATGGACAGGATTACATTATCACCCGCGACACGCTGCTGTCGGGCTACGAGATGTATATGCCGCGAACCAATCCACTGCATCCTGAAGCCAGTCCGCTCTGGCGTGAGGACTTCGCCGGTCTGCCATCCACGCACATCATTACAGCTGAATTCGACCCACTGCGAGATGAAGGCGAGGCCCTGTATCAACGGTTCCAGGAGCAGGGTGTGGAATGCACTTGCCAGCGCTATCTCGGTGTCATTCATGGCTTTTTCCAGCTCGGAGGTGTGAGCCAGGCGGCACGAAGCGCCATACGAGATGTGGCCTGGCGTGTTGTAAGTCCATCAACAGGCAAAATGACCTAAAATTCAATTTTGTTTTCAACTTGAAAACTGGATAACGTTGCGCTAAATTGTTTTCAGGTTGAAAACTTTGTAATGGAACTACATTGTGCATGTTATCAGCCGAAAACCGTTCAATGAAGCGATGCTCATGTATCCAAACCATGAGCTTGCTCTCACTGAGTTGCTGAATGTTCTGGAGAAAAAAACATTCACTCAGCCTGAAGAGATGAAGCTGTATATTCCTTCACTGGATAATTTTAAGTACAGAGATAAATGGTGGGTGATTGATGTTTCTGGTAATAGCCTAAGACTCATCTCCTACATAGATTTCAGGTCACATAAGATATTTGTCAAACATATCGTTTCCCATGCCGAATATGACAAACTGACAGCATATTATCGGGGTAATAAAGAATGAGAACGCATCGTCAGATGGATGCCGCCAGCGCAAAAAAGATCGTTGATACTTTCAGCGATGCGGTAAAAAACCTCCCACTGTTGGGGGAAGAACGAAATGACACTGAGTATCGCAGGGCACTAGCGCTAGTGGAGTTTCTGGTCGACCACGACGATCTTGAAAACCCCCTATTCGAATTACTCAGTGCCCGAATCAGTGAATACGAAAAACATGCGCCGCAATTCAAAGCACTCACCCAACACCTGGAGAAAACGCCCCCTGGCGTTTCAGTATTGCGAACGCTCATGGATCAATACGGTCTCAAAGCAGCAGATCTTGCCAACGAACTTGGTTCTAAATCGAACGTCAGCAACATCTTAAATGGCCGCAGAGCACTAACGGTTAATCATATTAAAGCGCTTACACAACGCTTTAAACTACCAGCGGATGCCTTCATCGAGTAGTTGGATATGTCCAGCTACTCTTCCTCATTTCCGCCCTCTTCATACGCGCCAAACGGTTTCGCGGGTAGCACAATATACGTGCCTTCAAACACGACGCCAGGCGAGTCATCGCCAAATACCTCGACCTGCATCTTCACACGCGCCTTGCGGCCTCTCGCCAGACGGTCGAGGTCACCACTCAGCGAGCCCAGGTCGGCGATGGCGGTCGGTTTCCCGGTGATCGGCCTGCTGTAGCGGATATGCGCATCGGCAAGGATAATGGTTCCCCCCAAATGACGTTCACGCAGCATCAGCCAGATCAGCCCCCAACCCGTTAACGTGGCCAGAGAAAACAGGCTCCCGGCAAACAGAGTATGGTGCGGATTCTGATTACCCGTCTCGGGCATCGTCGTAATAAATTTCTGCCCGGTATACTGTTGAATACGCACGCCCATTTTCTCACTCAAGGGAATATGTTCGTACCAGGCTTGCTGTAACTGTCCGCACCAGTCGCCGCGATGGAGAATATCGTCCAACGTCGCGATGGGCTTAATCATCAAAAAGTGGCGCACTGGCGTGGTTTGCGGTGTGGTGATCTCTCCCTGGCTCACAAACCCCAGTTTGGCGAAAAATTCGACCGCATCTTCACGGGCGCTACAGGTTACGCGCTTTACCCCTTCCTGACGCGCGACAGACTCCAGGGTCATCGCCATCAATGTTCCCAGCCCTTTCTCCTGCACGGAGGGGTCAACAGCCATAAAGCGTATGGAGGCTTCGTTATCCGCATTGATATACAGACGCCCTACCGCGACCAGATTACCCTCTTCGTCCACCACCATCTGGTGATGCGCCATTGCGTCCCAGGCATCCCGTTCAGAGCCTTTAGGCTGGTGCAATGGTTTACGCAGCATCTCCCAGCGAAACTGGTAGTAACGCTCCAACTCTTCTTCTGTTTGCGGTACTCGAAGGTGATACATAGCTGTACTCTCTCTTGTTGCCCGCGGCCACACCGGTAGCTGGTTCATACTTGTAACCAGAACGTCACGGGGCCATCATTAACCAGCGAAACCTGCATATCCGCAGCGAATCGACCGGTTTGCGTATTCATTTCCTGTTGGCGGCAACGCTCAATAAAGTACTCATACAGTGCTTCTGCCCGATCGGGCGCGGCGCCTTTTGAAAAGCCTGGGCGCATGCCGCGCTCAGTATCTGCCGCCAACGTAAATTGCGAGACCACCAGCACGCTGCCGCCTGATTGCTGCACATTCAGGTTCATTTTGCCTTCGGCATCGCTAAAGATTCGATAGCCGAGTACGCGTTCGCACAGGCGGTTCGCTTTTTGTTCGTCATCATCCCTTTCGACACCTAACAGGACCAAAAGTCCTGGGCCAATTTCACCCGTCACCTCGCCCTCCACGGTGACGCTGGCACGGGTTACGCGCTGAATTAATGCAATCATGGTTGCTCTGCTTCTTCTTGTTCTGCGGCTTGTTTAAGTTTGCGGTATTCCCCGAGAGTGACAGTTATTTCCGCGCCTAGCAAGACGATACACCACGTCCAGTATACCCAGACAAATAAAATGGGGATCACCGCCAGGACACCGTAAATGAGCTGATACGACGGGAACATCGTGATGTAGAGCGCAAATCCTTTCTTTCCGGCTTCGAACAACACGGCGGCCACAAAAGCGCCAATAACCGCATCACGGTTGGGCACACGGGTTGTCGGTACAATGCTATAAAGCAGCCAGAATGAGAGCCAGGAAAGCACCAGCGGGAAAATACGCAGAATGTTATCAATCACCGTGTTGAGATCGCTGGCCCAGCGCAATGACAACAGATAAGAGCTGATCGCCAGACTGGCCCCCGCCAGTAGAGGACCTAGCGTTAAAATCATCCAGTAAACGGCAAAAGAGTAAACTTTAGGGCGAGTGCGCTTACTGCGCCAGATAGTATTCAGCGCGTTATCAATGGAATACATCAGCAATAACGCCGTAACAATCAGCCCACATGCTCCAACGGCGGTCATTTTGTTCGAGTTGGCGACAAACTGTTCGATATAACGCTGGATAACGTCACCCGTCGCCGGGATAAAGTTCGCAAAAATAAAATGCCGTAACTGGACACTAACGTCAGAAAACATCGGAAAGGCGGCAAAAAGAGCAAACACAACGGCAATAAGCGGCACTAATGAGAGCAATGAAACGTAGGCAAGATTCCCTGCCAGCGTCGTCATGTTGTCTTCATCAATCCGCTGCCATAGTAGCTTCAGCCAGGCCCGTACAGGACGCGTATGGTGCCTGGCTTGTTGCTGAACATTTTTTAGCATAACAACTTCGCGAAATAGTCAGGAATGGTCGCTTTATCGATGACCTGGATACTGGTAATACCTAACCGGTTAGCCCCTTCAATATTATCGGCGTTATCGTCAAAAAAGACCGCATCGTGCGCAGAAAAACCTTCAGCCTGCAGGACATGCTGGTAAATCCGCGCTTCCGGTTTACGCATGCCCAGATCCTGGGAAAGATAAATATGGTCCGCGGCCTGACGGATCTCGGGGTATTCATCCGGCCAAAACGTTGTGTGCAGACGGTTGGTATTCGACAAAACGACCACCCGATGCCCCTGCTCACGCAGTTTGTGCATGATATCGATAACCTCTGGGCGTAACGCGACAAAAACCGCCTGCCAGCCGTGGGAAAATTGCTCGTAGCTTAGCGGCAGCGCCATCTCATGGCATAGCGCCTCCGCAAACGCTTCATCCGTTATTTCACCTCGCTCATGCTGGTGAAAAGCCTCGCCCATGCTGAAACTTTGCTTTAGCGAAGCTAGCGGTACACGGCTCAGATCGCTCCATGTGCCTAACACGCGATTGAAGTCGATATCGACAATCACATTACCCAAATCAAAGATATAGAGCATGCCCTTCTCCTTATTCGCCGTGGATGAATAACTGTAGCGGGAAAGAAGAAGTTTGACTATGCGCGAATGATGGCTGCGAATTTATCGAGCCATCATTGGGAGAATTACCCGACCTGAGCATCATCCTGTGACGGACTCACCTGCACAATTTCCACCTGCTGAGACTGGAGTAAATTATGCAATGCGGGACCAGGGTATTCATCGGTAAACAGCGCGGTCACCTGAGACACATTGCCAATCTCTACCGCGGCAGAAGCCGTGTATTTCGTATGATCCGCAGCCAATAGAATATGCCTTGAATGGGCCATCATCGTTTTCACGACGCTGGCCTCGTTGACATCAAACTCCAGCAAAGCGCCATCACTTTCGATCGCGCCGACGCTGGTCACCAGGTAATCAGCCCGAAAATCAGCGACAAATGCCGTAGCGGAAGGACCGATAATGCCACTGTTATGCGGACGTAACGTTCCACCTGGCACCATAACTTCAAAACGTGGATTGTTATAAAGAATATGTGCCACGCGCAGGCTGTTAGTGATAATGCGTAAATGATTATGGTTCAATAGCGCCCGCGCCACCTGCTCAACGGTGGTGCCAATAGTAATAAACACCGTTGATCCATCAGGAATATAGTCAGCCACCGCTTCCGCGATGGCTTTTTTCTCTTCCGTCCACGAGACTTCACGCTGCTCGAACGCCGTATTCACCACGCTGGAGGCTCTGCCCGCGCCACCATGATGACGCGTAATTAATCCCTGCTCGCTGAGTTTACGAATATCACGACGCACGGTCTGCGTGGACACGTCCAGCAAGTTGGCAAGCTCATCAATATTCATATAACCGCGCTCGCTAATCAGCATCAGTAGCTGATCGTGTCGCGGATTACCGGTCAGTTCGGTAAGACTCATGAAATTTCCTCGAAAAACCATTGCCCTGGCATTTTATACAAAAAGTGACAGAAAAGATCGGGTTTGATCACAGTCAGGGATTCCGGCTCGTCCTCCCGGGCGCGTGCATTTTAGCGCCGCAACGCCACTGGCGAACCTGACAGCGTCTTGTGGGTTATTTCCGTTAGCCAGACTGAACGCGAGCGCGCCGTGAAAAACATCCCCGGCCCCGGTGGTGTCAACAACGTCGACGGTAAAACCAGATTGATGCTGCAAAGTATTATTTTCTATCCAGTCGCAACCTTCACGCCCTCGCGTCACATAAACATGTCCATTTGTGAGCGTTTTTGCTTTTTTCAGTCCGACCTGCGGATCGTTTATCCCGGTCATACGCGCCAGACCCGGTTCAGAGAACGCGGCATGATCGCTTAGCGCTACCAGCTCACGGATATCCTGCGGCGTTACGTCACCATCCAGTACCGTCATGACTCCCGCCCGGCGTGCCAGCGTGAACGCCTGTTTGGTCCCCTCGTGCCAGCGAACATCCGCTAACACCACATCCCACTGGGAAAAATCAATCTCATTGAGCCAGCCAGCGTCATGCAGTAAATCCGGGCTGGGATAGTTAACGATAATTCGTTCCCCTTGTGCATCAACCAGAATTGCCGATTGGGAGGATTGCGCCCCCACGTAGCGTCGGGTGTAGCGTGTATTCACCCCCAAGGATTCCAGCTCCGCCAGCAGGCTATTTCCGGTGTCATCGTCGCCCACACGACCAATAAAATCCACCTGCGCGCCCAACTTCGCTGCAGCCACCGCGGCCGTTGCCGCAGGCCCGCCGCCCACTTCCGTATAACGCTTCGCCACATATTTACCTCCTTCAGTCGGTAACTCCTCCACGTAATAGATGCGATCCATCACGGCAATACCTACACAAGCAATACGAATCATGGTCATTCCTTAGGCGTTTCAAGATGGGATCATTTTAATTTCACAAAATGTTTAAAAAGTGACGGCTGTCAATTTTTTGACCATAAATTACAAATACGATCAAAAACAGACAAAACAAGCGACCTTAAATGACAAAAAATGACATCCACGTCTCAGGAGAACGTTATGGCAGTTATAGCATTTATCGGATTAGGTCAGATGGGTTCACCCATGGCGAGCAACTTGCTGAAGCAGGGTCATCAACTCAGCGTCTTTGACGTTAACCCGGATGCCGTTCAGCGCCTGGTGGAAAAAGGAGCACAGCCTGCCAGCAGCCCGGCCCAGGCAGCAAAAGAGGCGGAATTTGTCATCACTATGCTCCCCAATGGCGATCTGGTGCGCAGCGTACTGTTCGGTGAACAGGGAATCTGCGAAAGCCTCTCCCCGCAGGCGTTGGTGATTGATATGTCCACCATTCACCCGCTGCAAACCGACAAACTGATTACCGATATGCGTGCCAAAGGCTTCGACATGATGGATTGCCCGGTTGGACGCACCTCCGATCACGCCGTCGCGGGAACGTTGTTGCTACTGGCGGGCGGAACGCCAGAGCAGGTGCAGCGCGCCACTCCAGTACTGATGGCGATGGGAAATGAGCTGATCAACGCAGGGGGTCCCGGCATGGGGATCCGCGTGAAGCTCATCAACAATTACATGAGTATCGCGCTGAACGCCCTCTCAGCCGAAGCTGCCGTGTTATGCGAAGCGCTCGGCCTCTCCTTCGATGTGGCTCTGAAGGTAATGAGCGGTACCCCTGCCGGAAAAGGCCATTTCACTACCTCCTGGCCGAACAAAGTGCTGAAAGGCGATCTTTCTCCCGCTTTCATGATCGATTTAGCTCACAAAGATCTTGGCATCGCGCTGGATGTCGCAAACCTTCTGCATGTGCCGATGCCGCTCGGCGCCGCCTCCCGCGAAGTTTATAACCAGGCCCGTGCCGCTGGCCGTGGCCGGGAAGACTGGACCGCAATTCTTGAGCAGGTTCGCGCATCCGCCGGGCTAAATAAACACACAGATAAGTAAGGACTGAACAATGACGAAGTACACCCTGAAAGATATCACCCGAGCTTCCGGCGGTTTTGCCATGCTGGCGGTCGATCAGCGCGAAGCCATGCGCTTAATGTTTGCCGCAGCGGGTGCAAAATCCCCGGTCAATGACAGCGTGCTGACCGATTTCAAGGTCAATGCGGCAAAGATCCTGTCCCCCTATGCCTCCGCCATTTTAGTCGATCAGCAGTTCTGCTACCGCCAGGTTGTAGAGCAAAACGCGGTTGCCAAAAGCTGCGCCATGATTGTTGCCGCTGATGACTTTATTCCGGGTAACGGCATTCCGGTCGATAGCGTGGTGATTGATAAAAAAATCAACCCGCAGGCCGTGAAGCAAGATGGCGCCAAGGCTCTCAAACTGCTGGTGCTGTGGCGTAGCGATGAGGATGCCCAGCAGCGTCTGGATATGGTTAAAGAATTCAATGCGCTATGCCACTCCAATGGCCTGCTGAGCATCATCGAGCCGGTTGTCCGTCCACCGCGCCGCGGCGATAAGTTCGATCGCGAGCAGGCCATTATCGATGCCGCAAAAGAGCTGGGCGATAGCGGCGCCGATCTCTACAAGGTCGAAATGCCGCTGTATGGCAAAGGGACCCAACAGGAATTGCTCAGCGCCTCTCAGCGTCTGCATGAAAACATCAACATGCCGTGGGTCATTCTCTCTTCCGGCGTGGATGAAAAACTGTTCCCACGCGCGGTCAGTGTGGCGATGACCGCTGGCGCATCCGGCTTCCTGGCCGGGCGTGCTGTCTGGTCATCAGTTATTGGCCTGCCGGACACCGAACTGATGCTGCGCGACGTTTCCGCACCGAAGTTGCAGCGTCTGGGCGATATCGTCGACGAAATGATGGCCCGCCGTTAATCGAGGATCAAAGCATGAAATGGTTTAACACCTTAAGCCACAACCGCTGGCTGGAGCAGGAAACTGACCGCATCTTTAACTTTGGTAAAAATGCTGCTGTCCCGACCGGTTTTGGCTGGCTGGGAAATAGTGGTCAGGTCAGAGCGGATATGGGTACGCATCTGTGGATCACCGCCCGCATGCTGCACGTTTACTCCGTTGCGGCATCCATGGGTCGCCCCGGCGCATATCAGCTAGTCGATCACGGAATTAAGGCGCTGAACGGCGCGCTACGCGACACACGTTACGGCGGCTGGTACGCCTGCGTAAATGACGAAGGCGTGATGGATGCCTCCAAACAGGGCTATCAGCATTTCTTCGTCTTGCTTGGTGCAGCCAGCGCGGTCACTACCGGGCATCCGCAGGCCAGACAATTGCTGGATGACGCTATCGAAGTGATTGAGAAGTACTTCTGGAGCGAAGATGAGCAGATGTGTCTGGAGTCCTGGGACGAAGCCTTCAGCCAGACGGAAGATTACCGCGGCGGCAATGCCAACATGCACGCGGTTGAAGCCTTCCTGATCGTTTATGACGTTACCCATGATCGCAAATGGCTCGATCGCGCACTGCGTATCGCATCGGTAATTATTCACGACGTGGCTCGCAGCGGGGAGTATCGCGTCAACGAACACTTCGATTCACAGTGGAACCCAATCCGCGATTACAACAAAGAGAATCCAGCGCATCGTTTCCGTGCCTACGGCGGCACGCCGGGCCACTGGATCGAGTGGGGCCGTCTGATGCTGCATCTGCATGCCGCGCTGGAGGCCCGCTTTGAAACACCTCCCGCCTGGTTGCTGGAAGATGCCAAAGGCTTGTTCCACGCCACCATCCGTGATGCCTGGGCACCGGACGGTGCGGATGGTTTTGTCTATTCGGTGGACTGGGACGGAAAACCCATCGTGCGCGAAAGAGTGCGCTGGCCAATAGTCGAAGCAATGGGTACCGCCTATGCCTTGTATACCCTTACCGGCGACAGCCAGTACGAAGCCTGGTACCAGAAGTGGTGGGACTACTGCATCACGTATCTGATGGACTACGAGACCGGTTCATGGTGGCAAGAGCTGGACACCAATAACAAGGTGACCACCAAAGTCTGGGACGGTAAGCAGGACATTTATCACCTGCTGCACTGCCTCGTGATCCCACGTTTACCGCTGGCTCCGGGTCTTGCACCGGCAGTTGCAGCCGGTCTGCTGGATATCAACGCCAAATAAGTCACGAGGTGAGCTGTCATGCATAGCGGTGGAAAAACCCTTCATCTTCAGGCTGGTCATTACCAGGCGAAAATCGTCACGGTTGGCGCTGGGTTAGCAGAATTGACGCACTTTGGGCGTCACGTCGTTATTCCACATAAGCCGGAAGAGATGCCGCTGGCACATTTGGGAAAAGTGTTAATTCCCTGGCCAAACCGTATTGCAGACGGCTGCTATCAACATAACGGCAAGGCCTTTCAGCTTGCCGTTAACGACCCTGTTTCGCATACCGCCATTCATGGATTACTGGCCTGGCGCGACTGGCAGATTAACCAACTGTCAAACACGGAAGTGTCGCTGACGATTTTTCTACCGCCTTCTTATGGTTATCCCTTCGCGCTGTATTCAGAGGTGATTTACCGGTTGGATGCTGCCCGCGGACTGCACGTCTTTATTCGTACCCAGAATGTGGGTGACGAAATCGCACCGTATGGCGCGGGAGCACATCCCTACCTGACCTGCAATTTGCAATCCATTGATAGCTGCGAATTAACGCTCCCGGCGAGTGATGTCACCCACGGTGAATGGGATTTCACAACGCCGCGTGTTATCGCTCAGACCACTATCGATCACACGTTCAGGATCTTGCTGCCTGAGGCTGAGTGGGAGGTCAGACTGACCTGCCCAACACAAAAGATATCCACATACCTGCGCAGCCACCAGCCCTGGCTGCAGGTGTATACCGGCGAAAAATTAGCACGCCGCGGCCTGGCAGTAGAACCGATGACCTGCCCGCCCGACGCCTTTAACTCCGGGATTAGCCTGATTCATCTCGCGCCCGGAGAAACGCATCAAATGCATTTTTTAATCGGCAGTGAATAACAGATTTCCGACAAATTACCGAAATACCCTATTTTTACGGAGACGAAAATGAATTCGCTACAACAACGGTCCACCGCATTAGAACTGATGACGTTACAAAATGGATTTACGCTGACGTACCACCAGCGCCCGATCTTACGTCACAGCGCAGAAACCCCTTGCCTGTGGATTGGCGCTGGCGTTGCCGACATTGATATGTTCCGCGGCAACTTCAGCATTAAAGACAAGCTCAACGAGAAGATTGCCCTGACCGACGCCACAGTAAGCGAGTCGCCTGAGGGCTGGCGGGTAGATTTCAGCCGCGGTAATACCATCAACGCCACGCTGCACATTTCTACCGACGAACAGGGTCGTTTGAAGCTCGACCTCCATAACGAGGAACGCAGCCATAACCGTATCTGGCTGCGTCTGGCCGCTAACCCAGACGATCATATTTACGGCTGTGGCGAACAGTTCTCTTACTTCGATTTGCGCGGTAAGCCATTCCCACTGTGGACCAGCGAACAGGGCGTGGGCCGCAACAAAAACAGCTATGTCACGTGGCAGGCCGACTGCAAAGAAAATGCCGGCGGTGACTACTACTGGACCTTCTTCCCACAGCCAACCTTTGTCAGTACGCAGAAGTATTATTGCCACGTTGATAACAGCTGCTATATGAATTTCGACTTCAGCGCACCGGAGTATCACGAACTCGCTCTGTGGGAAGACAAAACCACTCTGCGTATTGAGTGCGCCGAAACCTACATCTCTCTTTTGGAAAAACTGACCGCGCTGTTAGGTCGCCAGCCGGAGCTGCCGGACTGGATTTACGACGGCGTCACGCTCGGTATTCAGGGCGGGACTGAGATTTGCCAGAACAAACTGGACACCATGCGTAACGCTGGCGTGAAAGTAAACGGCATCTGGGCGCAGGACTGGTCCGGGATCCGCATGACTTCTTTTGGCAAGCGCGTGATGTGGAACTGGAAGTGGAACAGCGACAACTATTCGCAACTGGACAGTCGTATTAAGCAGTGGAAAGAAGAAGGCGTGCAGTTTCTCTCCTACATCAACCCGTACGTCGCCAGCGATAAAGATCTCTGCGCCGAAGCCGCTGCACATGGCTATCTGGCGAAAGACGCCTCTGGCGCTGACTATCTGGTTGAGTTTGGTGAATTTTACGGCGGCGTGGTCGATCTGACCAACCCCGAAGCCTACACCTGGTTCAAAGAAGTCATCAAAAAGAACATGATTGAACTGGGCTGCGGCGGTTGGATGGCCGACTTTGGCGAATACCTGCCAACCGACACTTACCTGCACAACGGCGTCAGTGCCGAAATTATGCATAACGCGTGGCCCGCACTGTGGGCGAAATGTAACTACGAAGCGCTGCAGGAGACCGGCAAGCTCGGCGAGATCCTGTTCTTTATGCGTGCGGGCTACACCGGCAGTCAGAAGTACTCCACCATGATGTGGGCAGGCGATCAAAACGTTGACTGGAGCCTTGATGATGGACTGGCCTCGGTCGTTCCTGCCGCACTGTCGCTGGCAATGACCGGTCACGGTCTGCACCACAGCGATATCGGCGGTTACACCACGTTGTTTGACATGAAACGCAGCAAAGAGCTGTTGCTGCGCTGGTGTGATTTCAGCGCCTTCACCCCAATGATGCGCACCCATGAAGGCAACCGCCCTGGCGATAACTGGCAGTTTGATGGCGATGAGGAAACCATTGCCCACTTTGCCCGTATGACCACCGTCTTCACCACCCTGAAACCGTATCTCAAACAGGCCGTCGCGCAAAACAGCGCCACCGGTCTGCCGGTAATGCGCCCGCTGTTCCTGCATTACGAAGACGATGCGCGCACCTACACCCTGAAGTATCAGTACCTGCTGGGACAAGATTTGCTGGTAGCGCCGGTTCACGAACAGGGACGCAACGACTGGACGCTGTATCTGCCGGAGGATAGCTGGGTCAATGTCTGGACCGGGGAAACTTACCAGGGGGGTGAAATTACCGTGGACGCGCCGATTGGCCAGCCTCCGGTGTTTTATCGGGCGAAGAGTGAATGGGCGTCACTGTTTGCCACTTTACGCAACATCTAACACGGCTCGCCCGCGGGGCAACTCGCGGGCACATGGAGAATAATAATGAGTCAGACTTCCTCTAATCCGGCAACCCTACGCTTGCCGTTCAAAGAAAAACTCGCCTATGGGATGGGTGATTTAGGCTCCAATATCCTGTTGGACATTGGTACGCTCTATTTACTCAAGTTTTATACCGATGTCCTTGGTTTACCGGGAACTTATGGCGGTATCATTTTCCTTATCGCCAAGTTTTTTACCGCGTTTACCGATATGGGCACCGGGATTATGCTCGATTCGCGCCGCAAAATCGGCCCGAAAGGAAAATTCCGTCCATTCGTCCTTTATGCCGCATTTCCGGTTACCTTGCTGGCGATTGCCAACTTTGTCGGTACACCGTTTGAAGTCACCGGTAAAACGGTCATGGCAACGGTGCTGTTTATGCTGTACGGACTGTTCTTCAGCATGATGAACTGCTCTTACGGCGCGATGGTGCCTGCAATCACAAAAAACCCGGACGAACGCGCGTCATTGGCTGCCTGGCGACAAGGAGGCGCTACTCTCGGCCTGCTGCTGTGCACCGTCGGCTTTGTTCCAGTGATGAACCTGATCGAAGGCAATTCACAGCTGGCTTATATTTTCGCCGCCACGCTGTTTTCGCTGTTTGGTCTGTTATTCATGTGGCTGTGCTATGCCGGGGTAAAAGAACGCTACGTGGAAGTGAAACCCGTGGATGCCGCGCAAAAACCGGGATTACTGCAATCCTTCCGCGCCATCGCCGGTAACCGCCCGCTATTTATTCTGTGTGTTGCCAACCTTTGCACGCTGGGCGCATTCAACGTCAAGCTGGCGATTCAGGTGTATTACACCCAGTACGTACTGAACGATCCGATCCTCCTTTCCTGGATGGGCTTTTTCAGCATGGGCTGTATCTTCATTGGCGTCTTCCTGATGCCTGGGATGGTCAGACGTTTTGGTAAGAAGAAGGTTTATATTGGCGGGCTGCTGATTTGGGTCGCGGGCGATCTGCTTAACTACTTCTTTGGCGGCGGCTCAGTCAGCTTTGTCGCCTTCTCCTGTCTGGCGTTCTTCGGCTCAGCCTTCGTCAACAGCCTGAACTGGGCGCTGGTTTCCGATACGGTGGAATATGGCGAATGGCGTACCGGCGTACGTTCTGAAGGCACGGTATACACTGGCTTCACCTTCTTCCGTAAAGTTTCACAGGCGCTGGCAGGCTTCTTCCCTGGCTGGATGCTGACGCAAATCGGCTACGTCCCCAACGTGGTGCAATCTGCGAGCACGGTCGAAGGTTTGCGGCAGCTGATCTTTATTTATCCGTGTGCCCTGGCAGTCATCACCATCGTCGCAATGGGCTGTTTCTACAATCTCAACGAAAAGATGTATGTCCGCATCGTTGAAGAGATAGAAGCACGTAAACAACCCGTTTGATAATAATAATGAATAGCGCCCTGCGGGGCGCTATTGAGGAGCGATTATGTCTTTTCATGATCCGCTAACGCTAAAACTGAGCCTGCGTGAAAAATTCGCCTACGGAGTGGGTGACTTCGGCTCAAATTTGATGCTGTGTATCGGCACGCTGTATCTGCTTAAATTTTATACCGATGAACTAGGGATGCCCGCATATTACGGTGGGATTATCTTTCTGGTGGCGAAATTCTTCACCGCCTTTACCGATATGCTGACCGGTGTATTGCTGGATTCAAGGCGAAATATTGGCGCAAAAGGGAAATTCAGACCCTTTATTTTGTATGCATCATTTCCTGTCGCAGTCGTTGCCAGCGCCCAGTTTTTAGCGACTGATTTTACGCTCACGGTGAAAACCGGGCTGGCGACGGTGTTGTTTATGCTGTTCGGTCTGTTCTATAGCCTGATGAACTGCTCCTACGGCGCGATGGTGCCTGCAATCACGAAAAACCCACAGGAACGCGCTCAGCTCGCCGCCTGGCGTCAGGGTGGTGCCACCATTGGCCTGTTATTGTGTACCGTTGGTTTTATGCCAATTCAGGCGCTATTTGTCAGTTCCCCCTCATTGGGTTATCTGATTGCCGCACTGATCTTTTCGGTCTGCGGGCTGTTCAGCATGTGGTGGTGCTTTAGCGGTGTGAAAGAACGCTATATCGAAATCGTGCCGGATCACCATAAGCCCAGCATTCTCAAATCGTTCTGTGCCATTTTCCGTAACCCTCCGCTGCTGGTGCTGTGTGTTGCCAACCTGTGCACACTGGCCGCATTCAACATCAAACTGGCCATCCAGGTGTATTACACCCAGTACGTGCTCAACGATATTCATCTGCTGTCGTGGATGGGTTTTTTCAGTATGGGATGCATTCTGGTCGGCGTGCTGCTGGTTCCCGCAGCCGTGAAACGCTTCGGTAAAAAGCAGGTTTATCTCGGCGGTCTGGCATTATGGGCTGTCGGTGATGTTCTGAACTTTTTCTGGGGCAGTACGTCATTTTTGTTCGTAACGTTCTCCTGTATGGCCTTCTTCGGGACAGCATTCGTCAACAGCCTGAACTGGGCGCTGGTTCCGGATACGGTTGATTATGGCGAATGGAAAACGGGGATCCGCGCGGAAGGCTCGGTGTATACGGGTTATACCTTTTCTCGCAAAATTTCCGCTGCGCTCGCAGGCTTCCTGCCAGGCATCATGCTGACGCAAATCGGTTATATTCCCAACATAACCCAGAGCGATGCGACCCTGCTTGGCCTGCGTCAGCTTATTTTTCTGTGGCCTTGCGGGCTGGCTATTATCGCTGCAATCACGATGGGTTTATTTTATAAACTCAATGAAACGCGTTTTGCTTTTATTATTGAGGAAATCAGCCAACGGAAGAAAAACAACACTCAACCGGATCCTGTTACCGCTAAAAATAATACCTCTGCTGTAAACGTATAAAAATAATTGCCGCTTATTCCATCTTAATGGATGGCGGCTTCCCTACGCTTAAAAAATGGATTTATTATGAAAAAGTTAACGACAATAATGCTCTTATCCTCTGTTGTGTCCACTTCTGTTTTTGCCGGCGCCTATGTCGAGAACCGCGAGGCATATAATCTGGCATCCGATCAGATAGAAGTGATGATGCGCGTTGGCTATAACTCCGATATGGGCGCAGGTATCATGCTCACCAACACCTACACCATGCAACGTAAGGATGAGTTAAAACACGGCTATAACGAAATAGAAGGTTGGTATCCTTTATTTAAACCAACGGATAAATTAACTATCCAGCCCGGTGGATTGATAAACGATAAGAGTACGGGTTCTGGTGGCGCGGCTTATCTGGATGTTAACTATAAATTTACCCCGTGGTTTAATCTTACCGTGCGTAACCGTTATAACCATAATAACTATAGTTCAACCGATCTAAACGGTGATCAGGATAATAACGATACCTATGAAATAGGTAATTACTGGAACTTTACCATCACCGATAAATTTTCCTATACCTTTGAGCCGCACTATTTTATACGAGTCAATGACTTCAACAGCAGTAACGGAAAAGATCATCACTGGGAAATTACGAATACCTTTAAGTATCGTATCAATGAACACTGGTTGCCCTACCTGGAATTACGCTGGTTAGATCGTAATGTGGAACCCTATCATCGCGAACAAAATCAGATTCGTGTTGGGGCAAAGTATTTCTTCTGATACTCCCGAGATAAAAAAAGCCGCTGATAATCAGCGGCTTTTTTATGCTTACCTGAGAAAGAGCGTTAATTACTCTTCTTTCGCGCCACGCATTGCACGGCGACGATCGTTTTCAGTCAGGTGACGCTTACGAATACGGATAGAGGTTGGAGTCACTTCTACCAGTTCGTCGTCATCGATGAATTCCAGAGCCTGCTCCAGAGTCATCTTAACCGGCGGAACCAGAACCGTTGCTTCGTCAGTACCAGACGCACGCATGTTGGTCAGTTTCTTACCAGTCAGGCAGTTTACGGTCAGGTCGTTAGAGCGGCTGTGAATACCGATGATCTGGCCTTCGTAAACTTCTGCACCGTGACCCAGGAACAGCTTACCGCGGTCCTGCAGGCTGAACAGTGCGAACGCAACTGCTTTACCCTGGCCGTTGGAGATCAGTACGCCGTTCTGACGCTGACCCACATCACCCGCACGAACGTCGTCGTAGTGGCTGAAGGTGGAATACAGCAGACCGGTACCGGAGGTCATGGTCATGAATTCTGAACGGAAGCCGATCAGACCACGGCTTGGGATCACGTAGTCAAGACGTACGCGGCCTTTGCCATCTGGATTCATGTTTTTCAGATCGCCTTTACGCTCACCCAGCGCCTGCATCACAGAACCCTGATGCTGCTCTTCAACGTCCAGCGTTACGTTTTCGAACGGCTCTTGTTTACGGCCATCGATTTCGCGGAAGATAACTTTCGGACGGGAAACCGCCATTTCGAAACCTTCACGACGCATGTTTTCGATCAGAACAGACAGGTGCAGCTCACCACGACCGGATACACGGAACGCATCCGCATCTTCGGTTTCTTCAACGCGCAACGCAACGTTGTGCACCAGCTCTTTGTTCAGGCGGTCAAGGATCTGACGAGAGGTAACATATTTACCTTCTTTACCACAGAACGGAGAGGTGTTTACGCAGAAGAACATGGTTACGGTCGGTTCATCAACGGACAGAGCCGGCAGCGCTTCGACATTCTGCGGGTCGCAGATGGTGTCGGAGATGTTCAGTTCGCCCAGACCGGTGATCGCGATGATATCGCCTGCTTCGGCAATATCACTCTCGATACGTTCCAGACCCAGGTGGGTCAGAACTTTACCGACTTTACCGTTGCGGGTTTTGCCTTCGCTATCAATGATAGTGATCTGCTGGTTCGGTTTAACTTTACCGCGTTTGATGCGGCCGATACCGATAACGCCAACGTAGTTGTTGTAGTCCAGCTGAGAGATTTGCATCTGCAGCGGGCCGTCAAGGTCTACGTTCGGAGCTGGTACGCGATCAACGATGGTCTGATACAGCGGGGTCATGTCTTCCGCCATATCTTCGTGATCCAGACCTGCGATACCGTTCAGCGCGGAAGCGTAAACGATCGGGAAGTCCAGCTGCTCGTCGGTAGCGTCGAGGTTAACGAACAGGTCGAATACCTGATCAACAACCCAGTCAGGACGCGCGCCAGGACGGTCAACTTTGTTGATAACAACAATTGGCTTCAGGCCATGGGCAAAGGCTTTTTTGGTCACGAAGCGCGTCTGCGGCATCGGACCATCCATTGCATCCACCACCAGCAGCACGGAGTCGACCATGGACATTACACGCTCAACTTCACCACCGAAGTCGGCGTGCCCCGGGGTGTCAACGATGTTGATACGGTAGTCATTCCATTTGATAGCGGTGTTTTTAGCGAGGATGGTAATCCCACGCTCTTTCTCCAAATCGTTGGAGTCCATCACGCGCTCTTGGGTTTCAGCACGTGCATCGAACGTACCGGATTGTTGGAGCAGCTTGTCTACCAGGGTCGTTTTACCATGGTCTACGTGCGCGATGATGGCGATGTTACGCAAATTTTCGATCACAACTTTGCCTCAGGCATTTTAGAAATAGCGCGTTATTGTACACGGATTAATCGCAGTACAAAACAGGATCACAAACATCCTCCGCAAACAAGTATTGCAGAGTTTCTTTGTGATCACATTCACGGAGCGTTAAAAGGGGTAATCTGGGGTGCTTTGCACCAATATGGTGCTTAATGTTCACATTAAAGCACTATAATGGTGCAATACATCCTTCATGGTGCAGCCCCTTTGCACGATAGTGCGCATGATAACGCCTTTTAGGGGCAATTTAAAAGTTGGCACAGATTTCGCTTTATCTTTTTTACGGCGACACGGCCAATTTTTTGCAGAATTGAAGACTTCGTTACCACGACGACCATGACCAATCCGGGAGAGTAAGTATGTCCGCTGAACACGTTTTGACGATGCTGAACGAACACGAAGTGAAGTTTGTTGATTTGCGCTTCACTGATACCAAAGGTAAAGAACAGCACGTCACTATTCCTGCTCATCAGGTAAATGCCGAATTCTTTGAAGAAGGCAAAATGTTTGACGGCTCCTCAATCGGTGGCTGGAAAGGCATTAACGAATCAGACATGGTTCTGATGCCAGATGCGTCTACTGCACTCATCGACCCGTTCTATGAAGAGTCTACCCTGATCATCCGTTGCGATATCCTCGAACCCGGTACGCTGCAGGGCTACGACCGCGACCCGCGCTCCATCGCTAAACGCGCTGAAGAGTACCTGCGTTCTACCGGCATCGCAGATACCGTTCTGTTCGGGCCAGAGCCAGAGTTCTTCCTGTTTGACGACATCCGTTTCGGCGCATCCATTTCCGGTTCCCACGTGGCTATCGATGATATCGAAGGCGCATGGAACTCCTCCACCAAATACGAAGGTGGTAACAAAGGTCACCGTCCAGGCGTGAAAGGTGGTTACTTCCCGGTTCCTCCGGTAGATTCTTCTCAGGACATCCGTTCTACCATGTGTCTGATCATGGAAGAAATGGGCCTGGTCGTTGAAGCGCATCACCACGAAGTAGCGACTGCTGGTCAGAACGAAATCGCAACCCGCTTTAACACCATGACTAAAAAAGCGGACGAAATTCAGATCTACAAATATGTGGTTCACAACGTCGCTCACCGTTTCGGTAAAACCGCGACCTTTATGCCAAAACCAATGTTTGGCGATAACGGTTCCGGCATGCACTGCCACATGTCCCTGTCCAAGAATGGCGTAAACCTGTTCTCCGGTGACAAATATGCGGGTCTGTCTGAGCAGGCGCTGTACTACATCGGCGGCGTTATCAAACACGCTAAAGCGATCAACGCCCTGGCGAACCCGACCACCAACTCCTACAAGCGTCTGGTCCCGGGCTACGAAGCGCCGGTCATGCTGGCTTACTCTGCCCGTAACCGTTCTGCCTCCATCCGTATTCCGGTGGTAGCTTCTCCGAAAGCGCGTCGTATCGAAGTGCGTTTCCCGGACCCGGCTGCTAACCCGTACCTGTGCTTTGCCGCGCTGCTGATGGCGGGTCTTGACGGTATTAAGAACAAGATCCACCCGGGCGAAGCGATGGACAAAAACCTGTACGACCTGCCGCCTGAAGAAGCGAAAGAGATCCCACAGGTTGCGGGTTCTCTGGAAGAAGCACTGAAAGAACTGGATCTGGACCGCGAGTTCCTGACTGCAGGCGGCGTGTTCACCAATGAAGCTATCGATGCGTACATTGCGCTGCGTCGCGAAGAAGATGACCGCGTGCGCATGACGCCGCACCCGGTAGAGTTTGAGCTGTACTACAGCGTTTAATTTAACTTTTACACTCTCACATAAAAACGTGCAGAGGATGTAATAACCAATGGATTTCTTGCTACAGAAAGGCGGCAATTGAGTGAATCCCCGGGAGCTTACATAAGTAAGTGACTGGGGTGAGCGAAAGCAGCCAACACAGCTGTAGGGAGAAAGACGAAGGTTTTAGTTGCCGTGGAAACTTTCAGCCCATCACACGATGGGCTTTTTTCTCCACTAACAACCTGCTTTTTCGCGCTTTTTATCCATAAAAAGCTATAATGCACTAAAATGGTGCAACACTTTTCAGGAGACTGCTGAATGGCAACCGGCACGCTGCCCGATGCTGGGCAGATCCTCAATTCTTTAATCAATAGCATCTTACTCGTCGACGATGAGCTGTCGATACATTACGCCAACCCGGCGGCACAACAGCTGCTCGCTCAAAGCTCCCGCAAACTGTTTGGTACACCGCTGCCCGATCTGTTGAGTTATTTCTCGTTAAACATCGGACTGCTGCGTGAGAGCCTGGAAGCCGGCCAGGGCTTTACGGATAACGAAGTGACGCTGGTGATAGACAGCCACTCACATATCCTCTCTGTGACCGCCCAGAGGCTGCCTGATGGCTTGATCCTGCTGGAGATGGCGCCAATGGATAACCAGCGCCGTCTGAGTCAGGAACAACTCCAGCATGCCCAGCAAATTGCCGCCCGCGATCTGGTACGCGGGCTGGCGCATGAAATCAAAAACCCGCTGGGCGGGTTACGCGGCGCGGCACAGCTTCTCAGTAAAGCGCTCCCGGACCCGGCGCTGACCGAATATACCAAAGTCATTATTGAGCAGGCCGACCGCCTGCGTAATCTGGTCGACCGTCTGTTAGGACCGCAACAACCGGGCATGCACGTCACGGAAAGTATTCACAAAGTAGCGGAGCGTGTGGTCGCGCTGGTTTCGATGGAAGTACCAGAAAACGTTACGCTAATTCGTGATTACGATCCGAGCCTGCCTGAGTTATTGCACGACCCGGACCAGATAGAACAGGTTTTGCTGAATATCGTGCGCAATGCCCTGCAAGCCTTAGGGCCGGAAGGTGGCGAGATCGTACTGCGTACCCGCACTGCGTTTCAGCTCACGCTGCACGGCGTGCGTTACCGTCTGGCGGCGCGGATCGATGTTGAGGATAACGGCCCGGGTATTCCCTCTCATTTGCAGGACACGCTGTTCTACCCAATGGTCAGCGGTCGCGAGGGCGGTACCGGCCTTGGGTTATCCATCGCCCGTAATTTAATTGATCAGCATTCCGGCAAAATTGAATTTACCAGTTGGCCGGGTCATACCGAGTTCTCGGTTTACCTGCCTATCAGGAAATAAAGGTGACGTTTATGCAACGAGGAATAGTCTGGGTCGTTGATGACGATAGTTCCATCCGTTGGGTGCTAGAACGTGCGCTCGCAGGGGCTGGTCTGAGCTGTACCGCATTTGAAAGCGGTAAAGAGGTGCTGGACGCACTGGCCAGCAAAACACCGGACGTATTGTTGTCAGACATTCGCATGCCGGGTATGGATGGTCTGACGCTGTTAAAACAGATCAAACAGCGTCATCCAATGCTTCCGGTCATCATAATGACGGCGCATTCCGATCTGGATGCCGCCGTCAGCGCCTACCAGCAAGGGGCGTTTGATTATCTGCCCAAACCTTTTGATATTGACGAAGCCGTGGCGCTGGTCGAACGTGCCATCAGTCATTATCAGGAACAGCAGCAGCCGCGTAATGTACAAATCCACGGACCAACGACCGATATTATTGGCGAAGCGCCAGCGATGCAGGATGTTTTTCGCATTATTGGCCGACTTTCCCGTTCTTCAATCAGCGTATTGATTAATGGCGAGTCCGGGACCGGTAAAGAGCTGGTCGCTCATGCCCTACACCGTCACAGCCCACGCGTCAAAGCGCCGTTTATCGCGCTGAACATGGCGGCGATCCCGAAAGATTTGATCGAGTCTGAACTGTTCGGTCATGAGAAAGGGGCGTTTACCGGGGCAAATACCATTCGTCAGGGGCGTTTTGAGCAGGCCGACGGTGGGACGCTGTTCCTCGATGAAATCGGCGATATGCCGCTGGACGTGCAAACGCGTTTACTGCGCGTATTAGCCGATGGACAGTTTTACCGGGTGGGTGGTTATGCGCCGGTGAAAGTGGATGTTCGCATCATCGCCGCCACGCATCAGAATCTGGAACTGCGCGTACAGGAAGGTAAATTCCGTGAGGATTTATTCCACCGTCTGAACGTCATTCGCGTTCATTTGCCCCCGCTGCGTGAACGTCGGGAAGACATCCCTCGCCTGGCACGTCATTTCCTGCAGGAAGCCGCCCGCGAACTGGGGGTGGAAGCCAAACAATTACATCCCGAAACCGAGGCAGCGCTTACGCGTCTGGCCTGGCCGGGCAACGTACGCCAGCTTGAAAACCCCTGCCGCTGGTTAACCGTTATGGCTGCCGGACAGGAAGTATTGATTCAGGACTTGCCGGCCGAGCTTTTTGAAACCAGCGTGCCAGACGCGCCGTCCCCTATGCAGCCGGACAGTTGGGCAACGCTGTTAGCGCAGTGGGCAGACCGGGCATTACGTTCCGGTCATCAAAATTTGCTTTCTGAAGCTCAACCAGAGATGGAGCGCACGCTATTGACCACCGCGCTACGTCATACCCAGGGGCATAAACAGGAAGCAGCGCGCTTGCTCGGCTGGGGCCGTAATACCTTGACGCGTAAGTTAAAAGAACTCGGAATGGAGTGACGCTCGGTCACAGTGTAAAGTTTGATAATTGAGCGCAAATTGCTGCTATTTTGCGCTTTACTGTTCCGATGAGTTAAGTATGATCGTGCCCGGCTAACGGGGGGAAGTCATCATGCTGGAATCAATGATTAATCTGCTGTCGAGCGGTGCGGTCGAAAGCCATACGCCACAAACTGCGGTTGCCGCAGTGCTGTGCGCGGCGCTGGTTGGACTGTTCAGCTAACGATGTGCCGAATGGCGCTAACGCTTATCGGGCCTACAGGTTGTCGCAACGTGTAGGCCCGGTAAGCGCAGCGCCACCGGGCAACCCGGCTAAATGACGCGTGAGAACTGCTGCATCCGCGCTTTCTGGCGCAGATAGGCATCAAAGCACATGCAAATATTCCGAATCAGCAGGCGGCCCTTAGGCGTAACCTGAATTCCCTTCTCATTCACATCCACCAGCCCATCTTTCGCCAGCGGCGCCAGCAGTTTCATGTCTTCGGCAAAATAGTCAGCAAAATTCAGATCCCATTGCTGTTCCACGGCGGCGTAGTCGAGGCGGAAATTGCAGATCAAAAGCTTAATCACATCCCGACGAATACAGTCATCGCGGGTCAGCGCAATTCCTCGCCATAACGCGTTCCCCTGCTCGTCTACCTGCTGATAATAGCGCTTCAGCTCTTTTTGGTTCTGCGCGTAGTTGTCGCCAATCATACTGATTGCCGATACGCCCATCCCCAGAAGATCGGTATCCCCCTGGGTGGTATACCCCTGGAAATTACGATGCAGCACACCTTTGCGTTGAGCAATCGCCAGTTCGTCATCCGGGCGAGCAAAGTGATCCATGCCAATGAACTGATAACCGGTTTCGGTCAGTGAAGAGATGGTCTCCTGCAGGATATCCAACTTCTGTTGCGCGCTGGGCAGGTCGGCATCTTTGATTTTGCGCTGAGCAGCAAACAGCGTCGGCAGGTGAGCGTAGTTGAAGACGCTCAGTCGGTCTGGATTCAGCTCAGCAACGCGTTTCAGGGTGAAGGCGAAACTTTCCGGCGTCTGTTTTGGCAAACCATAAATCAGATCGATGTTCGTCGAGGTAAAACCAATCTCCCGCGCATGATTCAGCAGCGCAAAGATAAATTCTTCATCCTGCTCACGGTTAACCAGACGCTGAACTTCTTTATTGAAGTCCTGCACCCCCATGCTCAGGCGGTTAAAACCTTCAGCGCGTAAATGATCGAGCACATCCAGCTCAATTTCACGCGGATCCACTTCGATCGAGATTTCGGCGTCATCGTTAAAGTTAAAGTTGCCACGCAGCAGCGACATCAAACGGCTGATTTGCGCTTTATTCAGATACGTTGGCGTGCCACCGCCCCAGTGCAGCTGACTGACATGACGTCCGGCAAACAACGGTGCGCGATGAATAATTTCTTGTTCTAAGACATCGAGGTATTGATCGGCTTTATGCTGCTGACGCGTCACAACCTTGTTGCAGCCGCAGAAGTAACACAGTTTGTGGCAGAACGGGATGTGAACGTACAACGAGAGCGGACGCTCAGGGTAACGCGCCACAGCGTTTAAAAACGCCTCGGCGCCGTAGTCTTCAGAAAACTCCAGCGCGGTTGGGTACGAGGTATATCGTGGCCCGGAATAGTTATATTTCTGGATCAGGGCCAGGTCCCAGTCTATTAGCTGCTCTGACATGCTCACTCCTTCCGATGGCGTCTCTGGCGGGTACGGCGTACCGGCTTAACCCCTGTGCGGGTAATAAGCCGGTTGCGCAGCCACTTCTGTCGCCGCGACAACCGCTGTAGTTTAACGAATAACCACACCAGATAACATATAACCGGAAGGGTTATAAGCAGGACGGGAAGACCCACGGTGTAAAACCGTTAGTTGCCGCCTTTCAGCAGGCGCATCATATCTTCCTGCTTTTCTTCTTCTTCCTCTTCTTCCTCGTCATCGTAAGAGAGACCCAGCTTTTGCATCAGCTCATCAATGCGATCCAGCTTGGCATCAACCCAGGTTTGATCTTCCGCACTCAGGGTTTCTCCTGCTTCAAGACGCTCCAGCAGCGCATCCAGGCGCTCATCCGTTTCCAGTAAATCCAACTCAGCCTGTGGTGAAAGCATAGGTTTCTCACTCTTCGGTTTGTGCTGTTTGGTGACTTTTTCGGTCACGCCCAATGGAATGGGGGTTTTGCTGCCAATACGAGGATCTTGTTGCTTATTTTGCTTTCCGCCACCAGATGCGCCATCGCTACCGGACGCACGGCTACCCGCCGCATGGCCACGGTGTTTTTTCTGGCGCTTACGGTCGCGAGCTTCCTGGTTAATTTCTTCGCGTGTTTTACGACGCGCTTTTGCAGGACCTTTACCGCGTGGTGTAGAAGTTGGTTTCATCATGATTCGTCTTTGGCTGTTTTAATTCAGTATATATTTGCGCCGGAATCTAGCAGAAATAAAGAAAAAAGGCGACAGAGTAATCTGTCGCCTTTTTTCCTGACTCTCAACCCTTACGGGCTCTACTATCCCTGTTGGCTATCAACACACCCTGTTTTTCCCTTAGCCTGAAACATTCCGTGTTGTTTCCATTTCCTTTTACTAACGTCTCCGGACGTTTGTCTTCCTGACAATCCTGTGTCTTCGCCTCCTGGCGCTCCTGACCCTCATCCTGAGTCGTCTATCCTGTCAGCTTCCTCGCTATGGGCACTACTTTACCGTTTTGGTTTAAACGTACAAGTAACCAAGGTAACAATTTCGGATTTTAAGAATAGTGCCTAACCGTAACGCTATGATTTATTTAGGCCATGTCATTTTTTACACTGTCATCTCGTATAGATACTATAGGCAATGTCTCACAAAGTGCGAGGTTTTTACTTACACAGGCCACGCGTCGAAAAACCAGCCTTTTGCTGGTGTTCAGGTATAATCGCTGCAAAGCCTTGATTGATGGAGAGGACCGCTTTGACTAACTTGAATTATCAACAGACGCATTTTGTGATGAGTGCGCCTGATATTCGCCACTTACCTTCCGATACCGGAATCGAAGTGGCTTTTGCTGGCCGTTCCAACGCAGGCAAATCCAGTGCGCTAAATACCCTGACTAATCAAAAGAGTCTGGCGCGTACATCTAAAACACCGGGCCGTACTCAGCTCATCAACCTGTTTGAAGTCGTTGACGGTAAACGCCTGGTTGACCTGCCGGGGTATGGTTACGCCGAAGTGCCGGAAGAGATGAAGCGCAAATGGCAGCGCGCACTGGCTGAATATCTGGAAAAACGTCAGAGCCTGCAAGGTCTGGTGGTACTGATGGATATTCGTCATCCGCTTAAGGATCTGGATCAGCAGATGATCCTGTGGGCGGTAGAGAGCAACGTTCAGGTTCTGGTGCTACTGACTAAAGCAGACAAGCTGGCCAGCGGCGCGCGCAAAGCTCAACTGAATATGGTACGTGAAGCCGTGCTGGCGTTTAATGGTGATGTGCAGGTAGAAGCCTTTTCATCACTGAAAAAGCTGGGCGTGGACAAACTGCGGCAGAAGCTGGATAGCTGGTTTAGTGAACTGGCACCGGTCGAAGAGATTCAGGACGGGGAATAATCCCCCGCTATGCCGGATGGCGCCGCTGCGCGTCTTATCCGGCCTACGGCGTGAGCGAAACTTTTCTTGCGCACAATAAAAAACGCCCCAGTCATTACTGACTGGGGCGGCTAAAATATTCAGCCAAATCCGATTACGTGAAGTAAAAGGTCTGAAAGATAGAACATCTTACCTCTGTACCCTACGTGAATAACTTTACTCTTTTTTGAGCAGCTCAGAAAGCACTTTTTGTAATTTTTTTTCATTCCTTACATAGGGAATTCTAATGGACATCACAAAAGTTCTATCTTATGTTGCTTAGTTACGAAAAAAGGCCGTTATTCAGTAAACCCTTAGTGCGCTTGATCCCAGTTTTCACCACTACCGACTTCCACTAATAACGGCACGTCAATCTGGGTCTCGTTTTCCATCAGTTGATGGATCTTTTTAGACACACTTTCCAGGTCATCTTTGTGCACTTCAAACACCAGTTCATCGTGAACTTGCATGATCATGCGCACGCGCGGTTTCTCGGTTTGCAGCCATCCGTCTACGGCTATCATGGCTCGCTTAATAATATCTGCGGCAGTACCTTGCATCGGGGCGTTGATTGCGGCGCGTTCAGCACCCGCACGACGAGCGCCATTACTGGATTTAATATCCGGCAAATAGAGGCGACGCCCTTCCAGCGTTTCAACGTAACCCTGCTCTTTTGCCTGTGCACGCGTGCGTTCCATATATTCCAGCACGCCAGGGTAGCGTTCGAAGTAGAGATCCATGTACTTCTGAGCTTCTTTGCGCGGAATATTTAACTGGCGAGCAAGACCAAAGGCGCTCATCCCGTAGATTAAACCGAAGTTGATAGCTTTCGCGCTGCGGCGTTGTTCGTTAGTTACTGAATCCAGCGGTAAGCCAAAGACTTCAGAGGCGGTTGCGCGGTGAATATCTTTCCCTTCGGCAAATGCGGTAAGCAAACCTTTATCACGCGAGAGATGCGCCATGATACGCAGTTCAATCTGCGAGTAGTCCGCGGAAACAATCACGTAGTCTTCCGGTGCAATAAACGCCTGGCGAATACGACGACCTTCGTCATTACGTACCGGGATGTTTTGCAGGTTCGGATCCGTTGAAGACAAGCGCCCGGTCGCGGTAACCGCCTGATGATAAGAGGTATGTACGCGCCCGGTTTTCTTGTTAATCATCAACGGAAGCTTATCCGTATAGGTCGACTTCAGTTTTGCTAACCCACGATATTCCAGGATCACTTTCGGCAACGGGTAGTCCAGCGCCAGCTCTTCCAGTACCTCTTCCGAGGTTGATGGCGCGCCGCCAGGTGTTTTCTTCAGCGGCTTAATGCCCTGCTTTTCAAACAGGATGGTTTGTAGCTGCTTGGTGGAAGAGAGGTTAAAAGCTTCTCCGGCGATCTCGTGCGCTTTTTGCTCCAGCTCGTTCAAACGCAGCGTCAGCTCTTCTGAATGCTTGTGCAGAACAGCCGGATCGATTTTCACACCGTTGCGCTCAACGCGAGACAAAACCGGCACCAGCGGCATATCGATATTTTCAAAGACGTTCAGTGGCCCTTTATGCTGCTGCAATTCCGGCCACATCTTCAGATGCAGTTGTAGCGTAACGTCGGCATCTTCCGCAGCGTAACGACCAGCTTCTTCCAGCGCTATCTGGTTAAAGGTCAGCTGGTTTTTGCCCTTTCCGGCAATCTCTTCAAAGGTAATGGTTTTATGTTTCAGCCAGCGATCGGACAGGCTGTCCATATCGTGTCGACCAGCAACACTGTTAAGAATGTAGGACTCGAGCATGGTGTCAAAGACGATGCCGCGCAGTTCGATATCGTAATTCGCCAGAATGCCGCGATCGTACTTCAGGTTTTGCCCGACTTTATGCGCGTTTTCGTCTTCCAACAGCGGCTTCAGCAGCGCCAGCGCACGGTCGCGAGTGATCTGATCGGGGGCGTCCAGGTAGTCATGGGCAACAGGAACATAGGCAGCTACGCCCGGTTCAATGGCAAAAGACAGTCCAACCAGATTCGCAGAGATATTGTCCAGGCTGTCAGTTTCTGTATCAAAGGCGAAGACGGGCGCTTTTTTCAGCTTCGCGATCCACTCTTCCAGCGTCGCTTCATCCAGAATCGTCACGTAGTTATCGTACGAAAGAGCCGTCGCAGGTTCTTCCGGCGTAGCCTCGACGACGATTGTTTCCTGCGGTTTAGCCGCCGGCTTCGTTCCTTTCGCCTGCAGCCATTTACCGGCTTCTACGTCTGCAACCCAACGCTTAAACTCATACTGTTTAAACAGGCCAAGCAGTTCATCTGCGGCGGGCTGCTTCACTTGCAGTTGCTCGCAGGTTAACTCCAGCTCAACATCTGTTTTAATGGTCGCTAATTGATAAGAGAGGTACGCCACCTCTTTATTTTGCTCAAGCTTGCCTGCCATGGTTTTCGCACCACGGAAAGTCAGCCCCGCAATTTTGTCAGATTCGGCATAAAGGGTATCCAGCCCCCCCAAGCCCTGTAGCAGGGCCTGAGCCGTTTTTTCACCCACGCCAGGTACGCCAGGAATGTTATCGGAGGAGTCGCCCATCAGCGCCAGGAAATCAATAATCAGCTCAGGTGGCACACCGTACTTATTTACCACTTCATCCGGGCCGAGGATAGTATTGGTCATGGTGTTGATCAGGGTGATGTTCGGTGTCACCAGCTGAGCCATGTCTTTATCACCGGTACTGATCAGCACCGGACGACCAACCTTTTCCGCTTCACGCGCCAGCGTACCGATAACATCATCCGCTTCCACGCCTGAAACAGCGAGTAATGGCAACCCCATCGCTTTTACCATCGCATGTAGAGGTTCAATCTGCGCGCGCAGATCGTCAGGCATTGGCGGGCGGTGTGACTTGTAATGCTCGAATAATTCATCACGGAAGGTTTTACCCTTAGCGTCAAATACCACAGCAGCATGGGTCGGCTGATATTGTAGAATCAAGCTACGCAGCATGTTGAGAACACCGTACATCGCACCAGTAGGTTCTCCTGCGCTGTTAGTCAGCGGCGGAAACGCGTGATATGCGCGATAAAGGTAAGATGAGCCATCTACAAGGATAAGTGGGTTTTCTGGGATCTGAACCATAATGTCCGTGCCTGTTTATCAGATTATGGGTAAAGGATGCCACAGACGGGATGAAAACATGAGTTTTTCGCCGTTTTTGTCGAAAAACTTTTGCAGTTCTTCTGCTTTGCTCGCAAATAAAACTGTGGATAACTTTGTGAATAAATAATTTTCAGCTCTTTAAATATAGCAAGATAATTATTGATTCATTGTATTTTTTCATATATTTCAGTTAATTAAATAAATCCACAGCATTTTATTCCATTTTTATCGCTTGTATCCTGATGTGGATAGATATTCCTTTTTTTTCTATTCAGGGAAGATCCATCATTTGGTTCGTTTTCTGATAAAATCAGCCCCTTGCGCCTTTTTAGCGCACTATCTATGGCTAACTTATTGAATAATTTAATTATGACAAGAATACTCGCTGCGATAACGCTGTTGCTGAGTATCGTATTGACCATATTGGTTACGATTTTTTGTTCTGTGCCAATCATCCTTGCCGGGGTGGTAAAACTCCTTTTGCCTGTTCCTGTCGTCTGGCGCAAGGTTTCCATCTTCTGTAATTTCATGATGTATTGCTGGTGTGAAGGTCTGGCTATACTGCTGCACCTCAATCCACGATTGAAGTGGGACGTCGAAGGGCTGGAAGGTCTTAGCAAAAAAAACTGGTATCTGCTCATTTGTAATCATTACAGCTGGGCCGATATCGTCGTGCTTTGCGTTCTGTTTCGTAAGCACATCCCGATGAATAAATATTTTCTCAAACAACAACTCGCCTGGGTGCCGTTTATTGGCCTGGCCTGCTGGGCGCTGGATATGCCGTTTATGAAACGTTATTCACGCGGCTACCTGCTCCGTCACCCGGAACGGCGCGGTAAAGACGTGGAAACAACGCGTCGCTCCTGCGAGAAATTTCGCGTACACCCGACAACTATCGTCAATTTTGTCGAAGGTTCACGCTTTACTAATGAGAAACGTGAGCAAACCCGCTCCCCCTATCAAAACCTGCTCCCACCTAAGGCGGCCGGTATCGCTATGGCATTGAATGTGCTGGGGGCGCAGTTTGATAAGTTGCTGAACGTCACGCTGTGCTACCCGGAAAATAGCAGCCGCCCTTTCTACGATATGCTGAGCGGCAAATTAACGCGTATTGTCGTGCGGGTGAACCTGGAGCAAATTCAAGAAGAGTTGCACGGTGATTACGTGAACGATAAAGGTTTCAAGCGTCGGTTTCAGCTATGGTTGAATACGCTCTGGAGCGAGAAAGACGCGCAAATAGATGCGATTAAAGCCACAAACAAAAAAGCCGGTCAATGACCGGCTTTCGCTTTTATTTCTGACTAACCAGGAATTTCACGGTATCCGCATACTGCTGTACAAAGATATCCATGCTGCTGGTATCCATGCCCTGCGGGTTTACCTGGTATTTACCATTCACGAACATCGCCGGAACGCCCTGCAGCTGTAAATCAGCTGCCGCTTTTTCCTGCTGCGCCACGAGTGATTTCACCACAAAGCTATTCCATGCCGCATCGTAGTCTTCACCTTTAATACCCGCGTCGACAAACACTTTACGGATATCTGCAACAGACTGAACGGTCTGGGTTTTCTGAACCCCTTCAAACAGCGGAACAGTGACCTTATCTTCAACGCCAAGTGCCATAGCAACAGCCCAGGCCTGCGTCAGATCTTTACCCAAAGGCCCAAGAAACTCGACGTGGTATTTGGTCATCTTGGTGCCTTCCGGCAGTTTTTTCTTCACGTTATCAGACACATGAAGCACTTCTTCAAACTGATAGCAGTGCGGGCAGTAGAAGGAGAAGAACTCCAACACTTGCGGTTCACCCGCAACAGGCTTTTCCAGAGTGATGTATTGTTTGCCATCCTGGAACTGCGCCGCAGATGCGCTAAAAGCTAAAACCATACCAGCCAGCGCCAGCCATATTTTTTTCATGTTCAAGTTTCTCCGATTAATACATTGGCGTTAATTGTAAGGGGGGCTCTTGCAGAATTTTTGCCTGCTCAATAAAAGTTGCGGTCTGACGATGCCAGTAATCTTCCCCAGTTAACCACGGGAAGTTTTTTGGAAACGCAGGGTCACCCCAACGTCGGATCAGCCATGCAAGATAATAAACTAAACGCATAGCACGTAAAGGTTCGATCAGTCCGATTTCTGTCGTGTCGAACTCACTAAACTCTTCATAAGCCTCGATAATGGTTTCAAGCTGCATGCGTTGTTCAGCTTTATCGCCGTTAAGAAGCATCCATAAATCCTGAACAGCCGGGCCATTGCGGGCATCATCTAAATCGACAAACATTGGACCGTCACGCCACAGAATATTGCCGGCATGACAATCACCATGCAGCCGTAACGTGGCAAAACGCGTATGCCAGCATTCGGAAACTATTGTAATAAGTGAATCCGTTGCTTTCAGGAAAGCTGCTTTTTGCCCTGAAGGAATAAGTTGGGCCTGTTCAAACAGTTTACGCGGTTCGGTCAGATACTCTTCAAGGCCAATCGTGGGACGGAAAGCGAAATTACGCTTGCCGCCAGTCTGATGCATACGCCCCAGATAGCGCCCAACCGCCTCCATCTGATCGATGTTATCGGCCTCAAACTGGCGTCCGCCGACGCTTGGGAAGATCGCATAATGAAAACCCTGATGGCTTAACAGTGTTTGGCCGTTCAGTACCAGCGGTGCAGCAACCGGCACTTCATCGCTCACCAGTTCCAGAGCAAACTGGTGCTCTTCCTGGATCTGATCAACGGACCAACGCTCAGGGCGATAAAACTTAACGACAAAGCGTCGGCGGTCTTCGTCCTGAAACTGATAGACACGGTTTTCATAGCTGTTAAGCGGGGTTAGCCCGGAGTCCACCCGGATCCCCTGCTCAAACAGTGCATCCATGATGGTATCCGGGTGTAGCGTCTGGAAAGTAAAAGCGTTGTCGTTCATCCCATCATCCGGAAAATACTACGAATGATTCAGGATATCATTTCGCAGCGCTTTCGGTGGCGGCGATTACAAGCTTTTACTCTTTAATTACGCCACGTGCGCGGAGAAGGGCTGTTTTAAAATCTTCTTCATAATCTTTCTGAATACCTGGGATGACGGCGTCTTTCGCCGAGTCACGCATTTTCAGGTGATAGATCAGAATGTCATCAGTTAAATCCGCCAGTTCACCGTCAAAACCTGACTCTTGCGCCAGTTTCTGTAAAAATTGCATCAGGTTAAGATCAGGTTCTTTCTGCCAGGCTGGCTGGAGGAGTTCAATAACTTCATTAAGGCGTTTACATTTCATGGTTGTGCTCCTTAGGCTTAATACGGATACGTTAGCAGGGTCAATCCCACATTAAAAGAGGCGATATCAGTGATTCTGGATAGTGCAATAACAGGGGTTGTGCTGGCGGGCGGTAAGGCCAGACGGATGGGCGGAACCGATAAAGGCCTGCTTGAACTCGACGGTAAACCGCTTTGGCGACATGTGGCCGATACTCTCGCTTTGCAGGTCGATACCGTAGTCGTTAATGCCAATCGCCACCGGGATATCTACCAACAAAGCGGCCTGAAAGTTATTCCCGATACCTTGGCCGATTTCCCTGGCCCACTGGCTGGGATGCTGTCGGTATTCCTGCAGCAAGCGGGGGACTGGTTTTTGTTCTGCCCGTGCGATATGCCCTATATTCCTCACGATCTGGCCTCCCGTTTAAAAGAGCAGCGCAAAGCTGCACCAATCGTCTGGGTGCATGATGGGGAAAGAGATCACCCGACAATTGCCCTGATGCACCGCTCCTTGCAGCCCTTGCTACAGGATTATCTTCAGTCAGGTGAACGACGCGTCATGGTCTTTATGCGTCAGGCTGGCGGTCATGCCGTCGATTTCAGCGATCATAAAGATGCATTCGTAAACGTGAACACACCTGAAGAACTTGCAAAATGGCAGGAAAAATCATGATCCCATTACTTGCCATTGCGGCATGGAGCGGTACGGGAAAAACCACGCTGCTAAAGAAACTGATCCCTGAGCTGCGTGTCAGAGGTATTAGACCCGGATTGATTAAGCATACTCATCACAATATGGATGTCGACAAGCCCGGTAAAGACAGCTATGAGCTGCGCAAAGCAGGGGCGGCACAAACACTGGTCGCCAGCCAGCAACGTTGGGCGTTAATGGTAGAAACACCGGAAGAACCCGAACTGGATTTAGCGTATCTGGTAAGCAGGATGGATGCTTCGACGTTAGATATGGTACTGGTCGAGGGATTTAAGCATGAACCTGTTGCGAAGATCCTGCTTTTTCGTGAGGGCTGCGGACATACTCCTGAAGAGTTGGCGATGGATGAGTTTGTTATCGCGGTTGCCAGTGATGTTCCGTTACCTGTGGATGTTCCATTATTAGATATCAATGACATACAGCAAATTGCAGAATTTGTTACGCAATGGGCAAGACGATAACTGCGGTGTGGTGATGCGCTTTGTTAAGCCGGATAAGGCGTTTACGCCGCATCCGG
>NZ_SZXG01000002.1:0-31547 GCF_005281305.1 Citrobacter sp. wls706 | reverse complement strand
GAAGAAGTTGAAATCGTTGGTATCAAAGACACCGCTAAGTCTACCTGTACCGGCGTTGAAATGTTCCGCAAACTGCTGGACGAAGGCCGTGCTGGTGAGAACGTTGGTGTTCTGCTGCGTGGTATCAAACGTGAAGAAATCGAACGTGGTCAGGTACTGGCTAAGCCGGGCTCTATCAAGCCGCACACCAAGTTCGAATCTGAAGTGTACATCCTGTCCAAAGACGAAGGCGGCCGTCATACTCCGTTCTTCAAAGGCTACCGTCCGCAGTTCTACTTCCGTACTACTGACGTGACTGGTACCATCGAACTGCCGGAAGGCGTAGAGATGGTAATGCCGGGCGACAACATTAAAATGGTTGTTACTCTGATCCACCCGATCGCGATGGACGACGGTCTGCGTTTCGCAATCCGTGAAGGCGGCCGTACTGTAGGTGCGGGCGTTGTTGCCAAAGTAATGAGCTAATTGCCGAATAACATTTGACGCAATGCGCAATAAAAGGGCATCATTTGATGCCCTTTTTGCACGCTTTCACACCAGAACCTGGCTCATCAGTGATTTTTTTTGTCATAATCATTGCTGAGACAGGCTCTGAAGAGGGCGTTTAGTCCGAAACGCACCAGAGCATTTCGGTTTGGATCGCCTCGCTTACGCGGGGTGAAAATGTTTGTAGAATACTTCTGACAGGTTGGTTTATGAGTGCGAATACCGAAGCTCAAGGAAGCGGGCGCGGCCTGGAAGCGATGAAGTGGGTTGTTGTCGCTGTATTGCTGCTTGTAGCTATCGTTGGCAACTACCTTTATCGTGACATGATGCTGCCGCTGCGTGCGCTGGCCGTAGTGATTCTGATTGCCGCAGCGGGTGGTGTCGCGCTGTTGACAACAAAAGGTAAAGCGACCGTTGCTTTTGCCCGTGAAGCGAGAACCGAAGTCCGTAAGGTCATTTGGCCAACTCGCCAGGAAACATTGCACACCACATTAATTGTGGCTGCGGTTACCGCAGTAATGTCACTGATCCTGTGGGGACTGGATGGTATTCTGGTTCGCCTGGTATCCTTTATCACTGGCCTGAGGTTCTAAGATGTCTGAAGCCCCTAAAAAGCGCTGGTACGTCGTTCAGGCGTTTTCCGGTTTTGAAGGCCGCGTTGCCACGTCGCTGCGCGAATATATCAAGTTACAAAATATGGAAGAGTTGTTTGGCGAAGTCATGGTGCCGACCGAAGAAGTGGTCGAGATCCGTGGTGGCCAGCGTCGCAAGAGCGAACGTAAATTCTTCCCGGGCTATGTACTGGTCCAGATGGTCATGAATGATGCGAGCTGGCACCTGGTGCGCAGCGTTCCGCGTGTGATGGGCTTTATCGGCGGTACTTCTGACCGTCCGGCGCCAATCAGCGACAAAGAAGTTGATGCGATCATGAACCGTCTGCAGCAGGTTGGTGATAAGCCGCGTCCGAAAACGATGTTTGAGCCGGGCGAAATGGTTCGCGTTAGCGACGGTCCGTTTGCTGACTTTAACGGCGTAGTTGAAGAAGTGGACTACGAGAAGTCTCGTCTGAAAGTTTCTGTATCTATTTTCGGTCGTGCGACTCCGGTTGAACTGGACTTCGCCCAGGTTGAAAAAGCCTAACACGTCGATCAAAAAAGCGGCGATTTAATCGTTGCACAAGGCGCGAGATTGGAATACAATTTCGCGCCTTTTGTTTTTATGGACCCTGTCCGTAAAACGAATTTACAAACACGGGGAGCCTCTTTGAGGCGCTATAACCCAACTAGAGGAATTTAGAATGGCTAAGAAAGTCCAAGCCTATGTCAAGCTGCAGGTTGCAGCTGGTATGGCTAACCCGAGTCCGCCAGTAGGTCCAGCACTGGGTCAACAAGGCGTGAACATCATGGAATTCTGCAAAGCGTTCAACGCAAAAACTGATTCCATTGAAAAAGGTCTGCCGATCCCGGTTGTTATCACCGTTTACGCTGACCGTTCTTTCACTTTCGTTACCAAAACGCCTCCGGCAGCAGTACTGCTGAAGAAAGCGGCTGGTATCAAGTCTGGTTCCGGCAAGCCGAACAAAGACAAAGTGGGTAAAATTTCCCGCGCTCAGCTGCAGGAAATCGCGCAGACCAAAGCTGCCGACATGACTGGTTCCGACATTGAAGCGATGACTCGCTCCATTGAAGGTACTGCACGTTCCATGGGCTTGGTAGTGGAGGACTAAGAAATGGCTAAACTGACCAAGCGTATGCGCGTGATCCGTGACAAAGTTGATGCAACTAAACAGTACGACATCAACGAAGCTATTGCTCTGCTGAAAGAGCTGGCCACTGCTAAATTCGTAGAAAGCGTGGACGTTGCCGTTAACCTCGGCATCGACGCTCGTAAATCTGACCAGAACGTACGTGGTGCAACTGTACTGCCGCACGGTACTGGCCGTTCCGTTCGCGTAGCTGTATTTACCCAGGGCGCAAACGCTGAAGCTGCTAAAGCTGCAGGCGCTGAGCTGGTAGGTATGGAAGATCTGGCTGAACAGATCAAGAAAGGCGAAATGAACTTTGACGTTGTTATTGCTTCCCCGGATGCAATGCGCGTTGTTGGCCAGCTGGGTCAGGTTCTGGGTCCGCGCGGCCTGATGCCAAACCCGAAAGTTGGTACTGTAACTCCTAACGTTGCTGAAGCTGTTAAGAACGCTAAAGCTGGTCAGGTTCGTTACCGTAACGACAAAAACGGCATCATCCACACTACCATCGGTAAAGTGGATTTTGACGCTGACAAACTGAAAGAAAACCTGGAAGCTCTGCTGGTTGCGCTGAAAAAAGCAAAACCGACTCAGGCAAAAGGCGTGTACATCAAGAAAGTTAGCATCTCCACCACCATGGGTGCTGGTGTTGCCGTTGATCAGGCTGGTCTGAGCGCGTCTGCGAACGTCTAAGATTAGCTTTACGTGGGCGGCGAATTTGTCTACAATCTTCGCCCACGATTCTATTAGCTTCGGCCGATAGACAACAGATTTGTTCGTTGGAGCCTGGCCTATCCAGGCCTCCGTCGAAGACCGCAGGTGTTTCGCAAGAAACTTAATGCCCTGCGTAGACGGTGACAGAACGCTAAGATTATTTCTGATACTCTGGCTTGTTTCTGCTCACCGTATTTAGACGCTCTCTCCGTTGGGGGGAGTGAAGTGAGTTCCGGAACATGAGTTCCGGCAAACATCCAGGAGCAAAGCTAATGGCTTTAAATCTTCAAGACAAACAAGCGATTGTTGCTGAAGTCAGCGAAGTAGCCAAAGGCGCGCTGTCTGCAGTAGTTGCGGATTCCCGTGGCGTAACTGTAGATAAAATGACTGAACTGCGTAAAGCAGGTCGTGAAGCTGGCGTATACATGCGTGTTGTTCGTAACACCCTGCTGCGCCGCGTCGTTGAAGGTACTCAGTTCGAGTGCCTGAAAGACACGTTTGTTGGTCCGACCCTGATTGCATACTCTATGGAACACCCGGGCGCTGCTGCTCGTCTGTTCAAAGAGTTCGCGAAAGCGAATGCAAAATTTGAGGTCAAAGCCGCAGCCTTTGAAGGTGAGTTGATTACCGCATCGAATATCGATCGCCTGGCAACTCTGCCGACCTACGAAGAAGCAATTGCACGCCTGATGGCAACCATGAAAGAAGCTTCGGCTGGCAAACTGGTTCGTACTCTGGCTGCTGTACGCGATGCGAAAGAAGCTGCTTAATTGCAGTTACCTTTCTCAAGCATCTGCTTACGTATAAACTTATTCTGATTTTCAGGAACAATTTAAATGTCTATCACTAAAGATCAAATCATTGAAGCAGTATCCGCTATGTCCGTAATGGACGTTGTAGAACTGATTTCTGCAATGGAAGAAAAATTCGGTGTTTCCGCTGCTGCTGCTGTAGCTGTAGCTGCTGGCCCGGCTGAAGCTGCTGAAGAAAAAACTGAATTCGACGTAATTCTGAAAGCTGCTGGCGCTAACAAAGTTGCTGTTATCAAAGCAGTACGTGGCGCAACTGGCCTGGGTCTGAAAGAAGCTAAAGACCTGGTAGAATCTGCACCGGCTGCGCTGAAAGAAGGCGTGAGCAAAGACGACGCAGAAGCACTGAAAAAATCTCTGGAAGAAGCTGGCGCTGAAGTTGAAGTTAAATAAGCCAACTTTTCTGGTTGCAGCCTAAGAAATTAGGCTGATGGCTGGTGACTTTTTAGTCACCAGCCTTTTTGCGCTGTAAGGCGCCAGTAGCGTTTCACACTGTTTGACTACTGCTGTGCCTTTCAATGCTTGTTTCTATCGACGTCTTAATATACTGCGACAGAGCGTCAGTTCTGTGTAAATCGCAATGAAATGGTTTAAGCGTGATAGCAACAGGCATTGCGGAAAGTATTCGATTTTCCGGTCAACAAAATAGTGTTGCACAAACTGTCCGCTCAATGGACAGATGGGTCGACTTGTCAGCGAGCTGAGGAACCCTAATGGTTTACTCCTATACCGAGAAAAAACGTATTCGTAAGGATTTTGGTAAACGTCCGCAAGTGTTGGACATACCTTATCTCCTTTCTATCCAGCTTGACTCGTTTCAGAAGTTCATCGAGCAAGATCCTGAAGGGCAGTATGGTCTGGAAGCAGCTTTCCGTTCCGTTTTCCCGATTCAGAGCTACAGCGGTAATTCCGAGCTGCAATACGTCAGCTACCGTCTTGGCGAACCGGTGTTTGACGTTCAGGAATGTCAGATCCGTGGCGTGACCTATTCCGCACCGCTGCGCGTAAAACTGCGTCTGGTGATCTACGAGCGCGAAGCGCCGGAAGGCACCGTAAAAGACATTAAAGAACAAGAAGTCTACATGGGCGAAATTCCGCTCATGACCGACAACGGTACCTTTGTTATCAACGGTACTGAGCGTGTTATCGTTTCTCAGCTGCACCGTAGTCCTGGCGTCTTCTTTGACTCCGACAAAGGTAAAACCCACTCTTCGGGTAAAGTGCTGTATAACGCGCGTATCATTCCTTACCGTGGTTCCTGGCTGGACTTCGAATTCGATCCGAAGGACAACCTGTTCGTACGTATTGACCGTCGCCGTAAACTGCCTGCGACCATCATTCTGCGTGCACTGAACTACACCACTGAGCAGATCCTTGACCTGTTCTTTGAAAAAGTTGTTTTCGAAATTCGTGACAACAAGCTGCAGATGGAACTGGTGCCGGAACGCCTGCGTGGTGAAACCGCCTCCTTTGACATCGAAGCTAACGGCAAAGTCTACGTTGAAAAAGGCCGTCGCATCACTGCGCGCCATATTCGCCAGCTGGAAAAAGACGATATCAAGCATATCGAAGTTCCGGTTGAATACATTGCTGGTAAAGTTGCGGCTAAAGACTACGTTGACGAATCTACTGGCGAGCTGATCTGCGCAGCTAACATGGAGCTGAGCCTGGATCTGCTGGCTAAGCTGAGCCAGTCTGGCCACAAGCGTATCGAAACGCTGTTCACTAACGATCTGGACCACGGTCCGTACATTTCTGAAACTGTACGCGTCGACCCAACCAACGATCGTCTGAGCGCGCTGGTAGAAATCTACCGCATGATGCGCCCTGGTGAGCCGCCGACTCGTGAAGCTGCTGAAAGCCTGTTCGAGAACCTGTTCTTCTCCGAAGACCGCTATGACCTGTCTGCGGTTGGTCGTATGAAGTTCAACCGTTCTCTGCTGCGCGACGAAATCGAAGGTTCCGGTATCCTGAGCAAAGACGACATCATTGAAGTGATGAAGAAGCTCATCGATATCCGTAACGGTAAAGGCGAAGTCGATGATATCGACCACCTTGGCAACCGTCGTATCCGTTCCGTAGGCGAAATGGCGGAAAACCAATTCCGCGTTGGCCTGGTGCGTGTTGAGCGTGCGGTGAAAGAGCGTCTGTCTCTGGGCGATCTGGATACCCTGATGCCTCAGGATATGATCAACGCCAAGCCGATTTCCGCAGCAGTGAAAGAGTTCTTCGGTTCCAGCCAGCTGTCTCAGTTTATGGACCAGAACAACCCGCTGTCTGAGATTACGCACAAACGTCGTATCTCCGCACTCGGCCCGGGCGGTCTGACCCGTGAACGCGCAGGCTTCGAAGTTCGAGACGTACACCCGACTCACTACGGTCGCGTATGTCCAATCGAAACGCCTGAAGGTCCGAACATCGGTCTGATCAACTCCCTGTCCGTGTATGCACAGACTAACGAATACGGCTTCCTCGAGACTCCGTACCGTAAAGTGACCGACGGTGTTGTTACTGACGAAATTCATTACCTGTCTGCTATCGAAGAAGGCAACTACGTTATCGCTCAGGCGAACTCCAACCTGGATGACGAAGGCCACTTTGTAGAAGATCTGGTTACCTGCCGTAGTAAAGGCGAATCCAGCTTGTTCAGCCGCGACCAGGTTGACTACATGGACGTATCCACCCAGCAGGTGGTATCCGTCGGTGCGTCCCTGATCCCGTTCCTGGAACACGATGACGCCAACCGTGCATTGATGGGTGCGAACATGCAACGTCAGGCGGTTCCGACTCTGCGTGCTGATAAGCCGCTGGTTGGTACCGGTATGGAACGTGCTGTTGCCGTTGACTCCGGTGTTACTGCAGTTGCTAAACGTGGCGGTACTGTTCAGTACGTGGATGCTTCCCGTATCGTTATCAAAGTTAACGAAGACGAGATGTACCCGGGCGAAGCAGGTATCGACATTTATAACCTGACTAAATACACCCGTTCAAACCAGAACACCTGTATCAACCAGATGCCTTGCGTATCTCTGGGCGAGCCGGTTGAACGTGGTGATGTGCTGGCAGACGGTCCGTCCACCGACCTCGGTGAACTGGCGCTGGGTCAGAACATGCGCGTGGCGTTCATGCCATGGAATGGTTACAACTTCGAAGACTCCATCCTCGTCTCCGAGCGTGTTGTCCAGGAAGACCGTTTCACCACCATCCACATTCAGGAACTGGCATGTGTGTCCCGTGACACCAAGCTGGGGCCGGAAGAGATCACCGCTGACATCCCGAACGTGGGTGAAGCTGCGCTCTCCAAACTGGATGAATCCGGTATCGTTTATATCGGTGCGGAAGTGACCGGTGGCGACATTCTGGTTGGTAAGGTAACGCCGAAAGGTGAAACCCAGCTGACCCCAGAAGAGAAGCTGCTGCGTGCGATCTTCGGTGAGAAAGCGTCTGACGTTAAAGACTCTTCTCTGCGCGTGCCAAACGGTGTTTCCGGTACGATTATCGACGTTCAGGTCTTTACTCGCGATGGCGTAGAAAAAGACAAACGTGCGCTGGAAATCGAAGAGATGCAGCTGAAGCAGGCTAAGAAAGACCTGTCTGAAGAACTGCAGATCCTCGAAGCTGGTCTGTTCAGCCGTATCTACGCTGTGCTGGTTTCCGGTGGCGTTGAAGCTGAGAAGCTCGACAAACTGCCGCGTGACCGCTGGTTAGAACTCGGCCTGACCGACGAAGAGAAACAGAATCAGCTGGAACAACTGGCTGAGCAGTACGACGAACTGAAACACGAGTTCGAGAAAAAACTCGAAGCGAAACGCCGTAAAATTACTCAGGGCGACGATCTTGCACCGGGCGTGCTGAAGATTGTTAAGGTTTATCTGGCGGTTAAACGTCGGATCCAGCCTGGTGATAAGATGGCAGGTCGTCACGGTAACAAGGGTGTAATCTCTAAGATCAACCCGATCGAAGATATGCCACACGATGCTAACGGTACGCCGGTAGATATCGTACTGAACCCGCTGGGCGTACCATCGCGTATGAACATCGGTCAGATCCTTGAAACCCACCTGGGTATGGCTGCGAAAGGTATCGGCGATAAGATCAACGCCATGCTGAAACAGCAGCAGGAAGTCGCCAAACTGCGCGAATTCATCCAGCGTGCTTACGATCTGGGTTCAGATGTTCGTCAGAAAGTTGACCTGAATACCTTCAGCGATGAAGAAGTTCTGCGTCTGGCTGAAAACCTGAAAAAAGGTATGCCGATCGCAACGCCGGTCTTCGACGGTGCGAAAGAGTCTGAAATCAAGGAACTGTTACAGCTGGGTGGCCTGCCGACTTCCGGTCAGATTACCCTGTTCGACGGTCGTACCGGTGAGCAGTTCGAGCGCCAGGTTACCGTTGGCTACATGTACATGCTGAAACTGAACCACCTGGTTGATGACAAGATGCACGCGCGTTCTACCGGTTCTTACAGCCTGGTTACTCAGCAGCCGCTGGGTGGTAAGGCTCAGTTCGGTGGTCAGCGCTTCGGGGAGATGGAAGTATGGGCGCTGGAAGCATATGGCGCGGCATACACCCTGCAGGAAATGCTCACCGTTAAGTCTGATGACGTGAACGGTCGTACTAAGATGTATAAAAACATCGTGGACGGCAACCATCAGATGGAACCAGGCATGCCGGAATCCTTCAACGTACTGTTGAAAGAGATTCGTTCGCTGGGTATCAACATCGAGCTGGAAGACGAGTAACTCTCGATCAAACAGGTCACTGGTGCTGGCGTAACAGCCAGCGCCAGATTGTGCTAACTCCGACGGGAGCAAATCCGTGAAAGATTTATTAAAGTTTCTGAAAGCGCAGACTAAAACCGAAGAGTTTGATGCGATCAAAATTGCTCTGGCCTCGCCAGACATGATCCGTTCATGGTCTTTCGGTGAAGTTAAGAAGCCGGAAACCATCAACTACCGTACGTTCAAACCTGAGCGTGACGGCCTTTTCTGCGCCCGTATCTTTGGGCCGGTAAAAGACTACGAGTGCCTGTGCGGTAAGTACAAGCGCCTGAAACATCGTGGTGTGATCTGTGAGAAGTGCGGCGTTGAAGTGACCCAGACCAAAGTACGCCGTGAGCGTATGGGCCACATCGAGCTGGCGTCTCCGACCGCGCATATCTGGTTCCTGAAATCGCTGCCGTCCCGTATCGGTTTGCTGCTCGATATGCCGCTGCGCGATATCGAACGCGTACTGTACTTCGAATCTTATGTCGTTATCGAAGGCGGTATGACCAACCTGGAACGTCAACAGATCCTGACTGAAGAGCAGTATCTGGACGCGCTGGAAGAGTTCGGTGACGAATTCGACGCGAAGATGGGTGCGGAAGCTATTCAGGCCCTGCTGAAGAGCATGGATCTGGAGCAAGAGTGTGAAACTCTGCGCGAAGAGCTGAACGAAACCAACTCCGAAACCAAGCGTAAGAAGCTGACCAAGCGTATCAAACTGCTGGAAGCTTTCGTACAGTCTGGCAACAAGCCAGAGTGGATGATCCTGACCGTTCTGCCGGTTCTGCCGCCAGATCTGCGTCCGCTGGTTCCGCTCGATGGTGGTCGTTTCGCAACGTCAGATCTGAACGATCTGTACCGTCGCGTGATCAACCGTAACAACCGTCTGAAACGTCTGCTGGATCTGGCTGCGCCGGACATCATCGTACGCAACGAAAAACGTATGCTGCAGGAAGCGGTTGACGCCCTGCTGGATAACGGTCGTCGCGGTCGTGCGATCACCGGTTCTAACAAACGTCCTCTGAAATCTTTGGCTGACATGATCAAAGGTAAACAGGGTCGTTTCCGTCAGAACCTGCTCGGTAAGCGTGTTGACTACTCCGGTCGTTCTGTAATCACCGTAGGTCCATACCTGCGTCTGCATCAGTGCGGTCTGCCGAAGAAAATGGCACTGGAACTGTTCAAACCGTTCATCTACGGCAAGCTGGAACTGCGTGGCCTCGCCACCACCATCAAAGCCGCTAAGAAAATGGTTGAGCGTGAAGAAGCTGTCGTTTGGGATATCCTGGACGAAGTTATCCGCGAACACCCGGTACTGCTGAACCGTGCACCAACCCTGCACCGTCTGGGTATCCAGGCATTTGAACCGGTACTGATCGAAGGTAAAGCTATCCAGCTGCATCCGCTGGTTTGTGCGGCATATAACGCCGACTTCGATGGTGACCAGATGGCTGTTCACGTACCGCTGACGCTGGAAGCCCAGCTCGAAGCGCGTGCGCTGATGATGTCTACCAACAACATCCTGTCTCCGGCGAACGGCGAACCTATCATCGTTCCGTCTCAGGACGTTGTATTGGGTCTGTATTACATGACCCGTGACTGTGTTAACGCCAAAGGCGAAGGCATGGTGCTGACTGGCCCGAAAGAAGCAGAGCGTATCTATCGCGCTGGCCTGGCCTCTCTGCATGCGCGCGTTAAAGTGCGTATCACTGAATATGAAAAAGATGAAAACGGCGAATTCGTTGCGCACACCAGCCTGAAAGACACGACCATTGGTCGCGCCATTCTGTGGATGATCGTACCGAAAGGCCTGCCTTTCTCCATCGTCAACCAGGCGCTGGGCAAGAAAGCCATCTCCAAAATGCTGAACACCTGTTACCGCATTCTGGGCCTGAAGCCGACCGTTATCTTCGCTGACCAGACAATGTACACCGGCTTTGCTTATGCAGCGCGTTCAGGTGCATCTGTTGGTATTGATGACATGGTCATCCCAGAGAAGAAACACGAGATCATCTCTGAAGCGGAAGCTGAAGTTGCTGAGATCCAGGAGCAGTTCCAGTCTGGTCTGGTAACCGCTGGCGAACGCTATAACAAAGTTATCGATATCTGGGCTGCGGCGAACGATCGTGTATCCAAAGCGATGATGGATAACCTGCAAACTGAAACCGTTATTAACCGTGACGGCGTAGAAGAGCAGCAGGTTTCCTTCAACAGCATTTACATGATGGCCGACTCCGGTGCGCGTGGTTCTGCAGCACAGATTCGTCAGTTGGCTGGTATGCGTGGTCTGATGGCGAAGCCAGATGGCTCCATCATCGAAACGCCAATCACCGCGAACTTCCGTGAAGGTCTGAACGTACTCCAGTACTTCATCTCTACTCACGGTGCGCGTAAAGGTCTGGCAGATACCGCACTGAAAACAGCGAACTCCGGTTATCTGACGCGTCGTCTGGTTGACGTTGCGCAGGACCTGGTTGTTACTGAGGACGATTGCGGCACTCTGGAAGGCATCACCATGACCCCGGTTATCGAGGGTGGTGACGTTAAAGAGCCGCTGCGCGATCGCGTTCTGGGTCGTGTGACTGCTGAAGACGTCCTGAAGCCGGGTACCGCGGATATTCTGGTTCCACGCAACACGCTGCTGCACGAACAGTGGTGTGACCTGCTGGAAGAGAACTCTGTTGACTCCGTGAAAGTTCGTTCCGTTGTATCCTGTGACACCGACTTTGGTGTATGTGCGCACTGCTACGGTCGTGACCTGGCGCGTGGCCACATCATCAACAAAGGTGAAGCAATCGGCGTTATCGCGGCACAGTCCATCGGTGAACCAGGTACACAGCTGACGATGCGTACGTTCCACATCGGTGGTGCGGCATCTCGTGCGGCTGCTGAATCCAGCATCCAGGTGAAAAACAAAGGTAGCATCCGTCTGAGCAACGCGAAGTCGGTTGTTAACTCCAGCGGTAAACTGGTTATCACCTCACGTAACACCGAACTGAAACTGATCGACGAATTCGGTCGTACCAAAGAAAGCTATAAAGTGCCTTACGGCTCCGTTATGGCGAAAGGTGATGGCGAACAGGTTGCTGGCGGCGAAACCGTAGCGAACTGGGATCCGCACACCATGCCGGTTATCACCGAAGTGAGTGGTTTTGTCCGCTTCACTGACATGATCGACGGCCAGACCATTACTCGTCAGACCGACGAGCTGACCGGTCTGTCTTCTCTGGTCGTTCTGGATTCTGCAGAGCGTACGTCGGGTGGTAAAGACCTGCGTCCGGCACTGAAAATTGTTGATGCTCAGGGCAACGACGTTCTGATCCCAGGCACCGATATGCCGGCTCAGTACTTCCTGCCGGGTAAAGCGATTGTTCAGTTGGAAGATGGCGTACAGATCAGCTCTGGTGACACCCTGGCCCGTGTTCCGCAGGAATCCGGCGGTACCAAGGACATCACCGGTGGTCTGCCGCGCGTTGCGGACCTGTTCGAAGCACGTCGTCCGAAAGAGCCGGCAATCCTGGCTGAAATCAGCGGCATCATTTCCTTCGGTAAAGAAACCAAAGGTAAGCGTCGTCTGGTTATCACCCCGGTAGACGGTAGCGAACCTTACGAAGAGATGATTCCGAAATGGCGTCAGCTTAACGTGTTCGAAGGTGAACGTGTAGAACGTGGTGACGTGGTTTCCGACGGTCCGGAAGCGCCGCACGACATCCTGCGTTTGCGTGGTGTGCATGCTGTAACTCGTTACATCGTTAACGAAGTTCAGGACGTATACCGTCTGCAGGGTGTTAAGATTAACGATAAACACATCGAAGTTATCGTTCGTCAGATGCTGCGTAAAGCCACCATCGAAAGCGCTGGTAGCTCCGACTTCCTGGAAGGCGAGCAGGTTGAATACTCCCGCGTCAAGATCGCTAACCGCGAGCTGGAAGCGAACGGCAAAGTGGGCGCAACCTTCTCCCGCGATCTGCTGGGTATCACCAAAGCGTCTCTGGCAACTGAGTCGTTCATCTCCGCGGCATCGTTCCAGGAGACCACTCGCGTGCTGACCGAAGCAGCCGTTGCGGGCAAACGCGACGAACTGCGCGGTCTGAAAGAGAACGTCATCGTGGGTCGTTTGATCCCGGCCGGTACCGGTTACGCGTACCACCAGGATCGTATGCGCCGTCGCGCAGCGGGCGAACTGCCAGCTGCTCCGCAGGTGACTGCTGAAGATGCGTCTGCCAGCCTGGCAGAACTGCTGAACGCAGGCCTGGGCGGCTCTGACAACGATTAATCGTTGCTGACCATACTAAAAAACCCGCTTCGGCGGGTTTTTTTATGTCTATGTTATGCCTGATGGCGCTGATCTTATCCGGCCTGTGCGGTTACAAAGCCGCCATCCGGCAGTGTCATTAATTTAACGGTGGTAACCGCCGATAAAGCTCAATCATGTCGCCCGCCAAATCCTGAATCACCATCGCGTTCATCAGATGGTCCTGCGAATGTACGGTAATGAGGTTGACCGGTAGTTTGCCTGTGCCTTCGTCGATCCCGATCAGTTGGGTCTGGATTTTATGTGCCTGTTTGACGTACTCGCGTGATTCCACCATTGCTTGTTCCGCACCAGTAAAGTCACCTTTACGCGCCAGTTGTAGCGCTGTCAGTGCCTGACTGCGAGCGGCTCCGGCGTTGACCAATAATTCCATGATGATCGTTTCTAACTCTTCCATATCATCACTCCAGTAGTTTCAGCGCTTTTTCCAGTACGGCATCACCTTTCATCATGCCGTAATCCATCATATCGATAACGGCAACTTTTTTGCCTAGCGGGTCGGCGAGCGCCTGCAGCTTGGCCTGCTCATATTTAACCTGTGGACCAAGCAACACGATATCTGCAGTGGCGATATTATCTTCAAACTCAGCCACCGGGACAGCTTTGATCGTGACGTCGACACCTTTTTTCTGGGCGGCATCTTTCATCTTTTGTACCAGCATGCTGGTGGACATTCCGGCGGCACAGCATAAAACGATGTTTTTCATAAGCAGTCTCGCTCAACATGTGTGGGTTGATAATTATCGCGAGCCAGCTGTAGCAACAACTGCTTTGCAACGATTGTGTGTAAGGCATCACAAAGAAAACCACTTTTTCTGAAACCGGTTACAAAAAGAGGCAAAACTCAACGATCAGTACCGAGGTTGGCGGCTTTTGGCTCGCTTATCACATGCAGGAGTATATAATTACTGTCAATAAAAACATGTTATAAAAAACAGTATTGACAGCGTTTTTTAAACCCGTATGTTAATGCTTAACAGCAGGGAAATAGTAGTTTGCTGTTAACGTAGTAAGTGTTAGTAAAGCTTTATTGGGGGTTGCGATAAAGGCCACGAAGTATTTTTTGTTTGGGATAGTCGATGCTGAAAACGCTATTTTTTCACTTCGACAATGCTTTCAGGCCACGTAGTTGATTTATCTAATCGCAAAAAGTTAGTAAAACGCGACGATGTAACGCCATGATTTAAACGTAAATATTTGCGATTCATGTTTTCTGTTTATCGCAAGGGAAATAAGGCAACGCATCAAAGAGTATATGTCGCGAGGGGAAGTGTACTTGTTTAGGTCACCAGCCTTGAGTTCTATTATCAAGCCGGTGGAATGTGTTTAACGGTAAATAGAGGAAAGTTTTAGTTAGCATCAATATCCAATATTATCTGTGGTAAACCTGTACATTTTAAAGTAGTACCATCAGCAGTACTAAATCGTTAAGTTTATTAATGTTAAATCTGAAGTTTGTAGTAACTTAAAGCCCTGACTGCAATAGTCAGGGCTTTTGTTTAATGCGATCGCTCCGGGTTTACGGTATCTGCGCAGCGCGCCCCAGATAGCTGTCCCAGTCTTTCCACACGGGCTGTAATCCCTGCGCCATGAGTGCTTCAGCAACGGCTTCGGGGCGACGGTCATCGTGCGGGGCGAACTGTTCCAGCTCTGGATGGTTATCGGCATAACCGCCGGGCTGGGTTTTCGAGAAGGCGCTGACATTGTTGATCGCCAGCGGGATCACATGGTCACGAAACCAGGGGGATTCGCGGGTGGAGAGCGACAGCTCAATTTCCGGTGCCAGTAAACGAAACGCGCAAATGGTCTGGAGCAACTGTCGCTCGTCCATGATGGATGCGGGTTCAACGCCCCCGGTGCATGGGCGCAGACGAGGAAAGGAGATGGAGTAGCGGCTCTGCCAGTAATGCTGCTGCATCCACAGCAGATGTTCGGCGACCATATAACAATCCACCCGCCAGCTGTCAGACAAACCAATCAGCGCGCCAAGACCGATTTTATCGATTCCCGCACGGCCCAGCCTGTCCGGTGTTTCCAGCCGCCAGAAGAAATCCTGCTTTTTCCCCTTTAAATGATGATGGGCATAAGTCGCTTCATGATAGCTCTCCTGATACACCATCACTCCGTCCAGCCCCAGCGTCTTCAGCTCGGCATACTCCTCAATTGCCAGCGGCTGCACTTCCATATGCAGCGATGAGAACTGCTGGCGAATGGCCGGGAGATGGCGGCGAAAGTAGTCCATACCCACTTTGCTCTGATGCTCGCCGGTAACCAGCAACAGGTGTTCAAAACCCAACTCGCGGATGGCGGCGCACTCGCGGGCGATTTCTGCCTCGTCCAGCGTCTTACGTTTGATGCGGTTGCTCATAGAAAAACCGCAGTAGGTGCAGTCATTGGCGCAGAGGTTTGAGAGATAAAGCGGCACGTAAAAACTGACGGTGTTGCCGAAGCGCTGGCGAGTCAGCCTTTGCGCCCGCTGCGCCAGCGGTTCAAGGTAATCGGCGGCGGCGGGGGAGAGCAGTGCCATCAGGTCGTCACGACTTAGCTGTGGAGCGTTAAGCGCGCGTTCCACGTCAGCGGCGGTTTTACCATTGATGCGCAGGCGGATGTCGTCCCAGTCCAACTGTCGCCAGCGGTCGCTGAACGTTTTCATGAGAAAGCCTCCAGGAATCCGGTTAATGGGCTGGTGGCGCTTGCGTGTGAACTTTTGCTTCCGGGTACCGCCTGGCGAGCCAGCAAGCCTGCTTCAACAGCCAGACGGAACGCTGTCGCCATCATCACCGGATCGTCCGCCACGGCGATCGCCGTATTGACCAGCACCGCGTCGGCGCCTATTTCCAGCGCCTGCGCCGCGTGGCTGGGCACGCCGATCCCGGCGTCGACCACCACCGGCACGGTCGCCTGCTGGATAATAATCTCCAGCATCGCTTTGGTTTCCAGCCCCTGATTCGAACCGATAGGCGCGCCAAGCGGCATCACCGCCGCGCAGCCGACCTCTTCCAGCCGCTTGCACAAAACCGGATCCGCGCCGCAGTAGGGCAGCACCACGAAGCCCTGCTTCACCAGCGCCTCGGCAGCTTTTAGCGTTTCGATCGGGTCCGGCAATAGCCAGCGGGCATCCGGGTGGATTTCTAATTTCAGCCAGTGGGTGCCCAGCGCTTCACGCGCCAGTTGGGCGGCGAAGATCGCCTCTTCGGCAGTTTTCGCCCCAGAGGTATTGGGCAGCAGCGTGACGCCCGCTTCAATCAGCGGCGCCAGAATCGCATCGTTGTGCTGGCGCAGGTCCACGCGCTTCATCGCCAGCGTCACCAGTTGGCTGCCGGAAGCGCGAATTGCCTCGACCATCAGTTGCGATGAGGCAAATTTCCCGGTACCGGTGAACAGATGTGAATCAAACGTTTTGTCGGCAATACGTAACATCTCAACCCCCTGCAATAACCTGAAAAAGCAGGATCTGGTCGCCTTCCTGCACGATTTGCTGTTCCCACTGCTCGCGCGGCAGGATCTGCTGATTGAGCGCCAACGCTGCGCCTGGTTTGAGCTGGTTGAGCTGGATAAGCAGCCCGCTGACGGTTTGCCCTGCGGCGCACTGCATCGGCTCATCATTGAATTGAATTTGCATGCAGCCCTCCGCATACCGGACAGCCGCTGGCGCGACGCAGCGCGAGGCTGCGCCACTGGCTGGTTTTGCCGTCAAACAGACGTAGCTGCCCGTTCGGTGTTTCAATACCGCTGAGTAATTTAATCGCCTCCAGCGCCTGCAAGGTACCCATCACGCCCACCACCGGACCGAGCACCCCAGCGGTGCGGCAGTTGCGTTCCGGCTCCACATCATCTGGCCACAGGCAGCGGTAACAGCCTTGTTCCCACGGCGGCGTGAGGACCATCAGTTGGCCGCCAAAGCCGACGGCGCTGGCGGAAATTAACGGAGTGTTGAGCGCCACACAGGCGGCGTTAATCTCCTGGCGCGTGGCCATGTTATCGGTACAGTCGAGCACCACGTCGGCTCGCGAGACCGCATGCCGGAGCGCATCGCCTTTTAGTCGCTGCTGGAGCGAGACCAGTTCGATATCCGGGTTGAGCCGTGTCAGGCGCTGCTGGGCAACCTGAGATTTTGAACGCGCGATATCATCAGTGGTAAATAGAATCTGGCGCTGCAAATTGCTCAGATGAATGTCGTCATCGTCTACCAGAGTCAGTTTGCCGATGCCTGCTCCTGCCAGATACAGCGCGGCAGGCGAGCCTAACCCGCCTAAACCTACGATCAGTACATGACTCGCGAGCAGCTTTTGCTGGCCTTCAATGGCGATATCGCCGAGCAGGATTTGCCGGCTGTAGCGCATAAAATCGCGGTCATTCATCGCCAACTCCCGCAATATCCAGTAACTGCGCGGTAGCGGCGCGCCAGTCGGCGGCCTGAGTAATGGCGCTAACCACAGCCACGCTACCGACGCCGGTCGCCAGTACTGACGCGGCGCGTTCAAGGTTGATGCCGCCAATGGCCACGGTCGGGTAATCCGCCAGTCGTTCAATATGACTGGCCAACTGCGCCAGCCCCTGTGGGGCGGAAGGCATCTGCTTGGTTTGCGTCGGGAAGACGTGGCCGAGCGCGATATAAGAAGGCTTAGCGGCGAGTGCGACGTCAATCTCCATATCATCGTGAGTCGATACGCCGAGGCGTAAGCCCGCCGCCTGAATGGCCTTCAGGTCGGTGGTTTCAAGGTCTTCCTGGCCCAGATGCACGCCGTAAGCGCGGTGCTTAATTGCCAGACGCCAGTAATCGTTGATAAACAGACGGGCGTTATAACGACGCCCCAGTGCGATGGCGGCGATAACGTCGGCTTCCACCTCTTCATCGCGCTTATCTTTGATACGCAACTGGATCGTGCGTACGCCCGCCTCCAGCAGGCGTTCAATCCATTCAACGCTGTCTACCACCGGGTAAAGCCCGAGGCGGAACGGCACGGTTGGGAAATCAGGCTGATACATCAGGCTTCCTCCCGTTTGAGATAAATTTCGCCGCCTTTGGCGCGGAAGTTCTCCGACATACCCGCCATGCCGACTTCAATGGTTTGTGCGGCGGCGTAGTCACGTACTTCCTGGCTGATTTTCATCGAGCAGAACTTCGGCCCGCACATGGAACAGAAGTGAGCGACCTTACCGGACTCCTGCGGCAGGGTTTCATCGTGATAAGCGCGGGCGGTGAACGGGTCGAGCGCGAGGTTAAACTGATCTTCCCAGCGGAATTCGAAGCGCGCTTTCGACATCGCGTTATCGCGGATCTGCGCGCCCGGATGGCCTTTGGCTAAATCCGCGGCGTGGGCGGCGATTTTGTAGGTGATTAGCCCCTGCTTCACATCTTCTTTGTTCGGCAGGCCGAGGTGTTCTTTCGGCGTCACATAACACAGCATCGCGCAGCCGAACCAGCCGATCATTGCGGCGCCTATGCCGGAGGTGAAGTGGTCATAGCCCGGCGCGATGTCGGTGGTCAACGGCCCCAAAGTGTAGAACGGCGCTTCGTGGCAGCTCTCCAGCTCTTCGGTCATGTTGCGCTGAATCATATGCATCGGCACGTGGCCCGGGCCTTCAATCATCACCTGCACGTCGTATTCCCAGGCTATTTTGGTCAATTCGCCCAGCGTATGCAGCTCGGAGAACTGCGCTTCATCGTTGGCGTCCTGAATGGAGCCGGGACGCAGGCCGTCGCCCAGCGACAGGGAAACGTCGTAGGCGGCGCAGATTTCACAAATCTCGCGGAAATGTTCGAACAGGAAGTTCTCTTTGTGATGCGAGAGGCACCACTTCGCCATGATCGAACCGCCGCGTGAGACAATGCCGGTCAGGCGTTTGGCGGTCATCGGCACGTAGCGCAGCAGCACGCCCGCGTGAATGGTGAAGTAGTCGACGCCCTGTTCTGCCTGCTCCAGCAGCGTGTCGCGGAACGCTTCCCAGGTGAGATCTTCGGCGATCCCGTTGACCTTCTCCAGCGCCTGGTAGATCGGGACGGTACCGATCGGTACCGGGCTGTTACGCAGGATCCATTCGCGGGTTTCGTGAATATAGCGGCCGGTGGAGAGGTCCATCACCGTATCCGCGCCCCAGCGGGTCGACCAGACCAGTTTTTCCACCTCTTCTTCGATGGAGGAGGTGACCGCCGAGTTGCCGATGTTGGCATTCACTTTGACCAGGAAGTTGCGGCCGATAATCATCGGCTCCGATTCCGGGTGGTTGATGTTGGCGGGAATAATCGCGCGGCCCGCGGCGACTTCATCACGCACGAATTCCGGCGTAATGTTTTCCGGCAGGCGCGCGCCAAAGTTCATGCCCGGATGCTGGTGGCGCAGCACTTCACTGCGAATGCGCTCGCGGCCCATGTTTTCACGGATGGCGATGAACTCCATTTCGGGAGTGACGATCCCCTTGCGGGCGTAGTGTAACTGGGTGACGCGCTTGCCCGCTTTGGCGCGTTTCGGCGTCAGCAGGCCGGTAAAACGCAGATCGTCCAGGCCATCGTCGGCCAGACGTTCTTTGGTGTAAGCCGAGCTACGGTCGTCTAATTCTTCGCTATCGTTACGTGCGTCAATCCACGGCTGGCGCAGTTTCGCCAGACCCTGCTGGACGTTAATCGCCACCTCAGGATCGCCATACGGGCCGGAGGTGTCGTACACCGGCACGGCTTCGTTCGCCTCAAACTGCGGGTTGTCTTTGCTGCCGCCGATGAGCGTTGGGCTCAGCTGGATCTCACGCATCGGAATGCGGATATCCGGCTGTGAACCGGTGATATAGATGCGTTTTGACTCAGGAAAGGCGGTCCCTTCCAGCGTATTGATAAAGTGTTGCGCCTGGGCGCGTTGTTCGCGGCGTGATGGTTTAGTAGTGACAGACATAGCTCATTCCAAAAAAGTAAGGACGTGGCTTGTCAGACGACGGATTGAGTAATGGATGTGCGCCGCCCGTAAAGGCAGCAACATAAAGCTGAATTACTCTTGTTCCCTTCGCAGGTATTAGCCTGATCAGGTTCCGCGGATCCCGAATTAACGGTCTCAGCCTACGCTTTCACGTAAGGCACTCCGACAAGAAGCAACCTCTGTTGATAGAGGTAATGAATGTAAACTACGCGTTAATGCGGAAAATCTCAAGCCGGGCGTTTGAATTCGCTAAGCGTTTTAAAGGCCAGCATGATCAGCTGATCTTCCAGCCGGAAACGAGCCTCCAGCGCTTCGCCAATATCGGAAAGCGCCTGCTGGAGCTGGTGAACGTTATCCTCATCGATAGCGTTTTCCAGCGTTGAGTCATAGTAATCCATTATCAGCTGGGTATTGGCATCCAGCTGTGGCCAGATTTTACTGGCGTTTAAAAGCGGACTCTCACCTTCCATTTTATGGATAATGCGTTCATAAATACTGAAGTGTCCGGCAGACAGATAGTCGACCAGACGCTGGCAAAAATTATCGAGCGCTTTCTCATTGAGGCGCATAAACGACTCTTTGCCCGGTTTCAGGCCAACCAGATCGTAGTAAGCCACGAGCAGGTGCTTACGAATATTCAGCCAACGGTCGACCAGTTTATGATGCCCATGGACACGCTCTTTCAGGTGTTCTAACTGGTTTAACATACGTTGACCCTCGTATCGATAAGTTTAAAATCTGCTCATGTCAATCTTGTAAAAATAATGTTAATAACATGCCTGTGAAGCAAAGGTAGCGCAAGAGATATGGATCGAATAATTGAAAAATGGGATCGCGGCTGGTGGATTGTGAGCCACGAACAAAAATTATGGTTGCCTGCTGGGGAATTACCCTATGGCGAGGCGATAAATTTCGATCTTGCGGGCCAGCGCGCACTTCAGATAGGTGAGTGGGAAGGCGATCCGGTCTGGCTGGTGCAGCAGCCGCGTCGCCACGACATGGGTTCGGTGCGCCAGGTCATCGACCAGGATGTGGGCCTGTTTCAGTTGGCGGGGCGCGGCGTACAACTGGCCGAGTTCTACCGCTCGCATAAATTCTGCGGCTACTGCGGGCACACGATGCACCCGAGCAAAACCGAATGGGCGATGCTGTGTAGCCACTGCCGCGAGCGCTATTACCCGCAAATCGCTCCCTGCATTATCGTCGCCATTCGCCGTGATGATTCGATCCTCCTTGCCCAGCATGTTCGCCATCGTAACGGTGTGCATACCGTGCTGGCCGGTTTTGTCGAAGTAGGTGAAACCCTGGAGCAGGCGGTGGCGCGTGAAGTCATGGAAGAAAGTGGTATCAAGGTGAAAAACCTGCGCTACGTGACCTCGCAGCCGTGGCCGTTCCCACAATCGCTGATGACGGCGTTTATGGCAGAGTACGACAGCGGCGACATTGTCATCGACCCGAAAGAGCTGCTCAATGCCAACTGGTATCGCTACGACGATTTACCGCTCTTACCCCCACCTGGCACCGTCGCGCGTCGTTTGATCGAAGATACGGTGGCAATGTGTCGGGCTGAGTACGAGTAAAGAACGAGTGGTGATACACTGTGGGACTGACGCAATAAGGAACTGCAAAAATGACCGAACTGAAGAACGATCGTTATCTGCGTGCGCTGCTGCGCCAGCCCGTTGATGTCACCCCGGTATGGATGATGCGCCAGGCGGGTCGCTATCTACCGGAATATAAAGCCACGCGCGCCGAGGCGGGCGATTTTATGGCGCTGTGCAAAAACGCCGAGCTGGCCTGCGAAGTGACGCTGCAGCCGCTGCGTCGCTACAAGCTCGATGCGGCGATCCTCTTCTCGGATATTTTGACTATTCCGGATGCAATGGGGCTTGGGCTGTACTTTGAGGCCGGGGAAGGCCCGCGCTTCACCTCACCGATTACCAGCAAGGCCGACGTTGAAAAACTGCCGATTCCGGACCCGGAAGGCGAGCTGGGCTACGTGATGAATGCGGTGCGCACCATTCGCCGTGAGCTGAAGGGCGAGGTGCCGCTGATAGGTTTCTCCGGCAGCCCGTGGACGCTGGCGACCTACATGGTGGAAGGCGGCAGCAGTAAAGCCTTCACCGTGATTAAAAAGATGATGTATGCCGACCCTAAAGCGCTGCATCTGCTGCTCGATAAGCTGGCGCAGAGCGTCACGCTGTACCTGAACGCGCAGATTAAAGCGGGCGCGCAATCGGTAATGATTTTCGACACCTGGGGTGGCGTGCTGACCGGGCGCGACTATCAGCAGTTCTCGTTGTACTACATGCATAAAATCGTTGACGGTTTGCTGCGCGAAAACGAAGGCCGTCGCGTACCGGTGACGCTGTTTACCAAAGGCGGCGGTCAGTGGCTGGAAGCGATGGCGGAAACCGGCTGTGATGCGTTAGGTCTCGACTGGACAACAGATATCGCCGATGCGCGCCGTCGCGTTGGCCATAAGGTGGCGCTGCAGGGCAATATGGATCCGTCCATGCTGTATGCGCCGCCGGCACGGATCGAAGACGAGGTAGCGACTATACTTGCAGGTTTCGGCCAGGGTGAAGGCCACGTCTTCAACCTCGGTCACGGCATCCATCAGGATGTACCGCCGGAACATGCAGGGGTGTTTGTGGAGGCGGTGCATCGCCTGTCCGAACAATACCACCGCTAAGGAGTCATTATGGATCTCGCGTCGCTACGCGCTCAGCAGCTTGAACTGGCCTCTTCAGTGATCCGCGAGGATCGCCTCGACAAGGATCCGCCGGATCTGATCGGGGGAGCGGATGTCGGGTTTGAGCAGGGTGGCGAAGTGACGCGGGCCGCGATGGTTCTGCTGAAGTATCCCTCTCTGGAACTGGTTGAATATACGGTGGCGCGTGTCGCCACCACCATGCCGTATATTCCCGGCTTTCTCTCCTTTCGTGAAACCCCCGCGCTGATGGCCGCCTGGCAACAGCTGTCGCAAAAACCGGATCTGCTGTTCGTCGACGGGCATGGTATTTCCCACCCACGTCGCCTGGGGGTCGCCAGCCATTTTGGTCTGTTGGTGGATGTCCCGACCATTGGCGTGGCGAAAAAACGTTTGTGCGGCAAGTTTGAGCCGCTCTCTGCCGAACCCGGTGCGCTCGCGCCGCTGCTGGATAAAGGCGAACAGCTGGCATGGGTCTGGCGCAGCAAAGCGCGCTGCAATCCGTTGTTTATATCCACGGGTCACCGCGTGGGCATGGACAGCGCGCTGGCGTGGGTGCAGCGCTGTATGAACGGTTATCGCTTACCGGAACCGACCCGCTGGGCGGATGCGGTGGCATCAGAACGTCCGTCTTTTACGCGGCTTGCAGCAAAAACGCCCCATATCGGGTAAACTGCGGCTAATTTCCGTATTTGAGAACTCATCATGTTACAAAACCCTATTCACCTGCGCCTGGAGAAGCTGGAAAGCTGGCAGCACGTCACGTTTATGGCCTGCCTCTGTGAGCGCATGTACCCAAACTACGCCATGTTCTGCAAGCAAACGGAATTTGGCGATGGGCAAATTTACCGCCGAATTTTAGATTTAATTTGGGAAACGCTGACGGTAAAAGACGCGAAAATCAATTTCGACAGCCAGTTGGAAAAGTTTGAAGAGGCCATTCCTTCTGCGGATGATTACGATCTGTACGGCGTTTACCCGGCGATTGATGCCTGCGTGGCATTAAGCGAACTGATGCATTCACGTCTTAGCGGTGAAACTCTGGAGCATGCGATTGAGGTCAGCAAGGCATCGATTACGACGGTTGCGATGCTGGAAATGACCCAGGCTGGTCGCGAAATGACCGATGAAGAGTTGAAAGAGAACCCTGCCGTTGAGCAAGAATGGGATATTCAGTGGGAAATTTTCCGACTTTTAGCCGACTGTGAAGAACGCGATATTGAGCTGATAAAAGGGCTTCGTGCAGACCTGCGCGAGGCTGGTGAGAGCAATATTGGTATAAATTTTCAGCAATGACACCATAAAACGTGATTTAACGCCTGATTTGTCGTGCCTGAAGGCTTCCCATCCGCCCCCGGTCTGGTCTACATTTGGGGGGCGAAAAAAAGTGGCTATCGGTGCGTGTATGCAGGAGAGTGCTTTTCTGGCATTTCCGTCGCACTCGATGCTTAGCAAGCGATAAACACATTGTAAGGATAACTTATGAACAAGACTCAACTGATTGATGTAATTGCAGACAAAGCAGAACTGTCTAAAACACAGGCTAAAGCTGCTCTGGAATCCACTCTGGCTGCTATTACTGAGTCTCTGAAAGAAGGCGATGCTGTACAACTGGTTGGTTTCGGTACCTTCAAAGTGAACCACCGTGCTGAGCGCACTGGCCGCAACCCGCAGACCGGTAAAGAAATCAAAATCGCCGCAGCTAACGTACCGGCATTTGTTTCTGGTAAAGCACTGAAAGACGCGGTTAAGTAATTCGCGTGGCAGTGAACAGTTTTATCGAAGGGGCGGTTTCGCCCCTTTTGTCCATCTGGCGTCATTCGCTTTGGCTTTCAGGTGTTCTGTTACTGTCAGCCTGTGGTAGCCATTCTGAGCTTCCTCCGTTCACGGCCAGCGGCTATGTTGGCGACCAGGGGGCAGTACGCATCTGGCGTAAAGATTCCAGCGACGATGTTCACTTGCTCTCGGTATTTAGTCCGTGGCGTAAAGGCGATACTACCACCAGTGAATACCGCTGGCAGGGTGATTCGCTCTCTCTGATAGAACTCAACGTATACAGTAAACCGTCGGAACATGTTCGGATACGCTTTGATGACCGGGGCGAACTGAGTTTCATGCAACGTGAAGTCGACGGGCAAAAACAACAGCTTTCCAGCGATCAAATCGCACTTTACCGCTATCGCGCCGATCAAATCCGCCAGACCAGCGATGCGCTGCGTCAGGGACGGGTGATATTGCGTCAGGGACGCTGGCATGTGAATAACACGGTGACGACCTGTGAAGGTGAAACAGTGAAGCCCGATCTGGAATCGTGGGCGATTAACCATATTGAGCGCCGCCAGCGCCATTCATCCGTAGAGGTGAGCGTGGCATGGCTGGAAGCGCCCGAAGGATCGCAACTGTTGCTGGTCGCCAATGAAGATTTTTGTCACTGGCAGCCGAAAGAGAAAACATTTTAACGCCGGATGGCGACGCACATGCGTCTTATCCATCCTCAGTAGTCCGATTAGCGTAGCGCCATCAGGCATTAAGTCATTTACCAGTGTCCCATTCCCATATGACCGCCACCGCGATAATTACCGCCGCATCCGCCGTAGCCCATTCCTGCACCACGTGGCACACCTGCCTCAGCCAGCGCGACATCACGCTTAACGCGTTGCTCATCCAGAGACTGATTCAGAGCCTCCATCTCTTTTGCCACGGCATTAATTTTTGCCGTGTCTGGCGAACTGGCTGTTAACAAGGCGTTGTACTCATAACGTTTGGAGACCAACTGTTGGCGTAACGCGCTGGTCTGTGAGTAGTAATCATCATAAATTTTCTGCGCTGTAGCCTGCTGCTCGGTGGTCATTGGTATGCCGCCCCGTTGCTGCATACCATCCCCATATCCCCAGTGATGTTGCGCCAGCGCTGGGGTGGAGCCCAGAGCGATAAGAGAGAGTGCAATCAGCGCCAGTTTGTTGTTCCGTTTCATTGTCCGTTCTCCTGTTGGTTAGCTTACCTTCCCTTTTGCATCTTCCGTGCCAAAGCGGCAATCCAGGCCGTGCGGGCGTTGTTCTCGTCCTCTCGGTAGGGAAGCGAGTAAAAATGACTCGCCAGAATTCGCCTGCGGGTCATTTTTACTCGCTACTTGCAGCAGTTTGTGTCTGAGGGCAGGGTTATCAGAGAGAAAAAATGGCATGATTTCTGCTGTATACCGGCAACGATGAAAGGAAACGGTGGGTAAAGGGAGAACGTATGCGTCTTTATAAGGACACGGTGGCAAAGTGGTTGAGCAGACTCTTGCTGGCGGCAATCCTGATGTTGGTCGGCTGGTTTTCGATTATGACCATACGGGACTATGGCCGGGAAAGTGATGCCGCCCGACAAACGCTCCTGGAAAAAGGCAGTGTGTTGATTCGCGCTCTGGAGTCCGGCACCCGTGTAGGCATGGGGATGCGCATGCATCATGCCCAGCAGCAGACGCTGCTGGAGGAAATGGCCGTACAACCAGGGGTGCTATGGTTTGCCGTCGTCGATGAGCATGGCGTCATTATTACCCACAGCAATTCCGCGATGGTGGGTAAATCACTTTATTCGCCCGATATCCTGCAGCAGCTACACCCCGGGGAACAAGAACGCTGGCGTAAAATTGAGATTCCAATGGGGGAGGGTGAAATAACGCCGGCACTGGAAATTTATCGCCAGTTCCAGCCGATGTATGGCCCAGGACGCCATGGCATGGCGCGTTGCGCCAGCAATGACGGGCAGCTTATCACCCCAACGCAGACCATATTTATCGCTTTTGATGCCAGCGACCTGGCCGCGACTCAGGCCAGAGAGTGGCGAAATACGCTGATTGTTTTGTCTGCGCTGGCGGCTGTGCTGCTGGCAACCGTGCTGACGTACTTCTGGTATCAGCGCTATCAGCGCTCGTATAAAGAACTACAGGATGCGATGAAGCGCAAAGAAAAACTGATGGCGCTCGGGCATCTGGCGGCTGGCGTTGCACATGAGATTCGTAACCCGCTTTCATCCATCAAAGGTTTGGCAAAATATTTTGCCGAACGAACACCGGCTGGCGGTGAGTCCCACGAGCTGGCGCAGGTGATGGCGAAAGAGGCGGACCGCTTAAATCGGGTGGTGAGTGAGCTGCTGGAGCTGGTGAAACCCGCGCACCTGACGCTACAACACGTGGATCTCAACCAGGTCATCACTCACTCACTCCACCTGGTGAGTCAGGATGCGGCAAGCCGGGAAATCCAGCTACGATTTGCAGCCAATGCCACGCTGCCTGCCATCGAGGCCGATCCCGATCGGCTCACTCAGGTTCTGCTGAATCTGTATCTGAACGCCATTCATGCGATAGGCCGCCAGGGCACAATTACGGTTGAAGCGAGTGAAAGCAGCGCTGATCGCGTTAAAATCGTGGTGACCGATAGCGGGAAGGGGATTGCGCCGGAACAACTGGAGGCCATTTTTACGCCTTACTTCACGACTAAAGCTGACGGAACCGGTCTCGGGCTGGCAGTAGTGCAGAACATAGTCGAACAGCACGGTGGTACCATTCAGGTGGCAAGCGTTGAGGGCAAAGGTGCGACCTTTACCCTTTGGCTGCCGACCAAAGTGAAACGACAGGATTAACAAGGATGACGCGCGGAAACATCAATATTCTGGTGGTAGATGACGATATCAGCCACTGCACCATTTTACAGGCGCTGCTGCGCGGCTGGGGTTATGAGGTTGCGCTGGCCTATAGCGGGCGAGCGGCTCTGGAACAGGTGCGCGAACGCGTATTTGATTTAGTGCTGTGTGATGTTCGCATGGCGGAGATGGACGGCATCGCAACGCTGAAAGAGATTAAAGCGCTGAATCCGGCGATTCCGGTACTGATTATGACGGCTTTCTCCAGCGTGGAGACCGCCGTTGAGGCGCTTAAAACCGGGGCGCTGGACTACTTAATCAAGCCGTTGGATTTTGACCGCCTGCAGGAGACGCTGGAAAAAGCGTTGGCGCATACGCGGGAAACGGGCGCTGAACTGCCATCGGCGTCGGCTGCGCAGTTTGGCATGATTGGCAGCAGTCCGGCGATGCAGAAATTGCTCAATGAAATCGCGATGGTTGCGCCCTCGGATGCTACGGTGCTTATCCACGGAGACTCCGGGACAGGGAAAGAGCTGGTTGCCCGCGCGCTACACGCCAGCAGCGCGCGCAGCGATAAGCCGCTGGTGACGCTAAACTGTGCGGCGCTGAATGAGTCTCTGCTGGAGTCCGAGCTGTTCGGTCACGAAAAAGGTGCGTTTACCGGGGCGGATAAACGTCGGGAAGGGCGTTTTGTCGAAGCGGACGGCGGCACGCTGTTTCTGGACGAAATTGGCGATATCTCACCACTGATGCAGGTGCGCCTGCTGCGGGCTATCCAGGAGCGAGAGGTGCAACGCGTTGGCGGTAATCAGACGCTGACGGTTGATGTACGGCTGATCGCCGCCACGCATCGTAATCTGGCCGAGGAGGTCAGTGCCGGGCGTTTTCGCCAGGATCTCTACTACCGTCTGAACGTGGTCACTATAGAAATGCCCGCATTATGTCAACGTCGGGAAGATATTCCGCTACTGGCGGAACATTTTCTGCAGCGTTTTGCCGCGCGTAACCGTAAAGCGGTGAAAGGTTTTACTCCGCAGGCGATGGATCTGCTGATTCACTACGGCTGGCCGGGGAATATCCGCGAGCTGGAGAACGCGGTGGAGCGGGCGGTGGTGCTGCTGACGGGCGAGTATATTACCGAGCGCGAGCTGCCGCTGGCTATTGCCGCGACGCCAATAAAAACAGAATGCAGTGGCGAGATCCAGCCGCTGGTGGAAGTGGAGAAAGAGGTGATTCTGGCGGCGCTGGAAAAAACGGGCGGCAACAAAACGGAAGCCGCCCGTCAGTTAGGCATTACGCGTAAAACGCTGCTGGCGAAAATTTCGCGTTAGCGCTGTTCGCGTTCGATGGCGCGCCAGCCGATGTCGTTACGGCTGAAGCTGCCGTCCCAGCGGATGTCGGTCATCAGGGCGTAAGCGCGTTTCTGCGCTTCGGCGACGGTGTGGCCCAGCGCGGTGGCGCATAGGACGCGTCCGCCGCTGGTGAGCACGCGGTCGTCGTCGGCGAGCTTAGTGCCAGCGTGGAAGACTTTGCCGTCAGTTGAGGATTCCAGCGGCAGGCCGTGGATCTCATCGCCGGTGCTGTAGCTGCCTGGATAACCGCCCGCGGCGATCACCACGCCTAATGAAGCGCGCTCGTCCCACTCGGAGGTTTTCTCATCCAGCTTGCCGTCGCAGGCGGCCAGGCACAGATCCACCAGGTCCGACTTCATGCGCAGCATGATCGGCTGGGTTTCCGGATCGCCAAAGCGACAGTTGAACTCGATTACCTTCGGGTTGCCCTGCTTGTCGATCATCAGGCCCGCATACAGGAAGCCGGTGTAGGTATTCCCTTCCGCCGCCATGCCTTTTACGGTTGGCCAGATGATGCGTTCCATGGTGCGCTGGTGCACTTCATCAGTCACCACCGGCGCCGGGGAGTAAGCACCCATCCCGCCAGTGTTCGGACCGGTATCACCGTTGCCCACGCGTTTGTGGTCCTGGCTGGTGGCCATCGGCAGCACGTGCTCGCCGTCGACCATCACGATAAAGCTCGCTTCTTCACCGTCGAGGAACTCTTCAATCACGATGCGGTGGCCCGCATCGCCAAAGGCGTTACCCGCCAGCATGTCCTGCACGGCGGCTTCCGCTTCTTCGAGCGTCATCGCGACGATAACGCCTTTACCGGCGGCCAGACCGTCGGCTTTGATGACGATCGGTGCGCCTTTCTCGCGCAGGTAAGCCAGGGCTGGCTCAACCTCGGTAAAGTTCTGATACTCCGCCGTCGGGATGTGATGACGGGCGAGGAAATCTTTGGTGAAGGCTTTGGAGCCTTCCAACTGTGCGGCGCCTTCGGTTGGGCCAAAGATCTTCAGACCTGCGGCGCGGAACGCATCGACCACGCCAATCACCAGCGGCGCTTCCGGGCCAACGATGGTCAGGTCAATTTTCTCGTTCTGGGCAAAGCTCAGCAACGCCGGGATATCGGTTACGCCGATAGCCACGTTTTGCAGCGCTGGTTCCAGCGCGGTGCCCGCGTTGCCCGGTGCGACAAAAACGGTATCAACCAGCGGCGACTGCGCCGCTTTCCACGCCAGCGCGTGCTCACGCCCGCCGTTGCCAATCACTAATACTTTCATCGTCTGCTCCGTGGATTAATGGCGGAAATGGCGCATGTCGGTAAAGATCATCGCGATACCGTGTTCATCGGCAGCGGCAATGACTTCATCATCACGGATAGAACCGCCAGGCTGGATCACGCAGCTCACGCCCACGGCGGCAGCGGCATCAATACCATCGCGGAACGGGAAGAAGGCATCGGAGGCCATCGCGGAACCTTTCACTTCCAGACCTTCGTCAGCCGCTTTAATCCCGGCGATTTTCGCGGAGTAGACACGGCTCATCTGGCCTGCACCGATGCCGATGGTCATATTCTCTTTGGCATAAACAATGGCGTTGGATTTCACGAACTTCGCCACTTTCCAGCAGAACAGCGCATCGCGCAGTTCCTGTTCGGTAGGTTGGCGTTTGGAAACCACGCGCAGTTCAGCTTCGCTCACCATACCCAGGTCACGATCCTGAACCAGCAGGCCGCCGTTAACGCGTTTGAAGTCCAGACCAGGTACGCGCTGTGCCCATTGACCGCAGGTCAATACGCGCACGTTCTGCTTGGTGGCAGTGATTTTCAGTGCGTCTTCGGTCGCGGACGGGGCGATGATCACTTCCACGAACTGGCGGGAGATAATCGCCTGCGCGGTTTCGGCATCTAACTCGCGGTTGAAGGCGATAATGCCGCCGAACGCGGAGGTCGGGTCGGTTTTATACGCACGGTCATAAGCATCGAGAATCGAGGTGCTTACCGCCACGCCGCACGGGTTGGCGTGCTTGACGATCACGCAGGCCGGCTCGTTGAACTCTTTCACGCACTCCAGCGCTGCGTCGGTATCAGCGATGTTGTTATAAGAGAGGGCTTTGCCCTGCACCTGTTGTGCAGTGGCAACGGATGCTTCTTTCACATTCTCTTCTATATAGAAGGCAGCCTGCTGGTGGCTGTTCTCGCCGTAGCGCATATCCTGCTTCTTAATGAAGTTCAGGTTCAGCGTACGCGGGAAGCGACCGGCGGCTTCTTTGCTCTCACTGTGATAAGCCGGAACCATGCTGCCGAAGTAGTTGGCAATCATGCTGTCGTAGGCGGCGGTGTGTTCGAAGGCTTTAATCGCGAGATCGAAACGGGTGTCGAGGGTCAAAGAACCTTCGTTAGCATCCATCTCTTCAATAATGGCGTCGTAGTCACTGCTCTTCACCACGATGGCGACGTCTTTATGGTTCTTCGCGGCAGAGCGGACCATCGTTGGGCCGCCGATATCGATGTTTTCTACCGCATCTTCCAGCGAGCAGCCTTCACGGGCCACGGTTTCGGCGAACGGATACAGGTTAACGACAACCATATCGATAGGGGCGATGTGATGCTGCTCCATGATCGCATCGTCCTGGCCGCGACGACCGAGGATGCCGCCGTGTACTTTTGGATGCAGGGTCTTTACGCGTCCATCCATCATTTCCGGGAAACCGGTGTAATCGGAAACTTCGGTCACCGCCAGACCTTTTTCTGCTAACAGGCGGGCGGTGCCCCCCGTAGACAGCAGCTCCACACCGCGTGCGGAAAGTGCCTGGGCGAATTCGATGATACCGGCCTTGTCAGAAACACTGAGCAGAGCGCGGCGGACTGGACGACGTTGTTGCATGGTAAATCCCCTGGATTTGACTATTACAGAGAGCGTTAGGTGAATTCTTGCGTAAAAACTCAGCTAACGCCCCTTACGGGGCATCCTTATTGTGCGGGGGCATTGTAACGAAAACGTTTGCGCAACGCTCGCGAATTTTTCTCTTTCCCTTAATTCGATAATTTCAGCTTTATAGACGAGGGGTAAAACGAAGTGATGATCGCAAGAGATCCTTATTTTTGTGGATAACTCTGTGTGTAAATGGGTA
>NZ_SZXG01000038.1:0-65124 GCF_005281305.1 Citrobacter sp. wls706 | reverse complement strand
CGTGTCGATGGAGGCGCATTATAGGGAGTCGACTCAGGAAGACAAGCGGAAAAATGCATTTTTGTTTCAACCGCTCACCTTTTACCCACAACGCTTACTTTTGCTGCTTTTTTATCGCCATTGGCAGGTCTGCCAGACTATTTATAACCAAATCTGCCGCATTTTCTGCTTCCGGCGTGACGGGTTTGCCCGTGCGCACCAGTACCTTGGTTCCAACATTCGCAGCAGCTGCCGCCTGCATATCTTCTATTTTGTCGCCTACCATATAAGAAGCAGCCATATCGATGTGCAGGAAGTCGCGGGCGGAAATCAGCATCCCGGGATGCGGTTTACGGCAATCGCAGACCTGACGATACTCTTCTACGGTACCCTGCGGATGATGCGGGCAATAGTAGATACCATCCAGATCAACGTCGCGATCGGCCAGCGACCAGTCCATCCATTCGGTCAACGTTTCAAACTGAGCCTCGGTAAATTTACCGCGCGCGATACCAGACTGGTTCGTCACCACAATTAGCGCGTAACCCATATTTTTAAGTTCACGCATGGCATCAATAACACCGTCGATAAACTCGAACTCGTCAATCTCATGTACGTAACCGTGGTCCACATTAATGGTGCCGTCACGGTCGAGAAAAATTGCGGGTACAGACTTTGCCACCTTTTATAGCTCCTGAATAAGGCATGTGGCTCTAGTATCGCATGTTTCGGCGGGCAAGAAAGTGCTCATCGTGCAAAGCTAGATTGATTTAGACGTCTGGATGCCTTAACATCCATCTTGTTGACGGCCTTGACCGTCCCAGACAGACGAAAATGCCACGGCTAACTTAATTACGATAATAAATAACCAATGATTAAACTTTCGAATATCACCAAAGTGTTCCAGCAGGGGACTCGCACCATTCAGGCGCTAAATAATGTCAGCCTGCACGTTCCTGCCGGGCAGATTTACGGCGTAATTGGCGCCTCAGGTGCCGGTAAAAGTACACTTATCCGCTGCGTTAACTTACTCGAGCGCCCAACCGAAGGCAGCGTTCAGGTTGGCGGTCAGGAACTGACCACGCTTTCAGAGTCCGAGTTGACCAAAGCTCGCCGTCAAATCGGCATGATTTTCCAGCACTTTAACCTGCTCTCTTCCCGTACCGTATTTGGCAACGTCGCGCTGCCGCTGGAACTGGATAACACACCAAAAGAAGAGATCAAACGCCGTGTAACAGAACTGCTGGATTTAGTCGGTCTTGGCGACAAGCATGATAGCTATCCGGCCAACCTTTCCGGTGGACAAAAACAACGAGTGGCGATCGCTCGTGCGCTGGCAAGTAATCCCAAAGTGTTGCTGTGCGATGAAGCCACCAGCGCACTCGACCCGGCAACCACGCGTTCGATTCTGGAGCTGCTGAAAGACATTAACCGTCGTCTGGGTCTCACCATTCTGCTAATTACCCATGAGATGGACGTAGTAAAACGCATTTGTGACTGCGTGGCGGTCATCAGTAATGGTGAACTGATTGAGCAAGACACCGTCAGCGAAGTTTTCTCTCATCCGAAAACGCCGCTGGCACAGAAGTTTATCCAGTCCACTCTGCATCTGGATATCCCGGAAGATTATCTGGAACGTTTAAAAGCAGAGCCGCAGGCCGACAGCGTGCCAATGCTGCGCATGGAGTTCACCGGTCATTCGGTCGATGCGCCATTACTCTCTGAGACGGCCCGTCGCTTTAATGTAAATAACAACATTATTAGCGCGCAGATGGATTACGCCGGCGGCGTGAAGTTCGGCATCATGCTGACTGAAATGCACGGCACACAGGAAGATACACAAGCAGCCATTAATTGGCTGCAGGAACACCATGTAAAAGTAGAGGTACTGGGTTATGTCTGAGCCGATGATGTGGCTGCTGGTTCGCGGCGTATGGGAAACGCTGGCAATGACCTTTGTGTCCGGTTTTTTTGGTTTTGTCATTGGCCTGCCGGTTGGCGTATTGCTGTACGTTACGCGTCCTGGGCAAATCATTGAGAACGCTAAGCTTTACCGTACGCTCTCTGCACTGGTAAATATTTTCCGTTCCATCCCATTCATTATTTTGCTGGTGTGGATGATTCCTTTCACCCGCATGATTGTGGGTACTTCTATCGGGCTGCAGGCCGCTATCGTCCCGCTGACCGTCGGCGCCGCGCCGTTTATCGCCCGTATGGTGGAAAATGCGCTGCTGGAAATCCCTACCGGGCTGATTGAAGCCTCCCGTGCGATGGGCGCTACACCGTTACAGATCGTGCGTAAAGTCCTGCTGCCAGAAGCGCTGCCGGGCCTGGTCAATGCTGCCACCATCACGCTCATCACGCTGGTTGGCTATTCCGCGATGGGCGGTGCCGTCGGCGCAGGTGGTCTGGGACAGATTGGCTACCAGTACGGTTATATTGGCTACAACGCCACCGTGATGAATACAGTACTGGTATTGCTCGTCGTTCTGGTTTATTTAATTCAGTTATCCGGCGATCGCATCGTCCGGATTGTCACGCACAAATAACATTGCACACAACACTAAAAACTCATTAAGAAAAGGAAATAAGCATGGCGTTCAAATTCAAAACCTTTGCGGCAGTTGGAGCCTTGATCGGTTCTCTGGCACTTGTGGGTTGCGGTCAGGATGAAAAAGATCCTAACCACATCAAAGTGGGCGTTATTGTTGGCGCAGAGCAGCAGGTTGCAGAAGTCGCGCAGAAAGTGGCAAAAGAAAAATACGGTCTGGACGTTGAGCTGGTCACGTTTAACGATTACGTCCTGCCTAACGAAGCGCTGAGCAAAGGCGACATTGATGCCAACGCCTTCCAGCACAAACCGTACCTGGATCAGCAGATTAAAGATCGTGGTTACAAGCTGGTTGCCGCAGGCAATACTTTTGTTTATCCGATTGCGGGCTATTCCAAAAAAATCAAATCACTGGATGAGCTGCAGGAAGGTTCTCAGGTCGCTATTCCAAACGACCCGACTAACCTCGGTCGCTCGCTGCTGCTGCTGCAAAAAGTGGGCTTAATCAAACTGAAAGACGGTGTTGGCCTGCTGCCGACCGCGCTGGACGTGATTGAAAACCCGAAAAACCTGAAGCTGGTTGAACTGGAAGCGCCGCAGCTGCCGCGTTCCCTGGACGATGCGCAAATCGCCCTGGCGGTCATCAACACCACCTACGCCAGCCAGATTGGCCTGACCCCGGCAAAAGACGGTATCTTTGTTGAAGATAAAGATTCTCCGTACGTAAACCTGATCGTGACCCGTGAAGACAACAAAGATGCTGAGAACGTGAAGAAATTCGTGCAGGCCTACCAGTCTGACGAAGTGTACGAAGCGGCAAACAAAGTCTTCAACGGCGGTGCGGTTAAGGGCTGGTAATTTTAGGCTGTTTCCAGAATCTGTAATATCATCAGGACGGGCGCTTGCCCGTCTTGTCATTTATGCAAGCACCTGATTCAATATCTGACGTTTAGATCATTCATTGAGGAAATATTATGCGTGCTTTACCGATCTGTTTAGTAGCACTCATGCTGAGCGGCTGTTCTATGTTAAGCAGATCCCCTGTTGAACCCGTTCAAAGCACCGCTACCCCGCCAAAAGCGGAGCCGGAAAAACCAAAAGCACCGCGCGCGGCGCCGGTAAAGATCATTACTAACGCCGAAGATTTAGTGGGTAAACCGTTCCGCGATCTCGGCGAAGTCAGCGGCGAATCCTGTCAGGCATCAAACCAGGATTCCCCTCCTAGCATCCCAACCGCACGTAAACGCATGCAGATTAACGCCTCTAAAATGAAAGCGAATGCGGTATTGCTGCACAGTTGCGAAGTAACCAGCGGGACCCCAGGTTGCTATCGTCAGGCGGTTTGCATTGGTTCTGCACTGAACATTTCGGCGAAATGAGCCATTTTCAGTTCGAGCAAATAGGCGTTATCCGCTCACCTTATAAAGAAAAGTTCGCTGTTCCACGCCAGCCAGGTCTGGTGAAAAGCGCCAGCGGCGAACTGCATTTGCTCGCTCCCTATAACCAGGCCGATGCCGTTCGCGGCCTGGAAGCCTTCAGCCATTTGTGGGTGATTTTTGTTTTTCATCAGACAATGGAAGGAGGATGGCGTCCAACCGTGCGCCCTCCCCGTCTTGGCGGCAACGCCAGAATGGGCGTCTTCGCCACGCGTTCAACGTTTCGTCCTAACCCTGTTGGCATGTCTTTGGTTGAGCTACGGGGCATCCGCTGCCATAAAGAGCACGTTATCCTTGAGCTCGGCGGGCTGGATCTTGTCGATGGTACGCCGGTAGTGGATATTAAGCCGTATCTGCCATTTGCCGAATCGCTGCCCGCTGCTCGCGCCAGCTATGCTCAGGATGCACCGCAGGCCAGCGTAGCTGTGACGTTCAGTGAAGAGATCACCGGGCAACTGGCTGGGCTGGAAAAACGTTATCCGCATCTTCGCCAGTTTATTGCCGAAGTGCTGGCGCAGGATCCCCGTCCTGCCTACCGTAAAAACGAGGAAGAAGGCAAAACCTATGCCGTTTGGCTGCTGGACTTTAACGTCCGCTGGCGCGTAACGCCGTCAGGATTTGAGGTCTTTGCTCTGGAAGCCCGCTAATTTGCGTCGCGTACTCTTTTGACATCCCTTTCTCGCTGGTAAACTAAACCACTTTTGTTTTGTGCCAGGCTCGTTTTGAGCCTGTTCGATCGTTCAACTGGAACCGTAACAACATGCGTACTAGCCAATATCTGCTCTCCACTCTGAAGGAGACACCTGCCGACGCCGAAGTCATCAGCCACCAGCTGATGCTGCGCGCCGGGATGATCCGCAAGCTGGCCTCCGGGTTATATACCTGGCTGCCGACCGGCGTGCGCGTCCTGAAAAAAGTCGAAAACATCGTGCGTGAAGAGATGAACAACGCCGGTGCGATCGAGGTGTTGATGCCGGTCGTTCAGCCCTCTGAGCTGTGGCAAGAGAGTGGCCGTTGGGAACAATACGGCCCGGAACTGCTGCGTATTGCTGACCGTGGCGATCGCCCGTTCGTCCTTGGCCCAACGCATGAAGAAGTGATCACCGACCTGATTCGTAACGAGCTGAGCTCTTACAAACAGCTGCCGCTGAACTTTTACCAGATCCAGACTAAATTCCGTGACGAAGTCCGTCCGCGCTTCGGCGTGATGCGTTCCCGCGAATTCCTGATGAAAGATGCTTATTCTTTCCATACTTCTCAGGAATCCCTGCAGGAGACCTACGACGCGATGTATGCGGCGTACAGCAAGATCTTCAGCCGTATGGGTCTCGATTTCCGTGCGGTCCAGGCGGACACCGGTTCAATCGGCGGTAGCGCCTCTCACGAATTCCAGGTGCTGGCGCAGAGCGGCGAAGACGATGTGATCTTCTCCGACTCCTCCGACTATGCAGCAAACATCGAATTCGCCGAAGCCGTGGCCCCGAAAGAGCCGCGTGCGGCAGCAACGCAGGAGATGACGCTGGTTGATACGCCGAACGCGAAAACCATCGCCGAGCTGGTTGAACAGTTCAACCTGCCGATCGAAAAAACCGTAAAAACCCTGCTGGTGAAAGCGGTTGAAGGCAGCAAGTCTCGGCTGATTGCGCTGCTGGTTCGCGGCGATCACGAGCTGAACGAAGTCAAAGCGGAAAAACTGCCGCAGGTTGCCAGCCCGCTGACCTTCGCCACTGAAGAAGAAATTCGCGCGTTGGTGAAAGCGGGTCCGGGTTCTCTCGGTCCGGTGAACATGCCAATTCCGGTTGTTATCGACCGTACCGTTGCCGTGATGAGCGATTTCGCCGCGGGCGCGAACATCGACGGTAAGCACTATTTCGGTATCAACTGGGATCGCGACGTTGCCACCCCGGAAGTTGCGGACATCCGTAACGTGGTCGCTGGCGATCCGAGTCCGGATGGCAAGGGTACGTTGCTGATTAAACGCGGCATCGAAGTGGGTCACATCTTCCAGTTGGGCACCAAGTACTCTGAAGCGATGAAAGCCGCCGTTCAGGGCGAAGACGGTCGTAACCAGATCCTGACCATGGGTTGCTACGGTATCGGGGTAACTCGCGTGGTTGCTGCCGCTATCGAACAGAACTATGACGATCGCGGTATCGTCTGGCCAGACGCCATTGCCCCGTTCCAGGTGGCAATTCTGCCGATGAACATGCATAAGTCCTATCGCGTGCAGGAACTGGCTGAAAAACTGTACGCTGAGTTGCGCGCGCAGGGCATTGAAGTGCTGATGGACGACCGTAAAGAGCGTCCGGGCGTGATGTTTGCCGATATGGAACTGATCGGTATTCCGCACACCATCGTGCTGGGCGACCGTAACCTCGACAACGACGATATCGAATACAAATACCGTCGTAACGGCGAGAAGCAGTTGATTAAAACAGGCGACATCGTCGACTACCTGGTAAAAGCCATTAAAGGCTAATACCAGCAAAAGGCCCTGATTATCAGGGCCTTTTTTATCGATTAATTACACGCTTTACCAGGGATAAACTTCGCATCTTTATCCGCCATCAGCGTTTTCACTTTTTCGCCGGTGTCCGGGTTCGCCTCCAGCGTGAAATGCGCTTCCAGCGTCAGCAGTACGGACTGCCCGTTTTCCGCGCGAGCGGCTAAATAGTCACGCTCAAGCTGGGCGTTATTCGCCACCGGCATCCGTTTACCCGTTGCGCAGTCGGTAAAGATAGCTGCATCAGCCATATAGAAGTACATCCCCCGCATCGGCATTGGCGTCACTGGTAAGCTGGCGGAAACCGGCTGGAGCGTGTAGTTGAACTGCGACTCAATCGGATTACCTTCACGATCGAGCATTTCCAGCGCTTCACCTTTTACCCGGTAGTACGACTTTTCACCTTTGCTGTCGGTCAGCACCAGCTTGTCAGCAGTGCGCGCCCATGTACCATAAGAGGCAAAGGACGACGGTTCATCCCTCACCCCCTGATAGCGTTCGTTCATCACCCATGTTCCGTCTTTTTCAAGGAACAGAGAAGTTTCAATCCCTTCGCAGTCTGCGCAAGGCAGGATGCCACGCCAGCTCTGCTGCATCGGTTTTAATTCTGCCGCCCGTGTCGGCTGTAGTACTTCGACTTCAGTACGGTTGTTACAGCCGATCAAGGAAAAAAGCGTGCATGCAGCGACTACGGACAATATTGCTGTTTTCACTATCAATTCCTTATAAATTTTTATTCCTGCTCGTCAGTCTTGCGTTCGACGAACTCTCCCGCGCAGTGCTTTCACTGTGGATTTTTGCGCCTTCGACGACAACCTACGCTCTTTCGAAGCGCGCGTAGGACGCGTTGCCTGTCGGCTTTTTTGCACTGCGGTTAATTCTTTGATCACCGCCACCAGCCGCGAGATTGCCGCTTCCCGATTAAGCTCCTGGCTACGGTATTCCTGCGCCTTAATGATAATAATGCCATCGCTGCTAATCAGATGATGGCTGGCGGCAAGCAGTCGTTCCTTATAATACTCTGGCAGGCCAGAGGCCCGAATGTCAAAGCGCAAATGGATAGCCGTCGAGGTCTTGTTAACGTGCTGACCGCCCGCGCCCTGCGCCCGAATCGCCGTGATTTCCAGCTCATTGTCAGGGATAGAGACGTTTCGGGAGATAACAATCATGAACGCGGCTGCCACGCGGTCAGATGAATTTCCAGATTGTTCTGAGAATCGGACAACCAGATCGCGCCATCCTGGATCGTCGCCTGCAGCGCCATGGTGCGACCAGCAAATTCACTCAGTTGTGCCAGCTGTTCGTCATCCAGATACCACACGGTAAGATTTTTAAACTGCGCGCACTTACTCTGGTTTTGTTGCCACCAGATCTGGGCCGCACGGCTGTTGTAGGTAAACAGGGCCACCTCAGCAGACTGAGTGCAGGCTTTCTTAATACGGCGCTCATCCGGCAGGCCGAGTTCAATCCATAAATCAATGCCCAGATGGTCGTTTCGCAGCCATGCTTCCGGTTCATCTTCCGCACTCAGGCCCCGCGTAAACTGCAGGCGCTCATCGGCATATTTAATCCACGCCAGCAGACGCAGCATCATGCGCTCCTGGGTTTCTGAAGGGTGACGCGCCAGCGTCAAGGCTGCGTCAAGGAATTGGTTGCGGTCAAGATCCGCCACATTGACTACAGCTTTATAGATTGTCGCTTTAAGCGCCATTTGAGAACTCCTTTCGAATCAGGCGCACATTGTAGCGAAAACCACGGCAAAAGGCTGCTAACAGCGCCTCTATCAAGGCGCTGATATTGCCTGAATGAGTATGGTATAGTCACCTTGCTAAACAGAGTTTATCTTCGTAGGCTTAGACTTGCATCCACGGTTAAGTCAGAGTGCTGACAGGAGGGCATGTGGAAAAATATTGTGAGTTAATACGCAAGCGGTACGCGGAAATCGCCAGCGGAGACTTAGGGTATGTCCCGGATGCGCTGGGCTGCGTATTGAAGGTGCTTAATGAAGTGGCGGCAGACAGCGCCCTTTCAGAGTCGGTCAGGGAAAAAGCGGCCTATGCTGCCGCGAACTTACTGGTGAGCGATTATGTCAATGAATGAAACGTATCAACCCATCAACTGTGATGATTACGACAATCTTGAACTCGCCTGCCAGCACCATTTGTTACTGACGTTGGCGTTAAAAGATGGCGAAGTTTTGCAGGCGAAGGCAAACGATCTGGTTTCCCGCAAAAACGTGGAATATCTGGTCGCAGAGGTCGCAGGTGAAACCCGTGAGCTTCGCCTCGACAAAATTGCCAGCTTCAGCCACCCACAAATCGGTACCGTGGTAGTCAGCGAATCCTGATTATTTTGTTGCCGGATGGCGGTGCAAGCACCTTATCCGGCCTACGGTCCATGCGATACGTAGGCCGGATAAGCGCAGCGCCATCAGGCATGCCAAATCAGACTCACACCTTCTTCATCTTCTGCTATTCCCTCACGCGTCACAAAAACACCCGCAGCCGCAATCAACGTTTCACCATAAAAAAGCAGCGGCGTGGTATCTCGTCGCCAGGGTGGAATCCCCTGCTCCTGCCAGATTTTCTTTAATTTACGTCCACCGTTACGCCCGACAATATGTAATACGCCTGGCGCTTTAAAACGAATACTGACCAGCTCGTCCGCTTTAGGCACGCGCAATTCGCCTGCGGAGATTAACTGCACCGATCCCAGCCCAACGGGCAGCGTCAGCGGCGTTTGCCAGCATGGCCAAGGAATGACGGTTTCGCTGTGCCCGTCGACCGGTTTCACCCACCACAGTTGCGACTGGTAGCGACGAATGTCGAACCCTCCAAGGCGAAAACAGGGGGAAGCATCCTCTCGTGCCAGCGCGACTTCCTGCCAGATACGTTCCAGAGCGTCACGGGAAGGCATTGGCGCATGTAATCCCGCCAGCCAGCGGCGAAGCAGCGCAGCGCGCCGCACATCGCTCATCATCATAAGCGGCGCCAGCAACAGTGTGCCTTGGGCCGTGACACAGTCGGCTAGATCGCTGGCAAGCAATTCATCCAGCAAGCTCTCCTGCTCGGCGCACAGCGCTGCGCTGCGGGCTGTAGCTTGCGCGAAGTGTGGCCAACGCTGTTGCAGCAAGGGAGTAACGCGCAATCTGAGGAAATTGCGATCGTAGGTATCATCCTGATTACTTTCATCTTCGATCCAGCATAATTGGTGCTGTCGCGCCCACCCTTCCAGCGCCTCTCGTGTTTGCGCCAGCAGCGGTCGGATCAGTTGGGTTCCGGCGAACGGTGAGCTTTCCCCCATGGCGGAAAGCCCGGCAGGACCACTGCCGCGCTTAAGTGCCAGCAGAAAGGTTTCGCACTGGTCATCCAAATGCTGGGCGGTCATCAGTACCTCGCCCGGCAGTAACGTCTGTGCAAATGCGTGATAGCGCGCCCGCCTCGCCTGAGCTTCTATACCCAGGCCATCATCCTCCAGACGGACCCGTTCAACCACCAACGGCACCTGCCACTGCGCGCATATCGATTCACAGTGCTGCACCCAACTGTCCGCATGGGGACTTAGTCCATGATGAATATGGATTGCGCGCAACGTAACGTCAGGGTGCTGTGCTCGCCACAGCACTAACTGATGCAGCAGCACGGTGGAGTCCAGCCCGCCGCTAAAGGCGACCAGAATCGATTGAGAATTCAGCAGTGAAGTATTCAGCGTGAGTGTTGTCATGATGGTTACTTACAATGGCATTGCCCGGCACGTTACCGGGCTAACGCCACAATAACAAGCCTTACAGCTCATACAGTTCGAGCGGTAATCCGTCGGGATCGTTAAAAAACGTAAAGCGTTTGCCGGTAAAAGGATCGATGCGTACCGCCTCACACTTCACATCGCGAGCCTCCAGATGCGCGATCGCTTTCTCTACATCATCCACACTGAACGCCAGATGACGTAAACCACAGGCTTCCGGTCGACTCGGGCGGCAAGGTGGAAATGGGAAAGAAAAGAGCTCAATCACATACTGACCGTTCAATGCCAGATCGCCTTTCCAGGAGTCACGCTCTTCCCGGTAGGCTTCGCTCATCAGGGTGAAGCCCAGCACATCGCAGTAAAATGCCTTACTCACCACGTAGTCCGTCGCAATAATGGCAATATGGTGAACCTGTTTTAATCCCAGCATAGCGTCATCGCCTCTTTCGTTTGTTCTTTCAGCACGTTACTCGTGCGTAATGGGTTCAGGCAAGTCGTTATGCCATTTTTAAGACTCTCACACGATACACGCCATCCTCACCCAGTTTAGCGCCATGGATATCGGTTTCAAATCCAGGATAATGATGGCCCACTGAACACAGCATCAGCAGGAAATCGAGTACAGCCCGGCTTTTTTCCGTGATCATTTCACCAGGCATCAAGAGCGGTACTCCGGGCGGATAAGGCAGGATCATATTGGCGGAAACGCGCCCCACCAGTTGATCAAGCGCCACCGTTTCAACCTCACCTTTGATCTGCCGCTGCCAGGCCTGATGCGGCGTCATTTTCATTTCCGGTAAGGTATCAAATGCCCGCAGCATCAGCCCGGAGAGATCGTGCTGGCGAATAAGCCTATGGATCCCCTGCGCCAGATCCTGAATACGCATATTGCGATAAAAGTCGGGATCCTCGGCATAGAGATCCGGCAGCATGTTTTTCACGCGTAAATTCAGATCGTACGAACGCTTAAATTCCGTCAGGCCGCGCAGCAGGCCCATCGCCCGGGTTTTATCAATACCGATGCTGAACAGGAACAACAGATTATACGGTCCCGTTTTTTCGACAACCACGCCGCGTTCATCAAGGAATTTCGCCACCAACGCGGCGGGGATCCCCTCTTCACTCATATTTCCTTGTTCATCCATCCCCGGCGTCAGAATAGTGACTTTCACCGGGTCGAGGAACATGTGGTCGGCGTCAGCATCGACAAATCCGTGCCAGTCTTCACCAGGCGCTACCGGCCAGCATTCTGCTTCATCCACCCTTTCCGGCTGCCAGATATCAAAAAACCAGCCATCCGACTCTTCACGCAACCGCTGCACTTCTTTACGAAAATGCAGCGCCCGCTCCACCGAACGATTGATTAACCGCTTGCCTGAATTGCCTCGCAGCATGGCCGCTGCGGTTTCTATCGAGGCAACAATCGGGTAACTCGGCGAAGTGGATGTGTGCATCATAAAGGCTTCGTTGAAGGTGTCTTCGTCGTAGTCACCCTTAATATGGATCAGAGAAGCCTGTGACAACGCCGCCAGCATCTTGTGGGTAGACTGGGTTTCAAAAATCACCTTCCCCGGCACGCGCTCACCGCTCATCCCGCTTTTCCCCTGATAGATCGGATGAAAATGGGTATATGGCACCCAGGCTGAATCAAAATGGATAGAGGGCACATCCAGCGTTTGCTTGATCCAGTTGGTGTTATACAGCAGGCCGTCATAGGTAGAGTTGGTGATCACCGCATGCACAGGCCATTGCGCCTGGGGGGTCTCCTCTATCTTGCTTTCAATGCTTGCACGGGTAAATTCCCTTCGGGGGATACCACCCAGAATACCCAACGCATTACGCGTCGGCTTCAACCAGATTGGCACCACATCGCTCATCATCAGCAAATGCGCCAACGACTTATGACAGTTGCGGTCAATCAACAGCGTACTGCCGGTTGGTGCGGCATACATACCAACAATTTTATTGGAGGTGGACGTGCCGTTGGTCACCATATAGCTCTGCTCGGCGCCAAAAGTGCGCGCGATATACTCCTCCGCTTCCAGGTGCGGGCCGGTATGATCCAGCAGCGAACCCAGCTCGGTCACAGAAATGGACACATCGGCTTTCAGCGTATTGCCGCCAAAGAAATCATAGAACAAGCAGCCGACCGGGCTTTTCTGGTATGCCGTTCCCGCCATATGACCGGGCGTGCAGAAGGTATACTTTCCTTCCTTCACATAGGTAAATAGCGCTTTGGTAAAAGGCGGCGTGATGTTATCCAGATATTCACTGGTGTACTGGCGGATGCGGGTGGCAATGTCTTCAGACTGGCCCAGCGCATACTCAAAAAACCACAGCGCCATGCGCAGATCATGGGCGCTGACATCCATAGTCGAATGGGTATTAATAAAGGCGTAGAGCGGAAGATATTCGTTTAGCTGGTTGATCTCACTGCACAGATCGAGACTGTATTCATCCCAGTCAAAAATGACGCCGCAAATTCGCGGGTTATGTTCGATAAACTTCAGCAGGTCAACGCTATTCTGCGGCCAGATAATCTGAAAACCCTGCTGTTGTAGCGCACGCTCAAGTTCCTTGATGGGCTCATCTTTATAAAAGACGCCATGCGGTCCCATGATGGCAATGATATTCATGCGTTCCTCCTGGAAAAACCTTAGTTAAGCATAGCCTGGTCAAACAACAGGTAAAAAAAGGGCCACAGCATTGTGGCCCTTTTCAGAATGAATGCAGTTTACGCGTAGCCGTAGCTCATCAGACGCTGGTAACGACGGTTTTTCAGATCTTCTTTACCTAACACATCAAGATCGGCGAGATCGGTCAGCAGTTGCGCTTTCAGTGACGCCGCCATGGCTTCCGGGTTGCGGTGCGCGCCACCCAGCGGTTCAGGAATGATAGAGTCGATAAGCTTCAGCTCTTTCAGACGCGGCGCGATAATGCCCATCGCTTCAGCGGCCAGCGGCGCTTTATCCGCGCTTTTCCACAGAATGGAAGCACAACCTTCCGGGGAGATAACGGAATAGGTGCTGTATTGCAGCATGTTCACTTTATCGCCTACGCCGATCGCCAGCGCGCCGCCGGAACCACCTTCACCGATAACGGTGCAGATGACCGGTACGCTCAGACGCGACATTTCACGCAGGTTACGCGCGATGGCTTCAGACTGACCACGTTCTTCAGCGCCCACGCCCGGGTAAGCCCCAGGGGTGTCGATGAAGGTAATGATCGGCATGTTGAAACGTTCAGCCATTTCCATCAGACGCAGCGCTTTGCGATAGCCTTCCGGCGCTGGCATGCCGAAATTACGACGAATTTTTTCTTTGGTCTCACGGCCTTTCTGATGACCAATGATCATCACCGGACGGCCATCCAGACGCGCGATACCGCCGACGATAGCTTTGTCATCCGCATAGGCACGATCGCCCGCCAGCTCATCAAATTCATCAAACGCCAGGCGGACATAATCCAGGGTGTACGGACGCTGTGGATGGCGCGCCAGTTGGGCTACCTGCCATGCGCCAAGATCGGCGAAGATTTTACGCGTCAGTTCTACGCTTTTTTCACGCAGGCGATGCACTTCTTCATCGATGTTAATATCCAGTTTCTCATCCTGACGGCTAACCGCAGTCAGAGAATCGATTTTTGCTTCCAGCTCTGCAATCGGCTGTTCAAAATCAAGGAAATTCAGACTCATAGTATTCCTGTATTAGTCAAACTCCAGTTCCACCTGCTCCGAACCAATAAGGCCGCGGAGATCGTTTAGCAAACGATCGCTCGGAGAGACACGCCACGTCGCGCCAAAACGCAACCGCGCACGTGCATCCGCCCTCTGATAGTAGAGATGTACTGGAATTGTCCCCGAGCGGTGGGGTTCCAGAGACTGACGGAGTCGGTTTAAAAGCTGGTCATCAATTTGCCTGTCCGTCAGCGAGATAGCAAGCCCGCGAGCATATTTTTCCCGGGCTTCGTCAATATCCATGACTTCACGGGCCATCATTTTAAGCCCGCCGCTGAAGTCATCAAAGCTGACCTGTCCGCTGACGATAAGTATGCGGTCTTTTTCCAGCAATTGCTGGTATTTATCCAGGGCATCGGTAAACAACATAACTTCCAGACGCCCGGAACGGTCATCCAGTGTACAGATGCCGATACGATTACCGCGCTTGGTGACCATTACCCGCGCGGCAATGACGAGCCCCGCAGCCGTGGTGACTTTACCACGTTCTGTCGGATGCATGTCTTTCAGCCTGTGGCCTCCAACATAGCGCTCAATTTCTTTTAAATACTGGTTGATGGGGTGTCCCGTCAGGTAAAGCCCTAACGTTTCACGCTCACCGTCTAATACTACCTGCTCAGGCCACGGTGTACAGTTGGCATAAGACTGTTCAATTTGTTCCGGCTCTTCCGCCAGCACGCCAAACATATCAGCCTGGCCAATAGCCTCGGCCTTCGCATGCTGATCGGCGGCTTTTAGCGCATCATTCAGCGAATTCATCAACGCCGCGCGGTGTGGGCCAAGGCGGTCAAACGCCCCGGACATAATCAGTTTTTCCAGCACCCGGCGATTGAGTTTTTTGATATCCGTACGCGCACAGAGATCAAACAGCTCGCGGAAGTAACCGCCTTCGTTGCGCGCCTCAATAATAGCTTCAATTGGCCCTTCACCCACGCCTTTTATCGCGCCGATGCCGTAAACAATCTCGCCATCATCGTTAACGTGGAAATGGTAAAGCCCGGAGTTAATGTCTGGCGGCAGGATTTTTAACCCCATGCGCCAGCATTCATCCACCAGCCCGACCACTTTCTCGGTGTTATCCATATCGGCCGTCATTACCGCCGCCATAAACTCGGCAGGGTAATGTGCCTTCAGCCACAGCGTCTGGTAAGAGACCAGCGCATAGGCAGCGGAGTGTGATTTGTTAAATCCGTAACCGGCGAATTTCTCCACCAGGTCAAAGATTTTCATCGCCAGTTCGCCGTCGACGCCGCGCTTTTTCGCCCCTTCTTCAAAGGTGCCGCGCTGCTTGGCCATCTCTTCCGGCTTTTTCTTACCCATCGCACGACGCAGCATATCCGCGCCGCCAAGCGTATAACCGGATAGCTCCTGGGCAATCTGCATAACCTGTTCCTGATACAGGATAATGCCGTAGGTCGGCTCCAGTACCGGCTTCAGACACTCATGCTGCCATTGTACGTCCGGGTAGGAAATCTCTTCGCGGCCATGCTTACGGTCGATAAAGTTATCTACCATCCCCGACTGTAGCGGGCCTGGGCGGAACAGGGCCACTAGTGCGATCATATCTTCGAAGCAGTCAGGCTGCAGACGTTTGATCAGATCCTTCATGCCGCGGGATTCAAGCTGGAATACCGCGGTGGTCTCCGAGCGTTGCAGCATGTCGAAGCTTTTCTTATCGTCAAGCGGAATGGCCGCGATATCCAGCGGCGGCTCGCCGTTCTTTTCACGGCGGGCGTTGATCATCTCCAGCGCCCAGTTGATGATGGTCAGCGTGCGCAGACCCAGGAAGTCGAACTTCACCAGGCCGGCGTATTCCACGTCGTTCTTATCAAACTGAGTAACCGGGTGTAGCCCCTGTTCATCGCAGTATAGCGGCGCAAAATCGGTAATTTTGGTCGGGGCGATAACCACACCACCGGCGTGCTTACCGGCGTTACGCGTGACGCCTTCCAGCTTACGCGCCATATCGATCAGCGCTTTAACCTCTTCATCCGCCTCATAGATTTCCGGCAGTTGGGGTTCAGCTTCGAAGGCTTTCGCCAACGTCATGCCCGGATCGGGCGGCACCAGTTTCGAAATACGATCCACGAAGCCGTACGGGTGCCCCAGCACGCGGCCCACGTCACGGATAACCGCTTTTGCCGCCATCGTACCGAAAGTAATAATCTGCGAAACCGCGTCACGACCGTACATTTCCGCCACGTGTTCAATAACCTGGTCGCGTTTCTCCATACAGAAGTCAACGTCGAAGTCGGGCATTGATACACGTTCCGGGTTGAGGAAACGTTCGAACAGCAGGTCAAATTCCAGCGGATCCAGGTCGGTAATTTTTAGCGCATAGGCCACCAGCGAACCTGCGCCGGAACCACGTCCCGGGCCGACTGGTACACCGTTATCCTTCGACCACTGGATAAATTCCATAACGATCAGGAAGTAGCCTGGGAATCCCATCTGGTTGATAACCTGTAGCTCAACATCCAGACGTTCATCATATTCCGGACGGCGCCTGGCGCGCTCTTCCGGATCCGGGAAGAGGAACTCCAGTCGCTCTTCCAGACCCTCTTTCGACTTGGCCACGAGGAAGTCCTCGGTGGTCATATCGCCGGTCGGGAACTGCGGCAGGAAATATTCGCCAAGGCGCACCGTGACGTTACAGCGTTTGGCGATTTCGACGGTGTTTTGCAGCGCCTCCGGGATATCGGAGAACAGTTCGCACATCTCGTCTTCGCTGCGCATATACTGCTGCGCGGAGTAGTTACGCGGACGTTTGGGATCGTCAAGGGTGAATCCGTCGTGGATCGCCACACGGATTTCATGCGCGTCGAAATCACCGGTTTCCAGGAAGCGAACATCGTTGGTCGCCACCACCGGCAAACCACGCCTTTCGGCCAGTTCTACCGCGGCATGCAGATAGTTTTCTTCATCTTGTCTGCCGGTACGGATCAGCTCAAGGAAGTAGCTATCCGGAAAATGCGCTTCGTAAAACGCCACGCATTCGTCAACCAGGGCGCTATTACCGCGCAACAAGCTACGTCCGACGTCGCCCATGCGACCGCCGGAGAGCAAAATCAAACCTTCTTTTAGCTCGACCAGCCAGTCCCTGTCGATGACCGGCCCTTCTGCGCCATAACCGCGCTGATAGGCTTTTGATATCAACAACGTCAGATTCTGATAGCCGGTATTGTTAGCGGCCAGCACGGTGAGTTGCGTGAGTTCATCACCCAATAGCTCACTGCGGACATGAAAATCTGCACCAACAATCGGTTTAATACCGGCGCCGTGACCCGCTCCGTAAAACTTCACCAGACCACAGAGGTTGGTAAAATCGGTAATCGCCAGCGCGGGCATGCCTAACGCGGCCGCCTTCTTCACCAGCGGCCCGGTTTTCGCCAGCCCATCGATCATGGAGTAGTCGCTGTGCACCCGGAGGTGGACGAAACGTGGTTCAGACATCTTCAGATTCCTTCGACACAAGAATCAGGACGTGAGTCCCAGTGCGCGTTTGACGGGGCCAAAACTGCGGCGATGGTGCTCTGTCGCGCCATACAGTGCCAATTTTTCCAGATGAAAAGCAGTTGGATAGCCTTTGTGCTGTGCAAAACCATACTGCGGAAAAACCGTATCCAGCGCAGCCATTTCAGCATCGCGGGTCACTTTTGCCAGTATTGACGCTGCGCTAATCTCCGCAACGCGGCTATCACCTTTGACTACCGCCATCGACGGTACCGGTAATGCCGGGCAACGATTGCCGTCAATCAGTACGTATTCTGGCGCAATATGCAGACCCGCGACCGCACGCTGCATCGCCAGCATGGTGGCATGCAAAATATTCAGATCGTCGATTTCATGCGGTTCTGCACGGCCTACGCTCCAGCTTAACGCTTTTTCTTTGATTTCATCAAACAGCGCCAGGCGACGTTTTTCTGACAGTTTTTTTGAGTCGTTAAGACCGATAATCGGGCGAGCCGGATCCAGAATAACGGCAGCAGTAACAACCGCACCGACCAAAGGACCACGCCCGACTTCATCCACACCCGCCACTAAATGCGTATGCGGATAAACAAATTCAATCATTGCGCTAACTCCAGGACTGCATCCGCTGCCTGCTCATCGGCATTGCAACGGATCTGCTGGTGCAGTTCACGGAATGTGTCGTGCATCGCATGGCTGGTTTTGCCATTCGCCAGTAACGGCAACAGCGCTTGCGCCAGCGCATGCGGCTCACACTCTTCCTGCAACAGCTCTTTAACCAGTTCTCTTCCCGCTAACAGGTTAGGTAGCGAAACGTAATCCGTTTTCACCAGACGCTTCGCCAGCCAGAAGGTGAAGGGTTTCATGCGGTAGCCGACCACCATCGGACACTTTGCCAGCATACACTCCAGCGCAGCGGTGCCTGAAGCCAGCAGTGCGGCGTCGCTGGCCACCATCGCTTCACGTCCCATGCCATTAAGCAGATGCACGGAAAGCTCCGGCGCAACCTCAGCCTTGATACGCTCAAACTGCTCCCGGCGTTTGGCATTGACCAGCGGCACCACCACTTCGAGATCCGGGTAATGCTGACGTAACAGCTGCGCCGTTTTCAGAAAATCGGCGCTGAGCATCTCCACTTCAGCGCCACGGCTTCCAGGCAGCAGCGCCAGGCAGTGAGCATCGTGGGGAATACCCAGAATATCACGTGCCGCGTTTTTATCCGGATCCAACGGCATGGCATCCGCCATGGTGTGGCCGATAAAGCGGCACGGGACGTTAAATTTGTCATAAAACGCTTTTTCGAAAGGCAGAAAGGCCAGCACCATATTGGTGGATCTGCCTATTTTGAAAACGCGTTTCTGTCGCCACGCCCAGACGGACGGACTGACATAATGAATGGTTTTTATGCCCTGCTTTTTCAAGTTCCCTTCAAGGGTAATATTGAAATCAGGCGCATCAATACCAACGAATACATCCGGCTTGAGATCGGTGAATCGACGAGTGAGATCGGCACGAATATGCAGTAAACGGCGCAGACGTCCGAGCACTTCAACAATGCCCATAACCGCCAGTTCTTCCATTTCGTACCAGGCTTCACAGCCTTCGGCCTGCATTAGCGGCCCCGCCACGCCAACAAAACGCGCATTGGGAACACGAGCTTTGAGTGCGCGAATTAGCCCTGCACCAAGAATATCGCCGGAGGTTTCTCCGGCGACGAGGGCAATCGTTAAAGGACGCTGCTCAGTCATTAACGAATCAGACCACGCGTTGAGCGCTCAAAGAAGTCGCTGAAAGCCTGGACATCGGGGTACTGTTTCGCCAGTTCGGCGATTTCCGGCTTCACTTCTTCCAGCGTTTTACCGCTACGGTACAACGCTTTGTAGGCATTACGAATCGCGGTAATCGCTTCGCGGGTGAACCCACGACGCTTCAGACCTTCGATGTTGACGCCAAACGGCGTCGCGTGGTTGCCCTGGGCGATAACGTACGGTGGCACATCCTGAGCAACGCCAGAACAGCCGCCAACCATCACATGCGCGCCGATGATGCAGAATTGATGCACCGCAGTCATACCGCCGATGATAACAAAATCATCCAGCGAAACATGTCCGGCAAGCGTGGCGTTATTCGCCAGAATACAGCGGTTGCCTACCGTACAATCATGCGCGACGTGCGCATTAATCATCAGTAAGTTATCGCTGCCCACCTTAGTCACTCCACCGCCCTGCACTGTGCCACGATGAATGGTGACGCTTTCGCGGATGCGGTTGCGATCGCCAATTTCCACGCGGGTCGGTTCGCCAGCATATTTAAGATCCTGGTTAACTTCGCCGATGGAGGCAAACTGATAGATCTCGTTATCGCGACCAATTTTTGTATGGCCATTCACGACAACGTGAGACTTCAGTACGGTACCCTCACCAATTTCAACATGGGGTCCAACAATACAAAATGGGCCAATGTGAGCGTTAGCGCCAATACTGGCGCCCTCTTCCACAATGGCGGTAGGGTGAATAAAGGCGGATTTATCAATCACGTATCAGGCCTCCCGGCTACGGGCACACATCATCGTTGCTTCGCACACAACTTTACCGTCGACCAGCGCAACCCCTTTAAAACGGGTCAGGCCACGGCGCGTTTTCTCGAAAGTCACTTCCATGATCATCTGATCGCCCGGCACGACAGGACGCTTAAAGCGTGCTTCGTCAATACCCGCGAAATAGTACAGTTCGCCTGGTTCCAGTTTTCCTACGCTTTTAAACGCAAGGATACCAGTGGCCTGCGCCATCGCTTCCAGAATCAGTACGCCAGGGAAAATAGGTTTGCCCGGGAAGTGGCCCTGGAAGAAAGGCTCATTAACGGATACATTTTTCACTGCGCGCAGAAAACGACCTTCTTCAAAATCCAGCACACGGTCAACCAGCAGAAACGGAAAACGGTGCGGCAGAAGTTCTAAAATCTCTTCAATATGCAGAGTATGAGTGTTAGTAGTCAAAATACTCTTCCTGTCAAAATATACTAAAAGGCAATAATAACACGGCCTGTCGCAATCGTATGAATGGGACAGGCCGAAAAGTCAGACATGCAAAAAAGGTGCTTTAGTCTTGTTGATTAACCTTGCGCTCAATCGCTTTGAGGCGCTTGCTCATATCATCAATATTCATCACCAGTGCAGCTGTTTTACGCCATACCTTATTGGGTTGTAGCGGAATGCCTGAGGAGTAGACGCCAGGTTCAGTGATAGGACGCATCACCATACCCATGCCAGTTACCGTGACTTTGTCGCATATTTCCATATGCCCATTGATCACGCTGGCGCCGCCAATCATGCAGTAACGGCCAATCTTCAGGCTACCCGCCATAATGACGCCACCGGCTACCGCCGTATTGTCGCCAATCACAACGTTATGTGCAATCTGGCATTGATTATCAATGATAACACCATTACCGATCACAGTATCGTCCAGAGCACCACGGTCAATGGTGGTACAAGCGCCGATCTCGACGCGATCGCCGATAATCACCCGACCAAGCTGCGGGATCTTCACCCAGTTACCACGATCGTTCGCGTAACCAAATCCATCCGATCCGACGACAGTGCTGGACTGGATCAGGCAGTTCTCACCGATCTGAATGTCGTGGTAAATCGTCACATTCGCCCACAAACGCGAACCTGCACCGATTTTTGTATTTTTTCCGACGAAGCAGCCTGCGCCGATAACAACGTTATCGCCCAGCTCTACGCCAGACTCAATGACCGCATTTGCGCCCACAGAGACATTTTTACCCAGCTTCGCCGTCGCATCGATCGCTGCACTCGGTGCAATGTTCTGTGCGGGCTGCGGCGTGGTATCTAAAATTTGCGCCATACGAGCATAGGTCAGGTAGGGATTCTTCACTACCAGCGCCGCACTCTTAGCAAAAGGAAGATCGTCCTGCGTCATCACAACGGCAGAAGCCTGGCATACGCCTAAGTGTTCACGGTACTTAGGATTCACCATAAATGTGATATTGCCAGTTTGTGCAGATTGCATGGACGCTACGCCGGTGATGACGATATCGCCATCACCGTGTAATTCTGCATCCAACTGCTCTGCTAAATCAGCCAGTCGAATTGAAGGCATTACTTATTTAACCTGTTTCAGTACGTCAGCGGTGATGTCTTTTACATCGCTGCTATTGTATGCAACGGTGTTTGCGTCAACGACCAGATCGATGCTCTGGCTGTTAGCAACAGATTTCACAGCTGTCTGGATACGAGTAACCAGTTTGCCACGTTCTTCGTTGGAACGACGCGCACGATCCTGCTCAAAAGCCTGAGCTTTCTGAGAGAAAGTCTGGCGCTGAGCCATAACGTCTTTTTCCAGCTTGGTACGATCGCTACCCGCTTTCATAGATTGCAGACGCTGCATTTTAGATTGCAGATCGGATTCCATGCGCTGCAGTTCGCTGGCACGGCCTTTGAACTCGTTTTCCAGCGTAGCGGAAACACCTGTCTTCTGTGCAACCTGTTGGAACAGGCTACCCATGTTGACGATTGCAATTTTGTCAGCGGCCTGTGCGGACGTTGCCATCGCTAAACCGAGACCTGCAGCTAATAACCACTTTTTCACAATTAACTCCTTACCATCCCATTTGCACCCGTAGGTACAGTTCTTTGCGTGGCCAGGCGATCCCATGCAAGATCGCCTAAAGTCAGCGCTACACTACCACTACATTCCTTTGCGAAGAACAATTACCAGGTTTTACCAATGTTAAACTGGAACTGTTCCGCTTTGTCTCCATCGTACTTCTTGAACGGCTGGGCGTAGGAGAAAACCAACGGCCCCAATGGGGACATCCATTGTAAAGCGATACCTGCTGACATACGGATATTGCTCGGATCGCTATAGTCCGGTACATCCGACGGCGCAGATGACGGATCCCAGTTTGTATCCCAAACGGTACCCATATCCCAGAAGAAGGAGGTACGAACCGAGTTGGCATACTTGTCGCTGATGAACGGCGTTGGGGTAATAAATTCCAGGCTGGCTACAGCCATGGCGTTACCACCTACCGCATCATCAGATTTACAGCCAGCTTCCTTGGTACAGTCTTCGTAATCATTATTATCGTCCCAGCTAGTGTGGGCGCCATTTTTATAAACCGCTTTCGGGCCGATAGTATTCGACTGGAAACCACGCACGGTACTGGAACCACCAGCATAGAAGTTCTCGTAGAACGGCATCTCTTTGCTACCGATGCCATCACCATAACCCCACTTGGTACGGCCCAGGACAACCCATTTGTGATCGTCATCAATCGGCACGTAGGTCGCGGTATCCATCGACAATTTGTAGTATTCGTTATCAGAACCCGGAATGGTCACTTTACCATTCAGGTTGACGCGCGTACCGTCTGTCGGGAAGTAGCCACGGTCAAGCTTGTTATATGTCCAACCGTAGTTAAAGGTGAAGTCATCAGCGGCAAAACTGCTGGTATCAGCAGGTTGTCCCATCGACTCAAGATAACGATCCATCGCAATCTGCGGCTGCATGTTGGACAGTTTGTTATGTACATAACCCAGACCAGCACGCAGCGTATTGTATTCGTTAACCGGGAAGCCGAGCGTTACGTCAGTACCATAACTTTTGTTGGTATAGTCGGACAGATCTGCATCATCCGCTTCAAAGTCGTTATAGAAGACGCGGCCGCCAAGGCTCACACCGTCAACGGTGAAGTACGGGTTGGTGACAGATAGCTCAGTATAGGTCTGGTAGTCGTTTTTGGTGCCGTTAATACCGACGGAATAACCGGTACCTAACCAGTTATCCTGCTGAACGCCAGCCTGGAAGCTCACGCCGCTCTCGGTACCGTAACCGACGCCGAAGTTAAAGCTACCGGTGTTACGCTCTTTCACCTTATAGACCACATCAACCTGATCCGGACGGCCCGGAACACGCTGAGTATCAGTATCGACGGTTTCAAAGTAACCCAGACGGTTCAGACGTTCTTTACCCTGGTCGACCAGATCGCTGCCCAACCATGCGCCTTCCATCTGACGCATTTCGCGACGCAAAACGGAATCTTTAGACGTGTCGTTACCTTCAAAGCGAATCTTACGCACATAGAAACGGTTACCCGCATCCACATTTACGCGTAATTTAACGGTTTTGTCGGCATCGTTGATTTCAGGCTGCGACTGAACGCGCGGATAGGCATAGCCATAGCGCCCCAGAAGCTTCTTGATATCATCTTCCATTTTGGTCACTTTGGTGCCGTTATAGAGTTCGCCTGGCTCGATTTTGGTCAGGCTCTCAATTTCGGCGGAGTGTCCGGCCAGGTTACCGCTCACCTCGACTCCAGAAAGCTTGTACTGATCGCCTTCAGTGATGTTAACGGTGATGTAGATACCTTTTTTATCCGGCGTCAGGCTGACCTGGGTAGAATCGATATTGAAACGAGCATAACCGCGATCCAGATAGTAGCTGCGCAGGGTTTCAAGATCGCCCGCGAGTTTCTGTTTCTGGTATTTACGATCGCCCACCACGTTCCACCACGGCACTTCATCACGCAGTTGGAAGTGAGAGATAAGTTCGTCAGTCGAGAAAGCATGGTTGCCGACGATATTGATCTGTTGGATCTTCGCCGAAACACCTTCCTGGAAGACCAGTTTGAGGTCAACGCGGTTACGCGGCAACGGCGTTACCACCGCTTTCACACTGGCGCTGTACTTACCGACGCTATAGTAGAAATCTTCCAGGCCTTTTTCGATATCGGCAAGCGTGGTGCGATCCAGAGACTCGCCAACACGTACGCCAGACGCCTCGAGGTTTTGCTTCAGCATGTCGTCTTTCACCGATTTGTTACCGGAGAAAGTGATGCTGGCAATCGTCGGACGTTCTTTTACCTGAACCAGAAGGGTATCACCATCGCGCAGGACGCGGACATCCTCAAAGTTACCGGTGGCGAACAGAGCACGAATGGTATTACTGATGTCTTCATCATTAACCGTGTCGCCTGTGCGCACCGGCATACTGAGGAGAGCCGCACCAACGGCGACTCGCTGCAGGCCTTCGAAATGAATGTCCTTCACTACGAACCCTTCAGCACCGTATACGGTGGCGCTGCTAAACAGCAGCGACGCTATGAGCAACTTTTTCATCGCCATCGTTATTATGCGTTCTTCCTAACACTCTCTTACAACCGAGAGAAATCATTGAAAAGTGCAAGCCCCATTAACAACACCAGCAAGATAGAGCCAATGCGATAACTAAAGTCTTGAACCCGCTCGGATACCGGACCGCCCTTCAGCTTTTCAATCGCCAGGAACAGCAGATGCCCCCCGTCAAGAACGGGCAACGGAAACAGGTTAATTATCCCTAAGTTCACGCTGATAAGCGCAAGGAACATCAGGTAATAAATCACCCCGAACTCCGCTGACATCCCAGCCCCCTGGGCGATAGAAATCGGCCCACTGAGGTTGTTCAGTTTTACATCACCGGTAATCAATTTTCCCAGCATACTGACCGTCAGCTTCATCAACTGCCACGTTTTATCCGAGGCTTCGAGGATGGCGCTGAAGGGCCCATACTGGCGTACAGTCTTATACTCATCAGGCAGAGGAATAATTTTAGGCACCACGCCCGCAAAACCTTCTGCCTTCCCGTTAACCTGTTTTGAATCTGGGGTTAACGTTAAAGACAAGGAACTTCCTTGTCTTTCAATATCTAGCGCTAACGGCTCATCCGGATTATCGCGCACCAGCGTCACGAACGTCATCCATTGCGTCAGCGGCTGACCATTGACTTTAACGATCCTGTCGCCAGCTTGCAAACCCGCCTTACTTGCAGCCGAGTTAACCTGCACTTCTGACAGCACTGGTTCAATCTGTGGACCGCGTGGGCGAATCCCTAAACTGGAGACGGGATCCTGTTTGTCTGGCTCAAATGCCCAATGGCGTAAATCCAGCGTTTTGTCCTGCCGCTGGTCACTGCCAAACTGCGCCACGCTGAGCGTCGTATGCTCATCGCCAATTTTGGCAACCAACTGCAGTCTCACGGCATCCCAATCAGGGGTTTCGATACCATCAACCGCTTTTAGTTCCGTACCTGGTTGAATTTGCGCCTGCGCAGCAATCGAGTTGGGCGTTATTTCACCAACAACCGGACGAACGCCAGGGACACCGATGATAAACACCAGCCAGTAAGCGAAAATAGCAAAAAGGAAGTTTGCAATCGGACCTGCGGCAATAATGGCTGCGCGTTGCCCAACCGTTTTATTGTTGAAAGCGTAATGGCGCTGCTCCGGTACCACCGGTTCAGCGCGCTCATCCAGCATTTTGACGTAACCGCCGAGGGGGATTAGAGCGATGACGTATTCTGTACCCAATTTATCGGTACGACGCCAAAGCGCTTTTCCAAAGCCAATGGAAAAGCGCTCAACGCGGACTCCGCAGCGCCGTGCAACCCAGAAATGACCAAATTCATGCACGGTGATAAGCACACCGAGTGCGACGATGAATGCAGCCAGATTCCAGAGAATACTCAGCATAAGACCATCCGTTAGAGCGTCCTGAATACCAGTAACAACAGGCAAGCAAAGACCGGTACCGCAGCCGTCAGGCTATCAATACGATCCAGAATACCGCCGTGTCCTGGAATTAAGTGACCACTGTCCTTAATACCTGCTTCACGCTTAAACATACTCTCAGTCAGGTCACCCAGCACGGAGGCCAGGGCTGCAACGATGGAGCAAATAAGCAAGGTGACAGGCGCAACTTCAAGATTCGCCCACATGCCATAACCCCATGAGATCACGGCCGCAGTAGCGAGTCCGCCAATAAAACCCTGCCAGGTTTTACCAGGAGAAACCTTCGGCGCCAGTTTGTGTTTGCCAAACAGCTTACCAAACATATACGCGCCAGAGTCCGCTCCCCAGACGAGGATCATGACATACAGCAGCCATAGCGCGCCACTATAATGATTCTCATCATAGTGCCATGCCCGTAGCGCCAGCATTCCCCAAAAGAAAGGAACAATGGTTAGTACGCCGAAAATTATGCGTAATGTTTTGGAATTACGCCAGACCGACGCCGAACCTGGGTAAAACAGTACCAGTAACAGCGCGACGATCCACCAGCCCAGCGACGCCCATAGCGATACTTCAACCAGCGGCTGATGAATATTGCGATGGTATTCTGGCAGTAAAAATAGCATTAGCGCCAGCAATAGCCCGCACAAAACCGCCAGCCAGACTCGCTGTGTACGCGTGGTAAAACCGCTTAACTGTCCCCATTCCCAGGCGGCCAGCATACAGACGACCAGCGTAACAATGGCGAACCCCACCGGCGGCAGCAAAAACAGCGCCGCGATGACAACGGGTATTAAAACAAAAGCAGAAATCAGGCGATACTTCAGCAAAAGCGACCCCCATCAAGCTTTTTCATCACCGGGCTCGGTGCCGCCGAAACGACGCTCACGATTAGCAAAGGCATGCAGCGCACCTTCAAAGTCTTGTTCATCGAAATCGGGCCAGAGAACATCCGTAAAGTAAAGTTCGGCATAGGCAATTTGCCATAACAGAAAATTACTAATTCGATGCTCTCCCCCAGTCCTTATCACTAAATCCACAGGGGCCAGTTCATGCATACAAATTTGCTGCCCAAGCATCTCTTCATCGATTTGCTCTGGACGCAGCAGACCTTCCTGCACCTGTTGTGCCAGTTGCCTGACTCCCTGGACAATATCCCACCGTCCACCGTAATTCGCTGCAATATTCAGCGTCAACCCGGTATTCTGGGCGGTAAGCGCTTCTGATTTGCGAATCCGTTCTTGCAAACGTGAGTTAAATCGACTGATATCCCCGATAATACGCAGACGTACGTTATGGCGATGCAGGTTTTTCACTTCGCTATCAAGCGCCCACACAAACAGTTCCATTAACGCGCTCACTTCCTGCGCAGGTCGGTTCCAGTTCTCACTGCTAAAGGCATACAGCGTTAACGCATCAATACCGTTATTGGCAGCAAAAGAGACAGCCCGGCGGACGGATTTTGCTCCGGCCTTATGCCCAAAGGCGCGAATCTTCCCTTGCTTTTTCGCCCAGCGGCCATTGCCATCCATGATGATTGCTACATGGCGGCAACCATGTGCTGGCAAATTTTCGCTTAATGGTTTAGTTGCAGACAACATAACGCGTTTTTAGTCCCTGAAAGGATTTACGGTACTCAGGAATACTGAAGCCCTCACACAAAAAAGCCGTGTCAAACCACGGCTTACCCGACCGACAAAAAGCAACTACCCGCGATCGAGTGGCGCAGACTATATCACTGAAGCCCAACGCTAACAAATAGCACGATCTTCCGTAGAGGGATTATCATCAGCTTGAGAGTCGCATCACTGCTTTTCTGGCAACTTCCCGCGCGATGGCATCAACCTTCAGTACGTCATCAACGCTCTGCGGCTCCTGCAAATCCATCTTATCCAGTACGGATAAATTAAGATCGGCAATATCGGTAAATCGAATCTGCTGCGCCAGAAATGCGGCAACGGTAATTTCATTCGCGGCGTTCAGGGCGGTCGTCGCCGCCTGCCCTTGCTCAAACGCGTCCATCGCCAGTTTCAGGCACGGATAGCGCTGGTAGTCAGGTGCGGAAAACGTCAACGCACTGAGTTGGCAAAAGTTGACAGGCTTAACGCCAGACTTCACACGTTCCGGCCATGCCATCGTATGGGCAATAGGTGTACGCATGTCAGGTTCCCCTAACTGCGCCAGAACGCTGCCATCCTGATAACGAACCATCGAATGAATAACCGACTGCGGATGAATCAGCACTTCCATCTGGCTTGCGCTGGCATTAAATAACCAACGCGCTTCAATGTATTCCAGACCTTTATTCATCATGGTGGCTGAATCGACAGAAATTTTTCGTCCCATCGACCAATTCGGATGACGACATGCCTGATCGGGGGTCATAGCAACCAGATCGCGCAATGGCGTTTCACGGAAAGGGCCACCAGACCCGGTAAGCAGCACGGACACGACGCCGTTTTGCTCAAGGTCAGCGTATCCCAGATTGAGTTGGATCGGTTGCGGTAAACTCTGAAAAATCGCGTTATGCTCGCTATCAACCGGCAATAGCTGCGCTTTGTGGCGTTTCACGTCGTCCATAAACAGACGTCCGCAGGTTACCAGAGACTCTTTGTTCGCCAGCAAAATGCTTTTGCCCGCGCGGATCGCCGAAAGCGTCGGCAGCAAGCCCGCTGCGCCGACAATCGCCGCCATAACCTGATCAACATCATCCAGCGCGGCCATATCACAGGCAGCCTGCTGTCCACTCATAACTTCAGTGCGGCTACCCTGCTCCAGCAGAGCCGATTTTAGCAATGCCGCGCTTTTTTCATCGTCCATTACCGCATAGCGAGGAGAAAATTCCAGGCATTGCTCCACCATACGGGCAACATTCTTACCCGCAACCAACGCAGCAACACGAAATTTTTCCGGGTTATGGCGTACTACATCCAGCGTACTGCAACCAATGGAACCGGTTGATCCCAGGATGGTTAATTGCTTCATGAGACATCCAGAAAAATAGGGTATAGGCAGAAAAAGCAAAACGCCGCCATCCAGCCCTTGCAGGCCTTCTAAGCGGCGTTTTTAGCGTACAGATGAATCAGAACTGCATCAGTTCCGTTTCTTTCTCTGCCAGCGCCGCATCAACTTTCTTGATCGCTGCGTCAGTCAGTTTCTGTACTTCGTCCTGAGAACGGCGATCGTCATCTTCGCTGATCTCTTTATCTTTCAACAGCGCTTTCACTTTGTCGTTTGCATCGCGGCGTACGTTACGTACCGCAACACGCGCGCCTTCCGCTTCGCCACGCACGATCTTGGTCAGATCTTTACGACGTTCTTCGGTCAGCGGAGGCAGCGGAACGCGGATGTCGGAACCCGCTGAACTTGGATTCAGACCAAGGTCGGAAGCCATAATTGCTTTTTCAACGGCAGGTCCCATGGAGCGGTCAAACACGTTGATTTTCAGGGTACGGGAATCTTCAACCGTTACGCTTGCCAGTTGGCGCAGCGGAGTCGGCGTGCCGTAATATTCCACGACAATACCATCCAGCAGGCTAGGAGAAGCACGGCCCGTACGAATTTTGCTGATTTGATTTTTGAACGCTTCGACGCATTTGTCCATGCGTACTTCAGCATCTTTTCTGATATCGTTGATCACGTTACGAATCCTTGAAAGCTCGTTTCAGTCAGACCATACCCACCACGCAAGGTGTGACAAGTATAGTCTTGATTAATTTTGAGGGACGTATCCCGCGACATTAAAGCGGAATATTACCTGCATTTAGCCGCAACGGGAATTATTCCGTGATTAACGTGCCTTCTTTTTCACCCATAACAACACGGCGCAGCGCACCCGGTTTGTTCATGTTAAAGACACGAATCGGCAATTTGTGGTCACGAGCCAGCGTGAACGCTGCCAGATCCATCACTTTCAGCTCTTTATCCAGTACTTCAGTGTAGGTCAACTGTTCGTACATGGTCGCCGTAGGATCTTTAGCCGGGTCGGCAGTAAATACGCCGTCCACTTTGGTGGCTTTCAGTACTACATCCGCTTCAATTTCAATACCGCGCAGACAGGCTGCTGAATCGGTAGTGAAGAACGGATTGCCGGTACCTGCAGACAAAATAACAACGCGGTTGTTACGCAGCAGGCTGATAGCTTCCGCCCAGCTGTAGTTATCACACACGCCGTTCAGAGGAATGGCGGACATCAAGCGAGCGTTCACATAGGCGCGGTGAAGCGCATCGCGCATCGCCAGACCGTTCATTACGGTGGCTAACATGCCCATGTGGTCGCCCACAACGCGGTTCATCCCTGCTTTCGCCAGACCAGCGCCACGGAACAGGTTACCGCCACCAATCACTACGCCAACCTGAATACCCAGCTCAACCAGCTCTTTGATTTCCTGAGCCATACGGTCAAGTATGCTTGCATCAATACCGAAGCCTTCTGAACCTTGCAGAGCTTCGCCACTTAACTTAAGCAGAATACGTTTGTAGACGGGTTTTGCATTGGTAGCCATGTTTCTTTCCTGAGACTGTCAACGAATGAGATGAGTTAATTCCGGCGACATTGTATGTCGCTTTTCAGCATGACCACTATAGCGGTTCGCTGAATTTACAAGCCAGACACAAAAAGAAGCCGCCCTCAGGCGGCTCCATTAAAAATTAAGACTGCTTGGACATCGCAGCAACTTCTGCTGCAAAGTCAGTCTCAACTTTCTCGATGCCTTCACCCACTTCGAAGCGGATGAAACCAGTTACGTCAGCATTGTGCTCTTTCAGCAGCTGACCAACAGATTTGCTCGGTTCCATAACGAAAGGCTGGCCAGTCAGAGAAACTTCGCCGGTGAATTTCTTCATGCGGCCTTCAACCATTTTCTCTGCGATTTCTTTCGGCTTGCCAGACTGCATGGCGATGTCCAGCTGAACCTGGTATTCTTTCTCTACCACTTCAGCAGAAACGTCTTCCGGCTTAACGAATTCTGGTTTGCTTGCAGCAACGTGCATTGCCAGCTGTTTAACCAGTTCTTCGTCAGCGCCAGTTGCAGCAACCAGAACACCGATACGCGCACCGTGCTGGTAGTTACCCAGAACTTCGCCTTCCAGGGAAGCCACGCGACGAATGTTGATGTTCTCACCGATTTTAGCAACCAACGCAACACGTTCTTCTTCGAACTGTGCTTTCAGAACTTCAACGTCAGTGATTTTGCCAGCAACGGCAGCGTCCAGTACTTTGTCAGCAAATGCCTGGAAACCAGCATCTTTAGCAACGAAGTCAGTCTGGCAGTTAACTTCCAGAATGAAAGCGATGTTGCCGTCGATTTTGGTTTTGATTACGCCGTCAGCAGCAACGTTGCCTGCTTTTTTCGCCGCTTTGATTGCGCCGGACTTACGCATGTTTTCGATTGCCAGCTCGATGTCGCCATTAGCTTCAGTCAGTGCTTTTTTGCAATCCATCATGCCTGCGCCAGTACGCTCACGCAGCTCTTTTACCAGGGATGCGGTAATTTCAGCCATTCTAAAATCCTCGGAAGATTTGATCTGCCCGGCATGAAACCGCACAGATTTAAAAGTGAAAAAGGGGGCCATATACAGGCCCCCTAACCAAACGTGATACTACCTGGTCTATAAGGGCTCTAACGAGCGTGCCTTATTATTCAGCTTCTACGAAGCTTTCTTCCGCCTGGGAAGCCAGATCCTGAGAACGGCCTTCACGAACGGTAGTAGCTACAGCGCCCAGGTACAGGGTCACAGCACGGATTGCGTCGTCGTTACCCGGGATAACGAAGTCAACACCGTCCGGATCAGAGTTGGTATCAACGATAGCAAATACCGGGATACCCAGGTTGTTTGCTTCTTTGATAGCAATGTGCTCGTGGTCAGCATCGATTACGAACAGAGCGTCCGGCAGACCGCCCATGTCTTTGATACCGCCCAGGCTGTTTTCCAGTTTCTCAAGCTCACGAGTACGCATCAGCGCTTCTTTCTTGGTCAGCTTTTCGAAAGTACCGTCCTGAGACTGAGTTTCCAGATCTTTCAGACGTTTGATGGACTGACGAACGGTTTTCCAGTTAGTCAGCATACCGCCCAGCCAGCGATGGTTCACGAAGAACTGGTCGCAGCTGTTAGCAGCTTCTTTCACCGCTTCGCTTGCAGCGCGTTTAGTACCAACGAAAAGGATTTTACCTTTACGAGCAGAGATCTTGTTCAGTTCAGCCAGAGCTTCGTTGAACATCGGTACAGTTTTCTCAAGGTTGATGATGTGAACTTTGTTACGCGCACCGAAGATGAACGGCTTCATTTTCGGGTTCCAGTAACGGGTCTGGTGACCAAAGTGAACACCAGCCTTGAGCATGTCGCGCATGGAAACAGTTGCCATGATTAAAACCTCTATATATAAAAGTTGGGGTTAAGCCTCCACGCATCCCATATTACCGACCCCAAAGGGCACCCCGGAATATGTGCCGATACGTGTGTGTTGTTACACAAAGTGAGATTTGTCGCTCCCGTCCATCGTGTGTAGTCTTCGAATGGATCGGAAGTCCGGCGCGCTTTATACCACAAATACGCCACCGACACCAATAATTGTTGGCACTCAGTGCTGAATTGAACGATGAATTTCGTGTTACAGGCAGACGGCAAATTTTTGAATCCCCGGGAGCTTACGGCCAGTAAGTGACCGGGGTGAAAAAATGTAGCCAACGCACCTGTGGCACGAAAGGCGAAGTTCAGAATGATTCTCAATTTGGCAGGGTACACCCCTGACTGATACCATTGTCAGCACTTACACAATTATTGCCGAAAATAATCGGCACTGATGGACAGAATTCATGGCTATCTCAATCAAGACCCCTGAAGAAATCGAAAAAATGCGCGTCGCTGGCCGTCTGGCGGCGGAAGTACTGGAGATGATCGAACCGTTCATTAAACCGGGCGTCAGCACCGGCGAACTGGATCGCATCTGTAATGACTACATCGTTAATGAGCAGCAGGCCATTTCCGCGTGCCTGGGCTACCACGGTTACCCTAAATCCGTGTGTATCTCGATTAACGAAGTGGTGTGCCACGGGATCCCGGACGACGCGAAGCACCTGAAAGATGGTGATATCGTTAACATCGACGTGACCGTGATTAAAGACGAATTCCACGGCGATACCTCTAAAATGTTTATCGTCGGCAAGCCCACCATTCTTGGCGAACGTCTGTGCCGTGTAACGCAGGAAAGCCTGTATCTGGCGCTGCGGATGGTTAAACCGGGCATTCGCCTGCGCACGTTGGGTGCAGCGATTCAGAAATACGCGGAAGGCGAAGGCTTCTCTGTAGTACGTGAATACTGCGGTCACGGTATCGGTCGAGGCTTCCACGAGGAGCCTCAGGTTCTGCACTACGATGCAGACGACGGCGGCGTGGTACTGCAGCCGGGCATGACCTTCACCGTAGAACCGATGCTGAATGCCGGTGATTACCGCATCCGCACCATGAAAGACGGCTGGACGGTGAAAACCAAAGACCGCAGCTTGTCTGCTCAGTATGAGCATACTATTGTGGTGACGGAAAACGGCTGTGAGATCCTGACGTTACGCAAGGATGACACCATCCCGGCGATCATCACACACGACGAATAATGTTTTGCCTGATGGCGATGCCTCCGCATCTTATCAGGCCTACAAATTGTACTACTTCGTAGGCCGGATAAGGCGTTCACGCCATCATCCGGCTTTTTAATGGGTGGCGCATAATGAATACTCTTCCTGAACAGCACGCAAATACAGCCCTCCCCACCCTGCCTGGCCAACCGCAAAACCCCGGAACCTGGCCACAGAATGATCTCAACTGCGCCGGCATTAAAGCGCATATCGACACGTTCCAGCGCTGGTTAGGCGAAGCGTTTGACAGCGGAATTTCCGCTGAACAGCTCATTGAGGCCCGTACCGAATTTATTGACCAGTTGCTACAACGCCTGTGGATTGAAGCCGGTTTTGGCCAAATTGCCGACCTGGCGCTGGTTGCCGTTGGGGGTTACGGGCGCGGCGAACTGCACCCGCTTTCCGACATTGACCTGTTGATCCTCAGCCGTAAAAAGCTCCCTGACGCGCAGGCCGAAAAAGTCGGTGAGCTGTTAACGCTGTTGTGGGACGTGAGGCTGGAAGTGGGCCACAGCGTGCGTACGCTGGAAGAGTGTCTGCTGGAAGGTTTATCAGATTTAACCGTCGCCACTAATCTGATAGAAACACGCCTGCTGATTGGCGACGTGGCGCTGTTTCTTGAGCTACAAAAGCATATTTTTAGCGAAGGTTTCTGGCCGTCCGATAAGTTTTACGCCGCCAAAGTGGAAGAGCAAAACCAACGCCACCAGCGTTATCACGGCACCAGCTACAATCTGGAACCCGATATCAAAAGCAGCCCCGGCGGCCTGCGCGACATCCACACTCTACAATGGGTCGCCCGCCGCCATTTTGGCGCAACCTCACTGGATGAGATGGTTGGTTTCGGCTTTTTGACGCTGGCGGAGCGTGCCGAGCTGAATGAATGCTTGCATATCCTGTGGCGCATACGCTTTGCTCTGCACCTGATCGTGAGTCGTTACGATAACCGCCTGCTGTTTGATCGTCAGCTCAGCGTAGCCCAACGGCTAAACTACGGCGGCGAGGGCAATGAGCCTATCGAGCGGATGATGAAAGACTACTTCCGCGTCACACGACGGGTCAGCGAACTGAACCACATGCTGTTGCAGCTGTTCGACGAGGCGATCCTCGCTATGCCCGCCGACGAAAAGCCGCGTCCGATTGATGACGACTTTCAACTGCGCGGCTCCTTGATTGATCTGCGCAGCGATGACCTGTTTATCCGCAAACCCGAAGCGATATTGCGGATGTTTTACATCATGGTGCGTAACAGCGCAATCAGCGGGATTTACTCCACCACGCTGCGCCATCTGCGCCATGCCCGTCGTCATTTAACGCAGCCGTTATGCTATATCCCGGAAGCGCGCTCGCTGTTTCTCAGCATGTTACGCCATCCGGGCGCGGTGAGCCGCGGCCTGCTGCCGATGCATCGCCACAGCGTATTGTGGGCCTATATGCCGCAATGGTCGCATATAGTCGGCCAAATGCAGTTTGACCTGTTTCATGCCTATACGGTGGACGAACACACCATTCGCGTAATGCTCAAGCTGGAAAGTTTTGCCAACGAAGATACCCGCCAGCGCCATCCACTGTGTGTGGATCTGTGGCCGCGCCTGCGGCAGCCGGAGCTAATTCTGATTGCCGCTTTGTTCCATGATATCGCCAAAGGCCGCGGTGGCGATCATTCGGTTCTCGGTGCTCAGGACGTACTCAAATTCGCCGAGCTGCACGGCCTGAACTCCCGCGAAACACAGCTGATCGTGTGGCTGGTGCGCCAGCATTTACTGATGTCAGTCACCGCTCAACGTCGCGATATTCAGGATCCCGAAGTGATTAAGCAATTCGCCGAAGAAGTGCAAACGGAACACCGCCTGCGCTTTTTAGTGTGCCTGACCGTTGCGGATATTTGCGCCACCAACGAAACGCTGTGGAATAGCTGGAAGCAAAGCCTGCTGCGCGAGCTGTACTTTGCCACGGAAAAACAGCTACGGCGTGGGATGCAAAACACGCCGGATATGCGCGAGCGCGTGCGTCACCATCAGCTTCAGGCGTTGGCGTTATTGAGGATGGATAACATTGATGAAGAAGCGCTGCACCATATCTGGTCACGCTGTCGGGCGAACTATTTCGTGCGCCACAGTCCAAATCAACTGGCCTGGCATGCGCGTCATCTCTTACAACATGACCTCAAAGAGCCGCTCATTCTGCTTAGCCCGCAGGCAACGCGTGGAGGAACGGAAATCTTTATCTGGAGTCCGGATCGCCCGTATCTGTTTGCCGCCGTTTGCGCCGAACTGGACCGGCGTAATCTGAGCGTCCACGATGCGCAGATTTTCACCACCCGTGATGGGATGGCGATGGATACGTTCATTGTGCTGGAGCCGGACGGCAGCCCGCTGTCGTCAGACCGACACGAAGCGATCCGTTTTGGGCTGGAACAGGCGATCACTCAGCGTAGCTGGCAGCCGCCGCAACCGCGTCGCCAGCCGGCAAAATTACGTCATTTCACCGTCGATACCGAAGTGACTTTTCTACCAACTCATACCGACCGAAAATCATTCCTCGAGCTTATTGCTCTCGACCAGCCAGGACTGCTGGCGAGGGTCGGGCAGATTTTTGCCGATCTGGGAATTTCGCTGCATGGCGCCCGAATTACAACTATTGGCGAGCGAGTAGAAGATTTATTCATAATCGCCACCGCCGACCGGCGCGCCCTTAATAATGAGCTGCAGCAGGAAGTGCATCAACGGTTGACAGAGGCCCTCAATCCAAACGATAAAGGGTGATGTTTTTATTTATTATGGAAAGAGTTTAACAATGCAGCAGTTACAGAACGTTATTGAATCCGCTTTCGAGCGCCGTGCCGACATTACTCCGGCAAATGTGGATACCGTAACCCGCGAAGCGGTGAATCAGGTTATTTCTTTACTGGATTCCGGTGCTCTGCGCGTCGCAGAAAAGATTGAGGGTCAGTGGGTCACGCATCAGTGGCTGAAAAAAGCGGTCCTGCTCTCTTTTCGTATTAACGATAATCAGGTTATCGATGGTGCGGAAAGCCGTTACTTCGATAAAGTGCCGATGAAATTCGCCGACTATGACGAAGCGCGCTTCCAGAAGGAAGGTTTCCGCGTGGTTCCGCCTGCGGCCGTGCGTCAGGGCGCGTTTATCGCCCGTAACACCGTGCTGATGCCATCTTACGTAAACATCGGCGCTTATGTTGATGAAGGTACGATGGTTGATACCTGGGCGACTGTCGGGTCCTGTGCGCAAATCGGTAAAAACGTACACCTGTCCGGCGGCGTTGGCATTGGCGGCGTACTGGAGCCGTTACAGGCTAACCCGACCATCATTGAAGATAACTGCTTCATCGGTGCGCGTTCTGAAGTAGTAGAAGGCGTGATCGTCGAAGAAGGCTCCGTTATCTCCATGGGCGTATACATCGGCCAGAGCACCCGTATTTATGATCGCGAAACTGGCGAAGTGCATTATGGCCGCGTTCCGGCGGGCTCCGTTGTCGTTTCCGGCAACCTGCCGTCGAAAGATGGCAAATACAGCCTGTACTGCGCGGTGATAGTGAAAAAGGTTGATGCCAAAACGCGTGGCAAAGTGGGAATCAACGAACTGTTACGCACCATCGACTAACAGCAATTTGAAAAAGCGGGCTTAGCCCGCTTTTTTTACATCTGCGAGTGGCGTAAACAAGGCTTTTCGTTAATTATTCAATGGTTATAGTGAGCTTAAGGGTACCGCTATGTATGACAATCTGAAAAGTCTGGGCATTACTAATCCTGAAGAGATCGATCGTTACAGCCTGCGGCAAGAAGCCAACAACGATATCCTGAAAATCTATTTCCAGAAGGATAAAGGCGAGTTTTTTGCCAAGAGCGTGAAGTTCAAATATCCCCGCCAGCGTAAAACGGTTGTCGCCGATGGCGTCGGCCAGGGTTATAAAGAAGTGCAGGAGATCAGCCCCAACCTGCGCTATGTGATCGATGAACTGGATCAGATCTGCCAGCGCGATCGCAGCGAAGTCGATCTTAAACGTAAGATCCTCGATGATTTACGTCATCTGGAAAGCGTCGTGACCAACAAGATCAGCGAAATTGAAGCCGATCTGGAAAAACTGACGCGTAAATAACCGCGAGTGGATGTATTCGTAGGCCGGGTAAGGCGAAGCCGCCACCCGGCATTTTGCCTGATAAGCGTAGCGCCATCAGGCAATCAATGCTGCTCATCTAACTGCAACGCCACATACAGTAGCAGTCTGTCGTCAAAATTCCCCAAATCCAGCCCGGTCAGTTCTGAAATACGATTCAGGCGATATTCCAGCGTATTACGATGAATAAACAATGCCTTTGAGGTCGCCAGCGGCTGAACGTTATGCCGAAACCATGCCGCCAATGTCCGACGCAGCAAGCCGTTATTATCCATTGCTTTTAACCGTACCAACGGACGCGCCAACTCATTGGCCTGCCAGCCGCCGCGCAGGCTGTCCAGCAGTACCGGCAGCATCAGATCCTGATAGAAATAGCTTCGGCTTTCCGGCATCCGCTGCTTACCGACCATCATGGTGGTACGCGCCGTACGATACGAACGGGCAATGCTGCCAGGCCCGGTAAAATAGTTGCCGAGCGAGACGCGAAAACGCAGCTGTCCGTTCTCTTTCATCCGGGTAATAAGCTGTTCAACGCGCTTGCGATGATCTTCGGCATCCCAGCGGCCAAACTGATTGAGCGCGGGTTTCAGCACCACCATCTCAGTCAGGGAAACAATCGCAATCAGATTATTACGCTCTGGCGTGGTCAACGCATTCTGTAATTGCTGTAGCTCAGCCATCGCGCTGTCAACGCCAAGCTGACCGCTGTCGACTTCAACTACCGCTGCCACGCGCGGCTGGTTCAAATCGATGCCTAAACGCTGCGCCCATTCCATTAGCGCCGGGGTATTTTCTTCCGCCTGAATCAGGTTCATCACCAGTTCTTCGCGCAGACGGCTGTCCTGGGCTAAAAGATGCATCAGACGTGACTGTTCCAGCATCATTTCGGCGGTCATACACACCAATTCACCGTATTTACGCAGATGTTCCGGTTCGCCGGTAAGACCGATAACGCCAACGATTTCGCCTTCAAGACGCAGCGGCAGATTGATCCCCTGTCGCACACCGTGTAAATGCCGTGCGACCGCATCGTCAATATCGACCACCCGCCCCTGAGAAAGCACCAGCAGCGCGCCTTCGTGCAATTCACCAATTCGTTCGCGATCGCCGCTGCCGATTATCCGCCCACGGGCATCCATTACGTTGATATTGGTATCAATGATGCGCATGGTACGCGCCACGATATCCTGCGCCATTTTGGTATCAAGATGCCAGCCAGCCATAAACCCTCCTGTGTGCAGAGCTCAAGCATAAGGAAGATAACAAACGACAACATTGTGCAAATGCACAAAGCGCAAGAGAGAAGTATGGAGTTGTGGGAGGTATCACAAAAAGAAACCCCTTCCTGTGCAGGAAGGGGTGAGGGAGATTACTGCATCAATAGATAGATGGAGCTGTCGCCACGCTGAATGTTCAGCGCCAGTACAGCGGGTTTGCTGTCGAGAATTTTGCGCAGTTCGGCGATATTTTTCACCGGTTGCTGGTTAGCACCGATAATCACATCCCCTTTCTTCAGGCCAATCTGTGCCGCCGGAGAATTCGGTTTCACTTCGCTTACCACGACCCCTTTGTCCTGACCCTTGTTGCTCATATCGGCACCTTCAATGCCTTTGAAGATAGAGCTGGAATCAACCTGGGTCTGGCTGCTCTGCTGCAGTTCCAGATTCACTGTAACAGGCTTCCCGTCGCGCAGCAGGCCAAGGTTAATTTTGCTGCCTACCGGCATAGTTCCCACCTGCGCACGCAGGGCGGCAAAGCTGCTGATAGGTTTACCGTTCAGGGAGGTAATCACATCCCCGGCTTTAATACCCGCTTTCGCTGCGGAAGAGTTCGGCATGACCTGGCTGACGAATGCGCCACGCTGGGCGTCAACTTTCATCGCTTTCGCCAGCTCAGAGCTCAGCTCGGTACCCATAATGCCCAGCTCGCCACGTTTAACCTGGCCGAACTCAACCATCTGCGAGGTCAGGTTTTTCACCATGTTGCTTGGGATTGCAAAGCCGATCCCGATATTACCGCCGTCCGGCGCGAGGATCGCGGTATTAATCCCGATCAGCTCACCGTTCAGGTTGACCAGGGCGCCACCGGAGTTACCCCGGTTGATCGCAGCATCGGTCTGGATAAAGTTCTCGTAGTTTTCCGCATTCAGGCCGCTACGGCCCAGCGCAGAAACGATACCGGAGGTAACGGTCTCGCCGAGGCCAAACGGGTTACCAATTGCCACGGTGTAATCACCCACGCGCAGCGCGTCAGAATCTGCCAGCTTAATTGCTGTCAGGTTTTTCGGATCCTGAATCTGGATCAGCGCGATATCGGAGCGCGGATCTTTACCCACGATCTTCGCGTCAAACTTACGGCCATCGCTTAGTTGAACCTTAATTACCGTGGCGTTATCCACCACGTGGTTGTTGGTCACAACATACCCTTTCGCAGCATCAATAATTACGCCGGAGCCCAGCGCCATAAATTTTTGCTGCTGGCCGCCGCCGTTGTCAGCGCCCGGTGCGCCGCCCTGGCAGAACGGGGAACTCTGGAACGGAGAACCGTCCTGGCAGAACGGGGAATTATCACCGAAGAACTGCTGGAAATTACGCGGCATGCGCGGCGTATTCACCGTCGTGCTCCCCTCGACGTTAATACTCACCACCGATGGCATCACTTTTTCAAGCATCGGGGCCAGGCTTGGCATCTGTTGGGCGGTCGTTGCTGAAGACGCCGTTTCAGCCGCTGTTGCAGACAAGGGGGACAACGCCAAACCTAAACTCAGAGCCAGTGCACTCATTGCTAATGTGGTTTTTTTCATGTGTTTCGTTCTCGATTAACAGGTAACGCAAAATTGCTGTATACGTCAGAGTCGTTTTATAGCGCTAAGTTCCAGATTTAAGTTTAAGGAAAAAGTAAAATTTTATTGTCGGCCTTTACAAATGATTATTTATTGTTCTACTGCCATTAACCGGCGATATTCATCCCAGGCGTATAAATCTGTCATCCCGCTGATATAATCCTGAATCAAACGACAGCGATAATAATATTCCAGAACAGAAAACTCAGCGCAGCCAACCGATATTTTACTGACCGCCTCAACATAAGCAAGGCGATGGCGAGTGGACAGCTTCTGAAATAACCGGGACTCGATAGGAAAACGTTTTACTCTTTCATTTTCGACCAGTTCAGTAAAATCTGACTGAGTCATTTTTAATAACGGTTGATAGATTTCCAGCAGCCCGCTGATCACCCGATAGCCCTGTAACTCCAGTTGCTCAACGTCTGGGTGACTAAACACATGTTTTATCGCCACATTTTTATAGACCCCCAGCAACTGGCTGAAGCTACTGGCATCTTCTAACAGCGCGTGATTAAAACATCCCTCAAAAATCTGCGGCAAGTTATCGATAAATCGCTGAGCAGCGTACGGCACCAGTTTATTCAATGTATTAACGCGTAAATACATAAAGAACTGATCTTCGGTACTCCGGCTTAATGTATTTGAACGTGATTTCTCCCAGGCGTTCTCTACCACCAGACTGAACAGGGAACCTTTTTCGTGGTGTCCCCACGCCTCATGCAGATGGTGATAAAGTTGCTCGACGCTAAAGATTCTTTTCTCAACGGCATCTTCCAGATCGGCCACGCAATAAGAGATATCATCGGCAGCTTCCATAATCCAGGTTAATGGAAAGCGACTGTAAGGCGCTAATGATAATTCTTTACGTAACCTCTCAATATACAGTTCTTCAGAAAGATAATAGCCTGGTTTCTTCATTAAATAGTTGTGTGTTGCAGGCGCATTACCACGCCACCACGCCGGACGGGTATATTTCAAAATACCGCCAACCTGCGCCCAGGTAAGATTCATGCGCATCAGGGTATGTACCAGACGAATCCCTTGCGCATTACCTTCAAAATGACATAAATCTTGTCGCACCTTACGGCGAATATCATTCAGCGACTCTTCGCCTTCGCGCAAACGTAATGCCGCCACCAGACAGCGGTCATCGCTGAGTGGCTGACTTTCCGCATCTGCGGGATACAGTCGCTGGCGGAACCAGTCATTAATTGCCGCTTCACCAAAGTGACCAAACGGCGGATTGCCAATGTCGTGCATCAGGCAGGACATTTCGACAATACTTTCAAACGGTCCCGTCAGTTCATCCAGGCCATACTGCTCCAGCAACTTTTGCTCTTTTAGTCGGCTGAGGATCTCTTTCGCGATATAGCGGCCAACCTGCTGAACTTCCATTGAGTGCGTTAAACGCGTGCGCACAGCCGCATTACGTTCCAGCGGAAAGACCTGGGTCTTTTGTTGCAGTCGGCGAATTGCCGGAGAATTGATAATACGTCCACGATCGCTTTCGAAAATACGCAGGATCTCATGCTCAGTCTTCACGCCCTGCGGCGAACGGTAACGACGATGCCAGTTTATTTTTTTTCGGAAATCGATCTGTGCCATGTCCTCTCCCGCCTGAGAAATGCGCTACCCCTTAAGCGCATGATAGACTATGCCCTCAAATCTGGCTTATCGCGAGTAAATCTATGAAAATCGGCATCATTGGTGCAATGGAAGAAGAAGTTACGCTACTGCGTGACAAAATCGAAAACCGTCAGACCATCGCTCTCGGCGGTTGTGAAATTTACACCGGCCAACTGAACGGTACTGAGGTTGCGCTACTGAAATCAGGCATCGGTAAAGTCGCTGCTGCACTGGGCGCTACGTTGCTGCTTGAACGCTGCAAGCCGGACGCCATCATTAATACCGGTTCAGCGGGCGGCCTGGCCTCTACGCTGAAAGTTGGCGATATCGTGGTTTCTGATGAAGCGCGCTATCACGATGCCGACGTCACGGCATTTGGCTATGAATTTGGTCAGCTACCGGGTTGCCCGGCGGGTTTCAAAGCCGATCCTGCACTGATTGCTGCGGCAGAAGCCTGCATTGCAGAACTGAATCTGAATGCTGTCCGTGGGCTTATCGTCAGCGGCGATGCCTTCATTAATGGCTCTGTTGGCCTGGCAAAAATTCAACATAACTTCCCACAGGCGATTGCCGTTGAGATGGAAGCAACCGCGATTGCGCATGTTTGCCACAATTTTAACGTGCCGTTCGTCGTGGTTCGCGCCATTTCTGACGTCGCCGATCAGCAGTCCCATCTCAGCTTTGACGAGTTCCTGGTGGTCGCCGCGAAGCAGTCAAGCCTGATGGTTGAAACGCTGGTACAGAAACTGGCGCATGGCTAAATTACTCTCCAGGGCGCTGGTCGCCCTGCTTTTCACTCTCCCGGCGTTCCTTTACGCCGCACCGCGTGTTGTTACGCTTTCTCCCGCCAATACTGAACTCGCCTTTGCCGCCGGCATTACCCCCGTTGGCGTCAGTAGCTACTCAAATTACCCGCCCGAGGCCAAAAATATTGAAGAGGTCTCAACCTGGCAAGGCATGAATCTGGAGCGCATTGTGGCGCTGAAACCGGATTTGGTCGTCGCCTGGCGCGGGGGAAATGCTGAGCGGCAGGTAAATCAACTGACCGCGCTGGGTGTTAAGGTTATCTGGGTGGATGCTGTTACCATTGAGCAGGTCGCCGATGCGCTACGCCAGTTGGCGCCATGGAGCCCCAGACCAGAGCAGGCCAAACAGGCAGCAAAAACGTTGCTTGATGAATATGCTTTACTAAAATCTCAGTATGCCAACAAACCGAAAAAACGCGTGTTTCTGCAGTTTGGGGCGAATCCTCTGTTTACCAGTGGAAAAGGCTCCATTCAGCATGAGGTTCTTGAGGTATGCGGTGGAGAAAACATCTTTGCCGGCAGTCGGGTTCCATGGCCGCAGGTTAGCCGTGAACAGGTCCTGGCAAGAGCGCCGCAGGCTATCGTTGCCACCGGTGGTTCGGGCGAAACGCTGAAAATTGAGCAATACTGGGGAAACCAGCTAAAAATACCCATTATTACACTTAATAGTGACTGGTTCGAACGCGCGAGCCCGCGTATTATCCTCGCCGCAAAACAACTCTGCAATGCGCTTTCACAGGTAAATTAGCGCCTGCCCCCACCAGGTTTGTTGTGAGGATTTAAACATGCTCGTCTATTGGCTGGATATTGTCGGTACCGCGGTATTTGCTATCTCTGGCGTATTGCTTGCCGGTAAACTGCGTATGGATCCCTTCGGCGTTCTGGTCTTAGGCGTGGTAACAGCCGTCGGTGGCGGGACGATCCGCGATATGGCGCTGGATAACGGACCGGTTTTTTGGGTTAAGGATCCTACCGATCTGGTGGTGGCGATGATCACCAGCATGCTGACGATCCTGCTGGTGCGTCAGCCCCGACGGTTGCCGAAGTGGATCCTGCCGGTGCTGGATGCCGTTGGTCTGGCGGTATTCGTGGGCATTGGCGTCAACAAAGCTTTTATAGCCGGAACAGGGCCTCTGGTGGCGATTTGTATGGGAGTGATTACCGGCGTTGGCGGTGGGATCATTCGTGACGTATTAGCCCGTGAAGTACCGATGATTTTGCGCACCGAAATCTACGCGACAGCCTGTATTATCGGCGGGATCGTACATGCGACCGCGTTTTATACCTTTGATGTTTCACTGGAAAACGCCAGTATGATGGGGATGATTGTCACCCTGCTGATTCGGCTGGCCGCCATTCGCTGGCATTTGAAATTGCCGACGTTTGCGCTGGATGATAACGGGCGTTGATATTGTTTTGCCCGATGGCGCTACGCTTATCGGGCCTGGAACATCTTTCCTGTAGGCCGGATAACACGCTCGCGTCGCCATCCGGCATAACGAACAGCAATCAGATGCTGAAAGAAGAACCACACCCGCAGGTGCTTTTAGCATTCGGGTTAGTCACAACGAAGCGGGAACCTTCCAGACCTTCGGTATAGTCAACCGAACCACCCACCAGATATTGCAGGCTCATCGGATCAACCACCAGACCAACACCTTGTTTCTCAATGGTCATGTCACCATCGTTCACCTGATCATCAAAGGTGAAACCATACTGAAAACCACTGCAACCACCGCCGGTGATATACACGCGTAATTTCAGGTTCGGGTTATCTTCGTCAGCGATCAGGCTTTTTACTTTATTGGCTGCTGCTTCAGTAAATTGCAGTGGCAGCGCTACGTCATCACTCATATTTTGCTCCAAACGACATTGGCAATTGGGCAAATTATAACCCAATGGTTAAAGCCATTATCTAATACCCTGGTATTTCGTTCAAGTATTCTCGCCAGCGGCGGTACCCTGGCTTTTTGCCGCCTGCTCCGCTTCCTGTTTTGCCAGCGTGCGGGCAAGGATAGTCGAGTATAGCGGCTTTCCGCCCATAAATTGGGCTAATAGTGTTGCGCCAAGACAGGTAATAATCATTGGCAAAATGAGCTGATAGTTATCGGTCATCTCCAGCACCAGCACAATACCGGTGAGCGGCGCCCTTACCGACGCCGCCAACAAAGCCCCCATTCCGGCGATGGCGAAGGTCCCGGCCTCGAGGTGATAATGCGGAAAGGAGGCCGCTGCGGCCATACCGAACGCGGTACCAAGCAGCGTGCCCAACGCCAGCATCGGGGCAAAAATCCCACCAGGCGCACCGGACGAGAAGCACAGCAGCGTGGTAATAACCCGGGTAATAAAGATAAACAGCAGCAGACCGACGCTAAAATTGCCTGCCGCAGCAATCGGGATCAGGTTAAACCCGCCACCTGCCGCTTCAGGTTTAATTAATCCAAGGATCCCGCACAGGCCGCCAATCGCACCGCCCATGAGCACCCATTTTTTAATCTCGCCACCGTGGAAACGCTGGAACATGTCCTGGGTACGCAACACCATGGTATTAAACAATGGTCCGACGCAGCCAAAAATAATCCCCAGCACCAGATACAGCCACAGCGTATTCACCGGCGCATTGGAGAGCTTGCCAACTTCAATAATCGGGGCTTCACCGTTGAAAACGCGAAACACAATGCTCGACATGATGACGCCGGTAAACACGGCTTTGATCGACACGAGGTTATAGCGAAACTGTGGACGCATCTCTTCAATAATGAACAGGATCCCCGCCAGAGGAGCATTAAACGCCGCCGACAAGCCCGCTGCGGCACCGGTAGCCAGCAGGGTATGCCGCGCTTCGGCGCTGCGCATACGGAAAATATCCAGCACCATGCGTCCAATGTTGCCGCCAATCTGCACGGTCGGCCCTTCTCGCCCGAGCACCATCCCAGCGCCCAGTGTGCCCATACCGCCGATAAATTTCACCGGCAGAACGCGCCACCAGCGCACGGGTCGTAACTCTTCCAAAGCGCCTTCAATCTCTGGGATCCCCGAACCGCCCGCTTCCGGTGCAAATTTACGCACCAGAAAATAGCCGACCATCGCCAGCAATGCAGAGAGGATAAACGCCAGCGGCCACAGCAGAATGGCATGGTCCGCAACCTGAGCCAGCGCGCCTATGCGCTGATTCTGCACCCAGGTCACCGCTTTCTCAAAGGCTACGCCCACAAGTCCCGTCACGGTACCCACTACCGCGGCCATTAAGAGGATCGCCAACGGCGTTTTATCTCGTTCCAGGAGTCGACGGATTTGATCCCTGCGGCGTAAACGCACAATTTGCTGTGCTTCAAAAGAGGGAGTGTCTGTCTTCATCAGATGATCATTAATTGGTAATACAAATACGGAATCGGCATTCTACTCGCACATTTCACGAAAATCCCCTGCAAATCGCATTGTTTCAATTGCGTAAAACTTTCATAACCTTCTCTGAATAACTAGAATAGCGGGCATTTACTTTTTCTACGAACCAGGACCCCATCCATGAGTAAGTCTGAAAATCTCTACAGCGCAGCACGCGAACTTATCCCTGGCGGCGTTAACTCCCCCGTTCGCGCCTTTACTGGCGTGGGTGGTACTCCGCTGTTTATCGAAAAAGCGGACGGCGCGTATCTGTACGATGTCGATGGTAAAGCCTATGTCGACTACGTCGGTTCCTGGGGACCGATGGTACTGGGTCACAACCATCCGGCAATCCGTAATGCGGTGATTGAAGCCGCAGAACGCGGTTTAAGCTTCGGCGCGCCAACCGAGATGGAAGTGAAAATGGCGGAGCTGGTCACTGAACTCGTGCCGACCATGGACATGGTGCGCATGGTGAACTCCGGTACGGAAGCGACAATGAGCGCCATCCGTCTGGCGCGCGGTTTTACCGGTCGCGATAAGATCATCAAATTTGAAGGCTGCTACCACGGCCATGCTGACTGCCTGCTGGTCAAAGCCGGTTCCGGCGCGTTAACGCTGGGCCAGCCGAACTCCCCTGGCGTTCCAGCTGATTTCGCGAAACACACCCTGACCTGCACCTATAACGATCTCTCTTCAGTGCGTGCAGCGTTTGAACAGTACCCGCAGGAGATCGCCTGTATCATTGTTGAGCCGGTCGCCGGCAACATGAACTGCATCCCGCCGCTGCCAGAATTCCTGCCAGGCCTGCGTGCATTGTGCGATGAGTTTGGCGCGCTGTTGATTATCGATGAAGTGATGACCGGTTTCCGCGTGGCACTGGCCGGTGCGCAGGATTATTACGGCGTTGTTCCGGACCTGACCTGCCTGGGTAAAATCATCGGTGGCGGGATGCCCGTTGGCGCATTCGGTGGCCGTCGTGATGTGATGGACGCGCTGGCGCCGACCGGTCCGGTTTACCAGGCGGGTACGCTGTCCGGTAACCCGATTGCAATGGCGGCGGGCTTTGCTTGTCTGACCGAAGTGGCCCAACCGGGTATTCATGAAACGCTGAACGAACTGACAACGCGTCTGGCGGAAGGTCTGCTGGAAGCGGCCAAAGACGCTAATATTCCGCTGGTGGTTAACCATGTGGGCGGGATGTTCGGGATTTTCTTCACCGATGCAGAAACCGTGACCTGCTATCAGGATGTGATGGCATGCGACGTTGAACGCTTTAAGCGTTTCTTCCACATGATGCTGGATGAAGGGGTTTACCTGGCGCCTTCTGCCTTCGAAGCGGGCTTTATGTCTGTGGCGCACAGCGAAGAAGATATCAATAACACCATCGACGCCGCGCGTCGGGTGTTTGCGAAACTGTAAAAGAGAACGTACAGAAACAACGTAGGCCGGGTAAGGCGAAGCCGCCACCCGGCTTTTTTATTGCCGGATGGCGACGCGAGCGTCTTATCCGGCCTACATGAAAAGAATCAGCCTCAGCGGCTCTGCTTTCTCAGCAGATAGATAAAGTACGGCGCGCCGATAAACGTCGACAGTAATCCCGCCGGGATCTGATACGGAAACAGCACCATTCTGCCGCACCAGTCGGCAAAGACCAACAGCACGCCTCCCGCCAGCGCCGAAATCAGCATATGCGGCATCGCCCGGCGAAAACCCATCATGCGAGCAATATGCGGCGCCATCAGCCCGACAAAGCTCAACGGCCCAATCGTCATGGTTGCTGTCGCCGTTAATCCCGCCGCCAACAGCAGTAATCCCACGCGTGACGGCGTCAACGCCATACCGACCGCCCGCGCCGTATCGCCGCCGAGCGGTAAAATCGTCAACCAACGACGGCACAGCGGCGTCAGCACCAGCAAGAAAACCATCACTATCCCGGTACGCAATACCTGCTCGCCTGTCGCGTTATAGGTTGAGCCAGAGATCCAGGTCAACACGCCCGCCATGCGCGGGTCGCCGCTGGCCTGCAGCATCATCAGCAGCATTGTAAACGCCGTGCTGAGCGCCATCCCTGCCAGCAGCATACGGTGCGGCGAAAAACCGCCGCGCCCGGCGGCAACCATGATGATAAGCAGAGTGACCGCCGCTCCGAGGCTCCCGGCGGGGAGTAGCCAGCCAAAGGCATTGCCGGGCACCAGAAACAGCATGAGCACTACGCCAAATGCCGCGCCGGAGCTAATACCCAGGACTTCCGGGCTGGCCATTGGATTTCCGGTCAGACGCTGAATAATACAGCCCGCAACCGCCAGCATCACTCCGGCAATCAGCGCCGCCAGAATACGTGGCCAGCGCCAGGGCATCAGTTCATCAAGCATCGCGCCGCTGGCCCATGTCCAGCCGTGTGCATCACGTCCGAACGACAACGCCACGACAACCGCCAGCAGTAAAATCGCACCGCCCGCCAGCGCAAACATCAGTACATTTTGACGCTCAGCGGCGATGCGGTTGCTGGCATTCATATCCGGTGCGCTCATGCTTTTAAGGCGCGGCAGCAGCCACAGCAGCAGCGGCGCGCCAACCAGCGCCGTCACCGAACCGGTGGAGACTTCCATCCAGATGCGGGTTAGCCACAGAATGATTTGATCGGAGAGCCAGAGGATCAGCGCGCCAATCAACGGGGCCAGCAACAGACGCGCCAGTAAGCGCCGGGCACCGAGCATTTTTGCCAGCAGCGGCGCAAACAGACCGATAAAACCGATAATTCCGACTGCGTTAACCAGCAAGGCGCTGATGACAATCGCCAGCGTCAGTGCCGCCAGGCGCGCCAGCGATAGCGCCAGCCCAAGGTTGCGCGCCACGCCGTCATCCAGTCCCATCAGCGTCATTGGGCGTAATAACAGCAGCGTCAACATCACGCCGCCCAGCAGTTGCGGCCACAAACGCTGAACGCCACTCCAGTCGGTTTGCGTCAGCGAGCCACTGCTCCATAAAAACATGCTTTGCAGCTGATCGTGATGGAAGAGCACCATCAACTGGTTAATCGCCCCGCAGTACAGGCTGACCACCAGACCGGCAAGGATTAGCGTCACCGGAGAAAGACGTTTGCCCCAGGCGACGCCAAACACCAGCGCCCCAACGATACAGGCCCCTGCCAGCGCTGCAAATTGCGCGGTCAGCGCCCCCGGAATCGCCCACAGCGTCGTGACCGTAATACCTAACTGCGCCCCGGTTGCGACACCTAACGTAGTGGGTTCTGCCAGTGGGTTACGCAGCACCTGCTGGAACAACACGCCGACCAGGCCCAGCCCGGCACCGACCAACAGCGAAATTGCCAACCTCGGCAGCAAGCTGTAGTGGAAAACCATCTGCTCAATGGCATCGATATCCGGTGACCAGATGGCCTGTTGCCACTGACTGCGCGGTAGCGAAACAGAGAAGTTAACCCAGGTGAGCCAGCAGGCAGCGACAAACAGAACCGCCAGAAGAAGCGCTGGGAACAGCGCAATTCGTTTACTCACGCTTTGCCTCCCAGCGCATTATCCAGAATGCGGGCAAAATGCATCGCGGACAGCGTTGCGCCATAAAACCAGACGGCGGGCACGCGCTGAAAACGTCCGTCACGGACAAACGGCATCGCCTGCCATAATGGCGTAGACATCAGCGCAGCCATCTCTTTATCGTTGCCGTGATCAAAGCACAGCACATCAACATCCTTATAAGCAGCCAGACGGTCAATACTCACAGCAGTGCTGCCCCAGAAGTTGGTTTCTCCCTGCCAGCCGTTGGGGATCCCATATTCGTCCAGCACCTCCTGAAACAGGCTGTTCGGCCCAAACACCAGCATATGCCGCGAATCAAGCAGGGATGTCAGGAGCACGGGGCGCGCGCCACGTTGCATAAAGCGCGGTTTCAGGCTGGCGATAAAACGATCGTACTCGGCCAGATGGCGTTCAGCGGAGGCTGACAGATTCAGCAATTGCGCCATTTCCTGCAGCGATTTTCGCGCAACGGCCAGCGGCTTTTTGCCATCACTGAAATTAAATCCCTGCCCGGGGGCAATCCGCGCGAGCTTTTCGGGGGCGGGGCCATAACCAGCCGACCACACCAGAAACGAGGGCTTCATTTCGGTCAGCAGTTCGAGATTGGGTTCCGTACGTAGCCCGACGTCAATCACCGACTCCGGCAATGGAGGCTCATTGACCCACAGCTTGTAGTTAGGGATATCTGCAATGCCATACGGCGTAATACCCAGCGCCAGCAACAGCTCTACCGGTAACCATTCCAGCGCCACAATACGCTGTGGATCAATCGCCGCCGCGTGCGCCGTATTCATCCGCCACAGCAGCGGCGACAGCGCCATCGCCGTCAGCAGCCGCCGACGGGTAATATGAGGTAATCCGATCATTAATAGACAAAACTCACGGGTGCGGCACCGGCCGGATGCGGCAAGATGCCCATCGGGATACCGTAAATTTGTTCCAGAGTTTCACTGCGCATCAGTTCAGCCGGCGTTCCTTGCGCAATCATTTCACCGCCGCGCAGCGCAACTAAGTAATCGCAGTAGCGGGCCGCCATATTGATATCGTGCAGTACGGCAATCACCGTCAAGCCGCGCTGCTGGCTTAAGCGATGCACCAGCGCCAGCACGTCAACCTGATGGGCGATATCCAGCGCGGAGGTCGGTTCGTCAAGTAGCAGACAGCGGCTGTCCTGCGCCACCAGCATGGCGATCCACGCACGCTGGCGTTCCCCACCGGACAGGCTATCGACCAGACGATGCGCTAAAGGTTTTAAGCCCACCAACGAAATGGCTTCTTCTACTTTCTCCCGGTCAGCCACACCAAACCGTCCCAGCGCGCCATGCCACGGGTAGCGGCCAATGGCCACCAGCTCGCGGACGGTCATCCCTTCAGCCTGCGGCAGTTGCTGCGGCAGGTAAGCAACCTTGCGGGCAAACGCTTTACTGCTCCAGCTCTCCAGCGGCTGGTCGTCTAGCAGGATTTCGCCTTCTGACGGCGGCTGATGACGTCCCAGCATTTTCAGTAACGTCGATTTTCCGGAACCGTTGTGACCGATAAGTCCTGTCACTTTTCCCACAGGAAACGTTAACGAGAGGGGATGCAAAAGCGTGCGGCCAGGCACACGAAAGGAGACATTACGCAACGCAAAAGTGGTGTCGGGATGGGATCTGTTTTCCTGCATAGCAGCCAACTTGTAAAACGGGCACGCAAAGCGTGCCCAAAGAGAAATTAGGCAGCCAACTGGTAAAACGGGCACGCAAAGCGTGCCCAAAGAGAAATTAGAAACGGAAGGTTGCGGTTGCAACGACCTGACGTTCTGCGCCCCAGAAGCAGCCATAGGTATCAAAGCAGCTGGCAACGTATTCACGGTCAAACAGATTAGTAACGTTAACTGCAACGCTGGAACCTGCCATACCGAGACGAGCGAGATCGTATTTAACGACGGCATCCATCACGGTTGAGCTACCCACCTTGAAAGTATTTCCAGGATCACCATAGCTAGAACCGACATAACGGCCACCAGTTCCCAGCGTTAACCCAGATAACGGGCCTTCGTAGAAGGTGTAATCCCCCCACAGAGAGGCCATGTTTTTTGGTACCTGAACAGGTGTTTTACCTTTAAGCGTCGTGTCTTCTGTATATTCCGCATCGGTATACGTGTAAGACGCAGTCAGGTTAATGTTCGCATTCACTGCGGCTTTTGCTTCTAATTCAACGCCACGAGAACGTATTTCACCCGCCGGAACCTGCGCAAACGGATTAAGCGGGTCGGTGGTCAGGTTATTCGTTTTCGTTAGCTCATATACCGCGGCAGTAACAACAACGGGCAGATCTTTTGGAACATATTTCACGCCAGCTTCATATTGCTTACCTTTTGACGGCGCATAAGCAACGTTATCAGCAGGTGTTGCCGCCCATGCTTTTGAAGGGTTCGGCTCGAATGATTCGCTGTAGCTAAAGTATGGCGTAATACCATTGTCGAAGAGATAGTTAATCCCGCCGCGCCAGGTGAACTGCTCATCGTTACGCTCAACTTTCTGATTACTGGAACGAATAGTGGTTGCCTGCTGAGACCAGTCATAGCGGCCTCCCAGTGTTGCAACCCATTTATTCCATTCCAGTTGGTCCTGTACATACACGCCAGTTTGGTGCTGCGTGTTAAGCTGGAACGGTTTCGCGTCAGGGAAATCAACATCTTCATACACCGGATTATTCATATCTAAAGGCGGTGCACTTCCGTAGGCGTTATCAATATCGTTTCGCAGACGCGAATAGTCGACGCCGGTGAGCAGAGTGTGTCCAACATCTCCCGTCGCGAACTTGCTTTCCAATTGAGTATCTACGCCAAAATCATTATAGCGTTCATCGGCGACGATAATCTGACGGGTCAGCTGATTACCCACTGCGCCGAAACCGTACACACTCTGTTGAGAGGTTTTGATTTGGCTATAACGTAAATTTTGACGCACAGTGAAGGTATCATCAAAACTGTGTTCAAAGCTGTAACCAACCATTCGCTCATAACGCGAATAGGTATTGTTCGGCGCATAATCCGTAAAGCTCACTGGCAAACGGGAACCATCAGGTAACGGATCGACCGTACCTTGTTTCGGCAACCAGCCGTAATAGCCCGTTGACGGTTCATTCTGAATGTTTGCTCGCAGAGTCAGGTTGGTTCGGTCATCAGGCTTCCAGCTAAACACTGGAGCAATGGCATAACGCTTCTGCTTCGCGAAATCCTGTTGTTCGTCATTAGAACGAGCCAACCCTGTCAGGCGGTATGAGTACACGCCGTCGTCATCCAGGGAATCGCTGAAATCAAAACCGGTTTGGAACAGATTATCCGAACCCATTTTGAATTGAATTTCTTTTAGCGGCTCTGATGTCGGGCTTTTGCTAACCATGGAGATCAAGCCGCCCGGATTACTTTTCCCGTAAAGGACAGATGTTGGCCCGCGCATAAGCTCGACGCGTTCAAGCATGTAAGGATCAACAACGGCAGAGCTGTAGTAATCCCCCTGTAGCTTGACGCCATCAAGGTAATTGTTTGGTGTTGGGCCAGGCGTATAGAAGCCACGAATAATAACGAAATCATAAGTGCTGGAAGCGCCACGCGTAGAAACGGCAGCACCAGGGGTATAGGCTAAAGCCTCTTTTACCGACCCTGGCTGATGCATATCCATCTCTTCACGCGTCACAACCGAAACAGACTGCGGGGTCTTTTCGATAGGCGTATCAGTCTTGGTGGCAGTGGCAGAGCGTTTCGCGGCGATGGTTGCTGCAGGTCCCCATGCACTTTCCTGCGGAGCAGGCGCTGCAGTTACGGTGATGGTTTCTTCTTTCGGGTCAACCGCCGCCTGTGCATAGACAGACATGCCGCTAACCGCTGTGGCTACCACTACTGCGATTTTACGCAGTGATGAACTTGGCTGAGCAGTTTTAAGACGCGCCATTGGTATTTCTCTGATGAAAGTAAATGATAACGTAAACGAGAATTATTATTATAACGGCAGCATAATATTCGAAACTCTGACGAGATAGCAAGCAATACACGTCCCTACTAAAACTGAGGGGTTAAGAAATAACCAGATGAAAAGAAAGGGTTAATAAATTAGGCTGAAAGGTGGCGTTACGCCCTTGCACTGTACGGCTGATAAGCGTAGCGCCATCAGGCAAAACAATGGCGGATAGTTGAATAGCAGCGTGAGTATCTTGCGCGAATAAAGAAAAACCCGCCGAAGCGGGTTTTTAGGCAGGCGTTAGTTACCGCCAAACATCTCTTTAATCCAACCGGCCACGCCATCGCCGTCCTTCTTCTCTTGCTGCGGCGGTTGCTGCTGTTGAGGCTGCTGTTGAGGCTGCTGTTGCTGCGGCTGCTGAGAAGATTGATCGAACGGATTACCCGACTGCTGCATCATCTCACCTTGTTGACACAGTGAATCCGGATCGGTGGTCCATACCGGAAGCGTACGCATCCCGCCGCTGCAAACGAAGTTACCGTCGTAGTCTACGCCCATATCCACCACATCCTCCGGCGGCGTCAGCACCAGCGGTGTCGGGGTCTGGTTGGCCAGGTAACGCTGGTAAATCGACATCGCGCCACTGGCACCGTACAGCTTGGTTGGCTGGTTGTTATCGCGGCCCACCCAGGTGATGGTCACCTGGCTGCCGTCGATCCCGGCGAACCAGGTATCGACGTTGTTGTTGGTGGTACCGGTTTTACCTGCCAGATGCAACCCTGGATACTTCGCGCCAAGCTGGCGGCCCGTACCACGCTGAACCACCTGCTGCATGGTCCACAGCGTCATATACGCCGCCTGCGCCGGAACGGCACGCTCAGCCTGCGGGAAGCTCTGGTACAACACCGTGCCATCTTCGGCAATCACCGAACGCAGCGCCGACAGCGGCGCGCGGTTCCCGCCGCTGGCGATAGTCTGGAACGCCTGCGCCACTTCGATTGGCGTCAGGTTCAGCGCCCCCAGCAGCATAGCCGGAACCGGGTTAAGCTGATCTTTCGGAGCACCCAGCTTCAGCCAGGTATCGGTTACAGCGGGCAGGCCCAGCGCCATCCCCAGATTTACCGTGGGTACGTTCATTGAGCGCGTTAACGCGTCCACCAGCATCACTTTACCGCTTTCGCTATAGCGACGGTCATCGTTCTGCGGTGACCACACCTGGCCGTTCGGCTGACGCAGCGCAATTGGCGCATCGGCAATCCAGGTATTCAGGCGGTACAGCTTCGGCTGGCTAAGTGCCGTCAGATAGGTCGCCGGCTTCGCCAGAGAACCAATTGAACGACGCGCCTGCATCGCACGGTTATAGCCCGCAAACTGAGGCTCTGCCCCGCCGACCATGGCGCGAACTTCGCCGCTAAAGCGGTCAACCACCACAATCGCCGTTTCCAGATCGCTCAACTTACGTTGTTTCTTCAGCACCGGAATGCCTTCCACCGCCGCTTTTTCTGCGGCGTCCTGCGCCACGGAATCAAAGGTGGTGAAAATTTTCACACCGGAGAGATCTTTAACTTTATCGCCCAGCTTCGCCTGTAGCTCCTGACGCACCATCTGCATAAACGCTGGCTGTGGTGAAATCACCCCGCCGCGCGGTTGCACGCCTAACGGACGCGCGCTCAGCATGTCATACAGATCCTGGTCGATAATCTGCTGCTGTTGCAGCAGACGCAGCACCAGGTTACGACGCTCCAGCGCCAGCTTCGGGTTACGCCACGGATTATAAATCGACGCCCCTTTCACCATCCCAACCAGCAGGGCCTGTTGGTCGAGACTTAACTCTTCAACCGGACGTCCGAAGTAATACAGGCTCGCCAGCGGGAAGCCACGGATCTCATTGTCACCGCTTTGACCGAGATAGACTTCGTTCATGTACAGCTCAAGAATACGGTCTTTGCTGTAACGCGCGTCCATGATCAGCGCCATATAGGCTTCGTTGGCTTTACGCCAGTAGGAGCGCTCGCTGGAGAGGAACAGGTTCTTCACCAACTGCTGGGTCAGCGTACTGGCCCCTTGTACCGTACGACCTGCCGTCAGGTTCGCCAGCACTGCACGGCCAATGGAATAGAGACTGATCCCGTCGTGTTCATAGAAGTGACGGTCTTCTGTCGCTAACAGCGTGTCCACCAGCAGATCCGGGAAGCCGCTACGCGGGACAAACAGGCGCTGCTCGCCGTTAGGCGAAGAGAGCATGGTGATCAGACGCGGATCGAGACGGAAGAAACCGAACTGGCGGTTGTTATCCATATTCTCGATGGTGTCCAGATGATCGCCGTCAAAGGTCAGACGCGCGCGCACCTGCCCTTCTTTGCTGTCCGGGAAGTCAAACGGGCGACGAATCATCTCAATGCTCTTCGCCTGTACGGTGAATTCGCCCGGACGCGTCATCTTCGTCACCTGACGATACTGCGTGGCCTCCAGCAGCTTCACCATCTCATTCTTGCCGATGGGCATTTCTGGCTCAAGGTTAACCATGCGGCCATACACCGCCGCCGGAAGTTGCCAGACTTTGCCATCAATACGGCTACGAATTTTTTGGTCCAGATACACGCCGTAAATGGCGATCAGCACCAAAAAGACAATCGACAGTTTTACCAGCAGCCAGAACCAGCCGCGCTTACCACGAGGCTTACGCCCTTTGCCCTTACCCTTACGCGGCATCGGTTCTTCATCCTCATAGTCATCATCATCATCATCATAATCGTCGTCATACTCTTCATCTCTGAGTTGACGACGGCTCACCTTTTGTTTTACCGGACGCGATGGTTTCCCTTTACGTCCAATTGGCTCGCGGTCATTCCCCGCCATGCTTTTTCTCCGCAACATTCAGGCGCAAAGGCCCGATTCTCTGTTCTTCCGTCCTGCGACAGAAGAAGAAATCTCTCAATTATTACCGCTCTTTCGCCGGATGCGGCATACAAGCCTTATCCGGCCTACCGTTTCATTACGAATACTTTTTGGTGCGCCGCGTTGGCGCGGTATTCGCCGGATCGTCCGGCCAGACGTGTTTCGGATAACGTCCTTTCATCTCTTTTTGCACCTCGCGGTACGATCCCTGCCAGAACGCGCTCAGATCGCTGGTCACCTGTAGCGGTCGTTGGGCCGGAGACAGCAACTCCAGCACCAGCGGCACGCGGCCCTGAGCGATGGTTGGGGTCTTCGCTTCGCCAAACATTTCCTGCATCCGCACCGCCAGTGCCGGAGGATTATCTTCATGATAGCGAATGGCAATCCTACTCCCCGTCGGCACAGTGTAATGCGCCGGCAGTTCACTATCCAGACGTTGCAGCATTGACCAGTCCAGCAAACCGCGCAACGCCTGACCCACATTTAATGCTTTTAACGCGCGTAAAGAGTGCACACCGCTCATGTGCGGCAACAGCCAGGTCTCCAGCGTCGCCAGCAGAGAATCCTCATCTACCGCAGGCCAGTCGTATTCTGGCAGCCAGTTCGCCGCACATTGCAAACGCAGCCGAAACTGCTCGGCTTCCGGCGTCCAGTTGAGCACACTTAGCCCTTTATCGCGAATGCCATTCAACATCGCCTGGTGCAACTCCTCTTCCGAGGGTTTAGCCAGCGGCTGGACTTTTACCGTGAGCTGGCCAATGCGCGAGCGACGCAATGCCTTTAACGTTCCCTGAGCCTCATCCCATTCGATGGTGTCGGACTGTTGCAGCAGCTCAGGACATGCCTGCATTAGCGCCTCAATATCCAGTGGCAGAGCCAGCAAAATACGTGCATCCGGCGAAGCGCTGCCCTGTAGCAACAGGGGGGCGATCAGCCATTCATGGCGTCCGGAAGCGTCATCAGCATCCAGCATTGCGCCCATACCATTAGCCAACTGATAACGCCCTTCCTGCCCGCGTCTACGCGCGATCCGGTCAGCAAACGCCCGCGCCAGCAACGGGGGGAGTTGTGTGCTGTCGGGCTGTCCGCTGCGAACGTTAAGCCGTTTCAGCAACTGTTGACTGCGCTGCTGCCAGGCAGGCTGATTTCGTGAAAACGCCACAGCCAGATCGGTACTGCCGCCGCGCGGCGGCTCTTCCAGAATCGCAGCCAGTTTCGCCGCCGTTGCCGCTTCATCGTCATCGTTGGCGCTAACCAGCATAGCTGCTAATCGCGGGTCGTTACCCAACGCCGCCATTTTCTGCCCTGTGGCGCTGAGCCTGTCGTCCTCAAGCGCGCCCAGCATCTGCAACAGTCGTTTTGCCGCCTGCAGGTTGATGGCGGGCGGCGTATCCAGCCAGTTTAGTTGCTCAGGGTTGGTGCATCCCCATTGCAGCAACTCCATTAGCAGCCCGGACAGATCGCTCTGTAATATCTCCGGTTCCCCTTGCGAAGCCGCTCTTTCCGCCTGCTCTTTGGCAAGCAGATGCAGACAAATTCCGGGTTCAAGACGCCCTGCGCGTCCCGCTCGCTGCGTCATCGAGGCCTGACTGATGCGCTGGGTAATCAGTCGCGTCAGTCCAGTGCGCGCATCATAGCGCGCCACGCGCTCCTGAGCGCAGTCTACCACCAGCCGAATACCTTCAATCGTTAAGCTGGTTTCGGCAATATTGGTGGCCAGCACCACTTTGCGCTTACCTTGCGGCGCGGGCAAAATCGCCTGACGCTGCTCGGCAAGCGTCAGCGCGCCATACAGTGGGCACAGCACAACATCGCGGCCCACACGCATTGCCAGTTGCTCCTGCACGCGCTGGATTTCTCCAACGCCCGGTAAAAACAGCAGCAGCGACCCGCTTTCATGGCGCAGTAGCTCCGCCGTGGCTATGGCCACCGCTTCGTCAAAACGCAGATGTGCCGCCAGCGGCTGATACCGTCGCTCGACCGGAAATGTGCGGCCTTCAGAGATAATCATGGGCGCATCAGGCAATAACTGCTGCAAGCGCCCGTTATCGAGCGTTGCGGACATGATCAACAGTTTCAGATCGTCACGCAGTCCCTGCTGTACATCCAGCAACAGCGCCAGCGCCAGGTCGGCCTGCAGGCTCCGCTCGTGAAATTCGTCGAGGATCACTAACCCGACGCCCGTCAGTTCGGGATCGCGCTGGATCATGCGCGTCAGGACGCCTTCCGTCACCACTTCCAGCCGGGTCTGCGGCCCCACGCAGTTCTGTGCGCGCATGCGATAACCCACGGTCTCACCGGGCTTTTCGTTCAGCAACTCCGCCAACCGCTGCGCGACATTGCGTGCCGCCAGACGACGCGGCTCCAGCAAAATAATCCGCCCCTTGATGCCACCATGCTCAAGCAGTCGCAACGGCAACCAGGTCGATTTCCCGGCACCGGTCGGCGCGGTCAGCAGCACCTGCGACGAGTTATCAAGGGCGGTAAGCAGTTCAGGCACTACGGCGGCAACGGGCAACGACGTCACAAATGGCTCCAGAGGGTTAACATTCTTCGCGCTGCATTGTAGCATCGCGTTAATTCATAACCGAGTATCCATCATGTCTGAGCCAAAAAGGCTGTTCTTTGCGATTGAATTGCCAGGCGGGGTTCGGGAGCAGTTAATCCACTGGCGAGCTACGCAGTTCCCTCCTGAAGCAGGCCGTCCCGTCGCCGCCGAGAATCTGCATCTGACGTTGGCCTTTTTAGGTGATGTCAGCGCAGAGAAGCAACAGGCGTTGTCGCAGCTAGCCGGACGCATTCGCCAGCCAGGTTTTACGCTCAAACTGGATGATGCCGGGCAATGGCTGCGTTCGCGAGTGGTATGGCTGGGGATGCGTCAGCCGCCGCGCGGACTGTTACAACTGGCGAATATGCTGCGGGCACAGGCCGCGCGCAGCGGATGCTACCAAAGCCCACAACCGTTTCACCCGCATATCACGCTGCTGCGCGATGCCGGCCACGCGGTTCCCATCCCCCCACCGGGCTTTGGCTGGTCGTTTCCGGTCACGGAATTTGCGCTTTACTCCTCCTCATTTGCACGAGGACGCACGCGTTACGCACAGATGCAACGCTGGACGCTGACTGAATAATCAAAGGGACTGCTGATGCAATTTTCTCCACCTTTACAACCGTCTACGCTCATCCAGCGCTACAAGCGCTTTTTAGCGGATGTGATCACACCGGATGGCACAACGTTAACGTTACACTGCCCAAATACCGGCGCGATGACCGGATGCGCAACACCAGGTGATACCGTCTGGTATTCGACATCAGAAAATACCAAACGGAAATATCCGCATACCTGGGAATTAACGCAAACGCAATCCGGGGCATTTATTTGTGTTAACACGCTGTGGGCGAACAGATTAGCGAAAGAGGCGATTCAGCAGTCGCTAATTTCAGAAGTTTCAGGCTATAGCATATTGAAAAGTGAAGTAAAATACGGTGCCGAAGGGAGTCGTATAGACTTTTTGTTACAGGCGGATTCCCGACCTGACTGCTATATTGAAGTGAAATCAGTCACGTTGGCGGAAAAAGATCAGGGTTATTTTCCCGATGCCATCACTGAACGAGGTCAGAAACATCTTCGGGAATTGATGAGCGTAGCGGCTGAAGGTAAGCGGGCGGTGATATTTTTCGCTGTGCTACATTCAGCCATTACACGGTTTTCACCCGCGCGCCATATTGATACGAAATATGCGCAATTATTGGTCGAAGCTCGGCAAAAGGGGGTCGAAATTCTGGTTTATAAAGCGGAACTTTCTGCCCATGGTATGACTCTTAAAGAGCCGTTGCCCATTACCTTGTAATGGTGTAAACATCTGGTTAATTAATATTCTGGGCGCGTGTGCAAATACGCTTTTCCTCACAGGGTTGTCAAGTGTTACGTTTAGATAATTGCTATCCGGAAAAGCATCTGCTATTTATAGCGACCTGATTTTTCCCCCGAACATGGGGATCGATAGTGCGTGTTAAGGAGAAGCAACATGCAAGAAGGGCAAAACCGTAAAACATCGTCCCTGAGTATTCTCGCCATCGCTGGGGTGGAGCCGTACCAGGAGAAACCGGGCGAAGAGTATATGAACGAAGCCCAGCTGTCGCACTTCAGGCGTATTCTTGAGGCATGGCGTAATCAACTTAGGGATGAAGTCGATCGCACCGTATCTCATATGCAAGACGAAGCGGCTAACTTCCCTGATCCGGTGGACCGCGCCGCGCAGGAAGAAGAATTCAGCCTTGAGCTGCGTAACCGTGACCGTGAGCGCAAACTGATCAAAAAGATCGAGAAGACGCTGAAGAAGGTAGAAGACGAAGATTTCGGCTACTGCGAATCATGCGGCGTAGAAATTGGTATTCGCCGTCTGGAAGCACGTCCGACAGCCGATCTGTGTATCGACTGCAAAACGCTGGCAGAAATCCGCGAAAAACAAATGGCAGGTTAATTCCGGTCATTTTTACCACGTTTACTACAGGCGGGAGTTTCTCCCGCCTTATTATTTGTTAGTCCGCAAAATGAGCGATTCACACTATATTGGCCGCTTCGCCCCCTCCCCTTCCGGCGAACTGCACTTCGGTTCACTGATTGCCGCCCTCGGCAGTTACCTGCAGGCTCGTGCCCGGCGTGGAATCTGGCGAGTACGCATTGAAGATATTGACCCCCCTCGTGAAGTTCCCGGTGCTGCAGATACGATTCTGCGTCAGCTGGAACATTACGGCCTGCACTGGGATGGCGACATTTTGTGGCAATCCCAGCGCCATGACGCCTACCGCGAGGCGCTCGCCTGGCTGCATCAGCAGGATCTGAGCTATTACTGCACCTGTACGCGGGCGCGTATTCAAAGCGTCGGCGGCATTTACGATGGTCGCTGCCGTGAGCTGTGCCTCGGGCCAGAGCAGGCGGCAGTCCGCATTAAACAACGCCACCCCGTGATGCAGTTTACTGACCGGCTACGCGGTGTGATTCAGGCTGACCCGCAACTTGCTGGTGAAGATTTTATTATTCACCGCCGCGACGGGCTGTTTGCCTATAACCTCGCGGTAGTGGTAGATGACCACTTCCAGGGCGTGACGGAAATTGTGCGCGGCGCCGATCTCATAGAACCGACGGTGCGGCAAATTTCGTTGTATCAGCAGTTTGGCTGGCAGGCGCCAGACTATATTCATCTGCCGCTGGCGCTTAACAAACAAGGCGCTAAACTTTCCAAACAAAATCATGCACCTGCCCTGCCGCAAGGCGATCCACGTCCGGTGATTATTGCCGCGCTGCGCTTTCTCGGCCAGCGTGTGGATATCGCGTGGCAGGAGATGCAGGTCGATCAGATCCTTCAGTTTGCAGTGGAAAACTGGAGTCTGACAACGGTGCCAGAATCAGCGATCGTAAATACGCCATTCTCAAATGCGCCATGCTGAGCTATGATTAGCCGCTATTTTTACACAGCAACACTTGTTCTGATTGAAGTTTGACACTACCGAGGTGCACTATTTTTACCCGAGTCGCTAATTTTTGCCGCAAGGTGCTAAGCCGCGAGGAGCGCGAGGCCGAGCTTGCCGTCGCCCGTCCACATATGACGGTAATCCCGCGTGAGCAGCACTCTATCTCCCGCAAAGATATCAGTGAAAATGCCCTGAAGGTAATGTACAGGCTCAATAAGGCCGGATACGAGGCATGGCTGGTTGGCGGGGGCGTGCGCGATCTTTTGCTGGGCAAAAAGCCAAAAGATTTTGATGTCACCACTAACGCAACGCCGGATCAGGTGCGAAAACTGTTTCGTAACTGCCGCCTGGTCGGTCGCCGTTTCCGTCTGGCCCATGTCATGTTTGGCCCGGAAATTATCGAAGTGGCAACGTTCCGCGGTCATCATGAAGGCAGCGAGTCCGATCGCACAACCTCACAGCGCGGGCAAAACGGTATGCTGCTGCGCGATAACATCTTTGGCTCCATTGAAGAAGATGCCCAGCGTCGCGATTTCACGATCAACAGCCTGTATTACAGCGTGGCCGATTTCACCGTGCGAGATTACGTCGGTGGCATGCAGGATCTCGAAGAAGGCATCATTCGCCTGATTGGTAATCCGGAAACGCGCTATCGCGAAGATCCCGTACGTATGCTCCGCGCCGTGCGCTTTGCCGCCAAGCTCGACATGCGTATCAGCCCGGAAACCGCGGAGCCGATCCCGCGTCTGGCAACGCTGTTGAACGACATTCCTCCCGCACGCCTGTTTGAAGAAGCGCTTAAGCTATTACAGGCGGGCTATGGGTATGAAACCTATAAAAAACTGCGTGAGTACAGCCTGTTCCAGCCGCTGTTCCCAACCATTACGCGCTACTTCACCGAAGACGGTGATAGCCCGATGGAGCGCATTATCGCGCAGGTGCTGAAGAATACCGATAACCGCATTAACAATGATATGCGCGTTAACCCGGCGTTCTTGTTCGCTGCCATGTTCTGGTATCCGTTACTGGAAGCCGCGCAGAAAATTGCGCAAGAAAGCGGTCTGGCCTATTACGACGCTTTCGCACTGGCAATGAATGACGTACTCGACGAAGCCTGTCGCTCGCTGGCAATCCCGAAACGATTAACCTCGCTGACCCGTGATATCTGGCAGTTGCAGTTACGCATGTCCCGTCGTCAGGGCAAACGCGCCTGGAAGCTGATGGAACATCCGAAGTTCCGCGCCGCCTACGACCTGCTGGCCCTGCGTGCAGAAGTGGAAAACAACGCCGAGCTGCAGCGTCTGGCTCAATGGTGGGGTGAATTCCAGGTTTCAGCGCCGCCGGAGCAAAAAGGCATGCTGAACGAGCTGGATGAAGAGCCTGAACGTCGTCGTCATCGTCGCCCACGTAAACGCGCGCCACGCCGCGAGGGAAGTGCGTGACTGTCGTTTATATCGCTATTGGCAGCAACCTCGCCTCCCCGCTGGAGCAGGTGAATGCTGCCATACAGGCGATCGGTGAAATTCCCGACAGCCGCATTATGGCCGTCTCTTCATTTTACCGCACACCGCCATTAGGCCCACAGGATCAGCCCGATTACCTGAACGCCGCCGTGGCGCTGGATACCGCTCTCACCCCAGAAGAATTGCTTAACCATACTCAGCGCATTGAGCTGCAACAGGGGCGTGTGCGCAAGGCCGAACGCTGGGGTCCGCGAACGCTGGATCTCGACATTATGCTGTTTGGCGATGAAGTGATTAACACCGAGCGCCTGACCGTGCCGCACTACGACATGAAAAACCGGGGCTTTATGCTATGGCCGCTGTTTGAGATCGCTCCTGATTTACATTTTCCTGATGACAATCAATCGTTGGCTGAATGCCTGAGCTATATGTCACCCCGCCCTGACCGCTGGTAGATCTTTTTGCTCAAACACAGGAATATAAACAGGACAGATTGATTTATACCCGCTCACTTAAGGCACATGTTGGAATTACAATGATTTGATTTAAAATTATATTAAATAATATTAGATGCTTTTAATTTACATTTTGCGCTATCATTTAATTATTGCCGACTTATATTTTTTAAAATCAAAATTTAAAAAATCTAAATTAAGTCAACTCATAAATATTATGTATTATCAAGATAAAGACTTCCTCTATATTTCGCTCTCTACTAAGACTCAATTATACAAACATTCTATTTTGTTTTCTATTTAATTTACACCATCAATTTATCACCCCCTCAAATCATCAATTTACAGCATGACGCGATAAAAATTAATAACCTCATAAAATAATATATCAATAAGCCCTCAACATCACAAATAAAACCATCATATAATATATATAATAAAAATAAATGGACGAATAATCATATCCGCTATGAATTTTACAAAAGCTGAATATTTAAGGTCTAATAACCCGGAATTAATATATGGTTCACCCCATATTTAACTGCCGTAACTTGATATAAGGGTATTCTCATGAAGAAAAAAATCATCGCCTTGTCGACCGTTTTTTCTGCCGTACTACTCTCAACATCCGCATTCGCCCTTGATGGCGGGCAAGTAGATTTTGCCGGTCTGGTGAGCGACAACACCTGTACGCCACATGTTAACGGCGGCAGCCAGGATGGGCAGGTTCAACTGAACACCGCCCAGACGTCAGCCATCGCAGCTGATCCTGGCGTACAGAGCAGTGCCGTCGGTATTCAGCCAGAACCGTTCTATATTACCGTAGACTGTGGCACAACCAACGAAAACACCAAAGCGCACCTGAGTATGGCCTCAACGTTCTTCAGCAATAGCAACGGGACACTGAACAACGATGACTCCATCACCAACCCGGC
>NZ_SZXG01000030.1:228523-547785 GCF_005281305.1 Citrobacter sp. wls706 | reverse complement strand
GATTACAAAATCAACCTGCTGGATGACAATAACTTCACCAATGCAGCAAAAGTTTCAACTGACAACATCGTGGCTGTTGGTCTGAACTACCAGTTCTAATTTTGTTGTAGTTTGAATACAAAGCCAGTCCTTTCAGGGCTGGCTTTTTCTCTTGATGTAGACTCGGTCATAAGGAGTATGCCGTGCAGACGTTCACTGGTCGTTGTCTTTGCGGACAGAGTCATTTTACCGTTGACGTCGAAATGCTGGATGTCTATGCCTGCCACTGTACGTTGTGTCAGAAATGGTCGGGTGGCATCGCTATGTATCTGGAGGCCAGCGCTCATCCGCAGATGTCGCCGGATTCAGCCCAACCCTCGCACTTTCCTTCTTCAAATCGTGGTGAACGTTTCTTCTGTTCAGGCTGTGGGTGCCCGCTGTGGTTTACCCTGACGGGTAGCGAACGCTATTTTGTGCCGTGGACGCTACTGGAACTTAACGAGGTAGATCGCCGCCGCCTGGTGTTAGCGGCAGAGATCTATACGGAAACTCAACCTGCATTCTGGAGACTGACGGGGCAATACGCTCGCTTGAGTGGAAAAGAAGTCGAAGAGATGGATTACCCCTGTCATTTAGCCCACTAGTTATTGACGCTGTATCTTTGCCAGACTGAACCACATCCCTATCGCTAATACGATAAGCATACTGCCAGCGCTGCTTAAGGCCACGCTATGTGACCAGGTAAAGGCTTCTCTGGCAGCCGCCAGCAATGCCTCACTCAGCGACGACGGGAGCGAATGCGCCAGTTGTACCGCTTCACCCATTGATGATGAGGCGCGCTCTATCTCCTGCGGATTGAGTCCGGCTGGCGGCAGAATTGAGGCAGAAAAGCTACGGCTCAACAGTAAGCCAAAGATAGCGATGCCAAGCCCGGCGCCAAGTTCATAAGCCATCGTCTCAATGGCGCCAGCCGCTGCCGCTTTTTCTGCCGGTGCTGCTGCCATGATTGCCGCAGTTGAGGCCAAAAGCGCACTTGCCGCACTGAATCCGAGCAAGGCCATCAATATCCACGCTTGTATTTGCTGCGTACTGAAATCCGTCATCGCCAGACCGTAAAAACTGACGGCGCTGAGCGCCATACCCGCCGTTGCCACACAACGTAACCCCAGACGTGACACCAACATGCCGGCAATGGGTCCACTGAAACCGCTTGCCAGCATCACCGGCAGCATAAACAGACCAGCCTGATACGGCGTCAAACCGTGGACAAACTGGAGCTCCTGAGCCATTAGCAATTCGAAACCAACCAGCGTAATCATCGCGGTCATCGCCATTACTACGCCGCTTAAGATAATGCGATGCGTGAACAGCCGCATATCAATCATTGGCCGGGAAGCCGCTAGCTGGATACGGACAAACTGCCCCAACAGCAATGCTCCGGCTAACAATGTCAGCACGATGGCAGTGGTCGCCATATGACCTTTCAGTGCGGTTTTGGCGCTATAGACCAGCAGCAGAATAGCGACAATCAGCATTATCGCATGACCGAAATTTAACGATTGATCGCGACGTCCAGCCTGGCGCGGCACGAAACGAGCCGTCAATGCCATTACCACCACAACAATAGGCACATTGATTAAGAACACGGATCCCCAATAGAAGTGCTCCAGCAGTATGCCGCCCACTAATGGCCCAAACGCCGCGCCGCCGGACCCAACGGCGGCCCAGACGCCGAGCGCCATATTGCGATGACGCTGCTCGGCAAAGGTGGCACGAATACCCGCCAGCGTAGCCGGAACAATCATCGCCGCCCCGATCGCCAATACCGCCCGCGTGGCAATCAGCCAACCGGCGCTGTGGGCAAAAGCGGCGGCCAGCGATGCCAGACCAAATAAGCCCCCGCCCAACAGCAGCAGACGTTTAAAACCGATGCGATCGCCCAATGCCCCCATTGGCAACACCATGCCGGCCATTACCAGGGAATAAATATCAATAATCCACAGCAGCTCGTTACCACTGGCACCCAGCGTCATACTCAGCGTGGGCGCGGCAACGTGCAGCACCGTTGCATCAATCGCAACAGGGATGTAGACCAGTACAATAATGACTAACGTTAACCACTGACGAAACATAAAACTCCCTAACGAAACCAAAACTGGACACATGTCCAGCTTTAGCGATCCTACGGAAAATTGAACATATGTCCAACTTTTTGTTAGACTGCGTGCTATTGAGATACAGGAGGAATGATGAGCTATCTGAATCGGGATGAACGTCGGGAAGTGATTCTGCAAGCGGCAATGCGCGTTGCGCTGGAAGAAGGGTTTACTGCCATGACCGTACGACGTATAGCGGCGGAAGCCCACGTGGCGACGGGCCAGGTGCATCATCACTTTACCTCTGCCGGTGAACTCAAGTCTCAGGCTTTTGTGCGCCTGATCCGTACCCTGCTTGATGCGGAACTGGTCAGTGAGGATGCCAGCTTCCGTGAGCGACTGCATGCCATGCTGGGCAGTGAAGATGGCGGCTTCGAACCCTATATTAAGCTGTGGCGTGAAGCGCAGGTTGTAGCCGGTAAAGATCCAGAAATCAAAAGCGCCTATCTGCTAACCATGCGGATGTGGCATGAGGAAACGGCCAATATCATCATTCAGGGACAGAAAGCCGGTGAGTTTTCATCCACCCCAGATGCCGCCGACGTCGCATGGCGTTTAATCGCACTGGTGTGCGGCCTGGATGGTATGTATATGTTGGGCATCGAGGAAATGGCCGATCCTGCTTTCGATCGCCACCTGGATCGTATGATTACGCTGGAGTTATTTAGTTGATGTTATAGATGAATAAACAATACCTCTTTTAAGTTTACAATTAGTAACACTTAACCAACATGTAATTCTCCCCTCATCCCGCGTTATTGCACTTTTTTATCTATTCTTTCAGTCAATATTCCCAAAACCTTTCAATAGTTTCTAAAAAGAAGCCGCGCGGCCTGTATGCGTTTATTTCTTTTTCATGAACGGCATGTGCATGGAGAATAATATGTCATCATCAAATGAGAAAAATAATCGTTATCTTTTGACTGACTGGAAACCAGAAAACCCCGCCTTTTGGGAAAATAAAGGCAAGCACATTGCCCGTAGAAATCTTTGGATATCAGTAAGTTGCCTTTTACTTGCCTTCTGCGTCTGGATGCTGTTTAGCGCCGTAGCCGTCAATCTGAATAAAATTGGTTTTAATTTCACCACCGATCAACTGTTTTTATTAACGGCATTACCCTCCCTTTCTGGGGCAATATTGCGCGTCCCCTACTCCTTTATGGTACCTATATTTGGCGGTCGCCGTTGGACCATTTTTAGCACGATTATTCTGGTTATTCCCTGCGTCTGGCTGGGATTTGCCGTGCAAAATACCGCTACTCCGTTTGGAGTATTTATTATTATTGCGCTGATGTGCGGTTTTGCTGGCGCTAACTTTGCCTCCAGCATGGGCAACATCAGCTTTTTCTTCCCCAAAGCAAAGCAAGGCAGTGCGTTGGGGGTTAACGGCGGCCTTGGCAACCTCGGCGTCAGCGTGATGCAGCTAATCGCGCCGCTGGTGATTTTTCTGCCCATATTTACCTTTTTGGGTATCCAGAGCGTACCGCAAGCTGACGGCTCATTACTGTCGCTGGCCAATGCCGCATGGATTTGGGTTCCACTTCTGCTGATAGCCACCCTGGCGGCAGGCATGGGAATGAATGATATTGCCAGTTCGAAGGCTTCTATTGCTTCCCAGCTACCGGTCCTCAAGCGTTTTCACTTGTGGCTGTTAAGCCTGCTGTATCTCGCGACTTTCGGGTCATTTATCGGCTTTTCGGCTGGTTTTGCCATGCTGGCGAAAACCCAATTTCCTGACGTGAATATTCTGCAACTGGCATTCTTCGGCCCCTTCATCGGCGCGCTTGCGCGATCGGCGGGCGGCGTTATCTCTGACAAGTTCGGCGGTGTACGCGTCACGTTAATTAACTTCATCTTTATGGCACTGTTCAGCGCCCTGCTGTTTCTTACTCTGCCGGGCTCAGGTGAAGGAAACTTTGTCGCCTTCTATCTGGTGTTTATGGGGCTGTTCCTGACCGCGGGTCTGGGAAGCGGGTCGACCTTCCAGATGATTGCGGTGATCTTTCGCAAAATCACGATTTACCGGGTGAAACTGCGCGGTGGCACAGAGGAACAGGCTCAGCGTGAAGCGGTAACCGACACCGCCGCAGCGCTTGGATTCATCTCTGCCATTGGCGCTGTGGGGGGCTTCTTCATCCCTAAAGCGTTTGGTTCATCCCTGGCGCTTACCGGCTCTCCGGTGGGGGCTATGAAAATATTTTTGGTGTTTTACATCGTCTGTGTGCTGGTGACCTGGCTGGTCTATGGCCGTAAATCACAAAAAAAATAACGAAATGGATACCGCAGGATCGGACATTCAGGCAGGCCTGGTGTGCGATTCACCGTCGGCAATATTATCGAAGCAGGAGTTATGTCATGAGTAAACTGTTAGATCGCTTTCGCTACTTTAAACAAAAGGGCGATACGTTTGCCGAGGGGCATGGGCAAGTGATGCACACCAACCGGGACTGGGAAGACAGTTATCGCCAACGCTGGCAGTTCGATAAAATTGTGCGTTCTACCCACGGCGTGAACTGTACCGGCTCATGTAGCTGGAAAATCTACGTCAAAAACGGACTGGTAACCTGGGAAACACAGCAAACTGACTACCCGCGTACCCGACCTGACCTGCCTAACCATGAACCCCGCGGCTGTCCGCGCGGCGCCAGCTACTCCTGGTATCTTTACAGCGCCAACCGCCTGAAATATCCGTTAGTGCGTAAACGCTTGATCGAACTGTGGCGCGACGCCCTGACCCGCCAGTCCGACCCGGTGCTGGCCTGGGAATTGATTATGAACGACCCGCAAAAATGCCAGAGCTACAAGCAGGTACGCGGTCGCGGTGGTTTCATCCGTTCCAACTGGAAAGAACTTAATCAGCTGATTGCTGCCGCCAACGTCTGGACGGTGAAGACCTACGGCCCGGATCGCGTGGCCGGCTTCTCCCCAATCCCTGCGATGTCGATGGTCTCCTATGCCGCAGGCACGCGTTATCTTTCCCTTCTTGGCGGCACCTGCCTGAGTTTTTATGACTGGTATTGCGACTTACCGCCTGCGTCACCGATGACCTGGGGCGAGCAGACTGATGTTCCTGAATCCGCCGACTGGTATAACTCCAGTTATATCATCGCCTGGGGATCTAACGTGCCGCAGACCCGTACCCCGGACGCGCACTTTTTTACTGAAGTGCGCTACAAAGGCACCAAGACGATTGCCATTACGCCCGACTACTCGGAAGTCGCCAAACTGTGCGATCAGTGGCTGGCACCTAAGCAAGGGACCGACAGCGCGCTGGCGATGGCGATGGGCCACGTCATCCTGAAAGAGTTCCACCTCGACAATCCCAGCGATTATTTCCTCAATTACTGTCGCCGCTATACCGACATGCCGATGCTGGTTTTACTGGATACCCGGGAAGATGGCAGCTACGTGCCCGGACGTATGATGCGCGCCTCAGACCTTGTCGATGGTCTCGGCGAAAGCAACAATCCCGAGTGGAAAACCGTGGCCTTTAACAGTGAAGGTGAGCTGGTCGTGCCGAACGGCTCCATCGGCTTTCGCTGGGGTGAAACAGGCAAATGGAACCTCGAGTCGTTGGCCGCTGGGGCAGAAACAGAACTTTCCCTCTCGTTGCTGGGTCAGCATGATGAAGTGGCTGGGGTAGCATTCCCCTACTTTGGCGGCAACGAAAACCCTCATTTTCGCAGCGTCAAACAAGAACCTGTGCTGGTACGGCAACTTCCGGTAAAACGTCTCACCCTCGCCGATGGCAGCCGTTGCCCGGTGGTGAGCGTTTATGATCTGGTGCTGGCGAATTATGGCCTCGATCGTGGTCTGGATGACGTTCATAGCGCACAAGATTACAGCGAAGTGAAAGCCTACACTCCGGCCTGGGGCGAGCAAATTACCGGCGTGCCACGCCGACATATCGAACAAATCGCCCGCGAGTTTGCCGATACGGCGCATAAAACGCATGGCCGTTCGATGATCATTCTCGGGGCTGGCGTCAACCACTGGTATCACATGGATATGAACTACCGTGGGATGATTAACATTCTGGTGTTCTGTGGTTGCGTGGGACAAAGCGGCGGAGGCTGGGCGCACTATGTGGGCCAAGAGAAACTGCGTCCGCAAACCGGTTGGTTACCGCTGGCCTTTGCGTTGGACTGGAACCGTCCGCCGCGTCAGATGAACAGCACTTCATTTTTCTACAACCACTCCAGCCAGTGGCGTTATGAAAAACTCACCGCTCAGGAACTCCTCTCTCCGCTGGCCGACACGTCGAAATTTAGCGGACATTTAATCGACTTTAACGTACGCGCCGAAAGAATGGGCTGGCTGCCGTCCGCCCCGCAGCTTAACCTCAACCCATTGACCGTGAAAGCGAAGGCTGAGCTGGCTGGCTTGTCTCCTGTGGAATACACCGCACAAGCGCTGAAATCGGGTGATATTCGTTTTGCCTGCGAACAGCCGGACAGCGGCCACAACCATCCGCGAAACCTTTTTGTCTGGCGCTCTAACCTGCTCGGCTCCTCCGGTAAAGGGCATGAATACATGCTCAAGTATTTACTGGGTACCGAAAGCGGGATCCAGGGAGAAGCGCTCGGTTCAAGCGAGGGTATTAAACCTGAAGAGGTGGAATGGCAGTCCGCGGCGATTGAAGGCAAGCTTGATCTGCTGGTCACGCTCGATTTCCGTATGTCGAGCACCTGTCTGTTCTCCGATATCGTTCTGCCGACCGCGACCTGGTATGAAAAAGACGATATGAACACCTCGGATATGCATCCGTTTATTCACCCGCTGTCAGCGGCGGTCGATCCGGCGTGGGAATCGAAGAGCGACTGGGAAATTTATAAAGGCATCGCCAAAGTGTTCTCAGAGGTCTGTGTCGGGCACCTTGGGCAAGAAACAGACATCGTCCTGCAACCGCTGCAACACGACTCACCGGCAGAACTGGCGCAGCCGTTTGACATCCTCGACTGGCGCAAAGGCGAATGCGATCTTGTTCCAGGAAAAACCGCGCCTAATATCGCCGTCGTGGAGCGTGACTACCCTGCCACCTACGAACGTTTTACCTCGCTCGGCCCGCTAATGGACAAACTCGGAAACGGTGGCAAAGGTATCTCCTGGAATACCCAGGCGGAAGTCGATTTCCTCGGCAAGCTGAACTACACCAAGCGCGAAGGCCCGGCAAAAGGCCGACCGCTGATTGACACCGCACTGGATGCGTCGGAGGTGATCCTCGCCCTGGCGCCGGAAACCAATGGTCAGGTGGCGGTCAAAGCCTGGGAAGCGCTGGGGGCGATGACCGGACGCGACCATACGCATCTGGCGTTGAACAAAGAAGATGAGAAGATCCGTTTTCGCGATATTCAGGCGCAGCCGCGCAAAATTATCTCCAGCCCTACCTGGTCCGGCCTTGAAAGCGAACATGTCTCCTATAACGCAGGCTATACCAACGTCCACGAGCTGATCCCATGGCGTACCCTGTCCGGTCGCCAGCAGTTGTATCAGGATCACGCGTGGATGCGTGCATTTGGTGAAAGCCTGGTGGCCTACCGTCCGCCAATTGATACCCGCAGCGTCAGCGAAATGCGTGAAGTTCCACCAAACGGTTTCCCGGAAAAAGCGCTCAACTTCCTGACGCCGCATCAGAAATGGGGCATCCACTCTACCTACAGCGAAAACCTGCTGATGCTGACGCTGTCGCGCGGCGGACCGATTGTCTGGATCAGCGAGACCGATGCCAAAGAGTTGGGTATTGAAGATAACGACTGGATTGAAGCCTTTAACGCCAATGGCGCGCTCACCGCGCGTGCAGTGGTGAGTCAGCGCGTGCCACCGGGAATGACCATGATGTATCACGCTCAGGAACGAATCATGAACATTCCCGGCTCGGAAGTCACCGGGATGCGTGGCGGGATCCATAACTCGGTCACCCGCGTCTGCCCAAAACCGACGCATATGATCGGCGGCTATGCGCAGTTGGCGTACAGCTTTAACTATTACGGCACGGTCGGCTCTAACCGCGATGAGTTCATCATGATTAGAAAAATGAAAAATATTAACTGGCTGGATGATGAAGGTCGCGATCAGGTACAGGAGGCGAAAAAATGAAAATACGCTCACAGGTAGGAATGGTTCTTAATCTGGACAAGTGTATCGGCTGCCACACCTGCTCCGTCACCTGTAAAAACGTCTGGACCGGGCGCGAAGGGATGGAATATGCATGGTTTAACAACGTCGAGACCAAACCAGGGATTGGTTATCCGAAAAATTGGGAAGATCAGGAGGAGTGGCAAGGCGGCTGGGTTCGCGATGTTAACGGCAAGATAAGACCGCGTCTGGGCGGCAAGATGGGGGTGATTACCAAAATTTTCGCCAACCCGGTGATCCCGCAAATCGATGATTACTATGAACCGTTTACCTATGATTACCAACATCTGCATAGCGCACCGGAAAGCAAAAACCAGCCCACTGCGCGTCCACGTTCGTTGATTGACGGCAAACGGATGGACAAGATTATCTGGGGCCCCAACTGGGAAGAACTGCTCGGCGGCGAATTCTCAAAACGCGCCCGTGACCGTAACTTCGAGAAAATGCAGAAGGAGATGTACGGTCAGTTCGAAAACACCTTCATGATGTATTTGCCGCGACTTTGTGAACACTGCCTGAACCCAAGCTGTGTCGCTACCTGCCCGAGCGGTGCCATCTATAAGCGTGAAGAAGACGGCATTGTGCTGATCGACCAGGACAAATGCCGCGGTTGGCGCTTGTGCATCAGCGGCTGTCCGTACAAGAAAATCTATTTTAACTGGAAGAGCGGTAAGTCAGAGAAGTGCATTTTCTGCTACCCGCGTATTGAATCCGGCCAGCCGACGGTATGTTCGGAAACCTGCGTCGGGCGCATCCGCTATCTCGGCGTATTGCTGTACGACGCCGACCGCATTGAGGAAGCGGCCAGCACCGAGCATGAGACCGATCTGTATGAACGTCAGTGCGATGTGTTCCTCAATCCGCACGATCCGGCAGTTATCGAAGAGGCGTTAAAACAAGGCATTCCGCAGAATGTTATCGACGCCGCCCAACGTTCGCCGGTCTACAAAATGGCAATGGACTGGAAGCTGGCGCTGCCGTTACACCCTGAGTATCGCACCCTGCCAATGGTCTGGTATGTGCCGCCGTTGTCACCGATTCAGTCGGTGGCTGATGCCGGTGGCCTACCGCACAATGGCAACATTTTGCCGGCGGTGGAATCACTACGTATCCCGGTACAGTACCTCGCCAACATGCTCAGTGCTGGCGATACCGGTCCGGTATTGCGCGCGTTGAAACGTATGATGGCGATGCGACACTATATGCGCTCACAAACCGTCGAAGGCGTGACGGATACCCGCGCCATTGAGGAAGTCGGTCTTACGGTTGAACAAGTCGAGGAGATGTATCGCTATCTGGCTATCGCCAACTATGAAGACCGCTTCGTGATCCCGACCAGCCACCGTGAAATGGCGCGCGACGCTTTCCCGGAGAAAAACGGTTGTGGTTTCACCTTTGGCGACGGCTGTCACGGTTCGGATACCAAATTCAACCTGTTTAACAGCAGCCGTATTGATGCCATCGACATCACCGAAGTGCGCGATAAAGCGGAGGGTGAATAATGCAAATTCTGAAGATTATCGGACTGCTGCTGGAATATCCGGACGAGTTGCTGTGGGAGTGTAAAGACGACGCGCTGGCGCTGGTGTCCAGCGATGCCCCAATGCTTACCGAATTTAGCCGGGGACTACTCAATGCCCCATTACTGGATAAGCAAGCCGAATGGTGTGAGGTGTTTGATCGGGGGCGCGCCACCTCACTGTTGCTATTCGAACATGTCCATGCCGAGTCACGTGACCGCGGCCAGGCGATGGTTGATCTGCTGGCGCAGTATGAAAAGGTCGGGCTCCAGCTTAACTGCCGCGAGCTGCCGGATCATCTACCGTTGTATCTGGAGTATTTAAGCGTGCTGCCGGAGGACCAGGCCAAAGAAGGACTGCAGAACGTTGCCCCGATTCTGGCTTTGCTGGGCGGGCGCTTAAAACAGCGCGATACGCCGTGGTATCAACTGTTTGACGCCCTGCTGCTGCTTGCCGGAAGCCCTCTTTCAAGTGACAGTGTCACCAAACAGGTTGCCGCAGAAACACGTGACGATACCCGTCAGGCGCTGGATGCAGTCTGGGAAGAGGAACAGGTGAAGTTTATCGAGGATAACGCCACCGCTTGTGACAGTTCACCGTTACAAAACTATCAACGACGCTTTAGCCAGGACGTGGCGCCGCAGTACGTCGACGTCAGCGCGGGAGGTCCGAAATGATACAGTATCTGAACGTCTTCTTTTACGATATCTACCCGTATCTGTGCGGCACGGTGTTTATTCTCGGCAGTTGGTTGCGTTACGACTACGGGCAATACACCTGGCGCGCCTCTTCCAGTCAAATGCTGGACAAACGCGGCATGGTGTTATGGTCAAACTTGTTCCATATCGGCATTCTGGGGATTTTTTTCGGTCACCTGTTTGGTATGCTGACACCGCACTGGATGTACGCCTGGTTCCTGCCGATTGCGGTGAAACAGCAAATGGCAATGATTCTCGGCGGTGTCTGCGGCGTGTTAACGCTGGTTGGGGGCGCGGGTTTGCTGGTGCGCCGTCTGACTAATCCACGCATTCGCGCAACATCATCCACCGCCGATATTCTGATCCTGTGCATTCTGCTGGTTCAATGCATTCTCGGTTTAACCACTATTCCGTTCTCCGCACAACATCCTGACGGCAGTGAAATGCTGAAACTGGTCGGTTGGGCGCAGTCGGTGGTGACCTTCCAGGGCGGCGCATCTGCGCATCTGGATGGCGTGGCGCCGATATTCCGTGCTCATCTGGTGTTAGGCATGACGATATTCTTACTGTTTCCGTTCACACGTCTGGTCCACGTGTGGAGTGCGCCGTTTGAGTACTTCACCCGCCGCTATCAAATTGTGCGCTCGCGCCGCTAATTGCCTCTGATGCCTGGTGGCCTAAGCGCCACCAGGTCTGCATCGCTATCCCGCTTTTTGTACGCTATGATGCTTCTCCATTCCAGGGAGAACGCTAATGAAACCACAGGTTTACCACGTCGATGCCTTTACCTCGGTCCCCTTTCGCGGCAATTCAGCGGGAGTGGTGCTGCATGCTGACGGACTGAGCGAAGCGCAGATGCAGCTGATTGCCCGCGAGCTGCGTCATTCGGAAACCGCATTCCTGCTGACCAGCAACGATAGCGATGTACACATCCGCTATTTCACACCGACGGTCGAAGTCCCCATCTGTGGACATGCTACCGTCGCGGCGCACTATGTGCGGGCCAATGTGCTGGGGCTGGGCAACACTACCGTCTGGCAAACCTCGCTGGCCGGACGTCATCGGGTGGATATCGAAGCCATCGGGGATGACTATCGTATTAGCCTTGAGCAAGGAATACCTGGATTTGAGCCTCCGCTGGAAGGCGCTGTTCGTACTGCAATTATCCGCGCGCTGCATCTGAGCGAAGACGATATGCTGCCAGGGCTGCCGATCCAGGTTGCCACCACCGGCCATTCGAAAGTGATGATTCCGCTAAAGCCTGAGGTAGACCTGGACGCCCTTTCACCAGATTTGCAGGCGCTGGCGACAATCAGCCAACAAATTGGCTGTAACGGTTTCTTCCCTTTTCAAATCCGAAAGGGCGAAAACGCCACCGATGGACGCATGTTTTCTCCCGCAATTGGTATTGTGGAAGATCCAGTCACGGGCAATGCCAACGGGCCGATGGGCGCGTGGCTGGTTCACCACCGGCTGATGGCGCATGATGGCAAAACGTTACGTGTTCAGGGGCATCAGGGCCGCGCGCTGGGTCGTGATGGTATAGTTGATGTGACGGTCGCTATTCGTGATAACCAGCCGGAAAAAGTCACCATTACCGGTTCGGCGGTGATCCTGTTTCATGCTGAGTGGGCAATAGATTTTTAATCTATTCCTGTGGGCCGGATAAGACGATTACGCCGCATCCGGCACTATTCCCGATGGCGTTATTTCCCCGCTTCCGGGTGCGTATCAAACGCCGCCATTACCGTCGCCAATTCTGCTTCAGTAAATCCATGCTTCACATCATCAACGCCCAATCCAAACCGCGCCTGCAATAAGGCGTACAGGCTGGCGACGTCGGGCAGATTAATCTGCTCTACCGCATGGCCATCCTGATAATGGGTAAAATGAAAATTGGTTAACGTAAATTTACCGCCGCCTGGCAGATGACGACACATCAGCAGATGATGACGAAAATGCGACTGCGGCCAATGCGCCGACCAGAAGTTGCCCATCAGATAATCGCTCTGATGCTGCATAACCAGGTCAAAACGGTACATTGATTGCCAGTGTTCGTGATGACGGAACTGCAAAATCCAGTCTTCACCGTCCTGAATCAGACGATACTCCCCGTGTGGTGTGTGCTGTGAAACATCTGCCTGCAGACGAATCGGTGCGGTCAGCGTTTGCCCACCAAATCCGACGTCAGCGATCCACTGTTCTCCCTGTAGCTCAACCAGCAGCAGACGATGCGTGCGTGGCGGTAGGCTTGACGGATTTGCCAGCACCACACGTCCAAGTAAACTGCGGACGGTAAAACCGATTTCGCGGAGCGCCCGCTCAAATAACCCATTTTGCTCAAAACAATAACCGCCGCGACGCGCCGTCACCAGCTTCTCTTCCAGCGATGCGTCGTCGAGTTGCATTTCGCGTGGCAGCAGCACATCGAGATTTTCAAAAGGAATGGCGCTGTTGTGCAGTAAATGCAGCGCTCGCAGGGTTTCAATGTTGGCGTTAGCCGAACCTGACCAGCCAATACGGGCAAAATAAGCGTTTAAAAAAGGCGTCATACGGATCCTGTGAGTTAGTTTCTGCACTTTGATGGCGACAGTATAGTGTCATTCCCGATGAAGCAATTTATTTAGCTCGGTTTTAGCTTAATGACTCACTATCGGGTCTTATTTTTACACGCAGGCTATTTTGTGAGCTGATTCATTTTTTCATCTTATTTTCTACAGCAAAATAACAATCCCTATAAAACATATGGAATTGAGATTTATGAGACTTTTGTCACGCAAGGGCGCGGTTGCGGCCTCCGTTTCCGCAATACTGGCTTCAGGTATACTGGCATCTCCTGCCTATGCGGATAACGTGAAACTGAAAGCAACTAAAACGAATGTCGCATTTTCTGATTTTACGCCTACTGAATACAGTACCAAAGGAAAGCCTAACGTTATTATTCTGACTATGGACGATCTGGGATACGGACAGTTACCGTTTGATCAACGTTCATTTAACCCCAAATCGATGGAAAACCGTGAGGTCGTCGACACCTATAAAATTGGTATTGATAAAGCGATCGAAGCGGCGAAAAACTCGACGCCAACATTACTCTCATTAATGGATGAAGGCGTTCGCTTTACGAATGGATATGTCGCACACGGCGTGTCTGGTCCATCTCGTGCGGCTATTATGACCGGTCGTTCACCTGCACGTTTTGGCGTATATTCAAATACTGATGCGCAAGATGGTATTCCATTGAGTGAAACATTCCTGCCGGAATTGTTTCAAAATCACGGTTACTATACCGCCGCAATTGGCAAATGGCACTTGTCGAAAATTAGCAATGTGCCGGTTGCTGAAGATAAACAAACTCGCGATTATCACGATAATTATACAACATATTCAGCTGAGGAATGGCAACCACAAAACCGTGGCTTTAATTACTTTATGGGATTCCATGCGGCGGGTGTGGCGTATTATAACTCCCCCTCTCTTTTCCGTAATCGTGAACATATTCAGCCCAAAGGCTATATTAGCGATCAGCTGACCGATGAAGCCATTGCGACTATCGACAGAGCCAAAACGTTAGATCAACCTTTCATGTTGTATCTGGCTTACAATGCGCCGCATCTACCCAATGATAACCCGGCGCCAGAGCAGTATCAGAAAATGTTCAATACCGGCAGTCAGACAGCAGATAATTTTTATGCCGCTGTTTATTCCGTCGACCAGGGCGTGAAACGGGTGCTGGAAAAACTTAAAGAAACAGGACAGTACGATAACACCATTATTCTCTTCACTTCAGATAACGGTGCTGTTATTGATGGACCACTCCCGCTGAATGGCGATCAAAAAGGATATAAGAGCCAAACTTATCCTGGAGGAACACACACGCCAATGTTTATGTGGTGGAAAGGGAAACTGCATACTGGCAACTATGGCAAACTTATCTCAGCGATGGATTTCTACCCCACCGTTCTGGACGCTGCGAAAATAACCATCCCGCAAAATTTGAAACTTGATGGTACATCGCTACTGCCTTATCTGACAAAAAATAACAGCGGTTCACCACATGATTATCTGACCTGGGTCACTTCCTATTCCCATTGGTTTGATGAGAAAAATATCCCTTTCTGGGATAACTACCATAAATATGTTCGTAAAGAATCCAATGATTATCCCAACAACCCTAATACTGAAGATTTGAGTCAATTCTCATACACAGTGCGTAGTAATGACTATTCTCTGGTTTACACCTTCGAAAATAAGCAACTGGGCCTGTATAAGCTAAACGATTTACAGCAGAAAGATAATCTGGCCGTTCAGCATCCTGATGTGGTCAAAAAAATGCAGAGTGTTGTGAAGAATTTTATCAAGGAAAGCAAACCACCTTTGAGCCAGGTTAATCAAGAAAAATTCAACAACATCAAAAATGCCCTAAATAGCGAACAATAATCATCCGCTTGTTCTCACGACGGCAGGGTACCCTTGCCGTCTTAATTTTCAGAGAAAAATTATGCATATCACTGCCAAACCAACCAGTTATCAATGTAATCTCAAGTGTGAGTACTGTTTCTATTTGGATAAAGCAGAACAGTTTTCTCATCAGCCTCAGATGACCGATCACACGTTGAAAAATTTCATTGAGGCTTACATCAACTCGGGTGAAAAAGAAGTCTATTTTACCTGGCAAGGCGGTGAACCAACCCTGGCGGGTCTCGACTTCTTCCAGGCGGCAGTCGCTTACCAGCAGCAGTTTGCGGGCCACAAAAAAATACATAATGCCCTACAGACCAACGGTATTTTGCTTAATGATGAGTGGTGTCAGTTCCTCAAACAACATGATTTTTTGGTTGGCATTTCTATTGATGGTCCGCAGACATTACATGATCGTTATCGTACGAACCGCTCTGGTAAAGGGACATTTGATAAAGTCATGTCAGCAATTAACTTGTTGAAAAAACATGATATCCAATTCAATACGTTAACTGTCGTGAACAACCACAATGTTCATCATCCCCTTGATGTTTATCGTTTTTTGAAATCGATTGGCAGTCAACATATGCAATTTATTGAACTGCTTGAGACCAGCGAACCCAATATCCATTTTGACTTATCGAAAGATACTTTCCATCTGATTGATTTCACGGTACCCCCTGCGGATTACGGGCATTTCATGTCGGCTATTTTTAATGAATGGGTAAAAGAAGACGTTGGCAAGGTCTTTATTCGTCAGTTTGAAAGTACCCTTAGTCGAGTGCTCGGCAATGGGCACACCAGCTGTATCTTCCAGGAAGCATGCCGGAACAACTTTGTGCTGGAATCCAACGGCGACATCTATGAATGTGACCACTTTGTCTGGCCCGAGTTTAAGCTGGGAAATATAGCAAACGCAGAGTTATCTTTACTGGAGAGCACACAATTAACCACGCAAAAACAGCTTCTGGCAAATGAATGTCTACACTGTATCTACAAGCCGTTATGCAATGGTGGTTGCCCGAAACACAGAATAACCCCCGGCACAGGTGCCAGAATTTCCTGGTTTTGCCAGGGCTATCAAATAATGTTCGCCAATATGGTGCCTTATCTTAATGCGTTTGTAGAACTTGCCCGGCATGATGTACCTCTGGACTACATCATGTCGATTAATGACAAAATAGCCATTAACAAATGATAAAGTTTTGCTAATGGGAGCGTTGTCGCAATGCAAGCGCCCCCAATCGCACAGCAAAGGGTATCGCTATGAGCCATTTTCGTCCTCTCGAACTAAAACATGCCAGTCGACTGCTAAATCACGGCCCGACCATTTTAATCACCAGTCGAGACGATCATACAGAGCGGCGGAACGTGATGGCTGCAGCATGGTCGATGCCCGTTGGGTTTGAACCACCGCGTATCGCGATTGTTGTCGACAAGACAGCCTGGTCACGTGAGCTAATTGAACGCAGCGGCATGTTTGGCATCGTTATTCCGGGAGTTGCCGCCGCCAACTGGACCTGGGCCGTTGGCAGCGTTTCCGGCCGTGTGGAAGATAAATTCAACTGCTACGGCATTCCTGTGGTGCAAGGACCAGTGCTGGGGTTACCGCTCATAGAAGCAAAATGCCTGGCATGGATGGAATGCCGTCTACTGCCTGCAACGGCGGCGCAGGAAAAGTATGACACCCTGTTTGGGGAAGTGGTCTCGGCGGCCGCTGATGAGAGAGCCTTCGTGGAAGGACGATGGCAGTTTGATGATGACCAGCTCACTACATTTCATCATCTTGGGGGCGGAACGTTTGTCTCCAGCGGAAGACGCATTACCGCATGTGAATAATTGTCTGCTAACGGATGGCAACTCATGCTTTCCATCCTTCACCGTGTTCTTAAAACTTCTGAAAAACCAGTCGGATGAATCGCTGTCCTTCCTTGCTGAATCATTTGCGTGAATTATAGTTAATCTTGCTCTAACTCAAATATCTCTTCCAACCCCAATCAGTCAAAGCAGCATTCCCCAACTGTACTTATAAAGTGTCAGAGAGGTTTTACGATGCAACTGAATAGAATCGCACAAAGTTTTATCCTTGCCGGGTTACTCACCTCTGCCTCTGCTCCCCTGATTGCCGCTGAAGCGCCAAAAGACGCAACCGCTTCCACGCAACAAGCGAACAATGCGCTCTACAACCAACTGCCCTTCTCCGATAACACCAACTTTACCGATGCTCATAAAGGCTTCATCGCCCCTATTCCTCAGGATGTGATCAAAGGTGAGCAAGGAAATGTCATCTGGAATCCGCAACAATATGCGTTCATTAAAGAAGGTGATAAAGCCCCGGATACGGTAAACCCGAGCCTGTGGCGTCAGTCCCAGTTGATCAACATCAGCGGACTGTTTGAAGTGACGGAAGGCGTTTATCAGATCCGTAACCTCGATCTGTCCAACATGACGATCATTGAAGGTACAGAAGGCGTCACCGTTGTTGACCCGCTGGTATCAGCAGAAACGGCCAAAGTCGGGATGGATCTTTACTTTAAAAACCGCGGTCAAAAACCCGTTGTCGCGGTGATTTATACACACAGCCACGTTGATCATTACGGCGGCGTACGCGGCGTTGTTGACGAAGCAGATGTTAAAGCGGGCAAAGTGAAGATTTATGCACCTGCCGGCTTTATGGAGGCGGCGGTGGCTGAGAATATCATGGCCGGCAACGTTATGAGCCGTCGCGCGAGCTATATGTACGGCAATCTACTAAAACCTGATGCCAAAGGTCAGGTTGGTGCCGGACTGGGAACCACAACCTCCGCTGGAACCGTCACCCTGATTGCGCCAACCAATATTATTGAGAAAGACGGGCAAAAAGAGGTCATTGATGGCCTGACCTATGACTTCATGCTGGCCCCGGGCTCCGAAGCGCCTTCGGAAATGCTGTGGTACATCGAAGAGAAGAAACTGATTGAGTCTGCTGAAGACGTCACTCACACCCTGCACAACACCTACTCCCTGCGCGGGGCCAAAATTCGTGAGCCGTTGCCCTGGTCCAAATACATCAACGAAGCGATTGTACGCTGGGGAGATAAAGCAGAAATCCTGATGGCGCAGCACCACTGGCCAACCTGGGGTAATGACAAAGTCGTGAACCTGCTGAAAAGTCAGCGGGATCTGTATCGTTACATTAACGACCAGACGCTGCGCATGGCTAACGAAGGTCTGACCCGCGATGAAATCGCCGCGAACTTTAAACTGCCGGACTCGCTGGCGCATACCTGGGCTAACCGCGGCTACTATGGTTCCGTCAGTCATGATGTGAAAGCGACCTATGTGCTCTATCTCGGCTGGTTTGATGGCAACCCGGCAACGCTGGATGAACTGCCGCCGGAAGAAGCCGCGAAGAAATTCGTCGACTATATGGGTGGAGCGGATGCCATTCTGCAGAAAGCAAAAGCCGACTATGACCAGGGTAACTATCGCTGGGTGGCTCAGGTGGTGAGCAAAGTGGTGTTTGCCGATCCCAATAACCAGGCCGCGCGCAATCTGGAAGCTGATGCGCTGGAACAGCTAGGATACCAGGCTGAATCCGGCCCGTGGCGCAACTTCTACCTGACCGGTGCGCAAGAGCTGCGTAATGGTGTGGTTAAAGGCCCAACCCCGAACACCGCCAGCCCGGATACCGTACGCGCCATGACGCCGGAAATGTTCTTCGACTATCTGGCGGTACATATTAACGGGCAGAAAGCGGGTGATGCCAAATCGGTGTTTAACATCGACCTTGGCAGCGACGGCGGTAAATACAAGCTTGAGCTGGAAAATGGCGTGCTAAACCATAGCGCCAATGCCGAGGCAAAAGATGCTGACGCCACGATCACGCTGAATCGCGACACGCTCAATAAAATCATTCTTAAGGAAGTGACGCTGAAACAGGCGCAAGACAGCGGTGACGTGAAGATAACCGGCGACGGCGCGAAACTTGACGCTATGTTAGGCTATATGGATAAGTTCGAATTCTGGTTTAACATCGTTACACCGTAAACCTGTTGAAAACGGGCGGAAAATTCGCCCGTTTTATTTCACATGCTGTAGCCAGGTTTTTTAATTAACGTTGCCATCTGCGGCTTAATCTCCGCATCCCACAAGCCCTGCCACGCCTCTGGCTCAACTTCAGTCAGCGCCACGCTTACCGAGCTGTCTTTGCTTTGCAAATGACGAATAATGACTTCGGTAATATCCGCCGCCAGTGCGGATTTTTGCTCGTCGCTCAGATCGCGGGGAAAACATTTAATATCAACGTGTGGCATAGCAGGTTCCTTATTGTTTTGGTCAGAAAGTGTGTTTTCTCAAATAATCTTATTGTTTTTCAGCACAGTACGTAGCCTCGGATGCTGACAAACCGCATCGGCGATGGCGCTAATATTCGGCGTATTGTCCTGGAACCAGTCATGTCCCGGCCCCCAGCTACGCATTACACAAATATAAACGTCCAGCAAGGTTAACTGCTCTCCGAGCGCGTACGGCTCGGCGCTTAGCTGGTTATTCAACCACATATAGAGAGATTTTCGGTACTCAATACAATTTTTTTTCAACTGCGCCGGAGCATCCGGCACCCAGCGTTCAGGATAATCGGCATAGGTAAACGTGGGATAGACATTTGCCACCAGCCATATCAACAGACGCTGGAACTGTTGCCGTTCGCTGCGGCCAACGGAGGGCGAAAGCTCGGGACAACGATCGAGGATCATCAAGGCGATCGCCGCCGTTTCCGTCATGACTTCGCCATTTTCCAGTACCAGTGTGGGCACCTGGCATAGCGGATTCATTGTCTTAAGCAGTTCCCGCGAAGGACCATCGCTATCAAAGCCGTCGACATTAATAAAACTGTAAGGGATCTCCGCCAGTGCGAGCATCACTTCACTGATGGCCGATCCCCAGCCCGGCACCCCATAGACCTTAATCATGCTGCAACCCTCAACGTTAAAACCCTAAGTGTAGAGCAGCATTCAACAACCTATGCAGACATGATTATTACTCCCATAATAACAATGATCGGATACCGGGAGATAATAAGCGATGCGTTCGAGTATGTTTGAATACATGTCCATTTTTATACAAGTTGTTGAGCAAGGGGGATTTGCCAGAGCTGCAGACGTGTTACACCTGCATCGCCCCGCAGTGACCAAAGCCATCCAGCACCTTGAAGACGAGCTGGGGGCCAAGTTGCTTAACCGCACAACCCGTAAAGTGTCGCTGACCGATGAAGGTGACGCTTTTTATCAACGCACAAAAATACTGCTCAGTGACGTTGATGACATCATGGCCTCTTTCTCGCCAACTCGCCCGCCACGCGGAAAACTCAGGGTTAATGCCCCTCTGTCGCTGGCGCACTCCGTGTTAGTTCCTGCGCTGAAAGATTTCCAGTCGCGGTATCCTGATATCGAGATGGTGCTCACCTCCACCGACCGTAGAATCGATATGCTTGCCGAAGGTATCGACTGCATGATCCGTATCGGCGAGTTACAAGACTCTTCCCTGATATCCAGGCGACTCGGTGAAGTAAAGATGGTGACCTGTGCGTCACCGGATTATTTGCAACAACATGGCGTACCGCAGACGCCAGAGGATTTATCCCGACACCAGGCACTTAACTTTTTCAGCGAGCGTCACCGCGAAGCGCTGGAGTGGACCTTCATCAGCGGAGGTGAAATTTTATCATTCACGCCCACCGGACGGATAAGCGTTGATAACTCCGATATATTGCTGACCGGCTGTTTATCGGGACTCGGCATCATCCGCGGTGTGCATGCCGTGCTGGCCCCCTACCTCCAGTCGGGTCAGCTCGTTGAGGTACTGGCCGATTACGCCGGGGAATCAAAACCGGTTTCAGTGCTTTACCCGGACAGACGTCATCTCGCCCCTCGGGTGCGGGTATTCATTGACTGGTTATGCGAACTTTTTAGCCAACAAAAACTGCGGCTTCATGGATTATTACAAAATCAGTAATAGTGAAGTTCCGCAACTGCGGTTTTTCACTCTCATCTGAATCGTTAAATTGTGCGGACCCAATACAGAACAATTTACTGAGGTCTGCTATGTCTAAGGTCGTAGTTTTTAATCAAATTGGTGGTGCTGACGTCTTGAAGATTCAGGACATGCAGGTTCCCGCGCCTGGTGCGAATGAGGTTCAGATCCGCGTACGGGCTATTGGTATCAACCGTGCGGAGATTATGTACCGCACAGGCCAGTATATTTACCAACCTAATTTCCCGGCACGGTTGGGTTATGAAGCTGCCGGAGTCGTTGAATCCGTAGGAGACAACGTACGTGAGTTTGCACCTGGCGATGATGTTAGCGTCATCCCGGCTTTCAGCTTTCATCAATATGGTATGTATGGAGAAGTCGTTAATGCCCCGGCACACGCGGTCGTAAAACATCCGCAAAACCTCAGCTTTGCCGAAGCCGCCGCCAGTTGGATGATGTATGTGACCGCATTCGGTGCACTGGTTGAATATGCGGATATTAAACCTGGAGATAATGTGCTGATCAATGCTGCTTCCAGTAGCGTCGGACTGGCGGCAATTCAGATTGCTAATATGCTCGGCGCAAAGCCTATTGCGATGACGCGGACCAGTGAGAAACGAGCTCAGCTACTGCAACTGGGCGCAGCAGAGGTTATTGCAAGCCAGGAGCAGGATCTGGTGGCTGAGATTCAACGGATTACTGATAGCAAAGGAACCCGAGTGGTCTTCGACCCGGTCGGAGGCCCGGGAGTGGCAAAAATTGCCCAGGTGATGCCAGCCGGTGGGATCTTTTTCCAATATGGCTCGCTTGATGCACGCGACCTTTCTATACCGGTCATTGAGATCCTCGGTCGCCATTTGACTTTCCGTGGTTATGAAATTTTTGAGATCACCTCGGACGCAGAAAAACTTTCGCGAGCGAAGCGGTTTATCTTTGAAGGGTTGCAGTCCGGGCAGCTCAAACCGCTGATTGATAAAACCTTTGCCTTTGATGATATCGTCAAGGCACATCAATACATGGAAGCCAACGGTCAGGTAGGCAAAATCGTCGTCACTGTATAACCCCTGTGCGGCACAGCCTTGTGCCGCAATGTGTATCAAAGCACTTTCGACAAAAACTGATGAGTGCGCGTGTGGCGTGGATGATTCAGCACCTAATATTGTACGTTAATGCTATTTTTAGCTATGCTGAGAGCGCCTCTCAAACAATCTTAAGAAGATCCTTCTGAATCTTTGACCGTAATAGTATAGGTTTTATCGAACTCTCCTGATTTTGAAAGCATTCCGCCACCTAAGCCCCCATGTACTCGCACTTTAGCTATGCCTGCTTTTGTTGGTGTCCCTCTAATCTGGATACAATTATTGAATTCATTATCATCACAATACTGTAGGTGAAGCCCTAAATTATCTGGATGAATATCTCCAGCAACGACTTGTTTACCATAAAGATCATAAGAAAGAACTACTCCACCAAATATATTTATTTGGTTATAATAGGGAATGCCAACAGTTGCATCATTAAGTACCTCCCCTTCTGGAGTGAATTCTGCCTGCAACGAACAGGCAGACAGTAAAAATAAAGGCAGAACCAAAAAAAATTTCCCCATTTTATTTCAATGATTTGAAAACCATTCCTCCAAAAAACCTGTTGATAAAAAATTGCAAATCTTTGCTTTGTTTTATCCAGTTTTTTTTCTTTCCCCAAGAAAACAATTCCAAACTAATATATCCATTAGGATCTTGCATGACTGAACCATTCCAAACAACCCAGTGTGTAGGTAATGTTGTTTTATTTGTACTATTTACAAGAAGTCCATCATTTATCAATGTTACGACTTTATAATCTTGCTCAATATATTTATTTAAATCTCTGATTCCCTGAACACCCGCCTGAGTAATACCGACATTACTGAAAACCATTTTATAGCCGACTTTTTCAAACCATTCTGCCAAAATTTGCCAAATTGTGATACCAGCAACTGGAGAATCAAGAGCATCAAAGCTCAGCATTGTATTCTCTGAATCTCTGAGTCCAGCAAGTGTCATCCAGTCTGTACCGGCTATCTTCGGTCTGCCGTCATCATAGTAAAATGCACCTGTAGGATGCCGACAGCCTTTACCTGGCGAAATGATTAAATTACCTATTTTAGTTTTTCCGTATCGCCAAAGTTCACGGGCAGCTTGCGCATACACATCAGGGCGATCCTTTTGCAGGCAGTAAAAAAATGCTGCAGGTCCACATACACTTGCAGCTATTTGATTAGGGAAATTAAATCCGTTAAATCTTTCTTCTATTTGACGTTCTACTATTTTTTTATCAAAAGGATCCCTGGAATTACCAATGGGATATTCTTCTGCTATAAATGGTCTCTCCTCGCGGGTTATGGTAATTATTTTCGTTTCACCGCACTGACTTTCAGGTTTAGGTGTACCTGCCGATTCAAAATAACAGAGATTTTCACGTTTAGCCTCAGACCATGCTTTACCTGTACTAAATTCTGCAAGCGTATACATCTTTGTGAAAGGCTTTGGAGTAACACTGTGAGTATGCAGCATCGTCTTACGATAAAGCGTCATTTCCATAATGTAGATAGTTGATAGAGGCTCATTTATATCTTCAGACATATGTGTCTGAGTTTGGTAGTTATCCTTAAATTTCTGCTGTCTCACATCTATCAGATAATATTTATTTCTGTCAGCATTCATACGATAAATAGATAGATCATATAATAAAGAGTTTGCAGGAACATTAGAGAGAATACGGGTGCTAAGCGGATAAACAGCCATAATTAATCCATTAATATGTGCAGGTTAATATTTTCAGCGGATTCAGCATAATGCCACTCTGTCATCCCTTGGCTATCTGTATTCCCCGTTTCTGTATGGCCGTCCGGGAGTATGAGAAGATACCGGCAATCCACCATCAGTCTGCCGTCATCATCTGCACACTTAAAACGAATACAGTTTCTGCTGCTGACACCCTGTGAGTTCTGCATCATTATCGATAATTGACTGGTGTCGCGGGTGGTTAAAGTACCCGCGACACTGCTGGTATATTGTGTGGCTGTACCAAAAACATAGTGATTGGAGCAGCCACACAACACCCTGTCGCCAGTAGCTACATATGCTTTACCATTTTCCATCCAGTCCACTGCAGAAGCGAAAATTGGAATATGTCCATTGCATTTCCGACAAATTGCCCTGTCACCGGTTTGGGCAATAGCTCTATCACCATCATACCAGGATGCAGAAGCAGTAATAATTTTTCCATAACTTGTTTTATCGCCGAGACAGGCCAGTGCTCTTACCATTTTCAATTCCTTAGTTAAAAAGTGGTAATACTCAATGGCATGATACATAACACATGATTTAAGCAAAGTTTTACTATGCTTGCTCACAACTTCATTAAGGGTGATATATTCCAGATCCAAGTCATTATTCACCTGATAATAAAGTGATTTTTTGATAATTAGTCACTAAGATTGTTACTCAAAAGGAAGACTAATTTAGGATTAACGGACGTTCATATTTTCTTGATAATTTCACTCTTTGGACGCAGCACTCAAAGCACTTTCGACAAAAACTGCTGGGTGCGCGTGTGGCGTGGATGATTCAGCACCTGTTCGCTGCTGCCCTGCTCGACAATTTTGCCATCGACCATAAACACCACTTGGTCCGCCACTTCCCGGGCGAAGCCAATCTCGTGCGTTACCACAACCAGCGTGGTTCCCGACTGCGCCAGCGTTTTAATCACATCCAGCACTTCGCCCACCAGTTCGGGGTCAAGCGCTGACGTGGGTTCATCAAACAGCATGACGCGCGGATTTAATGCCAGTGCACGGGCAATGGCGATACGTTGTTGTTGTCCGCCGGATAAGTGACGCGACCAGGCATCGGCTTTATTACGCAGCCCTACCGCATCAAGCAGGGTTAATGCCCGCTCGGTGGCGGCTTTACGCGATGCCAGTCCGTGTGCAATGGGCGCTTCAATCAAATTCTCCAGCACTGTTAGGTGTGGGAATAGATTAAAGTTCTGAAACACATAGCCGACGTTGACGCGCTGGCGCAAAATTTCCGCCTCTTTCAGCTCATACAGCTTATCTCCCTGCCGACGATAACCAATGTAATCGCCATCAATTTGAATAAACCCTTCATCCACACGCTCCAGATGGTTGATTGTCCGCAAAAGCGTGGATTTCCCGGAACCGGATGGGCCAAGAATAACGGTTACCGTACCGGGCGGGATCTCCAGCGATACGTTATCCAACGCTTTATGGCGGCCGAAGTATTTGCTGACGCCGGTAATAGAAATATGGCCTTCAGGCGAGTGGGACATGGGCGGCCTCCTGCTGTGGACGTTGACGACTGCGTTTTGCTGCACGACTCACCCGGGCGGTATTGATCGCTGAACGTCGTTCGCTACGTGCCAGCGCGCGTTCGACCAGGTGCTGAATTAGCGACAGGACGCTGGTAATTACCAGATACCACACCGCGCCGACCATCAGCAGCGGGATCACCTCCTGCGTGCGGTTGTAGATCATCTGGATGGTGTAGAACAACTCAGGCATGGCCAGCACGTATACCATCGCCGTCCCTTTCGCCAGACTGATGATTTCATTGAACCCGGCAGGCAATATAGTGCGCAGCGCCTGCGGCAGGATAATTCGCAGCGTACGTCGCCATGCCGGTAAGCCCAGCGCCGCAGCGGCCTCGTACTGACCGTGATCAACGCCCAAAAATCCACCACGAATAATTTCAGCGGTATAGGCGCTTTGCACCAGCGTCAGGCCGACTACCGCAGTGGAAAACTGGCCGAGTACATTGATGGTCTCAAAACTGCCCCACTGAAGCGGAGTAAATGGAATACCAATCGTCAACGTGTCGTACAGATAGGAGAAGTTGTACAGAACGATTAGCACCACAATCAACGGTAATGAACGAAACAGCCAGATGTATCCCCATGCCAGACCGTTCAGCAACCAGGAAGATGAAAGTCGCGCCAGCGCCAGCAGACCGCCGATGATAATACTCAACAGCGTACCGATAAGCGTCAGCAACAATGTTTGCCCGAGACCGGACAAGATAACCGGATCAAAGAACCAGCGGGCAAATACGGCCCATTCCCAGCGCGGGTTAAATGCCACGGACTGGATAATCACCGCCAGGACAAACAAGGCAACAACCGCTCCCACGGTGCGCATAGGATAGCGCGCCGGTACGACTTTAATGCTATCAGTCGTTTTCATTTTATCTCCTCAGGCAATTCTGGCCTGACCGGCGATGGTCAACAGTTTGGTAAAGCGCAGTCGTCCATCAAACGGCGGCTGGCTGTACTCTTCCGGATCCCGCGCCGTATCAAATTGCGGATCGTAGCCCTGACTTAAATACAGCCGGACGGCCTCCGGCTGGCGAAATCCTGTGGTCAGATATATGCGGCTGTAGCCCGCGAGCAGCGCCCGACGCTCCAGTTCCTGCACCACGCGCGCCGCCAGTCCCTGCTGACGTAGCGTGCTTTTCGTCCAGATACGCTTAATCTCGGCGGTGTCTTTGTCGTAAGGTTTGTAGGCTCCGGTGGCGATAATCTCGCCGCCACGCTCCAGGACCACAAACAGTCCCTGCGGCGCCAGATACCATTCGGTCAGTTCCACCTCTGCGTCGCGAGAAAAATAATCGCCATAGCGGGCGGCATATTCACCAAACAGACCGTTCAAAATGGGTTGCAGCTCGCTGGCTTCAGGTGAGACCACGCGAAATTGATCGCTCACGATGACCTCCTTAGTCGCCTAACCCGGCTGGGTTGATTTCAGATTGCGGAATGCGTTCCACCCCTTCCCCCCAACGGTTCAGTACCTTGTCGTAGTCGCCGTTGCCAATCACGCCGTTGAGGGCGGTTTGCACAGGCAGAACCAAACCGCTGTCTTTTTTCAGCGTCACGGCGATATGTGCCGCTTTTGGCCAACCGCCATCAACGCTACCCACCAATTGCGTTTTACCGTTGAGCGCGGCTTTCCACGCGCCGATAACGTTAGGACCGAAGTAGGCATCAGCGCGACCTGACTGCAGGGCCAGAGTCTGGGCGGCATCGTCTTTGGTATACACTGGCGTAAACGGCTGTAACCCTTTCTTCACGTTTTCATCGTTCCAGGCCAGCAGGATGGCTTCCTGGTTCGTCCCCGAACCGACGATAATGCGCAGACCGGCGATATCTTCCGCCTGCTCGATTTTCTTCAGCTTGCTGCCGGTTTTGACATAAAAGCCCAGGGAGTCCTTACGATAGGTCGCGAAATCGAATTTCTCTTTGCGCGCTTTTGTGACGGTAATATTGCTAATCGCGGCATCGTATTTGCCGGAGGTGACCCCCAGCGGCCAGTCTTCCCATGATGTAGGCACAACGTTGAGTTCCAGACCCAAACTGTCTGCCACCAGACGGGCAATGTCCGCCTCGCTGCCGATCAGTGTTTTATTGTCATCGGCAAATACGGTCAGCGGCGGCTGACTGAGCCCGGCAATCGCCACAGTAAATTTGCCCGGTACGGCCAGGTGCAGGTTCGCGGGTAATTGCGCAATCGCCTGCGGGTTTTTTGCCGTATTAATCGGCGTTTTATTGGCTTCCAGGCTTACGCCCGTGCCGTTAATAGTCACGTCATTTGCCCAGACGGTCGCGCTGAAAGCCAGCGACAGCGCGAGGAATACTGATTTTTTCTGCATAGCGTTTTTCTCTTATTGTGTGAATTGATTTGCAGGTGTCGCTAATCCCAGGCTTGCGCGCAGGGTCGTACCGGGATATTCATGGCGGAACAGACCACGAGCCTGAAGCACGGGGATAACCTGCTCAACAAATCGTGGGAAGGTATCCGGCGTTCCTCCCTGAATAATAAAACCGTCAGCGGCTTTCTCGTCGAACCACTGCTGAAGTCCGTCGGCCACCTGTTGAGGCGTGCCGCTAAAACGCGGACGCGGGCTGGCTGCTTCCAGGGCAACCTGACGTAGCGTTAAGCCACGCTCGCGCGCATTGCGCTTGATCTCATCGGTCGTGCTGCGAAAGCTGTTTTGTCCGAGGGATCCCAGATCCGGGAACGGTGCGTCCAGCGGATATTGGGCAAAATCATGATGTTCGAAGTAGCGGCCAAGGTAGTTCAGTGCGTCAGTGATGGAAACCAGCGCAGCGGTCGTCTGATACTGCTGCTCCACGTCCTCTGCGCTGTCGCCAACAATAACGCTGACGCCCTGGAATATATGCAGTTGATCGGGACCGCGCCCGGTGGTTGCTAATTGGCTTTTTACATCCTGATAGAACGCTTTAGCCTCTGCCAGCGACTCCTGATGAGTGAAAATGGCATCGGCATGCTGCGCCGCTAATTTCTTGCCATCGGATGAAGCACCTGCCTGAAATATAATTGGACGGCCTTGTGGTGTACGCCCGATATTTAACGGCCCGGCGACCTGAAAATAATCCCCATGATGGTTAAGCGTGTGCAGTTTTTGCGGATTAAAAAACTCCCCGCTTGCCTTATTACGGGTAAAAGCATCATCTTCCCAGGAATCCCACAGTCCTTTCACCACCTGTAAATATTCATCGGCAATACGATAACGCTGGGCATGCTCTGGATGCTGGGCGCGGGAATAGTTTTTTGCCGACCCTTCCAGAGGCGACGTCACCACGTTCCATCCGGCACGCCCCTGGCTGAGATGGTCGAGGCTGGCAAACTGCCGGGCGGTGGTAAAGGGCTCACTGTATGACGTGGAGACGGTGCCAACCAGTCCCAGATTGCGGGTGATGCTGGCCAAAGCAGATAATACCGTCAGCGGCTCAAAGCGATTTAAAAAATGCGGGATTGATTTTTCATTAATATACAGACCATCGGCGACAAAAATAAAATCCAACTTCCCTTTTTCCGCAATACGCGCCGTTTCTTTAACAAAGTCAAAATTAATACTGGCATCGGCCTGCGCTGCCGGATGACGCCATGCAGACATATTTCCCGATGCGCCATGCAGAATAGTGCCGAGCCGTAGTTGCCGATTTTCAGCCATAATAACCCCTACCCAACAGGTAAAATTAAATGTGTGCGAATGCCGTTTTTGCTAAATGAGCAAAATAGTGCGCGGCGGGTTCTATTAAACGTTCATCCGGATTAAATCCCGGATGATGTAATCCGTATTCGCTGGCGCTGCCAATACTGACGAACGCCCCAGGCGTATTTTGCAGGTAGACGGCAAAATCTTCCCCGCCCATATGCAGGTCGGCATGGTGGGTGGCGTAGCCTGATTGTTTCGCCACGGCGGTGGCGATATCGGCCCAACGATCATCGTTCACCAGCGCAGTCGGTCCCGCGTGCCAGATAACATCAATTTGTGCGCCAAAAGCGTGGGCAAATCCGGCCGCGATATCATTAACCCGGGCTTTGACCTGCTGCTGCACTTCAATGCGATGCGTTCTGAGCGTTCCTTCAAGCTCTACTGACTCTGGCAGCACGTTCCACGTGTTTCCTCCCTGAATACGGGTCACGCTGAGCACCACTGAATCCAGGGTGTTAACATCGCGACTGGCAACGCTTTGCAAAACTGTTACCAGTTGGCTGGCTAGCAGGATGGCGTCTTTGCCTTCATGCGGACGCGCCGCATGTGCGCCTTTGCCATTGATACGTAACACAAAGCGATCAACATTGGCATAGAATGCACCACCGCGCGTAGCGAACTCTCCTACCGGCAACCCCGGTTCATTGTGCATGCCAAAAATAGCCGCGACGTTTTGCAGAGCACCGGCGCGAATCAGTGTTTTTGCGCCACCAAAACTTTCTTCAGCGGGCTGAAACAAAATACGGACTCGCCCCGGTAAGTCAGCTTCCTGCTGCTTAAGCAGCAGTGCGGCGCCAAGCATGACGCTGGTGTGAATATCGTGCCCGCAGGCGTGCATCACCCCCGGTGTGAGTGAGCGAAACGGAACATCGGCGCTTTCTTCTATCGGGAGGGCATCAATGTCCGCCCGCAATGCGATGATCTCTTCTCCCTGACCAATTTCCGCGACCAGACCGGTTTTCAGGTTGAATGGCAGAATCTGGACATCAGCACCGTGCAACCAGTCGCGAATACGCGCCGTCGTCGCCACTTCCTGCAAAGAAAGTTCGGGGTGTTGATGCAATTCACGACGCCAGTTGATAAGCGTTGTCGCCAGCGTCATCAGACCACCTCCACGGCGTTATGGGCTTGTGCCAACAAACGTAGCGACGTCAGACGCGCGTGCCCCTCTGCCACTGGCGTGTCGATAATGAACTCATTAATGCCAAATTGCGCGTGCAGGCCGTTCAGTTTTGCCAGCACGTCGTGGGCGGTACCGTATAATAAGGCCTGTTCACGACGTGCGATTTTGCGGGGAGAACTGCCAGCCTGCGCAGCGAATGCCAGCGCCTGCTCTTCGCTGGCAACTGTGACGCGTTGCCCATTTTCTAGTTCCACGCCCCAGATCTGCACATTTTCGGCAAGCTGCGCGGCGGTGTCGTTACTGTCAGCCACAATCACCTGGACGGCGACTATCGTCGGGCGTGTACTGTGGGTCTGCCAAAAGGACAAAACGTCACGCAATAACGCTCTGTCACCGTTGAGGTGCGCCGCGAAGATGAAATTCCAGTTGGATTGCGCTGCCAGCTGAGCGCTTTGCACACTGGCTCCCAGAACAAATCCTTCCGGCGGTTGCGGTGGGATTGGCGTCGGGAATATCGCTTCCCCGCTTTCCGTTCCGCTTAACGCCAGCCAGTCGTTAAGCTGGGAAAGCTGGTCAGCAAAACTGCCTTTTTCATCCGCATGAAGTCCCAACTGTAACGCCTGAGTCGACAGGGGTAAGCCGCCAGGCGCTTTTCCGACGCCAAGATCGACACGTCCGGGGGCCAACGATGCCAGAAGATTAAAGTTTTCCGCCACTTTGTACGGGCTGTAATGCTGCAGCATCACGCCGCCGGAACCTACGCGGATTCGCTGGGTTTGTCCGAGGAGCCAGGCGATCACCAGCTCCGGCGATGGGCTGGCCAGCTGTGGTGTATTATGGTGTTCCGCGATCCAGAAACGATGGTATCCCCACTCTTCTGCCAGTTGCGCCAGACGCAAGGTCCGGGCAAGCGCCATCACGGCAGTTTCTCCTTCCCCAACGGGGCTTTTATCCAGAATACTCAGGCGATATGACATGTTACAGGCCCATGTTTGTTAACATGTCTTTATTATTAAATTATCAAATAACCATAATGAAACACTTAATTCACATTTGCTCAGCTAAAAAGTAGATAACCAGCCCTGTTGCCATCAGGGATAATACCAGTGGATTCCTTGACTGGTCAGAACACTCAATGGAAAACATGCAAAATTCATGACCTACAAAATATAATAGGGGCGCGACTCTCACAGAAATAACATCAAAATAAGTTCATGCCTGTTTTCTTTTTGCGAAAACGTTTTTTAGCGCGATTTACGTTAAGTCAGGTTAAACGACTTGCAAGGTTATGCGGTTGTATTAAATGTTTCACTTTTATGACGCTTAATGGATAGTACATATAGGATTTTTTAATTTAAGCACTTCCACAGCAATGATGATTAGTAGAGAATACAGCGTTTCTTATTAAAACGGTTTAATACAGTTTTTTAATATCCCCCGATTTTTATTGCGGGGATTTTTGTATGAATTATACATACCATCATGGGGCCTCTATGAAAAGTAACATGCCCGTTACACAAATTGAGTATGCACTTAACGATAAAGCGACGCTGCTCTCGACGACAGATAAAGAAAGTCATATTACCTACGCCAACACCGCTTTTATAGACGCCAGCGGATTTAACGAGCATCAGTTAATGGGCGAACCACATAATATTATTCGCCATCCTGACATGCCTCCCGCCGCGTTCGCCGATATGTGGTACACGCTACAGCAGGGAGACAGCTGGACGGGAATGGTGAAAAACCGGCGGCAGAATGGCGACCATTACTGGGTGCGAGCCAACGTGACACCGGTCTGGCACAATGAAAAACTCACTGGTTACATCTCGGTACGGACGGTTCCTTCGCGCGATGAAATAACGCAAAGCGAACGCTTATATCAAAAAATAAATAGTCAACAGTTTAAACACTTTCGCCTTTTTAAGGGCGTTATTATTCGTCGTGGCATATTAGCATGGGTTTCTGCGTTTAAATGGCTGAGTATTAGCCAGCGAGTTAATTATAGTTTAGGGGTAGCTGCCCTGCTGGTGCTGTTATTAATTTTTATCCCCGTCCCCCTCTTTATTCAGGCAGGTGGACTGTTGGTGCTGTTTCTGGCATTAGCTATTTACCTTAAGTATCAAATTTGTCAGCCAGTTAATACGCTACTGACGCAAATGAAAAAAGTGGTGTCAGGTCGTAAACCCGATAACTGTCATTTAAACAGGGTCGATGAGATCGGAATGTTGATGCGTCTGGTTAATCAGTCCGGGCTTAATTTGAATTCGCTGGTCGATGACGTCAGTACGCAACTATCCGGTATTCGCGCAATTAGCCAGCGGGTGTCAAAAGAAGGTTCTGCGTTGCACAAACGTTCAGAAGAAACCTCCGCTGACCTGCAACAAACTGCTGCTGCCCTCGAAGAAATTGGCAGCGCGGTACAGCAAACCGCTGATACCGCAGCGCATACTATGACCATGGCCGATAAAACCAGCGCCAACGCGGCAGCAGGCGGCGATATCATGAAACAAACCATTGCCATGATGCAGGCAATCTCGCGTGATAATGGGCAGATTGTCGACATCATTGGCGTTATCGACAGCATTGCCTTTCAGACCAATATTTTGGCGCTCAATGCCGCGGTTGAAGCCGCACGAGCCGGGGAATCCGGGTGTGGATTCGCCGTTGTGGCGGCAGAAGTGCGCAATCTGGCGCAGCACTCAGCGTCCGCGGCAAAAGAGATTAAACAACTGATCGAGAAGAACGTCGCCAATGTTAACAGCGGCGTCAAAATGGTGGAGAAAACGGAAACGCATCTCACCGGCATAATTGGTGATGTCTTGCAGATGTCGATGATGATCAAAGATATTAGTCTGGCCACGCGAGAGCAAACCCAGGCGCTGGATCTGATTAACGATTCGATTTCACGCGTGGGGGCCATGACACACAACAACGCCGAAATGGTGGAACGCGTCACTGACGCTACCGCCGATCTGACCCAGCGTTCATCACGCTTACAGCAGGCCGTTCAGGTCTTTGGCGCATCAGCATAACGTTACGGCGCTTACCGGGCGAATGTCTTGATAAGCGCACTCCTCTGGCTGGTTAAACGCCCCCTCTCTTTTATTGGCTGAATCGAGGCCACACCGCGCCAGTTCCGGCTGCACAAAAATGCTGCATTCTTGTTATCGGGGCTTTGCGCAAGTGAACAATTGAATGTAGGATGCTCGGCCGGCAGTTTTCCCCCCGTAACACAATGAAGGGTAACGCTGTTTTCGCCGCAGCAGGTGCGGCAAAAAGGATTTTGTATTTTTGTCAGGTCAACAGGAAAAGTAATGAACACACACAACACGCAAGCCGCGGAACAACATGCGGCGAAACGACGCTGGTTGAATGCTCACGAAGAGGGGTATCACAAAGCGATGGGGAATCGACAGGTACAAATGATCGCCATTGGCGGCGCGATTGGTACCGGGTTGTTTTTAGGGGCAGGCGCACGTTTGCAGATGGCTGGCCCCGCTTTGGCGCTGGTCTATCTGGTGTGCGGTATTTTTTCGTTCTTTATTCTTCGCGCGCTCGGCGAACTGGTTTTGCACCGCCCTTCCAGCGGTAGCTTTGTCTCCTACGCCCGCGAATTTTTAGGTGAAAAAGCCGCCTATGTGGCGGGCTGGATGTATTTCATCAACTGGGCGATGACCGGTATTGTCGATATCACCGCAGTTGCGCTGTATATGCATTACTGGGGCGCATTTGGCGACGTGCCGCAGTGGGTGTTCGCCCTCGGGGCGCTGGCCATTGTCGGCACCATGAACATGATCGGCGTGAAGTGGTTCGCAGAGATGGAGTTTTGGTTTGCGCTGGTCAAAGTGCTGGCGATTGTGATTTTCCTGGCTGTGGGTACCGTTTTCTTAGGTAGCGGAAAACCTCTGGATGGCAACGCCACGGGTTTTCACCTGATAACCGACAACGGCGGATTTTTCCCGCATGGCCTGCTGCCAGCGCTGGTGCTGGTCCAGGGAGTCGTCTTCGCGTTTGCCTCCATCGAACTGGTCGGCACTGCCGCTGGTGAGTGCAAAGATCCGCAAACGATGGTGCCAAAAGCGATCAATAGCGTTATCTGGCGTATCGGTCTGTTCTACGTGGGTTCAGTGGTCCTGCTGGTTCTACTTCTGCCCTGGAACGCCTATCAGGCGGGACAAAGTCCGTTTGTCACCTTCTTCTCCAAACTTGGCGTGCCGTATATCGGCAGCATCATGAATATTGTGGTGCTCACCGCGGCGCTTTCCAGCCTGAACTCCGGCCTGTACTGCACTGGCCGTATTTTACGTTCCATGTCGATGGGCGGTTCCGCGCCAAAATTTATGGCTAAAATGAGCCGCCAACAGGTGCCATGGGCAGGGATCCTCGCCACGCTGGTCGTGTATGTCGTAGGGGTATTTCTGAACTATCTGGTGCCGTCGCAGGTGTTCGAGATCGTGCTTAACTTCGCCTCGCTGGGCATCATTGCGTCGTGGGGATTTATCATGGTTTGCCAGATGCGTCTGCGCCGGGCGATTAAAGAAGGTAAAACCGCAGACGTCAGTTTTAAACTGCCGGGTGCGCCGTTTACCTCGTGGCTCACGTTGCTGTTCCTGCTGAGCGTGCTGGTGCTGATGGCGTTTGATTATCCAAACGGCACTTATACTATCGCATCATTACCGTTAATTGCCATCCTGCTGGTTGCAGGCTGGTTCGGCGTGCGTAAACGCGTAGCGGAAATCCACCGCACCGCGCCGTAAGGATAAAAAGGCCTGACAGGTTACCCCTTCAGGCCTTCTTTTTTAGTCTGCTTCAATGAGCTGCGCGACGTCGTTGCTGTTAATTTCCCGCGCATTCCCATCCTGATCGGTATAGCTGGTCATTCCCGTATCTTTATCCAGTTGTGGCTTACCCAGGGTGGTAATGGTTTGTCCGCTTTTGGTCGTCATAACGTAATTGGTCGTGCAGCCTGCCAACGTAAACAGCATTACGCCTGCACAAAGACACATAAATGGCTTTTTCATGGTATTCCCGCGTTATTTAGTTAGCCGTTGAGGGCGTAGTGTAAGTCCCTGAAGTTAGTCAGGCTACTGGCGGGGTGTAACGAGGCGTATCGTGAGGTTTAGAGAAATGACAGGAGGGGTTTCCCCCTCCGGTTAATTACAGCGCGATACGAATAACATCGTCCGGCTGGGTAGCTTCCTGCTCGCGGGTGGATTTCTGTTTCACGCTGACGTATAGCGTTTTACCGTCTGCGGAGAGCGCCAGGCTGTTCGGGAATGTTGGGGTCTCGAACGTTTTGACAACTTTGTAGCTTTTCGCGTCGATCACGCTTACTTTACCGGCCTGACGATGGGTTACATAGGCCTCGTTGCGCGCCGGGTTGAACAGCACGGCCAGAGATTCCGGCGCGGCGACTTTCGCCAGTACATTGCCGTTGCGGGTGTCGATAACCAGCACTTCCGCAGCCTTAGAGTCGGTAATAAATGCGCGGTTACCCGCCGTGTCCAGACTCAGGTTGATAAAGAAGTGCTCTTTTCCATCATCCAGCAGCTTTTTACGGCTGAGAATTTTGTTATTGGTGGTATCGATAGTGATGAATTCACCGTCCGCATTGGCGGTGTACAGGCGTTTAGCTTTGCTGTCGATAGCCAGAGCGGTGCTCATTTTGCCAGTATTTTGGATTGTGTCCTGAAGTTTGATCGTCTCACCGTCCACTACCCAAATTACGCTCTCTTTACCAATACCGCTAATGTATATCGTGTTGGTAGCATCATCGGCGACCAGCTCACGCGGTTGCAGCGGACGCACATCCTCAGAACGCTTACGCGCATCCAGCACCAGGCGCCCTTTCACCGCTCCTGTTTTAGCATCCATCGCCGTAACCGCACTGTTTACCGTATTACCAAACCACAGCGTTTGCGTGGTGTTATTGATGGTGGCGCCAAACGGTTTGAGATCGTTGTGAATAACCTGAGTCACTTCGAGGGTGACAGGGTCAAGACGATAAACCACGCCGCCGATATCCAGTTTGCGGCTCTGTGAGGTCGCCAGCCACAGCGCGTTCTCTTGCTGGCTGTATGCCATTTCATAGGCACCTTTGCCCACGGCTTTGCGCAGCAGTTCTTCTGCAGCCTGCGTAGTAAAAGATGATGCCACGAGCAGTGAACCTAACAGTAAAGAACCACGCAGGCGCGGCGAAAACAGATGACGTAAAGACATGACGACTCCCTTTGATAAATTCGTTTGTTACTGCTTCACATAGCTTCAATGAGCAAAATCATGGTTTTGCCTTTTTAAGAATGAGAATAGTAATCATTATTCATCGCAAAGTGGAGCACTTCTTCACATATTGACTACACTCCTTTTCATTGCCCGAAAAATTACCGCAATTCAGCAGCGCTAAAATTCATCTTTTTTATAAAAAAATTCACATGCTTACCGTCCTTTTTCCGACGTCAGCATCCTAAACTGGCCTTATTCATGACGATTTTTTCAGCCCGCTATATTGTCTTTCCTGTTTCATTACTGCCTGTCTTTCTCTCGACTTTTGCCGCGGCAGAAAGTGAGCTAAACGAGCAAACGCTGATCGTTAGCGCGACACCACAATCTGTTTCAGAACTGGATACGCCTGCTGCCGTCAGCGTTGTTGCCGGTGAAGATATGCGTCTGGCAACACCGCGCATTAACCTGTCCGAATCGCTGACCAGCGTCCCTGGGTTACAGGTGCAAAATCGGCAGAACTACGCGCAGGACCTCCAGTTGTCGATTCGCGGCTTTGGTTCAAGAACCACGTATGGCATCCGCGGCATTCGTATGTACGTAGACGGAATTCCAGCCACCATGCCGGATGGGCAAGGTCAAACATCCAATATCGATATCAGCAGCGTACAAAATATTGAAGTCCTGCGGGGGCCCTTCTCTGCGCTGTATGGTAATGCTTCCGGCGGTGTGATTAATGTCAGTACCGAAACAGGGCGTGAACCGCCAACCATTGAGGCCAGCAGCTATTACGGTAGTTTTGGCACCTGGCGCTATGGTGTAAAGGCCACCGGAGCACTGGGTGACGGTACTCAGCCAGGTGATGTGGATTACACTGTTTCAACAACACGATTTACTACCCACGGGTATCGTGATGACAGTAGCGCGCAAAAAAATCTGGCTAACGCCAAACTGGGAGTACGTGTTGATGACGTGAGTAAACTAACCCTAATTTTCAACAGCGTGGATATTAAGGCCGACGATCCCGGTGGCCTGACGAAGTCAGAATGGAATGCCAATCCGCAGCAATCGCCCCGCGCGGAGCAATTCAATACGCGAAAAACCATCAAGCAGACCCAGGCGGGATTGCGCTATGAACGCCAACTTAGCGCGCAGGATGATATCAGTGTCATGGCCTATGCAGGAGAGCGCGAAACCACCCAGTATCAGTCGATCCCAATGGACCCACAGTTAAATTCTTCTCATGCCGGCGGTGTCATCACCTTGCAACGTCATTATCAGGGGATAGATAACCGTTGGACTCACCGTGGCGAATTGGGGATTCCGGTGACGTTCACCACCGGAGTGAACTATGAAAACATGAGTGAAAACCGTAAAGGCTATAACAACTATCGTCTTGATAATGGTGTCCCAGAGTACGGTCAGAAAGGCGACCTGCGACGCAATGAACGTAACCTGATGTGGAACGTCGATCCCTATCTGCAAACCCAGTGGCAATTGACGAAGAAGCTTTCGCTGGATGCCGGCGTTCGTTACAGTTCCGTATGGTTTGATTCCAACGATCGCTACATTACTGTTGATAACGGAGATGACAGCGGCGACGTAAGTTATCACCAATGGTTGCCCGCCGGATCGTTGAAGTATGCAATGACTGACGCCTGGAATGTCTATCTGGCTGCGGGGAGAGGATTTGAAACCCCCACGATTAACGAACTCTCCTACCGTTCCGATGGACAAAGCGGCATGAATTTGGGTTTACAGCCGTCCACGAATGACACTATTGAAATCGGCAGCAAAACACGCATCGGCGATGGACTTTTTACCGCGGCGCTATTTCAGACCGATACCGATGACGAGATTGTGGTTGATAGTAACAACGGTGGTCGTACGACTTATAAAAACGCCGGTAAAACCCGCCGTCAGGGTGGCGAGCTATCCTGGGACCAACGCTTTGCCACAAACTGGCGCGTAAAAGCAGCATGGACCTGGCTGGATGCTACCTATCGCAGCAACGTCTGTGGCGATCAAAACTGCAACGGCAACCGACTGCCCGGCATAGCGCAAAACATGGGATTTGCCTCACTGGGCTACGTGCCAGATGAAGGTTGGTATGCGGGATCAGATGTGCGTTATATGGGCGACATTATGGCCAATGATGAAAACACGGCGAAAGCCCCGTCATATACCGTAGTTGGCTTGAATACCGGCTATAAATTTTATTACAGCAGTCTCATGATCGACCTTTTCGGTCGGGTGGATAACCTGTTTGATAAGACCTATGCTGGGTCGGTGATTGTTAATGAAACAAGGGACAGATACTACGAACCGGCGCCAGGACGAAACTATGGCGTGGGTATTAATCTGGCCTGGCGTTTTGAATGATACTGGCGGGAATCGCTCCCGCCGGCACTCTTTACGCATCGTCTGCTACGCGAATAACCACCTTGCCGAAGTTTTTCCCGGTCAACAAACCGATAAAGGTCTGCGGCGCATTCTCCAGACCGTCAGTGACCTGCTCACGGTAGTGGATTTTACCCTCTTTAATCCAACGCCCCATCTCCCGCTGAAACTCATGAATGCGGTGACCATAATCCTGACCAATAATAAACCCCTGCATCCGGATACGCTTTTTCAGTAAGGTTGCCATCAGCAACGGTAATCGGTCAGGGCCGGTCGGAAGCGATGTCGCGTTGTAACCGCTGACCAGTCCACAAAGCGGTATGCGCGCAGAGGTATTGAGTAACGGCAGTACGGCGTCAAACACCTTACCGCCCACGTTCTCGTAGTAAATATCAATCCCCTGTGGACATGCTTTTGCCAGTTGTTGCGCAAAATCTTGCGCATGGTGATCGAGACAAACATCAAAGCCCAGCACTTCGGTGGCATGCCGACATTTCTCTGCCCCGCCCGCCACACCGATCACCCGACACCCTTTGAGCTTACCAATCTGTCCAACCGTTGCGCCCACCGGGCCAGTTGCAGCAGCGACAACCAGCGTTTCCCCGGCTTTCGGCTGGCCGATGTCCAGCAAGCCCATATAGGCGGTAAATCCCGGCATTCCCAAAACACCCAGCGCCCAGGAAGGATGTTCAGGATTATCGCCAAGCTTCACCAGTCCGTTACCGTCTGAAATGTCATAGTCCTGCCAACCACTATAGCTCAGCACCCATTCGCCTGGCTGGTAATCAGGATGGTTAGAGGAAACCACGCGGCTCACCGTGCCACCAACCATCACGCCGCCAATTTCAACGGGAGGCGAGTAAGACGGTTCATCGCTCATGCGCCCACGCATGTAAGGATCGAGAGAAAGGAAAACGGTGCGCAGCAAAACCTGACCTTCTCCCGGCGTTGCGACTTCATCTTCTTCAAGACGGAAGTTATCCGGGATTGGCGCGCCATCCGGGCGGGAAGCCAGTACCCAGCGGCGATTACGATTAGTCTGTTGACCCATGATGTGCTCCTCTGCTTTTAGCATGAATCCATCAATAGTAGCAGCCTGCGCCAGCATTTAGCTCACGACATGGTTTAATCGCACAACCAGGTAAACGCAGGTTTGCGCGGTTTCATTGATAAACCGACAGTCATTCGGCGGGCCCAGCTCCAGACAATCGCCTGCTTTCATTTCATGACGCACATCGCCTTCCACAAAGACTAACTCCCCTTGCTGTAGCCAGATAAGCTGTCTGGCCTGCACGTAGGAGGATGCTGGCATTGGGATATCGCTTCCGGCGGGCAATTCGATCTGTACCAGGTCGATGGGTAGATCGCTACGCGGTGAAACATGACGTCGCAGATAGTGGCTTTGCGGGTCGTGCCAGACGGGCTGGTCAGCGAGGCGCAGCAACTTGCCCTCCTGCATTTCGGCCCGCGCAATCAGCATCGACATGCTGATTCCAAACGCCCCGGAGAGCCTGCCCAGCAGCGTGGCCGTGGGGCTGCTCTCCCCGCGCTCTATTTTATGGATCATTGCCCGCGACACGCCTGCGCGCTCGGCGAGTTCCGTCAGAGACCAGCCGCGAGATTCTCGTTCAAGGCGAATTCTTGCACCGATCCGTTGATTTATGCTGTCTTCAATAGTATTCATATTGTAATACTATAGTGAACAAGCCCTGAGGTTCAACATGTCAATTAGATTTGCCAGCAAAGCAGACTGCGCCGCTATTGCTGAAATTTATAACCACGCGGTACTGCATACGGCGGCTATCTGGAACGATCAAACGGTCGATGCCGAAAACCGTATCTCGTGGTACGAAGCACGCCAATTGGTGGGGTATCCCGTGCTGGTAAGTGAAGAAAACGGCGTGGTCACCGGATATGCTTCGTTCGGCGACTGGCGCAACTTTGACGGATTTCGTTATACCGTTGAACATTCGGTGTATGTCCATCCCGATCATCAGGGCAAGGGCCTGGGACGAGCGCTGCTCAGCCGACTAATAGAAGAAGCGCGCACGTGCGGCAAACATGTGATGGTGGCGGGGATTGAGTCTCAGAATCAGGCGTCGCTACATTTGCACAGTACGCTGGGATTTAAGATCACGGCACAAATGCCGCAGGTCGGCACCAAATTTGGTCGCTGGTTGGATCTGACCTTTATGCAGTTACAGTTAGACGATCGTCGCGATCCGGATGCCGGCAGATGAATCAGACGCTGACCCTCTCCTTTCTGATTGCCGCAGGTATTGGTCTGGTGGTGCAAAATACCTTAATGGTGCGTATTACGCAGACCTCCTCGACGATCCTGATTGCCATGCTGCTGAACTCACTGGTTGGGATTGTGCTGTTTGTCAGCATTCTGTGGTTTAAGCAAGGCGCTGCGGGGTTTGGCGAACTGGTCTCCAGCGTGCGCTGGTGGACGCTGATCCCCGGTTTGCTGGGGTCTTTTTTTGTTTTTGCCAGTATCAGCGGCTATCAAAATGTGGGGGCTGCCACCACGATTGCGGTACTGGTAGCCAGCCAGTTAATTGGCGGACTCGTGCTGGATATTCTGCGCAGTCATGGCGTACCGCTACGTGCGCTGGTGGGGCCAGTTTGCGGCGCTGTGCTGCTGGTCGTCGGGGCCTGGCTGGTCGCGAGACGCTCTTTTTAACTGCCTGATGGCGCTTGCCTTATCAGGCCGACAGAACTTATCCGGCCTGAATATACAGGCCGGATAACAGTAATAACGAATTAAAGGATTGTGCCGCCTTTGGTCAACTGTTCGCGACGGGCTTCCATATCCTCTTTATGCTGACGGCCATGATGTGCGATAGCCGTACGCAAACGCTGTTGCTGGGTGTAACGATCTTCCCGGCTCAGCGCGACATCATCGCTGAGTTCAATCAGCAATTCATTCATATGCGTAATGACGCTCTCTTCAATGGCGGCATCAACTCGTGCGCTGACCTCATCCAGATGCGACATAACCTCTCCTTAACTCATTAATTTAATTTTGCTTTTGAAAAATCACTGCCCATCAGGCTGACGCTGTATCCGCTGACGTTGCTGCGCGTGGCATAGAACGTTTTACCATTTGCCAGGGCTATCCACGGAGCCTGCTGGTAGAAAATCTCTTGCGACTGCTGGTAAAGCGCGGCGCGTTCTTCAGGTTTGCTCACCAGTTTCGCCTTTTGAACCAGAGAATTATACTCTTTATCGCACCAGCGCGCGGCGTTAGATCCGGTTTTAATGCTGTCGCAGCCCAGCAGTACATCGGCAAAGTTATCCGGATCGCCGTTGTCTGACATCCAGCCGAACAGCGCGGTGTCATGCTCGCCTTTGCGCATTCCGGAGAGATATTCGCCCCACTCGTACGACACTATTTTTGCCTTCACGCCGACTTTTGCCCAATCGCTCTGGATCATCTCGGCAATACGTCGGGAGTTGGGGTTGTATGGACGCTGAACCGGCATTGACCACAGCGTCGCTTCAAATCCGTTTTCCAGCCCAGCCTGTTTGAGCAGATCTTTCGCTTTTTGCGGGTCGTAAGCATAATCTTTTAGATCTTTATTGAACCCCATCATATTCGGTGGAATCGGCGATTTTGCCACCGTCCCGGAACCCAAAAAGACGGCGTTAATAATGGCTTTTTTATCGGTCGCGTAGTTCAACGCCTGACGCACCAACACGTTATCAAACGGTTTTTTCTCGGTATTAAACGCCAGATACCCGACGTTCAGCGCTTCAACCGAATGCAGCGTCAAATCTTTATTCTTGTTGATCTCATCAAACTGTATTGGCGCAGGCGCTGGGATAATCTGGCATTCGTTAGTTTGCAGTTTTGCCAGTCTGGTCTGTACATTTGGTGTGATCGAGAATATCAGGTGCTTCGTTGGAACGGCGCCATCCCAGTAGTTCGGGTTGGCCAGGTAACGGATTTGAGAATCCTGCTTGTACTGCTGCAACACATATGGCCCAGTGCCAATCGGCCAGTTATCAACGTTTTCCGGGGTGCCTTTTTTCAGCATCGCGTCGGCATATTCCGCAGAGAGAATGGAAGCGAAATCCATCCCCCAGTCGGCAAGAAACGCGGCGTTAGGTTCATTCAGCACAAACTGAACGTGATGATCATCCACCTTCTTCACTTCTTTGATCAGTTTATCCAGACCGACATCGTTAAAGTATTCGTAGCTGCCCTGAGAAACCTTGTGGTACGGATGATCGGCATCTTTCTGGCGTAATACCGAGAAAACCACGTCATCGGCGTTGAAGTCGCGGGTGGGTTTAAAGAATTTATTACTGTTGAACTTCACCCCCTGACGCAGAGTAAACGTGTAAGTCTTCCCATCGGGAGAAATTGTCCAGTCCGTTGCCAAAGACGGTATTGGGGTATTCTTTACCGGATCAAAGTTGATAAGTCGGTTATAGAGCACCTGAGAACTGGCCACAAATGAGGGACCGGAACTGGCGATTTGCGGGTTAAATGACTCCGGCGATGCTTCAGAGCAATAGATGATGGTGTCCGTGCTGGCCGCGAACGCTGCGCCTGACGGTAAGACAGCGCTGAGCGCCAGCGCGAGTAACGTTTTCCTTGCAATCATGGTTATAAGCCTTCTTATTTTATTATTAACCGGAATATCAGAGCATAGCTGACAAAAACTGACCAATAACAAATCACTATCAGGTTATTCTAATCCGGTGGTTTTCGCTGAATAATTCATCACCACAAGCGAATTAATTTCCCTTAAGTCTTTTTCAAAACGTCAAGATTTTTCCCGACACTCTATGCCATGAAAATTAGCCCCTTTTTGCCTCTCTTTCGCCGTTTGCTCGTTTTTATAAAACGTAAAGTAGATGTGTGAAGAAGTCTAAGGGGTAACAACGTGGCAAAAACTCTCTTGCGCAGCGGCAATTTGGATGACTATCAGGCCGTGGGTGGCGGTGGTCAGGCCGTGTTTGATTCAGCACTGCAAATTCGTGAAACGCTTCGTTTGCGTAAACAGCAGGCGATGGTGGATTGTCTGGCGATCCCACAAATTAACGATAACGGCGATCGGGTTGACTGGTATTCCCCGGTTGAAGGAAAAGCCGTTGCATGGAAAACCGCTGATGAAGAGGCACGTTTTCGTGCGCTGCGCTATCTGGGGAGCACGCTAGAAAATGCGGCGGCACTGAGCCGTAAAAGCCTGCAATCGGGAAAAACCTCCCTCCAGCTGTTTGGTTCATTGCTCGAAAAAGCCATCCAGTTTCCTGGCGAGAACCACGTGTTTCTGGTTGATGGCAAACCCGTCATTACGTTCTGGGGCTTCGTCAATCTGAATGAAAATCCCCGCGACGATGTGCTCGATTGCCTGCGCCTTGCTGATATTCCACCGGTTGTCACTGTGACAGAGCCTGATCCGAAAGAAGAGACTTCACCTGAAATCGCCTTCACTGAGGCCGATGCCCCTTTACTGACGCCAATCGTTGAACCGCCAAAACCGGTTGAACCTGAACCACAACCGCTGGTCATGATTAACGAACCGGAAGTCACACCGCCACCGGTACAGGTGAAGCCCGCACGTCGCCTGCCGCTGTGGAGTCTGCCCGTTGCCGCCGTAATTATCGCAGCCATTGTCGGACCGCTGCTGTGGAAACAACATGCCGTTATCCCTACCCCTTCAGTAGCCCCCATTGCCGTCGCTAAAGCAGACATGACGCCTTTGCCGGAATTGATCTCTGCACTGCCGTTGCATCGGGCTGAAGTCATTCCGCTAGCGAAAAAAGAGAAACCTGACGCAGGACCGGTGGTGATTGCCGCTATTCCCAAAGATGCGCTGGTAATGGATGCCAGCCAGATGAAGGCAGGAACGACGCGTTTCCTCAACGGTAACTGGCGCATCATCGTCGACGTGAAAGATCCGGTCAGCGGCAAAGCGCCGTCGCTGCGCTATCAGATCCAGACGAATAAAGGTACTGCACGCGTAGTGCATGGCGACAATATTGTTTGTCGTGCCGAGATTTTCTCTGGTTTGCATCAGTCGGGCGAATTAATGATTAAGAGTCGCGGCAATGCCCGTTGCACGGATGGCTCCCGTTATCCGATGCCTGAAATTACCTGCAAAGCGGGAACCAATGACGTCGCCGCCTGTACCGCACGATATGACGATCACGCGGAAATCCCTCTGACGATCAAAAAGATAGGTGCCTGATTTTATGTTGGTGAATCTGTGTGACTACAAACAGAGCGTGACGCTCATCGCCAATAGCGGTGTGCAATTTCTGGATTTTGGCCTGACGCCGCAGGAGTCTGCACATCATGGCCGCTTTGTGCGCAAAACGGCCAACGGTCCCCTGCTACGGCTGGACTTCGATCTGACAACGGGACGCTATACCTTGCCGGGCAGCACCGGCGGTCAGCCCGAAGTGGTGAAGCCGGAAAGCACCCAGACGCTGCATTATTCTCTGGACGTGCTCGACGGCGTCTGGCTACCGCTGCCGTTCCTGCGCTTTAATCCGCCGCGTACGTTTGTTGAAGGCCCGGATAACTGGGCGCGTGTACAGGTACGAAAACTGGCACAACCTGACAGCGCGGGCAACACCCACCGCATTACCCTGGCGCTGGACAGCCAGCTCACTGAAAATGCCCCGGCAGCGTTAACCCCTAACGAAAATGACCTGCTTAACGGTACGCGATTTGCACTGGCCTGGCATGACAACGAAATTGCCGATTTCCTCGACCAGACCTGGATTGACGGCTGGCTGCGCGAATCCTTTATGCACCATGCCACTCAGCACGAGAACCGCTCAGAACATGAGATCCAGCAGGCGCTGCGTAACTTTGAATATCAGGCGCACTGGTTAAATTTGTTAACCCTGTTAGGCGAACAGCTTTCCATTCCGGAAGTCAAGCTGGTCACACATACACTCAGCACACCGGCAATTCCCGTCGATCTGATCCTGGATATTGGTAATACCCATACCTGCGGCGTCCTGATTGAGGATCACGGCGATGCCAATGATGGACTGCGCCAGACCGCTGAATTACAGGTGCGGTCATTAAGCGAACCACAGTTTCTTAACGATCCGCTATTCACCAGCCGACTGGAGTTTTCCGAAGCGCGGTTCGGTAAACAGCACTTTTCCGTTGAGAGCGGTCGTGATGACGCCTTTATCTGGCCGTCGATTGTTCGCGTGGGCGATGAAGCCCGCAAGCTGGCGATGCAACGTATGGGTACGGAAGGCAGCAGCGGGATCTCCAGCCCGCGCCGTTATCTGTGGGATGAAACGCCTGTACTGCATGACTGGCGCTTTAGCCAGATGAATGGCAAAACCCAGCGCGAACCGCTGGCTACCGCCTTCCCGCTGATGAATCTAATGAATGATGACGGACAACCGCTGTTCAGCCTGCCGCAGGATGACCGTCTGCCGGTGTTCTCACCGCAATACAGCCGCAGCACGTTGATGACGCATATGCTGTGTGAGATCCTGGCTCAGGCACTGGGTCAAATTAACAGCGTGGCGACGCGTTTGCGCCTCGGTTTCCCGGCGTCTCCTCGTCAGTTGCGGACGCTGATCCTGACCCTGCCGTCGGCGATGCCCAAACAGGAGCGCGAGATTTTCCGCCTGCGTATGTTTGAAGCCATTGCACTGGTCTGGAAAGCGATGGGCTGGCACCCGCAGGATGAAGACTTCACCACCCGCAAGCAGCAGGAAAAGAGCGTGGTTCCCGTCCCTGAGATTCAGATGGAATGGGATGAGGCCAGCTGCGGTCAGTTGGTGTGGCTGTATAACGAGGCGATTTCCCACTACGATGGCCATACCGAATCGTTTTTTAATGCCCTTTCCCGTCCGGACCGTCTGCCGGAACCAGGTGAGATAAAAGGCCGTGCGCTGCGCGTGGCATCCATCGATATTGGCGGTGGCACAACGGATATGGCCGTCGTCCATTATCAGCTTGATGACGGCGTTGGTGCGAACGTCAAGATCACTCCACATTTGCTGTTTCGCGAAGGGTTTAAGGTCGCGGGCGATGACATGCTGCTGGACGTGATTCAGCGTTGCGTGCTACCTGCCCTGCAAACCCGCTTGCAGCAGGCTGGCGTGACCGACGCCGCTGCATTACTGGCTACGCTGTTTGGCGATTCCGGGCGCATCGATACTCAGGCAATTCTGCGTCAGCAAACGGCATTACAACTCTTTATGCCGCTCGGTCATGCGGTGCTCTCCGCTTGGGAACAAAGCGATATTAACGATCCGGTAGCCGGGCTGCATGCTACCTTTGGCGAGCTGCTTAGCCAGCAACCCACGCGTAACGTGATGAACTATATCCAACAGGCTATCGATCATGCGTTGCCCTCTGGTTCACCAGCGTTTGATGTTTTGAGCGTGCCGTTACAGGTGCAGTTCAGGCAGTTACAAGAAGCGTTACTGGCGGGGAAATTTACCCTGACCTCGCCGCTGCACGCGGTCTGTGAGGCTATTTCACATTATCGTTGCGACATTTTATTAGTGACCGGCAGACCCGCCTGTTTACCGGGCGTACAGGCGTTGATCCGCCATCTTCAACCCGTTCCGGTTAATCGTATGATCTGGATGGATAACTATCGGGTCCACGAGTGGTATCCGTTCAGTCAGCAAGGGCGGATTGGCAACCCCAAATCCACCGCAGCAGTCGGCGCAATGCTATGCAGCCTGGCACTGGATCTGCGTTTACCGCGCTTCAATTTTAAAGCTGCCGATATCGGCGCTTATTCGACCGTACGTTATCTTGGTGTGCTGGATAATACGGTCAACACGCTGCGCGATGAGAACATCTGGTATCACGATATCGATCTGGATAAACCCGGCGCGAAGCTGGATACCCGTTTGCACTTCCCGCTGCGCGGCAATGTGACGTTAGGTTTCCGCCAACTGGCAAACAGCCGATGGCCTGCCACGCCGCTGTATACGCTGAGCATAAATTCTGCCGAACTGGCAAAAAGCATCGCCGGAGATGGCGTATTAAATGTACGGCTGCAGTTACGTGGCGGCAGCAAAGAGAGCGGCCCGGAATGCTTCGTACTCAGCGATGCCTGGTTACAGGATGGCACCCCCGTTGCCGCGAATGCCTTAACGTTAAAACTGAATACGCTGGCGGATCGTCGCCATAGCGGTAGCCATTACTGGATTGATAGCGGGAGCGTGTACCTGAAATGAGTAAGATGTTAAACACCGCGCAGGCCGCCATCGAGTGGGTAACAGAGTCCCGCCAGCATTCGGTTCGTCTTGATGATGAGGCGGATGCCCTGCTGACACAACTTACGTTAGCCGCGGTTAATGAATCTGCGCTGACGGCGACCTTTTCAGCACGAGGCTGTGTTGGGTTATACGGGCATTCACAATCAGCAAAAGCGCATCTGCTCGCGGCATTGTGCAGCAATGCCAACGGCAAAATGAACATCGTGACCCCGGATCGCAGTTTTGATTATTTTTCGCATATTAATCCGGGGCATGCACCGACCAATATGGCGATTCGCTTTACGCGTGAAGATAATCCGCTGAATAGCGAATGGCCGTTGCGCTTACGCTTACTCAGTGAAGCCGAACTGGTACAGCTGTTTATCACGCAGTTCTGTGCGCTCCCGGACAACCGCCAGGTTGAGAAATCGATTATTGAAGCGCGCCTGGAAAAATGGCAAACGCTGCGTCAGCGTCATCCGGTGCAAGGTATTACTGCTCAGGATGTCGCGGCAATCGGTCGTTTCTGGCGCTCCTGCGTACCGCCTAACCAACAGCAAATTGACGATGCGCTATGGCATCAGTTTGCCACGCTGCTGCCCGCTCTGGATCTGACGACCCGGGCAAACGCCTGGGCATTATTGTGGGGAGAACAGCCAGAGCTAACGCAACAGTGGCTGGCGTTGGCGCATACGTTGCAACAAACCGGGAACGCGCAAGAATTAGCGGCCCCACTGAGCCTGCTGGTTGATCATTTTGGCTTGCCTGCCGAAAGTTTTCTCACTCAGGCGGCATTGCATGGGAGTGAAGCACAAAGTGATGTAGTCGTTCATCCGATTGAAAATCATCAGTTGCTCAATGCGGTCAGTCTCTCGCAAACCTCGCTGGCACTGCTGACGCGCGAGCTGGTCCTGACGGTGGAAGATACTGTGCTGGAGAATGTCGACCTGCTCGATATTCCCCTCGCCCCGGATGCTCATTCCCATCCGCTGTGGCAGGCAAAATTAGGCTGGATGCTGGAGCATTATCGCCAGCATCTGCAACCGGATGTGCTCCTAATCTGCAACGCGGTATCTACCCGCGCCCAGACGCCAACCATTACCCGCAAGCTACTGGGCTGGGTCAACGATACGCAACCCGTACATGACGCCGCATTACCGGGCGTAGTCTGGGCCATTACCCCACAGGATGCGCGTTTTAGCACCCAGCAAAACCTGGATGAGTCAGTACAGCAATTAATGGGCAAACCGGGACTGCACTGGGGGACGCTACAGGCGCTGGATAACCACAGCTTACAACGCCTTGTCGAATGGCTGACTCAGGCGACTTCACCACAACAGCGTCAGGCCAGGCTGACCTCTCTGCGCGAACAGCACCAACAGCGCATCCGCGAAACGCTGATGAGTTGGATTAACACCCGTGATAATGAGTCAGGTAGCAGCGAGTCGGTGATCCGCCAGTTACAATCCCAGGCGGCAAAACATGGGGAACTCCTGGAGGGTTTACTGCCGCCAATGCGCCTCTTTGAGTCTCTTCTGCGTGTTCATCAGCCGCGTGAGGAACAGGTGAACGGGTTATTTAATGAAGAGATCGACCTGTTTGCTGAAGTGCGTGACATGCCGCACTCGCAGGAAAGTAAAGAAACTGGATACCAGGCACACAAAATGTGGGTTAATCACGTGCGCCAGTGGTGCCGCGATGAAAATAATGCGCGCCGTTTAGGCCTCGATCCTCGTACGCTAAGGCAGGTGGCTGACATCCTCGTTACCACCAGCTATCGCCTGGATATGCCGCAACGCTTACAGCATATTATGCAGCGTGAAAACGTCTGTGCAGCGCAGCTACATGCCGATATTGGGGATTTTATTACCTGGCTTGGATTTACCAACGTTGCTGAGGAACAGCGCCCTGCCAGCAGGATCCAAAAAGGCGCGGCTATTTTTAGCGCGCCAAAGCAACAACCAATGTCGCGCCTGGCCAAACTGGAAGAACAGCCTTCGCACGGTGCAAGTCGCTACGTTTACGACTGGCTGGTTGCTTTGTACACACGCGCCAATGAGAACGTGGGGTATCAGCACCCACAGGATGTCACTGAAGCCGACAAAAAACGTTTAGATACCCTACTTTCCGTCTGAAACGGCCTCATCAGAAAAGCGAAAACATCAGCGCGACGGGGAAGCTCATTGGCCAGGTCGCCCCGACTAATACCGCGCTGAGAAAGCGGATCCGCTTTTTATCGCGGGACAAAAACCAAGTGATGATTGCCGTGATAGCGGCCATCACTGCATAAAAGACCAACATTTTTTGGTACAGAGACATGTAAGCCATCCAGGCCAGAAGGTAAAATCGCGCGCAATATGCTCTTTTTCATGACTCACATCAAGTTTTATTAATTATTTTAAGAGAAACAGCGGTAAAACAACCCGTTTTCATTATGTTCAGATTTCGTACTATTGCGGATAGTTATAACCCGTACTATACCCATAGGGGTTAAAACGAAAGGTGGCACAAATGAATGTTTCCAGTAAAACTGTGGTGCTGATAAATATATTTGCTGCTGTAGGACTATTCAGTCTGATTTCCGCAAGGTTCGGCTGGTTTGCTTGATGTGAAACTTCTTGATTAATGGCAGCGTCCACTGGCAGAGAGGACTTCTCTCTGCCATTAGTCAACGATCTTCCCACCCTGCCTTCATCTGGTAAATTACCCTCAGGTTGTAATATCCCTAACCCTTCTGCGGCATTAATTACCTGTAAAGCGGGCCGGTGTGGTGCCAGTGTGCTGACGGAAAAATGCGATAAAAGCACTGTCACTGACAAATTCCAGATGTTGCGCCGCGTGGCTAATATGACTCCCGTTCGCCAGCATTTCCATGGCCTTTAACAGTCTAAATTGCTGCCGCCAGTTCTGATAATTCATCCCGGTATCTCTGATAAAGATCCGGCTGATTGTCCTCTCACACGCCCCAACCTGTTGGGACAACTGATTCAGTCGCGGTGGTAACGCGCCCATACGCAATTGCTCAAGCCATATGTCCAGCCGTGGATCTGAGGGAAATTGTAATGTCCAGTTTTCACTGCGCGCGGCCCGCAATTCCTGACAAAAAACGGTGATGAGGCTGGCCTGTTGCACCGCAGGCATATCCCATGACCAAAAGGCCATGCGTTCTATGACTTCGAAAAAAAGAGAATTAACCTCGACGATTTGCATTGGCAGATCGGATAACGGCAGCGAGGTTGAAAAGTACAAAGAACGATAAGCCATTACGCCACGCATGATGGCGCGATGAACCGTACCAGCCGGGATCCAGACCGCTCGGCGTGGCGGCAGCTGGCACAGGGCCTGCTCCAGCTCAATCGTGATGCTCCCCGCAGCCGAAAAAAGGAGCTGATGACGAAGGTGGCTATGGCGTCCTGAATCGTGTACGCCCATATCGGCGGCAATCCCGATTACCGGGTTATCAAAGCTATCCGCATCGAAAATTTCATCGGGGGCAATTTTCATTATCTGTCCGATTTTTGATATTTAAAGTCCTGCTAATAGTAATTAGACACACCCCTTTCAGCAATAATGCCCGCCTGTTTTCGGTCTCTACGGATATTGCTATGAATATTCTTCGTCGCCCGCCGCTGTGGCTCCTTACTCTACTGATTATGTTCCCACAACTGGTGGAAACCATTTACAGCCCGGCATTGCCTGGCATAGCCAGCGCTTTTCACATCAGCAGTGAACGTGCGGCTCAAACACTCTCCGTTTACTTTGTTGCCTTCGCCGTCGGTGTGACGATATGGGGCTGGCTGAGCGACAGTATCGGGCGACGGCGGGCGATGCTGGCAGGACTAATCTGCTACGGCACAGGTTGTGCATTGGCCGTTGTCGCCACCGATTTCAACATGTTGCTACTGGCGCGGATGGTGTCAGCCATCGGAGCGGCTGCCGGGTCAATCGTGGTACAGACCATGTTGAGGGACAGTTATGAATCAACCACGCTATCCCGCGTCTTTTCTGTGATGGGTGCCGCGCTGGCACTGAGTCCGGTTTTTGGCCTGCTAAGCGGAGGCTGGGTGGTAAGCTTCTATGGTCATGTTGGTGTATTCGTTGCCCTTGTTTTACTGGCGATATTACTGCTCATACTGACAGCAACCCTTTTGCCGGAAACAAGGCCAGAGAATACGGTCCGCCCACGGATGACGGTGCTCTTTCCCCGTATGGCGCGGGACGGTGAGCTGTGGAAAAATGCCATCCTGGTCGCGTTGTTAAATACCATGCTGTTTAGTTATTACAGCCTGGCGCCATTTCTTTTCGGGCAGTTGGGATGGAGTTCCAGAGCCTTTGGCTGGACAGGAGTGTTACTTGCGCTGGCTTCGCTGTCGGGGAGCCTGCTGAATCGGCGGCTGTTAACTACCGGTCTGACGCCGGAACAGTTGGTACGTCATGCTTGCGCGCTGGCCGTGTTGTCAGGTCTGGCGGCGTGGTGGCTACAGCATACTGCATGGATCCTGATACCGGTGTTTGGGGTGGTACTGGCCTATGGTATCGCCATTCCCAATGTATTGAGCCAGGCTCTGCGTCGATATCGTGAACAGGCCGGGGCCGCCGGTGCTTTGTTCGGGTTAAGCTATTACCTGTTACTGGGAATGATGCTGGGATTGGCTGGCATGGTGCAACAACTGGGGCTGGTGCTGAGCGTCTGTGCGCTACTAGCCTGGCTTTGCAGCTTGCGCCGCTAATAACCGGACGGTATACCTGAAAGCACAAAGCCCCGGCGTTAAACTGGGGCTTTGTCGTATCAATTAGCCTGACCTCGCGGATATTTCCAACTTACCGCCGTCCGATGGCGACGAGGCCAGTGGCGCGAATAGTATAGACACCCGTTTGCTGATTTTTAGCTATCCGTGCCGCATTAGGTATTCACGCTTAAAATGTTACTCATGCTTGATCATGACATGGCGAACAATCGTGTAATCCTCCAGTCCGTACACCGACATATCTTTGCCATAACCAGACTGTTTTTGCCCGCCGTGCGGCATCTCGCTGACCAGCGTAAAATGGGTATTGACCCAGGTGCAACCATATTGCAGACGAGAGCTGAACCGATGCGCGCGTCCGACGTCCCGGGTCCAGACGGAAGATGCCAGTCCGTATTTCGAATCATTCGCCCACGCCAGTACCTGGTCTTCATCATCAAATACGGTCACGCTGACCACCGGACCAAAAACTTCCCGCTGCACGATGGCATCTTCTTGCTTCGCCCCGGCCAGCAGCGTTGGGGCAAAGTAGTAGCCTGCACCATCCACTTTTTTACCACCGGTGATAACCTTGATATGCCCCAGGGCTTTGGCCTCATCGACCGCTTTGGCCACGCGATCAAGATGCGCCTGCGAACTTACCGGTCCCAGCTCCGTCGATTCGTCGTTCGGCGCGCCAATTTTCAGGCTGGCAACCGCCGCGCCAAGTTTCTCAACCAACGCGTCATAAATACCTTTCTGGGCATAGATTCGACAAGCGGCGGTACAGTCTTGTCCGGCGTTGTAATAACCAAAGGTTCGCACGCCGTTCACTACCGCATCCAGATCCGCATCATCAAAAATGATCACCGGGGCTTTGCCGCCCAGTTCCATATGTGTGCGCTTAATTGAAGACGCGGTATGCTGGATAATGTGTTCGCCAGTGGCAATAGAGCCGGTTAGCGAAACCATGCGGACTTTTTCATGTCCGGTCAGCGGATCCCCCACCGTTTTACCGCGACCAAACAGCACATTAACAACGCCTGCCGGATAAATATCTTTGGCAAACTCGGCCAGTTTAAGCGCCGTCAATGGGGTAATTTCCGACGGTTTAATCACCACGCAGTTCCCCGCCGCCAGCGCCGGAGCCAGTTTCCACGCCGCCATCATCAGCGGGTAGTTCCACGGCGCAATGGAGGCGACCACGCCCAGCGGATCCCGGCGAATCATTGACGTATGCCCTTCCAGATACTCTCCGGCGGCCTGGCCTTGCAGGGTGCGGGCCGCCCCGGCGAAGAAGCGGAAAACATCGACGATGGCCGGAATTTCATCGTTGAGCACACAGTGCAGCGGCTTACCGCAGTTGAGCGATTCCAGCTCAGCGAATGTTTGCGCGTTATCCGCGATAGCATCCGCCAGTTTCAGCAGTAACTCGGAACGCACTTTCGGTGTGGTTTGCCCCCAACTGGCAAATGCATGGTCGGCCGCACGGACCGCGGCATCAACCTGCATGGCTGAGGCCTCGGCAATCTCCAGAATCAGCTCACCAGTGGCAGGGTTATAGACTGGCTGCTTTTCACCTTCACCGTTGACCAGCTCGCCATTAATCAGTAATTGATGTTGCATAGCAATTTCCCATATCGTCGTTTATTTACCGTTTCCGGCGAGAGTGTCGCCTTCACGCGTTAGCCACCAGGCCCCTAAAATTGGCAGTGTAGTCACCAGCATTACCAGCAATGCCACAACGTTGGTGACAGGCACATCTCGTGGACGACCCAATTGATTGAGCAGCCACAAAGGAAGTGTTCTTTCATGTCCGGCAGTGAACGTTGTCACGATGATTTCATCAAATGACAAGGCAAACGCCAGCATCCCTCCTGCCAGCAGTGCCGATGCCAGGTTCGGCAGCACCACGTAACGAAAGGTTTGCCAGCCGTTGGCGCCAAGATCCATAGACGCTTCAACCAGACTCCATGAGGTACGGCGAAAACGCGCCACTACGTTGTTAAACACCACCACCACGCAAAACGTCGCATGCCCCACCACGATGGTGAGAAAACCCGGTTCCAGGTTGATGGTTTTAAACGCCGTCAACAGCGCCAGACCGGTGATGATCCCCGGTAACGCGATTGGCAACAGCAGCAACAGCGATATTGCACTCTTGCCAAAAAAGTCCCTACGCCACAGCGCGGCAGCGGCCAGCGTCCCCAGAACGAGAGCAATGGCCGTCGACAACGCAGCGATTTTAAGTGACAACGTCACTGATTCCAGAATATCGCTACGTTGTGCCGCAACGCTAAACCACTTCAGCGTTAACCCCTGCGGTGGAAAACTAAAAGCAGCCTCCTCAGTATTAAAAGCATAGGTGGCGATGATGAGGATGGGAAAGTGCAGGAAAATAACCCCGCCCCATGCCGCCAGTTTGAGTAACCAGGGTGCGCGTTCAGAGTGCATCGAAAGCTCCCAGACGCTTCACAAACGCCAGATACAGTGCGATTAACACAATCGGCACCAGAGTAAATGCCGCCGCCATCGGCATATTGCCGATCGCCCCTTGTTGCGAATACACCATGTTGCCGATGAAATACCCCGGCGGTCCCACCAGTTGCGGCACGATAAAGTCTCCCAACGTCAGAGAGAAGGTAAAGATCGATCCCGCCGCGATACCGGGTATTGCCAGCGGAAGGACCACATAGCGGAAGGTTTGACGAGGGCGTGCGCCCAAATCAGCGGAAGCCTGTAACAGTGACGGAGGAAGCCTCTCCAATGCGGCCTGTACCGGCAGGATCATAAACGGCAACCAGATGTAAACGAACACCAGAAAGCGCCCTAACCCTGAGGTCGACAACGTATTGCCGCCAACAGCAGGTAGCGTCAGGAACGAAAGCAGCAGCGGCTCCAGCCCAAGATGGGTTAAAAACCACTGCGCCACGCCGTCTTTCGCCAGCAGTAACGTCCACGCGTAGGCTTTAACAATGTAGCTGGCCCACATCGGCAGCATCACCGCAATGTAAAAAAAGGCTTTCATTTTGCCGCTGGTATAGCGCGCCATATACCACGCCATTGGAAACGCCAGAATCGCGCTGGCAATGGTGACCGCTATCGCCATCGTCAGGGTACGCAAAATGATGTCATAGTTGGCGGGATTAAACAGCGCCTGCAGATTCGCCAGCGTCAGGTCCGGCGTGACCGACATGGTGAAATCGTCGAAGGTATAAAAACCTTGCCACAACAGCGTCAGCAGTGAGCCAAAGTAGACAATGCCAAACCACATCAGCGGCCCGAGAAGCAGTAAAAACAGCCCCAGCCCCGGATTACGCCAGAAGAAACCGGAGATCTTGTTCAGATTTGTCGGTTGCGATGGCGAAGGTAAGACGTTCATAGCCATTCACCTCTCCTCAACCAGCGGCACCATCACGTCGCGTGACCACGATGCCATCACCTGCTGACCCGGCGACAGCGTTGAGGGCAGCATTTCTCCCGTCAGGTTCGCCTGGCTAACCAGCAACTTTTCACCGCCGGCGAGTTTCAGTTCAAACCGTGTCGCCGCGCCCTGGTACTGCACCGCCTGGATAACGCCCGGAGCCTGGACTTCTCCCCCAATATCATTCAGACGAATGTGTTCCGGACGCAGGGAAAACATCCCCTGTAGCCCGCAAACGTTCGCTGACATCGTGGCATCAAAGACATTGGACGTCCCGACGAAACTTGCCACAAACGGCGTACGCGGTCGCATGTACAGTTCACGCGGCGAGTCCACTTGTTCGATGCGACCGTTATTAAACACCGCCACACGATCAGACATCGACAGCGCTTCGCCCTGATCGTGAGTGACAAAAATGAAGGTGATACCGAGAGATTGCTGTAACTTCTTCAGCTCTAATTGCATCTGTTCGCGCAACTTAAGATCCAACGCCCCGAGCGGCTCATCCAACAGCAGGACACGTGGCTCATTAACCAAGGCCCTGGCAATCGCCACGCGCTGACGTTGTCCGCCGGAAAGCTGTGACGGTTTGCGCTCATGAACAAAACCGAGTGCGACCTTATCAAGCGCCTCACGGGCTTTGGCGTGACGCTGTTTTTTATCAATCCCTTTGACCATCAGCCCGTAAGCGACGTTGTCGAGGATCGACATATGTGGGAATAGCGCGTAATCCTGAAATACCGTATTGACGTCCCGCTCCCAGGGCGGCAATTCGCTGGCTTGTTTTCCAAAAATGGTGATTGCGCCGCCTGAAAGCTGCTCGAACCCGGCAATCAGGCGCAGACAGGTGGTCTTGCCGGAGCCGGATGGCCCCAGCATAGAAAAAAACTCCCCGTCGTTAATCGCAATACTCACTCCATCAACTGCACGAACATCCCCGTACAGACGCGAGACGTTATGAAACTCTACTGCGTACGTCATAAAACCCCCAGCGGAATTAACGACCGCCCATAATGGCGATGTAATCCTGCGTCCAGCGACTGTAAGGAACGAATTTGCCACCTTCCGCCATTGGCGTTTTCCAGAAGGCGATTTTGTCAAAGTAGCTATAGCCGTTGGTTTCACAGCCCTTTTCACCCAACAGCGGGCTGGCTTTACATCCTTCAGGCACCACTGGCAGAGAACCAAACCAGGCGGCTACGTCGCCCTGTACTTTCGGGGTTAATGACCAGTTCATCCATTTGTAAGCGCACACCGGGTGTTTCGCTGCACTATGCAGCATGGTGGTGTCAGCCCAACCGGTAACCCCTTCTTTTGGGAATACCGTGGCAACAGGCTGACCTTCTGCTTTCAGGGCGTTAGCCTGATAAGGCCAGGCGCTGGATGCCACCACGCCTTCGTTTTTGAAGTCACTCATTTGCACAGTGGTATCGTGCCAATAGCGATGGATTAGCGCATGCTGATCGCTCAGGACTTTTATAACCGCCTGATACTGCTGTTCGGTGAGTTGGTAGGGATCGGTGATGCCTAATTGCGGCTGGGTGGCTTTAACGAATAACGCGGCATCGGCGATATAGATCGGGCCATCGTAGGCCTGCACGCGTCCTTTATTGCTTTTTCCATCCTCAAGTTTTTGCTCAACAAACACCACGTTCCAGCTATCTGGCGGTGTTGGGAAAGTTTTGGTGTTATACATCAGCAAGTTTGGTCCCCACTGATACGGGGTGCCATATACTTTTCCGCCAACGTTAAACCACTCGCCTTTCACCACGCGTGGATCGATACTTTTCCAGTTTGGGATCAGCGCAGTGTTAATCGGCTGCACGCGTTTACCCATAATCAGACGCAGTGAAGCGTCACCGGACGCGGTCACCAGGTCGTAGCCGCCTTTTGCCATCAGGCTGACCATCTCATCAGATGTGGCCGCCGTTTTAACATTGACCGCGCAGCCGGTATCTTTCTCAAACTGCGAGACCCAGTCATATTGTTTATCGGTTTGTCCGCGCTCGATATAACCCGGCCAGGCAATAATATCCAGGCGGCCTTCCGGTTTATCTAATGATGTAGGGGGTTCGGCTGCCTGTGCAGTCATCAGCGTCATACTGAGCGCACACAGGCTACTGAGGGCAAATTGCTTGCTCATAACATCTTACTCCTGTCGAAAAAATATTGAGCGGCAGCCTTGCCGTAAATATATGTCCTTTCCTAAAAATAGTCGGGGTGTGCTAAGCGTTCCTGCTGGCGCAAGGAAATTTAATCAGGTTGTGAGCTAACGCTCATTACGCTACTGATTCTGACCGGGTGTTTTAATCTTCTGGAGTATAGACAAGGAGTTAGGCGTAGAGGTGGCAATAGTAAGAACTATTGATTTTTTGTATGGTAGCACCCGATATAAATAACATCAGGGTTCGGTATTCTCTATTTCGAAAATAAGAACGCACTATTCTTTTATATTGAATAGCGCGTTAGATTTTATTTCATCATTTCGCGAATTAATTTTCCAAGCTGTTTCACCGCCAGTTCCTCGCGTTCTCCCCAGTGCCATGCGGTATTAAAGCGAAAGAAACGTGTCCAGCTTCCCGAGGTTGAGAACATTTTCCCCGGCGCAATGCTGATGTGGTGCGCCAACGCTTGCGTACTGAGCTCTCCCGCATCCAGCGGTTCCGGCAGTTCGAGCCACAGAAAATAGCCGCTGTCGTTGTGGTGAATTTTGACCTCCGCCGGAAGATGGCGCAGTAGCGTTTGCCAGGCCTGCTGTTTGCGTTCTGCAAGTTGACGGCGTAAACGGCGCAGATGCGCGTCATAGCGTCGGGTTGACAAATAGTCCACGAGAGCAAGCTGCATGGGGGAACTGGTGGATAAGGTGCTCATTAGCTGGAGTCGCTGAATGCGCCGGGCATGTTTCCCTGCCGCCACCCAGCCAATACGAAATCCGGGCACCAGGCATTTTGAGAATGATGAACAATGCAGAACGCTATCGCTGCGATCCCAGGCTTTGGCGGGGAGCGGTTTTTCTCGACCAAAGTACAGTTCGCTATAAACATCATCTTCAATCAGCATCACATGATATTTCTCCAGTAATGCGACCAGATGCGCTTTTTTCTCTGCGCTGAGCGTAAATCCCAGCGGATTTTGGCTGTTGGTCATCAACCAACACGCTTTTACCGGATACTCCTGCAATGCCTGCTCGAGCGCGGTAAGATCGATCCCTTCTTTAACATCAGTGGCAACAGACAGCGCCTTCAGACGTAATCGCTCCAGTGCCTGCAATGCGCCATAAAAACAGGGGTTTTCGACAATTACCCAGTCACCCGGCTCGGTGACCGCCTGCAGGCTCAGGTTGAGGGCTTCTAGCGCACCGGTGGTGATCACAATTTCGTCAGGTGAAATAGTCATCCCCTGTTGGGCATAGCGGCGGGCGATGGCATGGCGCAGCTCTTGATTCCCCGGCGGCAAGTTTTCGATCACGCTCATCGCCGTGGCCGTTTTACTCACCTGCGCCAGCGAGCGGTTTAACTGCTGGAGGGGGAACAGACGCGGGTCAGGGAACGCAGAGGCAAATGGCATCACCGACGCATCCCGACTGGCCTGTAGCATATCAAAAATGTAGGTGTTGATATCCACCGCTTCGTCGCGCATCACCTGCGCTGGCGGCGCTGCCAGCTCGCGTTCGGGACGTGCGGCAACATAGTAACCCGACTGTGGCCGGGCAATAATCCGGCCCTGGCTTTCCAGCAACTGATAGGCATGGCCAACGGTCATAAAACTCATCCCGCTGCTGACCACCTGCTCACGCAAAGAAGGCAGACGATCGCCGGGTTGCCATACGCCAGACGCGATTTGCTCGCGAATTTGCTCTGCCAGTCGCTGGTACTTTTTCATGTTTCGTCCTGATTACCGGTGTTGGTGACAACCACTGTGTATATCAGTTTACATAATCAAGACATTTTTTATAACTGTTATGACCAAAATTTGATTAGATTTCATAACGGTTAGATTTTTTATGAAAGGTGCGCAGCGATCACTTTAAAGCTCAAACTCTGATTTCTCACTGAGCTTTTTCTCAAAGGCTGTTCGCAACTTATTGGTCACAGCATCAAAATCATTAAGTATTTCTGTATCATTAAAGCAGACCTGAGCGGTTCCATCGGTTAGCGTTTTGATAGCATCATTGATACTTTTAGAAGACAAATTAAAATACTTCCCTCTCTTTAGGGGGTTTTGTGGGTTAAACGTTCCTTTAGCCAGTTGCCAGTAACGGAATAAATATTGCGTTAAGCACAAAGGCTCTCTGAATTTCTTGCTGATCGTTTCTCTCAGCAGTTTTTCTTCTACCTGCCATATCTCATTAAATGTGCTTTTCAAAAATGGCTGTGGAATATGTCGGCTGTAAAAGCCTTCAAAAAACTTCTCTTTTCTGTTAGAAAAATTTTTCAATAGTCGTCTTTTGTAACACATGTTGTAATATTTACTCTTATTCTCTCGCATTGTAACATGTTTACTAAAGTGGCTATTTAAGATGCTGACATTGAGAAAATCTGATGAACTCATGATAAGGTCATCTTTATTGGTTGGTGGATTTCTCTTTAAAATCAGAAAGTCATTAGGTTTACCGTGATCAAAGTAGAAGTTTTCGCTCAGCGGTGCCGTGATGAAAGTGTCATCATTAAATAACACAAACTTATCACTCAAATCATTAATTTTGTGAATATTAAGTTCTATCGCATTTGAGTTGAAGGTCGGCAGATACTTACTTTCGATGAACTGCTCATGAAAAACGATATTTAATTTCTTATGATGAACATTAAGCCATGCAGGAATTTGTCCGCATGTAACTAAATGTATCTTCCTGACCCATGGTGCATATTTTTCAACACATCTGAACCAATAATTAAAGATACCCATATCCCTGAACCGTGCCGGGTGTATAGCACCCTCATCGTGGTAACACGCGGCTTTATGTTGGGAAAAACTATCCTGCCAGGCTAAATCACTTGAGTCAACCCACAAAACGACAAAGTCGATTCCGCTCATTTTATTGTTCCAATGAATTATTTGCGGCGAATATAACAAAGTGCTAATTCACTTTTTGAACTAATCAAGGCATCAACATTGAAGGTCCCTGCTTTTGTGAAAACCATAGCAATAGTGCAACTGTTATGGTTAAAAAGAACTGTTCTGTTTCTGCCCTCTATTGCTTCCCAGGCTTAGAATTGCGCCAAATCAATTTTGCCTGCGGAGTTAAGCATGTTCGGTCTTGACGCGTTTCACCTGGCGAGGATCCAGTTCGCGTTTACGGTATCCTTCCACATTATCTTTCCGGCCATTACAATCGGGCTCGCCAGTTATCTGGCAGTGCTCGAAGGACTATGGTTAAAAACGAAAAATCCCACCTGGCGCTCGCTATATCATTTCTGGTCCAAAATATTCGCCGTAAACTTTGGTATGGGCGTGGTTTCCGGGCTGGTGATGGCCTATCAATTCGGCACCAACTGGAGCGGTTTTTCCGAGTTCGCCGGGAGCATCACCGGACCGCTACTGACCTATGAAGTGTTAACCGCCTTTTTCCTCGAAGCGGGTTTCCTTGGAGTAATGCTGTTCGGCTGGAATCGCGTGGGCCCTGGCCTGCACTTCTTCGCGACCTGTATGGTTGCACTGGGTACCATTATTTCTACCTTCTGGATCCTCGCCTCCAACAGCTGGATGCAGACGCCGCAAGGCTATGAAATCGTTAATGGGCAGGTTGTTCCCGTCGACTGGTTCGCCGTTATCTTCAATCCCTCATTCCCTTATCGTTTGCTGCATATGTCTGTAGCCGCCTTCCTCAGCAGCGCGTTATTTGTGGCGGCTTCTGCGGCGTGGCATTTGCTGCGCGGAAACAATACGCCAGCTATTCGCGCTATGTTTTCGATGGCGCTGTGGATGACATTAATCGTCGCCCCGTTACAGGCATTGATTGGTGATATGCACGGTTTGAATACGCTGAAACACCAGCCGGCAAAAATTGCGGCGATTGAAGGACATTGGGAAAATCCGCCCGGTGAACCTACTCCGCTATTGCTGTTCGGTTGGCCGGATATGGAACAGGAGCGTACCCGCTATGGACTGGAGATCCCGGCGCTGGGCAGTCTGATCCTGACCCACAGCCTGGATAAACAAGTCCCGGCCCTAAAAGAGTTTCCTAAAGAAGATCGACCCAACTCAACCATGGTGTTCTGGTCGTTTCGCATTATGGCAGGGCTAGGCATGCTGATGATCCTGCTGGGCGCGATCGCCCTGCGGCTACGTTACAAGCAGCGGCTATACACCTCACGTCCTTTCCTGCGTTTTGCATTATGGATGGGTCCCTCCGGTCTGATTGCCATACTGGCTGGCTGGGTAACCACTGAAGTTGGCCGTCAACCGTGGGTGGTCTACGGTCTGCAACGTACCGCAGATGCAGTATCCGCGCATGGCGATCTACATATGAGCATCAGCTTGCTGTCATTCTTTGTGGTGTACAGCTCAGTGTTTGGCGTCGGTTACAGCTATATGATTCGCCTGATCCGTAAAGGGCCACAGGAAGATGATCCGTCAACGCCGCCATCCGGCACGCCTGCACGACCGCTTTCTGCTGCAGTTCTTGATTCTCAACCGGAGGCTCACCGCTAATGGGTATCGATTTATCAGTTATCTGGTTTGTCATTATCGTGTTCGCCACGTTGATGTACATCGTGATGGATGGTTTCGATCTCGGTATCGGCATTTTGTTTCCTGCAATTCAGGATGCTGATGACCGTGATGTGATGGTGAATAGCGTCGCCCCCGTATGGGACGGCAACGAAACGTGGCTGGTACTGGGCGGGGCCGGATTATTCGGCGCTTTCCCCCTGGCCTATGCAGTGATTGTCGATGCGCTGACAATCCCGCTAACCCTGATGCTGCTCGGCCTGATTTTTCGCGGCGTCGCTTTTGAGTTTCGCTTTAATGCCACGCCAGCACATCGACCATTCTGGGATAAAGCTTTTCTCGGCGGCTCAATTCTGGCGACATTCACTCAGGGCATCGTGGTAGGTGCCGTGCTTAACGGATTCTCTGTAACCGGACGCAGCTACAGCGGCGGTCCTTTAGACTGGCTGACCCCGTTCACGCTGTTCTGTGGTGTTGGGCTGGTCGTGGCCTACGCCCTGTTGGGAGCAACATGGCTGGTGATGAAAAGCGAAAATCCGTTGCAGGATAAAATGCGCCGCGTGGCCAAAAAACTGCTGCTGGCGATGCTGGTTGTTATCGCCATTATCAGCCTGTGGACGCCGCTGGCGCACAGTGCGATTGCCGAGCGCTGGTTTAGCCTGCCCAACCTGTGGTTCCTGATGCCGGTTCCGCTGCTGGTGCTGTTGATCAGTATGTGGCTGTGGCGCTCACTGGACCAACAACACAGCCATGCACTACCGTTTATTTTGACGTTGGGATTGATCTTCCTTGGGTTCAGCGGTCTGGGGATCAGCATATGGCCGCATATTATTCCGCCGTCCATTACGCTCTGGCAGGCAGCAGCGCCAGCGCAAAGCCAAGGCTTTATGTTGGTTGGCGCCCTACTGATTATCCCGATAATCCTGGTATATACCTCCTGGAGCTACTACGTTTTCCGCGGCAAAGTTCAACATGGTGAGGGGTATCATTGATGCAACAATCAATCTGGAAACGCCTGATGTGGCTAGTGATCCTCTGGGGTGGCAGCGTGCTGGCCCTGGCCGCCGTCGGTATGTTCTTTCGTTTACTGATGACGGCTGCTGGCTTTAAGTCCTGAGACTCTCCCTGAAAACAACCGGGCAGCGCGATGCTTCCCGGTTGTAACAAATCCCAACGTTAACCAAACAAAAATGCAAAAAACATCTCACTGGCAAAACAGAGATTGCCATTTCACCGATTAAAATATTGAATAGTCACTAGGTGAAATTATCGCCACTTCCGTTGCTAACGTACCAGAGGGTGCAAGATGTTTAAGAAAGGATTAACGGTGTTATTGCTGGCCAGCGCGCTTTTTTCAGGTCAACTTCTCGCAACCAATCAGGGGCATGAATATCTTCAGGTGCAGAATGCCGATCACGTATTACGGCACACCGCCGACAGCGATGAGCTACGCGTGACGGCGGAAGAATCCGCCGCCGATCTTCGCGAACATCATTACTGGCAAAAATCACGCAAACCCGATACTCACCAGGGTTAAGGTTTGCGCTTCGGCAATGTTTTCATCAGATCTTCAGGACTGACGGAAGCGACGATGCTGCCCGGCAATGGCATCTTCAGAATGTGATGTTTCATCTTGCCGATTACATGCATTTCGCACGGTCGGCAATCAAATTTCAGCGTCAGAACTTCATCGCCGTTTACCAGTTGCATCGGTGTGGCTTTCCAGCTCTTGATGTTTCCTTTCGCCTGTTTCGGGCACAGGTTAAACGCAAAACGCAGGCAATGTTTGGTGATCATCACCGGCACATCGCCCTTTTCTTCGTGCGCTTCATAGGCCGCGTCAATCAACTGAACGCCATAACGGTGATAAAACTCACGCGCTTTATGGTTGTAGACGTTTGCCAGGAAGCTCAGATGAGTTTGTGGATACACCGGCGCAGGCTGTGAAACCGGTTTGCGACTGCCGCGCTGATAGTTTTGCAAACGCGCCGCATCCAGCATATCGACAGCTTCACGTCGCAGTTGATTGAGTTGACCGTTTGGCACAAACAGCGCCCCCGGCAGATTAACCTGAATATCGCGGGCGTAATAAAGCGTTTGTCCAAGTTTGGCCAGACCATCCTGCAGATTGCTCAACGCTTTTTCTGCATTGTTCGCTTCGTCAAAGTGACCGTCCAGCGTATGAGTAACGCTCACCCCCTCTTCACTGGTGAGCGTCAGGATCAACTGCTCCTGCCAGCCACCCAGCTCAATATCAACCGCGATACGACGTTCGCTGGAGGTTTTGGTTAACGCCTGCTGCCAGTTATGATCGAGATTACGGTTCAGCGGATGATGCGGACGCACTTTGTGCAAATCGGCTGGCATTTCATTCGGCCACACCCGATATCGATTGTGCCCCGTTTTTTCAACGGTATTGGCACGGAAACCAACCACCTCACGCTTGATTAACACGTTCAGACCATCGCCGTTCGCCAGCGGCTCGGTGACCTCAACATCCAGATGATCTTTCGCGACCTTCAGGACTTCACCAACCGGCAGACCAATGAATTTTGGCGAGTCAAACGCGCCGATATCGCCCTTACGCGCATTGACAAAATAATCGGTGCTACCGCGATGGAAGGTTTTTTCCGTGGAGGGGGTAAAGAAATGTTCGGTGCGTCCGGCTGATGAACGGGCAAGGTCGCCGCGCTCTTCAATGATGGCGTCGAGCATCTGACGATAATGCGCGGTAATATTCTTCACATAGCTCATGTCTTTGTAGCGCCCTTCGATTTTGAAAGAGCGCACGCCTGCATCAATCAACGCGCCCAGGTTGGCGGTCTGATCGTTATCTTTCATCGACAGCAGGTGTTTTTCATAGGACACCACGCGCCCCTGATCGTCTTTCAAGGTATACGGCAGACGGCAAGCCTGGGAGCAGTCGCCGCGGTTAGCGCTACGTCCGGTTTGCGCATGTGAAATATAACACTGACCTGAATAGGCAACGCACAACGCACCGTGAATGAAAAATTCAATGGTCGCGTCCGTGGCCTGGTGGATGGCGTTAATTTGCTCAAGGCTCAGTTCCCGCGCCAGGACAATCTGGGTAAATCCGACATCAGACAGAAACTTCGCCTTCTCGACGCTGCGAATATCACACTGCGTGCTGGCATGCAGCTCAATGGGGGGAATATCCAGCTCCAGAATCCCCATATCCTGCACAATCAGAGCATCAACACCGGTCTGGTACAGATCGGTAATTAATCGCTGTGCGGGCTCCAGTTCATCATCGTGCAAAATCGTATTCAGCGTCACAAAGATTTTCGCCCCGAAGCGATGGGCAAAAGGCACCAGTTCGGCGATATCTTTCAGGCTGTTGCTGGCGTTATGACGCGCGCCAAATCCCGGTCCGCCAATGTAAACGGCGTCTGCGCCGTGCAGAATGGCTTCGCGCGCAATGGCGGTATCCCGAGCCGGACTTAACAATTCAAGGTGATGAGGTTGCTGGCGCATACAGTTGTTACCATCCACAAGCGGTAAAAATGGCGGCTATTGTAGTCACAAGCGCGGCATTTCGGAATAGTTTTCCCGATCAACTGCGCGGGTAATGGATCAGCGAATGAAAGTGAACCGTTTGTTCACCGCTGTTACGGTAACTATGGGCCGTATCGCCGGCAAAACGGACACCTTCACCGGCTTTAATGGTACGCCATAGACCATCAATGCACATATCCAGCAGTCCACTAATCACCACTACGTGCTCTATAACACCGCTTTCGTGTGGCGTGGATTCACTAAGCGCGCCGGGCGCCAGCAGTATCGAAAAGTGATCGAAACACAACTGAGGATCCCATGGGAACAGCGGCGTGACGACCATCGCCTGGTGTTGGGGATCGAAAGACGGCGTGCCGTCTGACTCAGGAGGCGAAATAAACGTTGAAAATGGGACATTCAGCCCGGTGGCGATTTTCCACAATGTCGCCACTGTAGGGCTGGATTCATTGCGCTCAATTTGCCCCAGCATCGCTTTTGACACGCCGGTTTCCTCCGCCAGACGCGAGAGACTCCATTCCCGCTGGTGGCGCAGCGTTCTGAGCGTCGTCGCCAGATAGTGAGTTAAGTTATCCATGTTTCTCCTCCTTCGACCTTCCTTCTCAAGGCTACAGCTTAGCACTTGTACGCTATAACGCACAGTGCTACAGTGACTGACCGTTATAACGCACACGGAGTTGCTATGCGCACATTTTCAATCCCTCTGCCTACCGTGCTATCAGGTTTTGTCGCGGTGCTGGTCGGTTATGCCAGTTCGGCAGCCATTATCTGGCAAGCGGCGCTGGCCGCAGGTGCGACGACAGGGCAAATTGCGGGTTGGATGACCGCGCTGGGAATAGCGATGGGTGTTAGTACGCTGGCGCTGACATTATGGTATCGCGCCCCTGTTCTCACTGCATGGTCAACGCCCGGCGCCGCACTGCTGGTTACGGGCCTGCAAGGGGTAACGATTCAGGACGCGATCGGTATTTTCATCGTGGCTAACGCCTTAATTGTGCTGTGCGGCGTAACCGGACTCTTTGCCCGACTGATGAAAATAATCCCTCACTCACTGGCGTCAGCCATGCTGGCCGGGATCCTGCTACGCTTTGGCCTGCAGGCGTTCAATAGCCTTAACAGTGAGCTTATCTTGTGCGGTAGCATGCTGGTGGCATGGTTAGCGTTTAAAGTCATTGCCTCACGGTATGCGACGATCGCCGCGATGCTGGTAGGTATAATCATCGCGCTGATAAAAGGTGACATTGTCACTAATGAGATAAGTTTATCTCCAGTGTTACCCGAGTTTATTGCCCCGCATTTTTCATTTGCCCACAGCATTAGCATCGCACTGCCGCTGTTTCTGGTCACCATGGCCTCGCAAAATGCTCCCGGTATCGCCACCATGAAGGCGTCAGGTTATGCGTTACCCGTTTCACCGTTGATTGTCTTTACCGGTCTGCTGGCGCTGCTGTTTTCCCCTTTTGGTGTCTATTCCATTTGCATTGCCGCTATAACCGCGGCAATTTGCCAAAGTCCCGAAGCGCATCCTGATGCCAAACGACGTTGGCTAGCCGCGGCGGCGGCGGGTGTCTTCTATCTTCTGGCTGGGGTGTTTGGCGGTTCGGTCACCGGGCTGATGGCAGCCTTGCCCGTAAGCTGGATCCAAATGCTGGCGGGTTTGGCGTTGCTTGGCACGATTAGCGGCAGCTTGTACCAGGCATTGCATCATGAAGCCGAGCGTGATGCGGCTATCATTACTTTTCTGGTCACTGCCAGTGGCCTGACGCTATGGGGAGTTGGGTCTGCATTTTGGGGGCTGATCGCCGGAGGTATGTGTTACGCGGTGTTTACTTTATTTCGCCGCACGTAACTGCGTTGGCGTTTTACCCGTCACCTGCTTAAACCGGTTGCTGAAATGGCTCGCCGAACTGAACCCGCAAGCCATCGCAATATCCGACAAACTGCGGGAAGAATGACAGACCAGATGCTGGGCTAATACCATACGTCGTTGCATAACGTACTGATGCGGCGCCATATTCATTGACTGGCGAAACATTCTGGCAAAGTGGAATTCACTCAGCGCCGCCTCGCTTGCCAAATCGCTCAGGGTGATGGGGTACGCCAGATGCGCTTCTATGTAGGCCAGCACGTTGCGCAATGTGGCAGGCGCAAGTCCCCCGGTGACAGCGGGCAACTGCCATTGGACGTTGCTGTAATGCTGAATCAGATGCGTGAGCAGTAGCGAAGACGCGGCGCTGAGCGTGAGATGATTGGCCGGTTGTTGCCAGTCATTCCCGAGTAAAAACTGACGATAAACCGCTGTTATCCCCGGATCGCTACCAAACGTATGCTCATCCAGCGTGAAGCTATAAGGGCTTTTGTCCCAGACTTTTTCACCCACTTCGCGCAAATGGCCGTCCGTACAATAGAGATGCACAAAGGAAAGATCGTCGCGGATATCCCAACTGGATTCGCTCTCTTTCGGCATCAGGCAAAAACGGTCCGGCCCACCGCCATTCTTCCAGCCGCTGGCCGTCTTGTGGTAACTCTCGTAACCATCGGCGATGTATAAGCTAAGGGTATGGTGATCGCAATACTGGGTAATAGTATCACGCTTATTTGACCAGGCCGCCAGTTGGATCCCTGAATGTAACGCAACCGACTCGTGCAGCACGGCATTGTGTTTGCGTAAGTTTTCAAAGGCAGCGTAGGGCTGAGACAGAGACATACCATCACATTCAAAATAAGTTAGCAGGCTTTCAGTCTATATCAGCTACATATTGTTAACAGCTTCCTTTTCACATTTGCGCGAAAAAAAGCGCAAGATTTTGCAAGTCCACCGCAATCGGATGAAAGCCCCCTGCTACCCAACGTGACACAGTGTGCGCCTGAAGACCAAAAAGAGAGAGTTGTATGAACGCACTATTGTACTGCCTGGTGGTAGTGATTTGGGGAACGACATGGATTGCCATTTATCTGCAGCAAGGGCCGGTTTCAGCGCCGGTATCTATCTTTTGGCGCTTTGCCGTTGCCAGCTCGGTAATGATAATAATCCTGTTGGTTAGCGGTAAATTACGCAAACTATCTGGTCGTGACCATCTGTTTTGTCTGTTACAAGGCGGATGCGTTTTTTGCTTTAACTTTTGGTGTTTTTATACGGCTGCGGCGTGGATTAACACGGGCCTTGAATCGGTGATTTTCTCGATGGCCGTCCTGTTCAATGCGGTCAATAGCTTTCTGTTTTTCGGCCAAAAACCGCCGATGCGCTTTTATATTGCCGCCGGTCTCGGTCTGACCGGCATTGTCACCCTGTTCTGGCAGGACTTGCTCAACAGTGGGTTCAACCATTCACTTCTGCTGGGCATCGGCTTAAGCGCTCTGGGAACCTTTGGTTTTTCATTGGGCAACATGATAAGTCTGCGCCACCAGAAAAAAGGGCTGGAAGTATTGACCACCAATAGCTGGGCCATGTTGTACGGCACGTTGCTGATCGCCGCTATTGCGCTGGTGCGTGGCGATGACTTCACTCCGCAGTGGACTTTCAGCTATCTTAGCGCACTGCTGTACCTGGCTATTTTTGGTTCGGTGATTGCCTTTGGCGCCTATTTCACACTGGTCGGTCGTATTGGTCCCAGTAAGGCCGCATACAGTACGCTGCTTTTTCCTCTGGTCGCACTGACGCTGTCAACATTGTATGAAGGGTATATCTGGCAGGTAAATGCGATTGTGGGATTAGTATTGATTTTGCTGGGGAATCTGGTGATGTTTGCCCGACCAGAAGCGCTGATGGGTAAACTCGTATATCGTCGCCGGGCGGCATAAAAAAACGCACCATCCTTAGATGGTGCGTTCATCATTATTATTGTGTTTTTTTGTTCACGTCAAACATGGAAGCATCAGTCGCCATGTCATCAACAACTTTCTTCAACGTTTCGAACGCCATCGGCGTGCTTTCGTTGTTCAGATCTTTACCTTCACCCTTACGTACAACCTTAACAACCGGTTTATTGGTCGCCGCATCAATCAACTCACCCTCGAAGTAGAGGTTGGTATCCATGGTACGGTGACCCGTTGCCATTTGCGTTCCCGCAACCAGCAGCGCAACCGGGATCACTTCGTAGAACTGCAGCCCTTCTTTACTGGTCGCTACACCGGTAATTGCCCCGCGGAAAATCAGGCTACGTGGCCCAGGGGTAGTCACCAGGGGTTTACGTTTACTGATTGCGGATTTCAACTGTGTATTGGTGTAGGTCAGTAGTTGATCAAGAACCTTCTGCCCTACCTGCGTAGTAGGTTTAGGAACCGGATAATACGTTACCGGGTTATATACAATGTTGTCATATTTGGATTCGTTGTAGTTCGGGTCAACCCAACGGAGTACCGTTTGTCCGGTTGCCGATTTTGTTTCCTTCAGATCAGAGTAATTTTTTAAAAACCCAGAATATTTATCCGGTTCGGTTACTTTTGACGCACAGCCGGATAATGCCAACAAGCCAGTAAGCACTGCAACTTTAAATAAAGTATGAGTACGCATGAAACGATCCCTTTAGTTTTCGCAATGATGCCTAAAAAGAATAGCAAAACAGATTCATTTTGGATGCACTAAAAATGGTAAGGACCGCACAATTTTATCTTTGCGCTCAACATAAAAAATGCTGAACGCAGAGAGAGTTAACCCAGACAGGAGGTTCAGGCAGTTTTGCGTGCCAGCATAGTGGCAAAGCGCAGTTTAATGCGATTACCGTTTTCATCCGTACGATGAAGTTCACCCACGTCTTCGTTGTATTTCAGCAGATCCCACCCGCTGTAATAGTTGCGTAATTCACCCGCTTTAAAGGCAAACGGAAAACCAACAGTGCACGGGAAATCATCAGTGTCCATTGCCGCAACGATTAAATTATATCCGCCTGGCTTCGTGCAGCGCTGCATATTCTCTATCAGTCCTGGGATAGTTTTAGCCTCAAGGAACATCAGCACAACGGTAGAAAGAATAAAATCATATTCGCCATCAAAGCGTAAGGCGTTAAGATCTGCGACCTGCGCATGCAGGTTGGTCAGTCCTTCCGCCGCTTTAATACGCTCAAGGTTCGCTATGCTCATGGGGTTTTTATCCCATGCGGTAACGTCATAGCCGTTTGCCGCAAGGTACAGACTGTTACGACCATTACCGCAGCCCAGATCTAATGTTTTACCTGGCGCGACCACTTTTGCCGCTTCAACAACATCGGAATGCGTACGGGTTAAATCGTATTTCTCAGTAAAGTAGTTTTCGTCGCAATGAGTCATCATTTATCCTCAGATTTCAGTAATGCAGCACGTTCTGTGCGGATAAGCAGCTTTCCCTGCATCAGCAAAGCAAGCGTACGTATCAGTAATAATGCAATGATAAAATTGGTAAAAATAAACAGTGGGATAGACAGCGTATGAAAAAATCCTGATTCGCTGCCGTGTCCGAGATGCAGGCCCGTCGTCGCCAGGGCCGACACGCCAAACGAGAAGCTCCAGAACGAGGCATTAAATGGTTGAGACAGATACCATGGCATGAGACGTAGCATAAACAGAAGCTGCAGCAGACCATAGCCGAACAGCATTTTGGCTAACGTATCGCCCTCTCCGCCGTTGACGCTAAGCCAGGCGCTACAGGCGACCAGCGCGGGCGCCAGTTGAATGCCAAGCGAAGTCCGTAAGACCGATGGCAGCTCCCCGCAGCTACGTAAACGTTGCAGGATCACCGGTTCCAGGCTGAGCCAGGAAAAAACCCCGGCCCCCAAAAACACCAATCCGGCATCATTGAAACCAAGTGCACCACAGGCCATTGCGCTGATAAAGTTATTGGCGACGGTCGGCAGATACAGACCCGGCGTGGTGGCCTCCTCTGGATGCGCTCCACGCCATAATCCTGCCGTTTGCCAGGCCGCGTACGCCAGTTGTATCACCACGCCAATGCCGAATAACCCGATCGCCAGCGGTCGATACCAGGGAACAAAACCAATTGCTACCAGCATGGTTGTGGCCGGAAACAGACTGACAAAGCTACTCATCACCGGGTGACGAATTTCAGCCAGTACGCTGTGCGGGAAGTGCAGCAAGCGATACATAAAAGCCAGCGTCAGCAGCCCCCAAATGACCATCGCCAGGATCACTAACCCATCGCCAATCCAGTGGCTCACCGGCCATATCTGGCTGGCATAACGCCAGGCGAATCCCATCCCGATTGTCCCCAGTACCATGCCAAAATAACCGGCCGGAAGATTGAGAACCCGTTCACTCTGTTTGCTCTTACTCATTTTGTTTATTTTTTAAAGTATATTTGAAATGCATTTTATGGAATTTCAGTTGGTTTAGCCAGTGCGGAAAACTTTGCTACGTTTAACTAAGGTGCGCAACATGGAAATGAGCAATGACCAAATATCGACTCAGCGATGAGCTTCGCTCCTTTAGTTACCAGGATAATGGCAATAAAAAAAGCGTATTACTACGCCAAATCATTGCCCTCATTGATTTTAATGATGTTACCGCCGGTACGCCTGGCGGCTGGATTGATGATGAAAGCGTCTTGTCGCAAAGCGGTGATTGCTGGATTTACGATGAGAATGCGCTCGCATTTTCCGGCGCATCGATAACCGGAAACGCCCGGGTTACTCAGGCAAGCGTAGTCAGAGATGGCGCGCAAATAGGCGATGCCGTGTGGATTGACCGGGCAGAAATCAGCCATCACGCACAAATACGTGACAACGTCACGATTCAGAATTCTGTTATTCGCGGCGAGTGCCTTCTGCACGGTAATGCACGCGTTGTATGTGGGTCCGAAATCATTGCCGCCAGGGGACTCACTGTTGAAAACGACCAGTTGCTGCAGATTTACGATCGGGCGACCGTCAGCCACTCACGCGTAGTGCATCAGGCGCAGATCTATGGCGATGCGAATATCAACTATGCCTTTATTGAGCATCGGGCGGAAGTTTTTGATTTCGCCCAGGTGGAAGGTAATGAAGAGAATAATGTCTGGATTTGCGATTGCGCCAAAGTCTACGGACATGCGCGCGTCATCGCCGGAACCGATGTCGATGCTATTCCTACCCTGCGCTACAGCTCACAGGTGGCAGAACATGCGGTAGTCGAGGGTAACTGCGTGCTGAAGCATCATGTGTTGGTCGGGGGACATGCTACATTACGCGGCGGACCAATCCAGCTAGACGATCATATTCTGGTTGAAGGTCACGCCTGCGTTCTTGGAGAAGTGTTGATCGAGAATCATATTGAGATAAACGGCCAGGCGCACATTGAAGCGTTTGATGGCGATGCTATTCATCTGCGTGGGCCGAAGGTGATCAACGCTGAGCAACGCATTACGCGCACACCTATCGCAGGCTTATTCTGAGGGACCATCAATGATGCGGGCATAGAGATTCACATCATGGTAATCACCATTGAGGAACTCCGCTTGACGTAAACATCCTTCCAGTTGGAAGCCATTGCGCAATGCCACCTGGTTGCTCTCAACGTTCGCTACGCGGCATTTGATCACAAAGCGGCGAATTTCCTGGCGCTGCGCATAATGATGAATCAATGCCTGTAGCGCCAGGGACATAATGCCTTTACCCTGGTGAGCTTCATCCAGCCAGTAACCAATATAAGCCGCTTTGTTCAGCGGCTCTATCTGGTTAAACGCGATGACGCCCACCACATTCTGTTGTGCAAAAATCAGGAACATTTTGGCGTAGCCGCGCTGGTGCAACATCATATTTCCCTGCACGTTTTTGCGCGTGTCGTCCTCTGACGTCACAAACTGCGGCCAGTTCAGCGACTGCTGGAGCCAGGTTTTATTCTTGAGCACCAATTGATGCAGAGGGGTGACGTGTTGTTCTTCTACGGCACGCAGTTCCAGCGTGTCACTAATGGTTATCACTTCTGGCATTTTCTTTCCGTTACGCTCGTTAAGCAGCTAATTCTGCTCACAATAAAACAGGAAGGGCTTCCCTTTTGGAAGCCCTTTTACACAGCAAGCGCTGTTTTACTTAGCTCTCACCGACACTCTCTTTTTGCAAAATTTTGAGCAGATCTTCCTTCAGGTGGAGTTTCTGTTTCTTAAGGCGAACAATGTCCAAACTATACCCCCGACCATCCGAACCTTCCAGTCTGGAGATCTCATGATCAAGGCTGTTGTGTTTTTCGAATAAGGACAGAAAGCGAGGGTTCTCGGTTTTCAGTCGGGAAATAAGGTCTCTGTATTCTGGAAACATACTTTCTCCCTGTTAGTGGACAAGAACGTGTATAAGAAATACACAGCCCCAGAGTACCCATTTGCCATACAGAAAAATGCGAACAGGATCGAGTAAATAGCGTACAGAATATTTTCAGAAAGATTGCAGATACGGCTCCCCCTCTGGAGAGCCGTAAAAGGAGTGATTAACGCATCTCACGGTCGTCAACATACTGACGTTTATCCGGCGCTGGCGGGAAGTACTGATACAGCCAAGTTTCGCTGATGGCGTCGCCCTGGCAACGCAGGAACATACGCATATCTACCGGGTCGGTTGAGTCAGACGTCGGATACCAGTCAAACTGGATACGGTAGCCGTCGATAGGCTCCACGTAGAGGATCTCAATCTGTTTCGCTTCACCGCTGGAGAGCGTAATCACCGGTTCAATGCCTTTCGGCGCAGCGGCTTTCAGATCGCCACCGACGAAGTCCACGGCAAAACGGCGCGCCCATTTTTCCGGGTAGTGCTCGCCCGGCGCCCATCCTTCCGGGAAGCCGCCCATGCCGGTACGGGTCGCCATCACGCGAGCTAACGGCGAACGTACCGGCGGCTGCGCGCTCCAGTACAGACGATATTTAAATTCCAGCTCATCGCCGGCTTTAATCGACTTCTCCGGCTGCCAGAAGCAGACAACGTTATCCAGCGTTTCGCCCGTCGTCGGGATCTCCATCAGGCCGATGGTCCCCTTGCCCCACTGGTTACGCGGCTCGACCCACAGGCTAGGACGCTTGTTATACCAGCCCATGATGTCCTGGTAATGAGAGAAGTCGCGATCGAGCTGCAGTAAACCAAACCCTTTCGGGTTGTTATCGGTATAGGCATTGAACTGCAGTTTTTGCGGGTTATTCAGCGGACGACAGATCCACTCGCCGTTGCCCCGCCACATCGCCAGACGATCGGAGTCATGAATTTGCGGGTGAATGGTGTCACACATCCGGCGTTCATTGTTACCACAGCTGAACATGCTGGTCATCGGCGCAATGCCGAGCTGTTTAATGTCTTTACGCGCGTAGATATGGTTTTGTACATCCATGATCACCTGCGTTTTCTCGCAGTGGATCACGAACTTAAAAGCGCCTGTTACGCTTGGGCTATCGAGTAGCGCATACACGGTAAAGGAGGTCGTCCCTGGTTTAACCGTTTCGAACCAGAAAGCGGTGAAATCAGGAAACTCTTCTTTGCTGTCGGTATAGGTATCTACCGCCAGACCACGCGCCGATAAACCGTACTGGTAGGTGTCATCCACTGCGCGGAAGTAGCTGGCGCCGAGGAAAGAAACCACATCACGACGGGCCAGTTCTGGCGCTTTAAACACGCGGAAACCCGCGAAACCGAGGTCAGTTTGCCCTTCCAGTTGTTTGGTATCCACACCCGCGTCGTTGTACTTAAACAGCTCCGGACGGAAGTGGATTTCACGCGCCATATGCGTACTGTCATCGACCGAGAACATGCGAACCCGGCGGCGGAATCCCATTCCCACATGGAAGAACTGCGCATCAAGCTGACGATTTTCAACATTGTTCCACAGAGACTGCTCTGCGTCATATTGAATGCTGTTGTAGGCCTGCGGCGTCAATTTCGCCAGCGTGTCGGGTAACGCACGCGGCGCGCCGCCCCAGGGTTTCTGTGCTAAGTCGTGGGCCATCGATTGCAGAACGGAAAAATCAAAACGTACGGTTTTTCCGTCTGCAATGTCAGACTCTGCCGCAAAGGCGGCGCGGGAAAAGAGTGATGCAATACCACTGGTTCCGCACACGGCGGCCATTGCCATTGAACCTTTAATAAATCGTCTGCGATTCATGCCTGAAAGTGAGTCCTTCTGGTCGTGTAAATGGTCCCGCGCCGGTCAAAATCTGCGGCAAGAGAGTGCACATTTCTGACCGCTCACTCTAGACAAAATTCATTAATAATCCAATTGTTGTTCGCCGATTATCTGTACAAAATCGAAAATATTTTATGTCGATGGGAACAGACCGAATCCCGTGTAAATTCCGTTAAAGTAAACCACACCGCCGTTTACTTCTCTCCTCCGCCTCCTGATACAGCATAAACTCGTCATATACCGTGCACCCCAGTGCCTGTTCAAACGCGTCGCGGCTGGAATTCCCGTGGCTGCGAGCCTGAGTTTCATTACCCAGATTTGACTGGAAAATCCCCGCAGCGCTCACCGGTAAGAAATCTTCGTAGGTGATAGGTTGAGCAACCAGCCAGCCCCGCTCAATAAGCGGTTGCGGATCGTCATCCGGGCGAATGGCCTGGCGATGCGCTTCGCCTGATGGCGTCAGTCGATAACGAAACCAGGCAAGTCCCTGCTGGCGCAGCAGAAACTCACTGTCCGGGAACGCCTTGAAAACCTCCTGAAGATGTAACTGATGCGTCAGATTATCTTTTCCCGTTCCCGCTTTATTCAGCAGTTCGTCATACAAGGCTCTGCCTTTCGGCGTGAGCGCTACGCCGCGCTGTTCAATCTCACCAAAACGCGCCGTGTGAGTACCGCGCATTTCACCGGCAAACAGCACCGGTTCTTCCAGCGCTTTGAAACTGGTCTGACGTAATAAAATCGGCACCTCGCGGCGCGGCGGCCCTTCAATCAATATTTTCGGCTCTATGCCGCATTCCGGCATCATGGACTGTACCCGGTCAATATCCAGCGTGCGCGGCGTCAGATGGTTGATGTGACAACCAGGGAAACACACCACATCGGCAATCAACCGGTGTTCATTGTGTAATGCGTGATAGGTCGCTTCATCTACCGTGGCGTGCTGATGCCAGCGGAAAGTTTCCAGTGCTTCATGGACAAACTCCTGCGCCTGCTCAGGCGTAAAACTGCCCTGCGCATCAAACTCATCCAGCAGTTCATGACAACGACGAGTGAAAATGTCGCGTTTCGCGAGGATCTCCGAAGCCTTTTGCCGCAGCGCTACGTTCTCGATTAATTCGAGCCGTAATAACGATGTGAATACCCGAAACGGGTTGCGCGAAAGCGATGCATCGTCGATGGGCCGAAAAGCCGTGGAATGTACAGGGACGCCGGCCTGAGAGAGGTCATAATAACTCACCGGATACATGCCCATAATGGCAAACATCCGGCGCAGCGTAGAAAGTTCCTGCGCAGTACCCACCCGGATGGCTCCGTGGCGCTCAACGTTTAGCCGGGCCAGTTCATCCGCATTAGCCAGTTTTTCATGCAACGTCGGGTTATTTTCCAGTACCGCCAGATTCACATCAGCGACAAGTTCCAGCAACGTGCCATACTGCGGGACTTCCTGCTGGTACATTGCTGACATTGCCTGCGAAAATTGTTCCCGAATCTCATCTGCCGTGATGGTGTTCGCCATAATGTCATGCCTCCAGTGAATATTACCTGGAGTGTAGAGAACGCTGCAAAGTCCGGTGGGAAGAATTTACAAAGTGTGACCCCGCGTAAATTTCCCACCCTATACAGACGGCGAACAGAACCTACTGGCGTGGTTTTAAATGACTTTCCAGCCAGGGGAGCATCTGTTTTTTACGGCTGAGCATACCTTCCACTTTGCAGGGCTGCGGGATGTCAGAAAGCTCAGAACCGGCAAACCACAGACTGGTGTCGCCCAGATTAATATCGGTGAGCATGAGCACAACCAGCGCGGCATTTTTTTCCTGCGCATAGCGCGCCATTTCCTGGCGTAATTCATCCAGCACTGTATCAACCTGTTGCAGTGCATACAGTTCAAGTTGCGCCACACAGACCTGATGCCCATGGATAGTGAAGGTTTTAATGTCTTTCTGCAGGAGTTCGCGGGCACTCATTCCTTCCACGCTCGTTTTGGCAGACAGCAGGTCACGGCTGAAGGCATCAAGGTCTACACCAGCCTTTTGAGTCAGCGCATCGACCGCCAGGCGATCGTCGGCGGTGGTCGTGGGTGAACGAAGCGTGACAGTGTCACTCAACACGGCACCCAGCAGCAAAACGGCCTCCGCAGGAGATAACTGGCTACGCTCATCTTCCGACATCAGTTGCCATAACAGCGTTGCGCTACTGCCGACAGGCTTCACCCACACTTTTGGCGGCAGACGGGTGACTAATCCCCCAAGTCGGTGATGATCGATAATCCCCACGACGTTACAGTCTGCCAGCGATTGCGGTCCCTGGGCAGGTTCGGTGAAATCAACCAACCAGACGTCACGATCGGTCAATTCAAACGTCAGTCGTTCAGGCAGTGTCAGCCCCGCTTGCGCAAAGATAAATTGCGTTTCGCGGTTAGCTTCCCCCAGACGCCATGCCGTTGCCTGCTGACCGCGTAAGGTAAGCCAACGCGCCGTCATTGCGGCAGTGCAAATGGCATCGCTATCGGGATTAAGGTGTCCTACTACATGTATCATTAATCAGTGCCTTGTAAAGATAAAGGGTGCAAAAGCAAACAATATTCAAAGTATAACGACCGGATACATTCCCTTCCATGATCCCACCACTCAGCCTGACTGTACAAAACATAAGCAAAATAAATAAGTTGTAAGTAAAACATGATAAATGTTAATAATATTTTGCTATCAAGTTATCAAAAACAAACAACTTCACTTGTCACCGATACGGCTCTGTTTTTAACATCGCTTATGGAAAAAAATGTTCTGTTCAATCAGCGCATTCGCTTGCGCCACCTGCATACTTTTGTCGCCGTTGCACAACAGGGAACGCTGGGGCGCGCGGCTGAAACCCTTAATCTGAGCCAACCGGCCCTCTCCAAAACACTAAATGAACTGGAGCAGTTGACCGGTACCCGGCTCTTTGAACGCGGTCGCCTTGGCGCGCAGTTAACATTGCCCGGCGAGCAGTTTCTTACCCACGCGGTGAGAGTACTGGACGCGCTCAATACTGCCGGACAGGCGTTAAACCAGCGCGAAGAGTCGCAGACTGACGTCGTACGGATTGGGGCTTTACCCACCGCTGCGTTGGGTATTCTTCCGGCGGTAATCGGTCCGTTCCATAAGCAGCAAATGGAAACGACGCTGCAAGTTGCCACCATGAGTAATCCCATGATTCTGGCCGGTTTAAAATCGGGAGAAATCGATCTTGGTATCGGTCGGATGGCCGATCCGGAATTAATGGTCGGTCTGAATTACGAGCTGTTGTTCCTTGAGTCGCTCAAACTGGTTGTGCGACCTAACCACCCGTTGTTGCAGGAAACCATCACGCTGAGTCGGGTGATGGAATGGCCCGTTGTGGTGTCACCAAAAGGAACGGCTCCTCGTCAGCACGCGGAGACGCTGCTGCAAAGCCAGGGTTGCAAAATGCCGCCAGGCTGCATCGAAACGCTGTCAGCATCGCTTTCCCGCCAGTTGACGGTTGACTACGACTATGTATGGTTTGTGCCGTCAGGCGCGGTCCGGGAAGATTTACGTCAGGCGACGTTGGTATCATTGCCGATTCCCACCCACGGGGCGGGTGAACCTATTGGCATTCTTACCCGTGTAGACGTGCAGCTTTCCTCTGCTGCACAAATCCTCATTGGCGCGATACGCAAAACCATACCGTTTTGATACCAAAAATTAAGGGACCATCTGGTCCCTTATAGCGTGTTAAAACGTTTCCCAGTTATCACCACTGGCCGTTGCTGCCTGCGGACTTGAATGGCTCGACGTTTTGGTACCAGGAGCGCGCTTTATCGCACTTGCGCCCTGCAAGCGGAATGTGCCGACGGCTTCAGTTAAACGTGCGGCCTGTTCTTCCAGCGATGCCGCTGCGGCCGACGCTTCTTCAACCAGAGAGGCGTTTTGCTGCGTCACCTTATCCATCTCCGAAATCGCCTGGCTCACCTGCACAATGCCCCGGCTCTGCTCATCAGAGGCCGCCGCAATTTCCAACATGATGTCGGTCACGCGTTTTACCGCATCGACAATATCCGTCATGGTATTACCCGCCGCGACCACTTCATCGGATCCCTGGTCAATGAGTCGTACCGATTCGCTAATCAAACCCTCAATCTCTTTTGCCGCCTGAGCGCTTCGGCTCGCCAGCGTGCGCACCTCGCTGGCGACCACGGCAAACCCTCGTCCCTGCTCTCCCGCCCGCGCCGCTTCTACCGCCGCGTTCAACGCCAGGATATTCGTCTGGAAAGCAATGCTGTTTATAACGGCTGTGATTTCAGAGATTTTCTTCGAACTACCTGAGATATTGCCCATGGTTTTCACCACGCCAGAAACCATCTGACCGCCACGGCTCGCCTTGCCGGAAGCATCTTCCGCCAGCTTGCTCGCATGGTGCGCGTTGTCAGCGTTTTGCTTCACCGTAGCCGTCAGCTCTTCCATACTGGCCGCCGTTTCTTCAATCGCCGCGGCCTGTTGCTCCGTACGTGAGGACAAATCGGTATTCCCTGCAGAAATCTCACTGGTACCGCGATAAATTTCCTCTGCCCCCTGGCGCACCGTGCCCACGGTTTTCACCAGCGAATGCTGCATAGTTTGCAGATGACGACTCAGGCGACCAATTTCACTGCGCCCGGTCGGTTCCTCCGGCATGGTCAGGTCGCCTGCCGAAATTTGCTCGATGCGCAGGGCTGCACGTAACAGAGGATGAATAACGGTGCGGCGCAGAACGATAAACGTCATCACGGTGAGCACCAGCGCGAGGGCAAATGCACCGAGCATAAACGCCATACCAAGTTGCGTACGTTGGTGCGCCTGCTCGCTGAGGTTATTCGCCCTGGCAGTGCGAATTTCAATGGCTTTCAGCAGCACCTTGTTGTAGGCAGAATCCAGCGGTCTGGCCTGTTCATTTTCGTGGTTGATAATCGCTTCAAACATGCCGTTTTTAGCGTATTTCAGCATTGGCTGTAAACCGTCGGTATAGGCTTTGAAGCTGGCGCTTAATTCGGCGTCTAATGCTTCATCAGCAGACGTTTTCACCGTACGCGACATATAAGCATTGAAGCCGTCCTGCGATTGCTTAATCCGTTTTTCTGCCTCGGCGATATTGGCCTTCATGTCATCCATTTCGGCAATGCGGCTCGCCGCGCCGGCATGGATCATGTTAATACGTGCGGTGCGTAAGTGGTTAGAGCTGTTAGATAACCCCATCCTGACCTGAATCTCGTCGGTCACATCGCGCTGATCGCGATCGGCCTGCATAAGAAAATAGCTTGCCAGCCCTGAACTTAAGGCGAACAACAGAAGGATGCCACCGAGAATGGAGGAAAACAGCGGAACCAGTCGGATTTGATGCAAAAAACCCAGTTTATGCTGGGCCTGCATCGATGTTGTGTTGTCCATGACCGTCGACTCTCTTGTAGGGTTTATGCGTGAAAACACGCCCGTTAGATAGTCATCGGCAATCCGTGAGGTTTACTTACCGTAAAAAGCGTCGGATTCGTCACACTTTCACAACATAATTCTAAAAAATTCAGGAAAGTGCCAGCGGAGAAATCCGCTGGCCAATGAATCAGTTATCGCCAAAATGGATAACGGTACGAATGGACTTGCCCTGATGCATTAAATCGAATGCTTCGTTAATCTGCTCCAGCGGTAAGCGATGGGTGATAAACGGATCCAACTGAATTTTCCCGCTCATCGCTTCTTCGACCATTCCCGGGAGTTGAGTGCGCCCTTTCACGCCACCGAACGCCGAACCGCGCCAGACTCGCCCGGTAACCAGTTGGAACGGACGCGTTTTGATTTCTTGTCCGGCACCTGCCACGCCGATGATGATGCTCTCGCCCCACCCTTTATGGCAGCATTCCAGCGCCGCACGCATCACGTTAACGTTGCCTATACATTCAAAGCTGAAGTCCACACCGCCATCGGTAAGCTCAACAATCACATCCTGAATCGGTTTATCGTAATCATTCGGGTTGATGAAATCAGTCGCGCCCATTTCACCAGCCAGTTTGAATTTCTCCGGATTGGTATCAACGGCCAGAATACGTCCGGCTTTCGCCTGCACCGCGCCCTGAATCACCGCCAGGCCGATGCCGCCAAGACCAAATACGGCCACGGTATCGCCTTCTTTCACTTTCGCAGTGTTATGTACTGCTCCGATCCCGGTAGTGACGCCACAGCCCAGCAGACACACTTTGTCCAGCGGAGCTTGCGGGTTAACCTTCGCCAGTGAGATCTCCGCGCAAACGGTATATTCACTGAAGGTACTGGTGCCCATATAGTGATAAATCGGCTCACCGTTATATGAGAAGCGAGTCGTGCCATCCGGCATCAGGCCCTTGCCCTGGGTGGCGCGTACAGCCTGACACAGGTTGGTTTTCCCCGATTTACAGAACTTACACTCACCGCATTCTGCCGTGTACAGGGGAATGACATGGTCGCCCGCTTTCAGGCTGGTGACGCCTTCGCCCACTTCAACCACAATACCGCCGCCTTCATGGCCAAGCACCGCCGGGAATACCCCTTCCGGATCGTCGCCTGAGAGCGTAAAAGCGTCAGTATGACACACGCCAGTGTGGGTAATTTTAACCAGAACTTCACCTTTCTTTGGCGGTGCGACGTCGATTTCGACAATTTTTAGCGGTTGGCCGGGGCCAAATGCAACTGCTGCACGTGATTTCATTTGTCTCTTCCCATTATTGCGAGGTGATGGTGTTATTTTAGATAAGCGCGAAGAAGATGGCCGATTTCAGCCATACGTACGGCTCGCTGGTCTGGCGTTGTCTCGCCGCTGACCAGTTCGTCTTTCAGGTGGATCTCAACCATTTCGCCCATCAGGCCATTGGATGCGCCGCGTACAGCGGCAATTTGTTGCAGGATCGCAAGGCACGGTTCGCCGGACTCCAGCGCCCGCTCAAGCGCGTCAACCTGACCGCGAATACGACGAACACGGGTGAGGATACGTTTTTTATCTTCAGGTGAATGTGGCATACGCCCTCCAGATACTATAGGGGGGTATACTATCAGAATTTTTACATATTTGTAAAATATAAGAATTATTAAATATCATAGACTTATGTTAAGTCGCTATCAGCCATATGCGGACATATGCAGTCTTTTCTATGCCCCCAAAATCTGCGCCCCGGATTCCTAAAAATGAGGTTAGTCGAAATCACCGTCCCCAAACGAACGTCTGTTACAGCAGCAGTTGTGCCGGTGCTGATAGTAACATTCCCGTTGGCGTCAGGTTTTTTGCCGTTTACCGTGAAAGTTAGTAGGTATTCCACGCCGTCGGCCACAACAACCAGATCGTTTGCTGTTGTACACTCAAACCGCCAGCGTGATTTACCCCCACTCAGGAGTAGAGGTTGGTTAATCGCGACTTAGCAGACAAACGTGGGAAGCATAACACCCACCATAAATAGGAGTTGAAACAACTAGTTACTTTTGTAAAATTAGCAGACACGCCCAGGGAAGGTACAGCAAACACAGAAGCCTCAGTGCTACATGGAACTATATAATAACCATAAAAAATCGCGCGTTAGTTAACGGTTTCCTTCATTAAAGGTGTTGTCATGTCTCAAGAGCCCACTGCAGGCCAATTTTTTTGGGGTATTATTCTTTTTGTTATCACTGCTATTCCTCTTGGATGTATCGGAGTTGCTATGCTGGTGATGGCGCAAGGGATAGAGCGTTGGTCTGGTCTTGTTTTCTTAGCTGTTGCTTTTGGCATTAGCCAGAGTATCTGGAGAAAACTGTCTGGAAAATAACTAAGAAACCACAGATCAAAGCAGGATTATTATCCTGCTTTTTTATTGTGCTATGTATCTGCGAACACGGCGCGGGTGTCCAGTTTGTTAAACCAGAACATGCGGGGGCCGCAACACACGTCCAAAATGGTTTGCTGTAACATCACTCCCCCCTTAATGGCTATACCAGAGGCTTGGCAAGCGTTCTTAAATTTCACCTCACACTTCAGGCGACACACGTTATAAATTGCAGCCAAGTCAGATGGGTCGAATTCATTGTTGATATAATCGTCGAGTGTTTTTCTGGGTGGCATAATTAGCGAAATACTTCTCGCCTCCAGTTCGGTTAGCCCCCGGAACGACCACCAGCTCTTTATCTTTACTACCCGTCATCGATACATTAAGATTTGAATCAACCGGTATTAATACTCACCTCACGCGCAGTAAATCAGTAAAACGCGTCGTATAGCGAGGTGAGAGCATTTCTCGTTTCATTTGCCACGACTGCTCAATCCCCTGTCCGGCAAACCAGATTGTCCCGCGCCCCTTTTTATTCAGCCGATCAATCACCCTCATCAGTTCCGCACTGCCGTGCCGGGGGGCGTTGCCATCAAACAGATTCAGTTGTGCCACGCCAGAACTAAAAAAATCGCCCAACATCACACCCGCTTTTTGATAATGTTGCCCCTCTCGCCAGATAGCGTCCAGGCTGCGCGTTGCCGCACTCATAATTTCCCGTGTGTCCTGGGTCGGGATCAGCAGTTTTACCGACGCGCTGTTAGCGTAATAAGGGTCCTTTAGGGCAAATGGACTGGTTTTGATAAACACAGAGATAAATCGACAGAACTGATGCTCACCGCGCAGCTTTTCCGCCGCACGTGAGGCATAGGTGCAAATTGCTTCACGCATCGCGTTATAGTCCGTGAGTTTTTCACCAAACGATCGTGAGCAGACGATTTCCTGTTTAACCGGCGCAAACTCTTCCAACGCCAGGCACGACTCACCGCGCAATTCCCGTACGGTTCTTTCAAGAACAACGTTGAAGTGTTTGCGAATAAAACGAATGTCGGTATCAGCCAGGTCACGGACGGTTTTAATCCCCATCGCGTCCAGTTTTTTACTGATACGGCGGCCCACGCCCCACACTTCACCAACAGGGAGTGCGGCCATCAGCTTACGCTGGTGGTCAATATTTGATAAATCCACCACTCCTCGAGTCTGTTGCGGCCATCTTTTGGCGGCGTAATTCGCGAGCTTTGCCAGCGTTTTGGTCTGGGCGATGCCAACGCCAACCTGAAGTCGTGTTTTCTGTAGAATTGTGGCCCTTATTTCGAGACCAAAATCCGTCAGATCCCTACAGTTTCTTACTCCCGTCAAATCGCAGAAGGCCTCATCAATACTGTACCTTTCCACATGTGGAGAGAGGTCTTCCAGGATAGACATGACCCGGCCGCTCATATCCGCATACAGTTCATAGTTGGAACTAAAACACACCACGCCGTAGCGCCGGAACAGATCTTTCTGTTTGAAGTACGGAGCACCCATTGTCACGCCAAGCGCCCGAGCCTTCGCGCTACAGGCGATAACACAACCGTCGTTATTGGAAAGAACGACAACCGGTTTGCCTTTCAGATCGGGCCTGAATGCCATCTCACAGCTGGCATAAAACGAATTAACATCCACCAGGGCAAACATAATTAGCCAGCCGCCTTAACGATAAAGGTCACCACACCAAAGATATCCAGCGAATCCTCGCTGCTGATTATGATGGGCGCGTAGGCTCTGTTCTCTGGCCTGAGCATCACAATTGGATGCAATTGCAGACGTTTAACAGTGAATTCTCCCTCAATGGCGGCAATCACGATGTCTCCATGAGCCGGGTTTCTGGCGCTGTCGACAATCAGCAAATCACCCTCACCGATCCCCGCCCCGACCATAGAATCACCCGATGATTTAACAAAATAGGTTGCGCTGGGATGCTGTACCAGCAGGTCATTGAGATCGATACCTTTCTCAACGTAGTCCTGCGCTGGAGAAGGAAAACCACAGGGCACAAGGTCGCTGAACAGGGGAAAATGTTTCGTTTGTCGACGTTTTGCAGGCTGGAAAAACAACATAATAATCGGCCTCTCACTTAACTGTGTTTATATACAGTAGTTTTAATGAGGACGGCGATCAAGTGACGAAAGTAGCGAACTGGGTGTTGTTTAACCATCTCGTCGGTAAGCTTTTATCACGTCTGGAAAAATAATTTCTGTTTTATTCGGCAGAGGAAGACGTTCATTTAGCCGGAACGATAAAGACGAAAGGTATCTCGATTTGAAAGGGGTAAAAAAGCCCCACACTTGCGGGGCGTTACGTCAGGAACGCTTACGCGGCATCATGCGCAGCAGCGTATTATCCTTCCAGAAGTAGTGATGCATCAGGGCAGCCGCGGCATGCAAACCAATAACAAAATAGCCCAGGTTTGCCAGCGTCACGTGCCAGGACTTCAGCATCTCCACGAGGTCAAGGTTGGCTTTTGCCGCATATGGCATAACAATGCCAAATGCAATCCACGGATTCCCCCGGTTGTACATCATCACCAGACCAATAATCGGCAACGCAATAAACAACAGATAGATAACCAGATGCCCCAGATGCGCCATTCCGGTCATCATCGGTTTCGGTTTTGGCACAATCGGCGGCGCCGGATATTTCAGCCTGACCAGCAGACGCGCCACCATCAGCGTTAAAATCGTGATGCCACAGGATACGTGCACCATGTTGAACAAGGGACGATAGCTACGCGGGAAAAACCCGCGAAACTCCATGGCGCTGTAGGCCACAATGACCAACAAAAAAACCAGCCAGTGAATACCAATTTGCAGGCCAGAATACTTATTCCCCATAACACTTCCTGAATAAAAACAATAATGCGTCAACATAACGGGCTTTTGTTAAAAATTCATTAATTTTTGTTCATCCATTATCAGTCAGTTACGTTTAAGCGCAAAAACAGCTATTGCCCCGGATGCCCGACTGGACTATGCCTGGTAGGGAAAATATGTCGTACCGCCTCATCCTGACAGGAGAAAACCATGAGTAAAATTGGCATTAACGGTTTTGGTCGTATCGGTCGTCTGGTATTGCGTCGACTACTGGAGGTCAAAAGCAGCGTGGAGGTCGTCGCCATTAATGACCTGACCTCGCCCAAAATTCTCGCCTATCTGTTAAAACACGACTCAAATTACGGTCCATTTCCCTGGAGTATCGACTTTACCGAAGACGCGCTGATTGTCGACGGTAAAAAAATCGCTGTTTATGCAGAAAAAGAGGCCAAAAATATCCCGTGGAAAACCACCGGCGCAGAGATCATCATCGAATGTACCGGTTTTTATACCTCAACGGAAAAAGCCAACGCGCACCTGGACGCAGGGGCCAAAAAAGTCCTGATATCCGCCCCTGCCGGGGACATGAAAACCATTGTTTTTAACGTGAACGACGACACGATGGATGCGAACGATCGAATTATCTCTGTCGCATCGTGCACCACTAACTGCCTGGCGCCGATGGCGAAAGCCCTGCATGACAACTTCGGTATTCAACTGGGCACCATGACAACCATCCATGCCTACACGGGGACACAATCGCTGGTAGATGGCCCTCGCGGAAAAGATCTGCGCGCCTCGCGGGCGGCGGCAGAGAACATCATTCCCCATACCACCGGTGCGGCGAAAGCGATTGGCCTGGTGATTCCGGCATTGAGCGGAAAATTAAAAGGCCACGCCCAGCGCGTACCGGTGAAAACCGGATCCGTCACGGAACTGGTATCGGTATTGGGTAAAAAGGTTACCGCTGAAGAGGTTAATGACGCGCTGAAAAAAGCCACGCTGAATAATGAGTCATTTGGCTATACCGACGAGGAGATTGTCTCGTCAGATGTGATTGGCTCACATTTCGGTTCGGTATTTGATGCGACACAAACCGAGATTACCGAAGTGGGCGATCTGCAACTGGTAAAAACCGTCGCCTGGTACGATAACGAGTACGGTTTTGTGACCCAACTTATTCGTACGCTGGATAAATTTATCAAGCTCTGACGTTGTGGCGGAGGTCGAATGAACGGGATAGCCGCCAAAGTGTAAGAATTGCGCCGGGTGACGTACAAACTCACCCGGCTAAAAACTTAGGACTGCAGATAAACCACCTGCGTTTGCAGATATTCTTTCAGACCGTGTTTACCGTCTGCCCCGCCAATCCCGGACTTGCGCCACCCTGCGTGGAAGCCCTGCATTGCCTCGAAGTTTTCACGGTTAATATAGGTTTCGCCAAACTTCAGCCCCTTAATCGCTTTCATCGCCGTGTTCAGATTTTGCGTGTAAATCGATGAGGTCAATCCATAATCGCTGTCGTTGGCCATCGTCAACGCCTCTTCCAGCGTATTAAACGCCACCACAGGCAGCACCGGACCAAATGTCTCCTCGTGCATAATCGCCATCTCCTGGCGAACATCTAACAGTAATGTCGGTGGATAGTAATAGCCTTTGCCTTCTACCGCCTTACCGCCCAGCACCACTCTGGCCCCCTCCTGCACCGCTCGCGCAACTTTCTGCTCTACTCGTTCCAGCGCAGCGGCGTTAATCAACGGTCCCATCGCAATGTCATTGCGCTCAGCCGGATTGCCGAACTGTACGGCTTTCATCGCTTCCCCCAGGCGATTAACGAACTGGTCATAAATACCTTTCTGGACGTACACACGTTCGGCACAGTTGCATACCTGTCCGGTATTGATCACCCGTGAGTCAACAATTGCCTTCACGGCCAGTTCAAGGTCAGCATCATCCATCACGATCGCCGGGGCTTTCCCCCCCAGTTCCAGGCAGACTTTAGTGATGTTTTTGGCCGCTGCAGCCATAATTTTCTCGCCCGCGCCAACGCTACCGGTCATGCTGACCATTGCGACTTTCGGGTTTCCGGCCAGTTCCTGGCCGACCGTTTCACCGCGTCCAAGGACCAGATTAAATACCCCGCGCGGCAAGCCGATATCATCAACAATTTTGGCAAAAGCGATGGCATTGTTGGGCGTAAACTCACTCGGTTTAATAACAATGGTATTGCCCGTCAACAGCGCGGGGGCCAGTTTGCGAGCAATCAGGAAGAACGGAAAATTCCACGGTAGAATGCCCGTCGTCACGCCCAGAGCGCGCTTAAACAGCAGGATATTTTCGCCCGGGCGATCGCTTTGCAGGATCTCGCCTTCATAACGACGTGCCCACTCCGCCATGTAATCGATATAATCGGCGGTAAATGCGACTTCAACATCGGCCAGTTGCTGTATTTTCCCACCTTCAGCCACTATCAATGCGCTGATTTCGCTGGCGCGTTGACGGATACCCGCAGATATTTTGCGTAGCCAGTTCGCCCGTTCAATGGCAGGCAGCGCTTCCCATTCAGGCTGAGCGCGCTGGGCGGCGTCTATCGCTTTACGCGCATCTTCGGCACGTCCATCCGGAATACGTGAGATAACCTCTTCCGTGGCCGGATTGACGACATCAATCCAGGCGTCATCGTGCCAGGTCACAAACTGCCCATCGATATACATAGGATGTTGTACGGGTACTGACATGCGCTTCTCCTGTGATTGATTTGTTTTTAACAAGTAAAACTATTGTTAATTAATATCAATCATGCCTGACGAATTATCACGACAGTGACTGTTCTGTGAGCGGCTTCATAAAAGCGCCTGGCAAAGCGATAATGAAAGGAAAAAACGGGCGGGATTTATGCCCGTTTGCAGCAAAACGCTTACAAACGGGCAGCGGAGATCACAGAGAGCGGCTCTCCAGTAAGTCTGACAACGCGGTATCGCTTTTCAGTTGCTGCCAGGCTGCCTCAACGTTACCTGGAATATCCACATGCACGATAAAATCGCGGCCACAGGGACCATAGCCATTAACATCGTCCCGCAGGCGCGGCAACTCTCCGGTAATGAGCGAAAGATAGCGATCTACCGACCATAGTCCTTCGACCGTTGGCGCAAAGTCCACGCCGTCGCGCTGTTGGACCAACTCCGGGACGAATCCCGGGAAACCCAACCAGCGCGGTGCATGCGGCTCATCGCGGGTTACGCGCTGAAACGTGGCCATCGTGCGGCGTTGCATGGTCGGATCCTGTACCACAATGACGGTATGAATGCTTTCTGTCGCCTGGCTCAGTAACGCACAGCTAAATCGGGCATTCTCACCGCAGTTTGTTGACTGGTCTTCCACCCAAATCTTCTCCCCCGGAATGTGCCAGAACTGGTGAGCGATATCGGCAAGGATCGCCGCTTCTGCACGTCCGGTGGTTCGAATAATATTGTAGCGAGGATGTCGGGCAATCGCGTCATACAGAAAGCGCGTGGAATGGCCGATGCCCCCACTAATCAATAAGGGAACCTGTTGGTCTTTCGCGATCCGACAGGCGGCGTCGATGGTCGGGATCACCGCGTTCCCCGCCAGAATTACGCAATCTGACTGAACCGTGATGCCCCCCGTAAAATCGCTCTGCGCCAGCCATTGCCCTACAGTATTAATCGCCGCCAGCGTGGTCGCGGAAAGCGTCGGAAACTGACTCATATTCATGACTCCTGGTGTTTATTCTTTACCGGGTACAGAGGCCGGATGGCGGCTACGCCGTGTCCGGCCTACAGTCCCGCACAGCGTTATCCCGTGATCTGATCCATCGCCTGCAGAATACGTTTATCTGAAATAGGATACGGCGTACCAAGCTGCTGAGCAAAGTAGCTGACGCGCAGCTCTTCTATCATCCAGCGGATCTCTTTGACGTCGTCATCTTCACGGCGTGCAGGCGGCAGTTTATTGAACCATTGCTGCCAGGCCTGCTGCACACTATCCACTTTCAGCATCTGTGCGCGGTCGCGGTGTGGATCGATGGCCAGTTTTTCCAGACGCTTTTCAATAGCCTGCAAATAGCGCAACGTATCGCCGAGACGTTTGAAACCATTGCCGGTAACAAATCCGCGGTACACAAGCCCGCTCATTTGCGCTTTGATATCTGAAAGCCCTAACGCCATGGTCATATCCACACGCCCTTTCAGACGTTTATTGATATTAAACACCGCGGTCAGGATCTGTTCGACCTGCTTCGCGATATCCACCACCGTATCGTTCAGTTCAGCCCGCACCTTCTCATGCAACGCCGCAAAGCCCTCTTCCGTCCACACGGGACCACCATGGGCGTCGATCAACCGATCCACACCGCAGGAGATACAGTCGTCAATCAAATCCAGCACTTTGCCATACGGGTTAAAATACAGCCCCAGCTTGGCTTTGTTAGGCAACTTCTCGTGTAAGTATTTAATCGGCGAAGGAATATTTAACAGCAACAGGCGGCGTAAACCGCACCACATGGCCTGTTGCTGCTCCAGCGGATTATCAAACAATTTGATGGCAACGCTGTCACGCTCATCGACCAGCGCTGGCCACGCTTTTACCTTATAGTTGCCGCGTTTTTGCTCGTAACTTTCCGGAAGCTGCCCGAAGCTCCAGATATGCAACCCGCTCTGTTCGATACCGTCATCCGCCACCGCGGACAGCGTTTCCTGAACCTTACCCTTCAAGGCGTCTTTCAGATCCTGTAGCGAACGCCCTTCCTGTAGCTTCTTGTTCTTATCATCCACCACCCGGAAGGTAATTTTTAGGTGATCGGGTACCTGATCCCAATGCCAGTCATCGCGGTCAACGGTGACACCGGTCATCCGGCGCAGTTCACGTTCCAGCGCGTCCAGCAGCGGCAGTTCCAGCGGCGTCACGCGGCCTAAAAATGCCTCAGCATAGTTCGGAGCAGGCACAAAATTACGTCGTACCGGTTTCGGCAGCGACTTAATCAGGGCGATCACCAGCTCGCGGCGCAGGCCTGGAATTTGCCATTCAAAACCGCTTTCGTCGATCTGATTGAGCAGCGGCAGCGGAATATGCACGGTCACACCGTCCGCATCGGCTCCCGGTTCGAACTGGTAGCTCAAACGCAGTTTGAGATTGCCCTGGTGCCAGAAGTTCGGATAATCCAGCTTACTGATTTTTTCCGCGCCCTCTTTGATAAGCATGCTCTTTTCAAAGTTGAGCAGGTCCGGGGTCTCGCGGGAGACTTTCTTCCACCAGCTATCGAAGTGGCGGGCAGAAACCACATCATGGCTAATACGCTGGTCGTAAAACTCAAACAGCGTCTCATCATCGACCAGGATGTCGCGACGGCGCGATTTATGTTCTAACTCTTCCACCTCCGCCCGCAGCTTCAGGTTGTCACGGAAGAAAGCATGGCGCGTTTGCCAGTCCCCCTCCACCAGCGCATGACGAATGAACAGTTCACGTGACAGCGCCGGGTCGATCTGGCTGTAGTTCACCTTACGGGCGGCAACAATCGGTAAGCCGTAGACGGTGACCTTTTCTGTCGCCATGACCGCGCCCTGCGCGCGTTCCCAGTGCGGTTCGCTGTATGAACGTTTAATCAGATGCTGCGCAACTGGTTCCACCCACTCGGGATCGATACGTGCGGCAATACGTCCCCACAGGCGACTGGTTTCCACCAACTCCGCTACCATCGTCCACTTCGGCGGTTTTTTAAATAGACCGGAGCCCGGAAAGATCGAGAAGCGGGCGTTACGCGCACCGGTAAACTCCTGTTTATCGGCATCTTTCATCCCGATATGCGACAGTAAACCGGTCAACAATGCGACGTGGATTTCCCGGTATTCAGCAGGTTCGCTGTTAACCGGGATCCCTAACTCTTTTACCACCTGGCGCAGTTGCGTGTAGATATCCTGCCATTCACGTACGCGCAGATAATTAAGAAAGTCGACTTTACACTGACGGCGGAACTGGTTTGACGACAACGCTTTTTGCTGCTCGCCGAGGTAATTCCATAAGTTCACAAACGCCAGGAAATCAGACTCTTTGTCATGGAAGCGGCGGTGCTTCTCGTCGGAAGCTTGCTGCTTGTCCATTGGGCGCTCGCGCGGATCCTGAATGGACAGCGCCGAGGTGATGATCATTGCCTCACGCACACAGCCATGTTTTTGCGCTTCCAGCACCATACGCGCCAGACGCGGATCCACCGGCAGTTGCGACAGCTGACGGCCCAACGGCGTTAACTTATAAGCGGTTGCCTGTTCGTCGGTGGTTATCGCCCCCAGCTCTTCGAGCAGGCGCACCCCGTCCTGAATATTGCGTTTATCCGGCGCTTCAACAAACGGGAACGCCGCGATATCCCCCAGCCCCAGCGCGGTCATCTGCAAAATAACGGACGCCAGGTTGGTACGCAGGATCTCCGGATCGGTAAACTCCGGACGCGACAGGAAGTCGTCCTCAGAATACAGACGAATACAGATCCCTTCCGAAACACGACCGCAGCGGCCTTTACGTTGGTTAGCGGAAGCCTGTGACACCGGTTCAATCGGCAAACGCTGGACTTTAGTGCGGTAACTGTAACGACTAATACGCGCAGTGCCCGGGTCAATCACATACTTGATGCCCGGTACGGTCAGAGACGTTTCCGCCACGTTGGTGGCCAGCACAATACGACGACCGCTGTGTGACTGGAATACACGGTTCTGCTCGCTATTGGAGAGACGCGCATACAGTGGCAGCACTTCGGTGTGACGCAAATCCAGCTTATTCAGGGCATCGGCGGTGTCGCGGATTTCACGCTCGCCGCTCATGAAGATCAGTATGTCGCCCTGACTTTCACGCCCTAACTCGTCTACGGCATCAAAAATTGCCTGCAGTTGGTCACGTTCGGTATCATCTGCGTCTTCAACAATCGGTCGATAGCGTACTTCCACCGGATAGGTTCGGCCAGAGACTTCGATAATCGGCGCATTATTGAAATGCTTAGAAAAACGCTCCGGGTCGATAGTCGCCGAAGTGATGATAATCTTTAGATCCGGACGACGCGGCAGAAGTTCTTTCAGGTAGCCAAGCAGAAAATCAATGTTCAGGCTGCGTTCATGCGCTTCATCGATGATGATGGTGTCGTACTGCATTAGCAGCCGATCCTGCTGGATTTCTGCCAGCAGGATACCATCCGTCATCAGCTTAACCATGGTGTTGTCACTAACATGATCGCTAAAACGGACTTTATAACCGATACAGCCGCCCGGCTCGGTTTGCAGCTCTTCCGCGATACGGTTCGCCACAGTACGCGCCGCCAGACGACGCGGCTGGGTATGGCCGATCAGCCCTTTTACCCCGCGTCCCAGCTCCATACAGATTTTCGGCAACTGGGTGGTTTTACCTGAACCGGTCTCACCAGCCACAATCACCACCTGATGGTCGCGAATGGCTTCCAGAATATCCTGTTTTTTCTGGCTGACGGGCAGGTTTTCCGGGTAGCTGATGACCGGACGCGCCGCTTCACGCAGCACAACTTTACCGGCTGCCTGGTCGATCTCTTTTGCCATCTCCTGGTAAATGGCCTGTTGTGCATCAGGATTTTTAACCTTCTTCACGCCGTGCAAACGGCGCGCAAAACGCTGCCTGTCGCGCAGCATCAGCGAGTCCAGCTGTTGTTGCAGCATGTTGAAGGTTAATTTTGGTTGTTCTGTCATAGCGTTAAAAGGCAGAGTTCTGCCGGGTTAAATCTCTTTTAGATGATAGATATAGAGTACCACATCGGGGCTTTTTATGTGTTGTTCAATAATTTCGAACATAGGATTCGATATATTGCGCTATCACTGCGACAGGATTGTGAATAAAGTGTCAACAAGCAACGGGGCACTACCCCTTCAAACACATAAAAGGAAACACCCATGAGCAAGGTATTAGTTCTTAAATCCAGTATTCTGGCAGGGTACTCTCAGTCTGGTCAGTTGTCTGATTATTTTGTTGAACAGTGGCGTGAAAAGCACTCTGCTGATGAAATCACCGTCCGCGACCTGGCTGCAAATCCTGTTCCGGTGCTGGATGGCGAACTGGTGGGTGCGCTGCGCCCAAGCGATGCGCCGCTGACGCCGCGTCAGCAAGAAGCGCTGGCGCTGTCTGACGAGTTGATCGCTGAACTGAAAGCGCATGATGTGATTGTTATCGCCGCGCCGATGTATAACTTCAACATTCCGACGCAACTCAAAAACTACTTTGACCTGATTGCCCGTGCTGGCGTGACCTTCCGTTATACCGAGAAAGGTCCGGAAGGTCTGGTGACCGGTAAACGCGCAGTGGTGCTGACCAGCCGTGGTGGTATTCATAAAGATACGCCGACTGACCTGATCACACCGTACCTGAACGTGTTCCTGGGCTTTATCGGTATCACCGACGTGAACGTTGTCTTTGCTGAAGGTATCGCTTACGGCCCGGAAGTGGCATCTAAAGCACAGTCCGATGCGAAAGCCGCTATCGACAGCGTGGTTGCTGCCTGATAATTCACCCTCTCACCATCCGGTGGGAGGGATTCTCGGTACCTACTTCTTTGCCCGCACATGTACCTGCTTGCCGTGAATGCGATTAATATCACGCCAGATGGTGGCATATTCCCTGCACTTCGCCAGATTTTCTTCCCAGCAATGAAGTAAAAATTGTTCCGGCTCCGCGACATCCCGGCTTAACAGCTTGAACACCCAACGATTCCAGACATACCACTTGAGAAGCCACATGATTTCACTCCACGACGCGACCGGTGTTGAACTATATCAACATCAGTTTGATGCCGTGTGGCAACTATTGCGATGTCGATGAATAATCCGAATGAATGCTATACCAACTGCACGAGCCAGAAAGCCCACTGAACCGCAACCATGCAGAGCGTATGTCGATACTGTTTTAATGCGCCTGACTGGCGATCGGCCAGCGTGAGTGTCTTCAGTCGTTCACGTCGCCAGATAAAGTACAGCGCCTCTCCAGCCTGCGTATTGTTTTGTGCGGTGATCAGCGAAAAATAACGTTCGTCGAGCCATAATCGCCAACAGCCAAACCAGACTATGGCGCATAACAGGGCGATAACGGCTCGCAGTATTCCTGGCGGCGCGACAAAAAGCACCCACGCCAGCGGCGGCAGGGAAAAAAGCAGGATGAAGCGCCAGCTCGCTAACGTATGTCGCAACAAACCACTCTGAAGATCTTCACTTTCTGTTACGTCGTCACTTTCTGTTGCCATTGTTGCAGCATCTCCAGATGTTTATCTGTCAGTACCACCTGTGGCCGACTCGCCCGAATCTGCGCCACGGCGTGCCCTACCGTCGCCGCATGACCGTAACGTAACAACCACGCCGCAACCACCATCGCACTGCGCGAGAGACCTAAGGCACAGTGAACTAGCACCGCATTTTGCGCAGGCACGCTGTGCGGGTAACAGCCGAGATACACGCCAGCCACCACCGGGCTTATCGCAGGCAGACGTCGGGTAAACCAGCGCATCGACAGCCACATTCCCGCTCGCCACGGTAATGACAGCCAGTAAACGGCGGGAGGCAGTTGGCCCTGCGGATCTTTAGCCGTCACCGCTGCGCCGAATCCAGCGTAACCCCACGCAACCATCAGCAATGCCAGCGCAGGCCATAACAACCACGGCGTCAGCAATGCGGCGGTGATAAAACATAATGCTGATCCAAACAGATAACGACGCATCAGCCTCAGGCGAGCAGCATCCGGCTTACACCAGCGCCAGCGGTGTTGTTCCGGGACCAGCCAGTCAATCAGCATCCCTGTCGCCAGACCGGTAATAATATCGATAAAATGATGCTGCCAGGTGGTCAGCACGGATATAGCGATCAGTAAAAACCAGCTATCACATAGCCTGCGCCAGCCGCCGGACAGATAGCGACTGAAGTGCCGCCACAGCAGCCAGCAGAGTATGATATGCAGTGACGGCGACTGGTTATAGGGTAGATCGAACTGTTCCAGTTGTGCGAACAGCCACCCTGCCGCACCGGTCACCTCAGGACGCGTAAAACTAAACTGCAACGGAAACAGTAAAAAGCCGCCGCAGGCAATTATTGATGCCAGCACCAGCCGGAGCACCAGTCGACGCTGCTCGAAACGTGTAGTGCAAACAAACAGAGATAACCCGTAAAAAAGATCCAGACTCCAGTACGGGATGATGGTCCACGGAATAAAAGGAATGGCAGATTCCCAGGCAAAAACGATGCTGCCAACGTTGTGAAATTGAGCATCCTGCCAGGCGGTAAACTGATTCACCTTGCCGTACGTAAGGAAAAAAAAGGGGGCCAACAGCAGTAACCACCCCAGCGCCTGCCCCGTCACTTTACGCTGTTCAGGAAGCACGACGCACCGCCATGGAAACGGTAAAAATACCCCACTCATCAATCAGCTGCGCACACTTCTCAAAGCCCGCTTCGCGGACCAGCGCATCCATTTCACCCTGCGTACGCACACGCATAACCCACGCTTTACCGTCTTTATGACTGGTCAGCGACCAGGCTATCGTTTTAAGCTGCGGGTGCCAGGGCTGTCCGGTGTAAATCAATATTCCGCCCGGCGCTATCGCCTCAGCCAGCCCGGCCAGCGAATTTTTGACCAGTGAATTCTCAGGAAAAAGCTCATACAAACCGGAGACAATCCCCAGAGCAGGACGAGGTTCAAGCGCCGCCAGCTGTTCGCGGTTGAAGGCGTCGCCTTGTTCAAAACGAGCAATCTCAGCCATGCCTCTGCTGGCGATCATTTCCCGGCCTTTATTCACATTCAGTTCGCTGTAATCGCGCAGTAAAATTGAACGTACTGCCTTTTCTCCCTCCAGCGCGTCGAGCACATAACGTCCGTGTCCGGCAGCAATATCCACCACATGCACCGACATGCCCTGCTCCGCCAGCTGTGCAACCGCCTGACTAATCAGCATTTGCAGATGAATTTTACGCTGACGGATCCCTTTCCAGCCTACGCTGTTAAGGTAATTTTTATCGATTAAACGCCCCAGTGCGCTACTGCCCTGCGGCTGATTGCGATAGACGTAATCCAACGTGCTGCCAGAATCAAAACCGGTGTCAAACCCCAGACGAACACCTGCTGATTGCGTCCCCAACAGCTTCATGCCATAGCGCAAACCACGGTAGGCAATGTCGTCAAGAGAATATCGCGCAGGTCCCCCGCTGAGCATCCGCCAGGTATCTGCGCCAGGGCTCCAGCGATCTTCGTTACTGTAATCAAAACGCTGCGGCGGCATGGCGTATAGCGTAGAAATGAAGTCACGCATTTTATCGAACGCCAGATGCCGATCTTTTTCGCCCAGCGTGTCGTGGTAAAACCCCGGCAACACGTGCAGTTCCTTGAGGGGATTTCTCAGGCGCTGATAAAAATCAATTTGCGGCTGGCGATGCACAACGAAATCATCTCCGGACACCAGTAACTGCACTGGTAACGAAATGGCGGCAGCATCGCTGACAATGCGTTCCGCCGTTTTGTAGAGATCCAGCAAGATGTTCACCGCAATAGCCCGGGTGATCTGGGTATCAAGGTTAAAGCTCGCCACACGATCGACGTCATGCGTCAGGTATTTACCCTTAACATAAGAGTTGACGAAAAACAGGCCGCGCAACTGGTGCATCAATGCCAACCCCTGACGGGCAAACGGCACATACAATTTCACTTTGAAGGCCGGAGATGCCAGTACGAGTCCACGAATAGCGGGTGCGTAGTCATGTACCCAGATCGCGGCCAGTACCGCGCCAACGCTCTGCGCCACGACCACCACATCTTCCATTGCGGCATGGCTGTCTGCGGCGGCGAAACGCACAAACTCTTCGACATCCTGAACTGAACGCGCCAAAGAAGGACTATAGCCACGTTGGCCCGGAGAATGGCCATGACCTCGCGCATCCCAGGCATAAAATGTGGTATCCGGCATCGCTAACTCATCCACAATATGCTGTAGGCGCCCGGAATGTTCATGACCACGATGGAACATAACAATCACTTTTGATATCACGCCTGGGGCAGTTGCCGGCCAGTAGCGATAAAACAGTTCGGTACTGTCGCTGGTCAAAAAATGTCGTTCGTCTGGCACGCGTATATCACTCATGCAAATGTAATCCTTTAGTTTGTTGCGCCAACAGCAACAGTTGCTGTCTGAGTTCGTCCATGAAGAGAGATTTATCCCCATGAAAATACAAAGCACTGCCAATATTGACATCAATAAACAGCGGGAGCGGTATACGATTCCCTTTCGCCATGACAGATTCTGTGCCACGTAGCCAGACGGGAATAATCGGTACCTCAGGTACGTGCTGGCTCAGATGCCATAACCCTGACTTCAACGGCGATAATTTTCCAGGCTCTCCCCGCGTCCCTTCCGGAAAGAGGATCAGGATCTTTCCGTCGCGTAATGCCTGTTCACACTGCGCCAGCGGATTGGTTTCTCCGCCCTTTCGCGAGATAGGAATAATGTTGAGAATATTTAGCGCAAACCAGGCCATTGCTTTATTACGCAGGAAATAGTCAGCGGCAGCCACCGGATGAACCAATGACTGCCGGCGCAGCGGAAAGAGCGAAAGCAACGCAAACACATCCATATGGCTGTTGTGATTGGCGACAATAATTGCCGGTCCGCGGGTGGGCAAACGCTCCCGATGTCTGATACGCAGCCCCAGCCACAGCCAAATCACCGGCCAGACGATACACAGCGTAAACAGCGTTCGCAGAATTGAACTCAGCATAAGTTAGTAGCAAAAGTAGCGAATGAAATGGAAAAATACGGGGGCGGTGAAGATCAGAGAGTCAAGCCGATCGAGGATACCGCCATGGCCAGGCAGCAGTGTTCCACTGTCCTTCACGCCAATATCACGTTTGATAGCCGACATCACCACATCGCCACAAAAACCGCTAATACCGATAATAAAGCCAGCCAGTAGCGACAGCGGTATGCTTAGCGGCGTCATCAACGGTCCTAACAACGCGGCCAACAGCGTGGTGGTCGCTACGCCGCCAACCAGTCCCGCCAGCGTCTTATTAGGGCTGACTGTGGGCATCACTTTGATCCGCCCAATCGATTTGCCCCACAGGTACTGCGCGATATCGTTGAATTCCGTTAAGCCAACCAGGAACAGCACCAGCAATGCGCCGGTTTGTTTGCCGTCATCCGGCAGAACCAGCAAAAACGCGACATGGCTGAAGGCAAAAACGGTGGTCATCAGGCTCCAGTGGTGCTGCGAAGCGTAGCGCAAGAACCCCTGCGTATCGCCCGCAATGACCATTCGTACGGGTAAGAATAAGAATGCGTATACCGGGATAAACACCACAAACATGCCGTACCAATTGATGCCAATCAGCCAGTAGTTAATCGGGATAGCAATAAACATCCACAGCAGTGGCATGCGATCGGTTTGGCGCGAAGGCGTCAGCGTCAAAAACTCTTTTAGCGCCATAAAACTTACCAATGCGAAAAAAGTTAACGCCAGCCAGTTTGGGCTTAAAATAGCCAGAGAAAACAGTACGATGATTATCCACCAGGTGCGAATGCGTAGCGTCAGCTCCCGCCAGTCTTTGCCTGGACGTAGCCACACCAGCAAACCATTCACCGCTGTTGCGACCAACAACAGCGCGAAAATAACCGCGAGGGATTTTTCCAGCAGCATCATTTCACGCCCTCTTCGCGTAATGCACTTTTACAGCGGTTAATCACTGTCCAGATCAGCAAAAATATGGCTACCCCAAAGAGGATATTGTTCCACTGCACTAGCTGCGGCCAAAGCGAGAGCGCCAGCCCCCACGTACCAAATACCAGCGCTCTGTCGCTTTTACCCAACGGCCCGGCATAGCTGCGGACGCCATTAATCGTTTGCGCCAGAACGCCACAGAACTCCGTCATCACCGTACAGAACAGCATCACGATAACCATCAGTCCGTTGCTGCCTGGAAGCAGCATAAATGGCAGATAAAGCGCAAGATCGGAAAGAATATCTCCACTCTCATTAAGAATGGCCCCAAGGCGTGATTGTTGATTGCATTCACGCGCCAACATGCCGTCCAGCGCGTTAAGCGCCATCCGTATAAACAATACGCCAGGCAAGAGAATAAAATATTGAGGATGGGGAAAAACGACCAGCACGGCGCCGGTCACAATAGAAAGCGCCATCGCGGCAAGAGTAACGTGATTTGCTGTGACGCCTTTTTTATGAAGCCTGAACATTAATGGGCGTAAAAGCGCCTGAAAAGCGGGCTTTATCTGATAAAGCGTCATCATCACTCCTTGATAATAATTGAGTGAACTATAGTGTATTAATTAATCGCTGCCGCCTATTACTTTTTAGCGAGACAATTGAAAATCGGATTTTATAAACAACAATCCATTATTTTTTCAACCACTTACCGTTTATACCTTGCACATACTCCCCCGGTTTAGCGCGAGCAACTAACTTCTGCCCGGCCATTTTTGCCACTTCGTCTGGCGGAATATTATTGCTCTCAGCCAGCTGCTGATAACTGGCGCTTCGCGCCTTATTAATCTCACTCACCAGCGCCTGCGTTTCAGCATCGGTTTGTAATGCCACCAGATAACCATTAAGTGTTTCCCCCACCCGCCCCTGGGTTCTGGCTTCATTCAGGGTCAACGCCCACGCATTGCTGGTGATAAAACTCAGCGCCACCAGGATCGCTGCAAGCTGTTTTTTCATCATTACCTCAGAACAGATCGCTGCGCGATTTCAATAAGCTCTCAACGTCTTTATCAACTTTGATATGGATTTCATGCTCAATTTTGACGTTCATATTAATCGTGATCGGCTCTTTTGGCGCAGCCACTTCGATTCTTGGGGTACAACCTACCACCAGAGATGAAGCCAGCAAACTCAGCATGGCGGCTATCGTTTTCATTGTTGTTCCTCACATTCCTTGCCTTCCAGGCAATGGGTTTCCGGCAGCGCTGCATTTTGCTCAAGCCATGCCTGTAAATTGTCACCAAAACGCAAACTGCGCCATAGCGTAAAGATGTTTTCCTCGTGGGTGTAATTCAAATTAACCGTACCCACTTTGCCATCGACTCGACTATTGCCAGTAACGGTTGCCTGCATCGTTAAGACGCCCAGGTTATCCAGGTTTATTTTCGTCCAGGAATGGGTTATTTCCATATAGCGCAGCCAGTTAATTGCCGCGCCAGCCGCCATATTATCTTTAACGACGGCATCCGCCGTGTCTTTATCAATGCGCAGCGTCATTGGGCCTGGGTTGGTTAACCAGCCGTCTTTGATGATCCACTTTTCGTTATCTAACCATAATGGCAACGCGCCACTGACCGGACCCGACATGGCGAATTGCTTGGGGTTAACCGCGCTAATAAACTCGCTGGAGGAGATATTCTGCACCCGTAATAAGGCTGGGTCGTGCTGTGGCATCCGCAGTTGCTGCATGATGACTTTGCCTCCCAGCAGTTCGGCGCTGACATCGCTCAGCAGTAATGGATTGCCTTCACTCCAGGGGTACGCGCCCTGCAGATCGGCAGTAATATTTTTCACCGTCACCTGATTCACGACTTCCGCAATACGCAGTGAAACAGGCCCACGCGTACCCAGTTGCCATGCGCCTTCGCTAAACCGAAACGGCAAGATAAAATCGACGCCATTAATTTGGTTATCAGGCATCCAGGCGCTACCGCCTTTTAATACCCCATGACCGCCTGCTTCAAAGCCCTGTTCCGGCGCGGCCGAGAATGCGACCTGCGCATAGAGATCACCTTCACGCAGTTTCATTTTCCAGTCAGGCGGGATCAGCGGCTGGAACACGGTGAGTGATTGTTTTGGCCACCAGGCCTGCCCGCGCAGACGGATCCCGTCCCAACGACCATTTAGCTGTACGGGGCCAATCGCACCCGCATGAAGCTGGCCCTTGAACTGGAAAATCGTCGGGTCGCTGCCTTCCACGCTGAACTTTAGCGTTGAGGGAGGTAAGACGCTTCCGCCGGTGAAGACGGTTTTTCCTGCGTCCAGTGATAGTGCGCCGCTAAACGTCGGTTTGGTCGCGTCCCGTACCCAGACGATCGGCTCATCCATTACCAGGCGTGGATTTTCCACCGTCATGGTGCCGTATTGCAGGTGATCAAATCCGGTGGAGAGATCAAAGAGCTTCAGCGTGTTGTCATGCCATTCCCCCTTACCCGCCACGTCCCAGCGAGCATGCATCGGCGTAAAGCTGCCTTCGCCCCAGTAGCGCCATTGCCAACGACCGGCATCAGGAAGAAAATCATTTGCCAGACCATCCAGATGCAGTTCAAAGCCCCCCATCAGGTTTTCATGCGCACGCAAAATAGCCTGTAGACGGCCATCCACCCCGCGTTGTGTTACCTTTACGCCCGCCAACGGCCAACGAATCTCGTCAATATCCAGCGAATCAATTACCCGCCCCCGCGAACGCAACAGCGCCCCTGGCTCAAACGCCAGTTGTGGATCGTTCAGGCTACCGGTGAGTTTGGCGGGTAATTTTGCGTAGAAGATCAGATCGCCCTGTTTCGCTTCGCCGATCAGCTGTAACGGCATCTCGTTATTATCGATACCCAACTTACCTGGCCCCAGCGTTAAAACGGCATTTCCTTTACCTGCATCGCCTTGCGTCAGAATGTTCAGACGCCCGCTCACCACGGCGTTTTCCAGCCCTGCCTGCCAGTTTTCAACTTTCATGCCCAGCCGCCCGCTTAGCGGGAATCCCTGATAAGGCCAGTTCCAACGACCATCGCTGATGGTCAACTGCTGGCGGGTTATTTCCCACGGAAGATCGAGCAGTGGATCGGCACTATCCCGCGCCATGACGATCAGTTGTCCGCTGTTTTCTTGCCACTCCAGTTCGGCATCCACAAGCGTGGGTTCCTGCGGCAAGCTCAGCGTCGCAACGGCATGACCGCTCACTGGTAACCCATCCGGAACCAGCGGCATAGTAAATTCACCGACCAGTTTTACCGGCGGTTGCCCTTCAAATGCAGCGACATCCAGCTCATTTACCGTGAGATTTTGCCCATGCAGACGCCCCTGGAATTTAACCTTTTCACCCTGGTAGCGCAGTTGCTGAGTGGCGGGCGTTAGCGAAAGCGACAGTTTCCCCTGCCATTCCTGCCAGGGAGAAAGAATAAGTTTGTCGATGTTAATCCAGGTATTGGGCAGCATCGATTGCCATTCAGCCAGCGTTTTGGGTGCTGCCGGAGACGCTTCTGTCTGCGGTAATTTGGCCAGGCAAGCGGAATCCAGCTCAATTGTCCCAACATTGAGCAACCAGCGGCTGGGATGGGACAGGTCCGCCTGAGTAATGCGCGCCAGCGGGCAATCATCGACCAGATAGCGGAGTTCCGGGATATGCAGCCCATGCCGTGTCAGCCGTGGACTCTCATCCAGCGCGATACGTGTCCCCACAGGTAACCAGACGCCCACCAGGGTCGGGACCCACAAGCCAAGCGTCATCACCAGCGTCAGCGGCACGAGAATCAATAATAAAAGGAGTGCCAGAACGGCTTTATATTTACCCTTCATGGGTAGTTAATATCCTGATTTAGCAAAATTTAAGCCGGTTTAGGCCTGTATTGTGGCATGTTTAACTAAACATGCCCACCTTAAGAATAGATGCCATTGAAATATATGTAATATTTATAGGTTGTGGGTAATAAAAAATAGTGGTCTCTCAGGGAGGTACTCCTGTACCATATCCGTCAGTAACGCAGAAAACCGACCATTTTTTTCCCTATTCGTCCTATGCCGTGCCTCATTTCTGGTGAAAGGCAATGCCCAATAATTTGTCGAGTACAATATTAACCAGCGAAATAGCAATCTTCTCAACCTGAGCTCTTGCTGTAATTGCCACCGTATTTTTATATTGTCGCAGTAGTTGATCTCTGGCGTAGAGCAACGCCTCCAGTTCACTGTCACTCAGTTTTCCCTGCCCACGAAGACGCAGCCAGTATGCAACTTTCTTACCGGTATCGTTTATTACCTCATTCGTATCTTTTGCAGCTGAGAGCAAGAGCGCTTTCAGTTGTTCTTTAATGGATTCAGCAACCTCATTTTTAATCGCATTCATGGCATCATCAATATCTGACATTTTTCATCCCCTATTTTACAACAGACCCCACGCGGGAGCTTTCTCCCCGAATGGCCAGATCGTAGTTCAACTTAACTACATCGATTTTTTCGTTCACATAGGCGACGCTAAATAACTTTTTATCCTTCATCGCCATTCGGCAATCACTCTCAAAGACATTATCGAGGTAATGAATAGCCCGTACACGTGAGTCATCATGCTTGCCTGCAGCATATTCAGTCGCTTCACGGAACTTGAGGTCCCCGGTATCGCAGGTAGCCTTTACCTTAGTTTCATCAAAGGTATTCCCGGGTTTAGCTGTATTATCTTCGAGAAATTTAAGGTGGAACGCCTTCAAATTTGTGAAGTTCTGGTACGCTCCTGCATCGTAGTGTGAAACGAATAAGGCACACCCACTCAGTAAAAGGAAAGTGCACAACATCATCCGGGCAGCGGAATTAAGCACTATATTAGATCGTTTCATTTTTCACTCTCCGCGATACCCCATGATGGCAAACAGCGTTTCCCCTCCTTGTACATCGCTGGCAAGGAACCCGTCGGCGGTGAGCGCCAACGGGCGTCGCGTCACCGAATTACCAACATTACCGCCAATAATTTCAATCTCATTAGTGCCAACGGAAACAACTAAGTCGGTGTGACTACTGTAGTTGCCCAGATGCTGATGATCGTAATCAACGACTTTGTCGGGATCTCTGTCCCAACAGACTAAATCCCCCACCTGCGGTTTATGCTCATTCAGCCTGTATCCCCAGTACAACGCTTTGGCATTGCCCTGATTTCTGTCGCGAATCGATTTGCTGATGTACGTCGCATGCGAAGCGGAGTAGGAAAAACGCTCCCCCGCGCCAGCCTGACGCATGGCCCATGAAATAAACGCCGCCGACCACGGCCAGTCATGATCTCGCCCGTCCAGATCGTCCCGCCCGATTTTTGCCCAATACAGGCCAACACGTTGCCACCAGCCATCCTCACCCTCTTTGTGTCCGGAATGAAGAAGGCCACCATTGCGGTTGTAGCGCTGCTCGCCAAAAAACAGCCACTCGTCAGTTGCGATCGACGCGGCGTTATCCGCAAAACCAGAGACGGGTGTTTCCTCGCCAAAATACGGAACGCTGGGTTGTTCCACCGGAGGTAGCGACGTCTGAGTGATTGATATATCAGGTGATGGCCCGACGAGTATACCGTTGGCATTAATGGGGACCTGTGAAAGATCCCAGTTGCCGCGATCTATTTCAAATCGCAAACATTTTGTACGATAAACGGTAGGATGAAGTTCGGGGTTGCTATGGTTGGCTAACCATGAATTTCTCACTTCAACATACTGGGAAATCCAGGTATGTTCATCACCCCCGCTGGCTGGAGGCACTTCACGAAACTGGGCGCGCAAGAACGTCAAAATAGCGCCGCTATGAACAAATGAGTCATAGATGACCAGAAGTGAAAGCGCATCTTTAAAACCAAAGTCCTGTGCCCATTTCAGCGCAGGCAGATAGTAGCGCTCATCAAAGAACCGATCCTGTACCGATTTCATTATCGGATCATCGCGCCCTGCTCGTCGTAATAAGTCTTTAAACGGTTCATTGTCAACCAGTGCGATATTACCTATCTTTGGAACAAACGGAGCAATATCGGCACTGAATCGCCCATTTTCATTAACGTAACGGGTCACCAGATCCTGCAATTTGCTGTATTCCGTAGTTTGTGAACGACCGTAAGTGATCTGCCTGATCCCGTGAGGGCCATCATGGAATATCGCGATAGCCGAGTAATCACCTTCGGCCGAGCCGGTTTCAAACGCATTCAGGACTCGTTCACAGAGACTTTTCTGTGCTGGCGTAAGTATCATAAAACCACCCTTTATCGATATTAATGGCTGTTCTTACCGCTATTTTTTCGTACTGTCGGGTTTATCCGGTTCCGCTGGCTTTGGCCCAGTGGAACGGACCTGCATTACGCGTTGAAGAATGTCGAACCAGAAAGGACCGCCGAGAGAGACAGCGAAAACAGTGATCAGTAAACCCACGACTTTCGTAAGCCAGGCCTTCCAATCGTCCGGCCACGTCTTCCATCCCAGTTCGAGTCCAGCAGATTTCAAATCTGCAACGGCATCGTCATATTTTTTAGAGGCTGTTTTTACTGCTGCTGTTGGCAGTTGTGTACAGTAATCCGTCATGTTGTTATTCACGCATTGAGTTTGTTTTTTTGCCTCATCGACTTTTTGTTGGGCGAGTGTCACCAATTTTTCTCGTACTGCAGAATCGGAGGCCAGCACCATCGAAAGATTCAGGCTGTCAATATTTCCGCCTGCCACGAGGAGTACAGCGATGATGAAAGTCATGAATTGAGTTCTGCGTTTGTACCAGCCGGAGGAACGGTCCATTACCGCATCAAACTGTTTTGCAACCGCATCGCGAAAGCTGACTGCATCATTGCCTGCCTGAGCCACCAATGTTTCGAGAATGCCTTTAATACGATTACTTTCCGCAGTACCCGGCAGTGAACTGATTCCGGAAGAAATCGTTGTCATTGCGTTTTTCCCCACCACCAACGCTTCCACAACCCGGGCAACTATTTCAGAGGGAATATAAGAAGGACGCCCATGTTTGCCTTGGCTAAGCGATTGAACCATTGGATGCTCAAAAAATTGGGTAATAAATTGCTCATCAGGCGCTAACTCTCCTGAAAACAATTCATCCAGTGCCGCGACAAGGTTTTTACTACGCAGATTGGTCCAGGCTGAAATCGCTTCAACAATGGCGGTGCATGCTATTGCAAAGACGAAATAAATGGTCATCAACCCAATCAGAACATCGAGTGTCTCAAGCCCAAACATACCGTTTTCCTCACTACCACAAGTGTCAGGTCAACCGGAAGCTGAAAGTCGCGCAGATTCCTCCCTGAGAATATGGCTCTCATGCGGTGAATGATCGGTAAGAGGTTCGTCGTAAATGAAGATGACAAATCACTCAGAAGTCGCACGCCGTCCGGGGAAGTAAAAACAGTTGTTGAAATCGCGTAACCTGCCCACACTAACAAAAGATACGCTTCCAACATTCATTACTTCTATGACTATCAATAACTTTTTAGATTTTGTAAAATAATTTGAATTGAACTAATGTGACGTCAAAATCACTGGAGAAAGTCTTATGAAACTCGCCATCTATAGTACAAAACAGTACGACAAAAAGTATCTGCAGCAGGTTAACGAGGCTTTTGGTTTTGAACTTGAATTTTTTGACTTTCTGCTGACGGAGAAAACAGCTAAAACAGCCCATGGTTGCGAAGCGGTATGCATCTTCGTCAACGATGATGGCAGCCGACCGGTTCTGGAAGAACTGAAAAAGCTGGGTGTGAAATATATCGCCCTGCGCTGTGCCGGGTTCAATAACGTCGATCTCGACGCGGCAAAAGAGCTGGGTCTGCAGGTGGTACGCGTCCCGGCCTATTCGCCTGAAGCCGTCGCTGAGCATGCGATTGGCATGATGATGACCCTGAACCGCCGTATTCATCGCGCGTATCAACGTACCCGTGATGCCAACTTCTCTCTTGAAGGGCTGACCGGCTTTACCATGTATGGCAAAACGGCTGGGGTGATCGGTACCGGTAAAATCGGTATTGCTGCGCTGCGGATCCTGAAAGGTTTTGGTATGCGCCTGCTGGCGTTCGATCCCTACCCAAGCGCCGCGGCTCTGGAATTAGGCGTGGAATATGTCGATCTTAAAACGCTGTTTGCTGAGTCCGACGTTATCTCCCTGCACTGCCCGTTAACGCCGGAAAATTATCATCTGCTCAATCAGGAAGCCTTTGAGCAAATGAAAAACGGCGTGATGATTATTAACACCAGTCGTGGGGCGCTGATCGATTCACAAGCGGCTATCGATGCTCTGAAAAACCAGAAAATTGGCTCTTTGGGAATGGACGTATATGAAAACGAACGCGACCTGTTCTTTGAAGATAAATCCAATGATGTGATACAGGATGATGTGTTCCGCCGTCTGTCAGCCTGTCATAACGTGCTATTTACCGGGCATCAGGCGTTTCTGACCGCCGAAGCGTTGACCAGCATTTCTGAAACGACTCTGCAAAATCTGAAACAAATCGCCAAAGGCGAAACCTGTCCAAATGCCCTCTTCTAATCCTTGTGCCCCCCTGGCTTTAGGGGGGCATTTTCAGATAATTGCCGATGATAAAATAGTCAGTATCATTATTATATTAAATGTATTCCGGTCACGAACTTAGAGAATTTTAATGAAGAAAGTTGTCACGTTAATTGCCCTCAGCACGCTGATGGCCGGCTGTGTGAACAGTGGAAAAGTTTCCGTCAATCGCGACCAGTTACAGCATCACCGTTTCGTTTTGCAGAGCGTGAATGGTAAAGCTGTTACCGTCGCCAACAACCCACCCGAATTGAGTTTTGGCGAAAACATGACGGTATCGGGAAAGATGTGTAATCAATTCCACGGTCAGGGCAAGCTGTCCGACGGCGAGTTGAAAGTGAAAGATATGGCAATGACCCGCATGATGTGCGCCGATCCACAGCTTAACGCGCTCGACGGCATCGTCAGCGAAATGTTTAAGCAAGGCGCACAGGTCGATTTGACTGCTGACCAGTTGACACTGGCGACGGCAGAACAAACGCTGACGTATAAACTTGCGGATTTAATGTAATAAACGCGGTGGCTCAATAGCTCCCGCAGCTTCCGGCGGCAAGCGACTGTTCACTACAGCGTTTGCCGTTGGGTAGCGCACACATCCCGATGGCTGAGCCATCCAGTTGACGGGCCACGGAGAGCGAACCACCAATCATGGCGCAATTTGCCTCTCCGGAACTGGACATTGCTGCCTTCATGCCCGGTGCGACATGTGCTGCGGTTGCCTGCTGAACAGGTTCACTGCTACACGCCGATAATAATAACGCGGCACACCCTACCCAAAACGCTGCGCGCATCTTACTCCCCTCTGAATATTAACCAAACGACACAGCCATAAATAATAGGCAGCAGACACACTGCCGTCGAGAGGCAAACCACGCATTTATGCGCGCTGTTTACATTTTCTGGCAATTTTTTGCCTGCTCCTTTGATCAAATCATTCATTCTCTTTATTCCAGGGACACAAAAGCGAAAATGCGCCTGAATGGCTTTTGCTAAAATAGAAGGATAATTACAGGATTCGCCGCTGTTACGCGAGTCCCTCTTTTTGCGCAATGTAAGGGTGTCAGTATGCAAACAATTGACGGTAATGGTGCGGTTGCTTCGGTCGCATTTCGTACCAGCGAAGTTATCGCCATCTACCCGATTACGCCCAGTTCGACGATGGCTGAACAGGCGGATGCCTGGGCTGGAAATGGGCTGAAAAACGTATGGGGGGATACTCCTCGCGTCGTAGAAATGCAGTCAGAAGGCGGTGCGATTGCGACCGTTCACGGCGCGTTGCAGACCGGTGCGCTCTCTACGTCCTTTACCTCATCGCAGGGCCTGTTACTCATGATCCCAACGCTGTACAAACTGGCCGGTCAGTTGACCCCGTTTGTACTGCACGTTGCGGCACGTACGATTGCGACTCACGCGTTATCGATCTTTGGCGATCATTCCGACGTGATGGCGGTACGTCAGACGGGATGCGCGATGCTGTGCGCCAGCAGTGTTCAGGAAGCACAGGACTTTGCGCTAATTTCGCAAATGGCCACCCTCAAAAGCCGGGTCCCGTTTATTCATTTCTTTGATGGTTTCCGTACATCGCATGAGATCAACAAAATTGTGCCGCTGGCCGATGACACGATCCTCGGACTGATGCCTCAGGCGGAGATCGATGCTCACCGCGCTCGGGCGCTAAATCCAGAGCATCCGGTTATCCGCGGTACATCAGCGAATCCGGACACCTACTTCCAGTCACGCGAAGCGACCAACCCGTGGTACAACGCGGTTTACGATCATGTAGAACAGGCGATGAACGACTTCGCCGCAGCAACGGGTCGCCAGTACCAGCCATTTGAATATTACGGCCATCCGCAGGCAGAACGCGTCATTATTTTGATGGGCTCGGCGATTGGCACCTGTGAAGAAGTCGTCGAAGAACTGCTGGCTCGCGGCGAGAAAGTTGGCGTGCTGAAAGTGCGCCTGTTCCGCCCATTCTCTGCCAGACATTTGCTGCGCGCCCTGCCGGAAACCGTACGGAGCATCGCCGTTCTGGATCGCACCAAAGAACCCGGCGCGCAGGCAGAACCATTATACCTGGATGTCATGACCGCACTGGCGGAAGCGTTTAACTGCGGCGCGCGAGAAACCTTACCGCGAGTGATTGGCGGACGCTATGGTCTTTCGTCCAAAGAGTTTGGACCCGACTGCGTCATGGCGGTCTTTAATGAGCTGAATAGCGCGAAACCAAAACCACGCTTCACGGTCGGTATCTATGATGATGTCACCAACCTGTCATTGCCTTTGCCAGAAAACACCCTGCCCGGCACCGCTAAGCTCGAAGCGCTGTTTTACGGCCTGGGTAGCGATGGCAGCGTGTCGGCCACCAAAAACAATATCAAGATTATCGGTAACTCTACGCCGTGGTATGCGCAGGGTTATTTCGTCTATGACTCGAAAAAAGCAGGCGGCCTGACCGTTTCCCACCTGCGCGTCAGCGAACATCCCATTCGCTCAGCGTATCTGGTTTCACAAGCCGATTTTGTCGGCTGCCACCAGTTGCAATTTATCGATAAGTATCAAATGGCCGAGCGCCTGAAACCAGGCGGTATCTTCCTGCTTAATACCCCGTATAACGTGGATGAAGTCTGGTCGCGTTTGCCGCAGGAAGTTCAGGCTGTACTGAATCAAAAGAAAGCCCGTTTCTACGTCATTAATGCGGCCAAAATCGCCCGTGAGTGTGGTCTGGCGGCGCGTATAAACACCGTGATGCAAATGGCGTTCTTCCACCTGACGCAAATCTTACCCGGCGACAGCGCGTTGATCGAATTGCAGGGTGCGATTGCGAAAAGCTACAGCAGTAAAGGACAGGATCTGGTCGAACGTAACTGGCAGGCATTGGCTCTGGCGCGTGAATCCGTCGCCGAAGTGGTCCTGCAGCCGGTTGATCCGCATAGCGCCAACCGCCCACCGGTGGTTTCTGATGCCGCACCAGATTTCGTGAAAACCGTCACCGCAGCAATGCTCGCCGGTCTGGGTGATGCGCTTCCCGTTTCCGCGCTGCCGCCAGACGGTACCTGGCCAATGGGCACCACGCGTTGGGAAAAACGTAATATCGCCGAAGAGATCCCCATCTGGAAAGAAGAGCTGTGTACGCAATGTAACCACTGCGTTGCCGCTTGCCCGCACTCGGCAATCCGCGCCAAAGTGGTTTCCCCAGAAGCGATGGAAAACGCCCCTGCCAGCCTGCACTCTCTGGATGTGAAATCACGCGATATGCGTGGTCAGAAATATGTTCTGCAGGTCGCGCCAGAGGATTGCACCGGTTGTAATCTGTGCGTCGAAGTGTGCCCGGCGAAAGATCGTCAAAATCCAGAAATCAAGGCCATCAATATGATGTCGCGCCTTGAGCATGTTGAAGAAGAAAAAGTTAACTATGACTTCTTCCTCGATCTGCCGGAAATTGATCGCACCAAACTGGAACGTATTGATATTCGCACCTCGCAGCTGATTACGCCGTTATTTGAATATTCCGGCGCCTGCTCTGGCTGTGGTGAAACGCCGTATATCAAACTACTCACTCAGCTGTACGGTGACCGGATGTTGATTGCGAATGCCACCGGGTGTTCATCAATTTATGGCGGTAACCTGCCCTCAACGCCCTACACCACAGACGCCAATGGGCGTGGGCCAGCATGGGCAAACTCGCTGTTTGAAGATAACGCCGAGTTTGGCCTGGGCTTCCGTCTGACGGTGGATCAACACCGAGTGCGCGTTATGCGTCTGCTGGAGCAGTTTGCCGATAACATCCCGGCTGAACTGAATGACGCGCTGCATGCAGAAGCCACGCCGGAGGTTCGTCGTGAGCAAGTAGCGGCCCTGCGCCAGCACCTGAAAGATGTCGAAGGCGCACAGCAGTTGTTAACCGATGCCGACGCGCTGGTTGAGAAATCCATCTGGCTGATTGGCGGTGATGGCTGGGCCTACGATATTGGCTTCGGCGGGCTGGATCACGTCCTGAGTCTGACCGAGAACGTCAATATTCTGGTGCTGGATACCCAGTGTTACTCCAACACGGGCGGACAAGCATCAAAAGCCACGCCTCTTGGGGCTGTCACTAAATTTGGGGAGCACGGCAAACGTAAGGCTCGTAAAGATCTTGGTGTCAGTATGATGATGTACGGGCATGTTTATGTCGCGCAGATTTCCCTGGGTGCCCAGTTGAACCAGACGGTGAAAGCTATTCAGGAAGCGGAATCCTATCCGGGGCCGTCGCTGATTATCGCGTATAGCCCTTGCGAGGAGCATGGTTATGATCTCGCGTTGAGCCACGATCAGATGCGTCAGCTCACGGCAACCGGATTCTGGCCGCTGTATCGCTTTGATCCGCGTCGTGCTGACGAAGGTAAACTGCCGTTGGCGCTGGATTCTCGCCCGCCGTCAGATGCACTGGCTGAAACTTTACTTAACGAGCAGCGCTTCCGCCGCTTAAATGCCCAACAGCCTGAAGTCGCTGAACAGCTGTGGAAAGACGCAACAGCCGATCTGCAAAAACGCTACGATTTCCTGGCGCAACTGGCAGGTAAAGCGGAAAAGAGCGGAACCGAGTAATACGCTTAGCTCAGCGTTAAAGTGGAACGAAAAAAAAGCCCGAACAGTTGTTCGGGCTTGTCAATTTATTCGCTGGCTAATTAATATTGGCTATCAATACGTCAACGAAAAAATAAAACGTGACAATAAAGGCATATAACACGCGCAGAATAGCTCAACAAAATTCACTTGTATAATTTTTATTTTATATATTTTTAATAAACACATTCATTGAAATTATCACTGTTTCTGTGGAATTATTTATTTAAGGTTTTACTTAAGACGTAACAATTCATATTTATCTCTTTACGGAACTTCTCCTTTAGCATGCTTTTACTCCCTACATGGGTAGTCACAGGTTAAATAAAAAAACTAAAGGATTATTTCAATGAACAGAAAAGTACTGGCTCTCGTAATTCCTGCCCTGCTGGCTGCAGGCGCGGCTCACGCTGCTGAAGTTTATAATAAAGACGGCAACAAATTAGACCTGTATGGCAAAGTAGACGGTCTGCATTACTTCTCTGACGACGCGAACAGCGATGGCGATCAGACTTATATGCGTATGGGCTTCAAAGGCGAAACCCAGGTTAACGATATGATCACCGGCTATGGCCAGTGGGAATATCAGGTGCAGGCTAATACCACAGAAAATGATAAAGGTAACTCCTGGACTCGTCTGGCCTTCGCAGGTATTAAAGTTGGTGACTATGGCTCATTTGACTACGGTCGTAACTACGGCGTACTGTACGACGTAGAAGCCTGGACCGATATGCTGCCAGAATTCGGCGGTGACTCCTACACCAAAGCGGATAACTTCATGACCGGTCGTGCGAACGGCGTAGCGACCTACCGTAACACCGACTTCTTCGGTCTGGTTGACGGTCTGAACGTTGCGCTGCAGTACCAGGGTGCCAACGAAAATCAGGTTACCAACGAGCAGGAAGGCACCAATAACGGTGGCGACCGTAATGTGAAGAATTCCAACGGTGACGGTTTCGGTATCTCCTCTACCTACGATCTGGGTATGGGCGTAAGCTTCGGTGCTGCCTATACCTCTTCTGACCGTACCAACGAGCAGGTGAACCATTCTACCGCAGGCGGCGATAAAGCTGACGCGTGGACTGCTGGCCTGAAATACGATGCGAATAACATCTACCTGGCAACCATGTACTCCGAAACCCGTAATATGACCCCGTACGGCGGCTCTAACGGTAGTGATTACACTATTGCCAACAAAACTCAGAACTTTGAAGTTACTGCGCAATACCAATTCGATTTCGGTCTGCGTCCGGAAGTGTCTTTCCTGATGTCTAAGGGTAAAGATCTGAATATGCCTGGTAATGCTGCAAGCCCTGCTGGAACTACTGGCGATAAAGATCTGGTTAAATATGCTTCCGTTGGTGCTACTTACTTCTTCAACAAAAACTTCTCCACCTATGTTGATTACAAAATCAACCTGCTGGACGAAGACGACAGCTTCTATGCTGGCAATGACATCTCTACCGATGACACTGTAGCTCTGGGTATGGTTTACCAGTTCTAATTTTGTCAGCCCGCCGGCAACGGCGGGCTTTCTTTCTGTTATCGCAATTCTGTTTTATCCAGATCAAAACATTATATCTGTTGCTTCAAAACACATCCCTGATAGATGATATATTGCATAAAGACCTGTAGTAGAGGATACCTGCAATGAATCATCACCCTGTAAAATCATCCCGTATTGCATCCGTCGGTTATGACGAATCCTCTCACACGCTTGAAATTCGCTTTCATCAATTGTCTACCCTGCAATACCAGCATGTTCCTGCCCGTATTTTTCGTGATTTCCTGAGCGTCGTCTCTAAAGGTCGATTTTATGATGGGGTAATAAAAGGAAAATTCCCTGAAATCAAAATAAAGTGATGCCAAAATGTGATCTTTGTCATTGTACATAAAGTGCCATTACGCGGTAAGCTTTAGATGGATACTTAAACAGGAGGTTTTATGAACAGAACGATTCTTGTACCCATCGATATTTCAGACTCAGAATTAACTCAACGCGTTATTGCCCATGTTGAAGCAGAAGCAAAAATTGACGATGCGCAGGTCCATTTTTTGACCGTTATTCCGTCACTGCCCTATTATGCTTCCCTGGGACTGGCCTACTCGGCAGAGTTGCCGGCCATGGACGATCTGAAAGCCGAAGCGAAATCTCAACTGGAAGAGATTATCAAGAAGTTCAATATCCCAACGGACAGAGTGCACGTTCATGTCGCGGAAGGTGCGCCGAAAGATAAAATTCTGGAGATGGCTAAAAAATTACCGGCTGATATGGTCATTATCGCTTCTCACCGACCTGACATCACCACTTACCTGCTGGGTTCTAACGCCGCAGCCGTGGTGCGTCATGCGGAGTGTTCAGTTCTGGTTGTCCGCTAAGCTGTCTGGCCCGCACATCGTGGCGGGCTTTTTGTTTTCCCCTTCATACCCCACGATTCCTGTCCTAAATGTGCTGACATTTTTCCCGCTTATCCGTACCATACACGCCACAGTTTTTATATCAGACTTCTTTTGCCGGACTATCCGGCGTGATGCATACTCTTCTGATGCCACAATATGAATTGAGCCTCTATTAAATGTCGCAAAATCAAGATATTAGCAAGAAAGAACAATACAACCTGAACAAATTGCAAAAACGTCTGCGTCGCAACGTGGGCGAAGCGATTGCCGACTTCAATATGATCGAAGACGGCGATCGCATTATGGTGTGCCTTTCCGGAGGGAAAGACAGCTATACCATGCTGGAGATCCTGCGTAATTTGCAGCAAAGCGCGCCGATCAGTTTTTCCTTAGTTGCGGTTAACCTCGATCAGAAACAACCTGGCTTCCCGGAGCATATTCTGCCGGAGTATCTGCAACAGTTGGGCGTTGAGTATAAAATCGTCGAAGAAAATACCTACGGGATCGTCAAAGATAAAATTCCTGAAGGTAAAACGACCTGCTCGCTCTGCTCTCGCCTGCGTCGCGGCATTCTGTACCGCACGGCAACCGAGTTAGGCGCCACCAAGATTGCGCTCGGCCACCATCGTGATGACATCCTGCAAACACTGTTTTTAAACATGTTCTACGGCGGGAAAATGAAAGGTATGCCGCCGAAGCTGATGAGTGATGATGGTAAGCACATCGTGATCCGTCCACTGGCCTACTGCCGTGAGAAAGATATTGAGCGTTTCTCTGAAGCGAAAGGTTTCCCGATTATTCCGTGTAACCTGTGTGGCTCACAGCCTAACCTGCAACGTCAGGTCATCGCCGACATGCTACGCGACTGGGACAAACGCTATCCAGGCCGCATTGAAACCATGTTCAGCGCAATGCAGAACGTTGTACCTTCTCATTTGAGTGATATCAATCTGTTCGATTTTAAAGGCATTAAACACGGCTCAGAAGTTGTGGACGGTGGTGATTTAGCGTTTGACCGCGAAGAGATCCCGCTGCAACCCGCGGGCTGGCAGCCAGAAGAGGATGATACCCAACTGGATGAGTTGCGCCTGAACGTTGTGGAAGTGAAGTAACTTATCATGCCAGATAAGCGGAGCGCCATCGGGCGCTCCAACGCGCATTTATTTCAATAAACGAACGCGGCAGGTCTTGCCTTTAATCTTTCCGTTTTGCAATTTTTTCCATGCCTTATGCGCCACAGTCTGGCGTACTGCGACATAGACATGCGCCGGATGGACGGCGATTTTGCCGATATCAGCCCCATCCAGACCAATGTCGCCGGTCAGAGCGCCGAGAACATCGCCGGGACGCATTTTAGCCTTTTTACCGCCATCAATGCACAACGTAGCCATCTCAGCTTCCAGCGGCAGGATTGAACCATTGCCTGGCGCAGGCAACCAGTTCAGTTTGAGTTGCAGCATTTCAGCCAGGATATTGGCACGTTGCGCTTCTTCCGGCGCGCAGAAACTAATCGCCAGACCGCTGTTACCAGCGCGAGCAGTACGTCCAATACGATGGACATGGACTTCAGGATCCCACGCCAGCTCGAAGTTAACCACCAGTTCCAACGACTTGATATCCAGACCACGCGCGGCCACATCGGTAGCAACCAGTACACGTGCGCTACCGTTGGCAAAACGTACCAGCGTCTGATCGCGATCGCGCTGTTCAAGATCACCATGCAACGAGAGTGCGCTTTGCCCTGCCGCATTCAGTGCGTCGCAAACGGCCTGGCAATCTTTTTTGGTATTACAAAAAACCACGCAGGATGCGGGCTGATGCTGACTGAGCAATTTTTGCAGTAGCGGGATTTTACCGTGGCTGGACGTTTCAAAAAATTGCTGTTCAATCGCCGGCAGCGCATCCACCGTATCAATTTCGATCGTGAGCGGATCTTTCTGTACCCGACCGCTGATGGCGGCAATCGCCTCCGGCCAGGTCGCAGAAAACAGTAACGTCTGACGTGATGCTGGTGCAAAGCGAATCACCTCATCAATCGCATCGCTAAAGCCCATATCCAGCATGCGGTCGGCTTCATCCATCACCAGCGTATTCAGAGCGTCCAGAGAAACGGTGCCCTTTTGCAGGTGGTCAAGTAAACGCCCCGGCGTGGCGACAATAATATGTGGCGCATGTTGTAGGGAGTCACGCTGTGCGCCAAAGGGCTGCCCGCCGCACAGGGTTAAGATCTTGGTATTTGGCAGAAAGCGCGCTAAACGACGCAGTTCCCCTGCCACCTGGTCGGCAAGCTCACGCGTTGGGCACAGCACCAGAGACTGCGTCTGAAACAGCGCGGCATCAATATGCTGCAACAATCCAAGACCAAAAGCAGCCGTTTTGCCACTGCCGGTTTTAGCCTGCACGCGAACATCTCTCCCCGCCAGGATTGCCGGTAACGCAGCAGCCTGAACAGGCGTCATTTCAAGGTAGCCCAGCTCGTTGAGGTTCTCGAGTTGGGCGGCAGGTAAAACATTCAGGGTCGAAAAAGCGGTCACAATTTAATCTCGCGGTAAAAACTCACATTCAGCAGGCGCGTATCCTCGCAGATCTGCGCTCGCGATGCGACAATTTAATCGGCTCTTCATCCGGTGGCGGATCCGGCATAGGCTGCGGACGAGGTAGCGGATCGGGAACAGGAACCGGGTCGGTGGGTAGCGAATCAGCGTTTAGTACTTGCCGCTGTAGCATTGCAATCAGACAGGTCATATAGCCCTCCAGTCATCAGGTTGACTCTTTTAGGGTAGACGCTGATTTCCTGCAGGCAAAAAAAAGCCGACTAATCTAAGTCGGCGTCGTACGAATCAATTGTGCTATGCAGTAATTCAAAAAAGGAAGTAAGACAATATGGAGCGCAACGCCCATCGCTTGACGTTGCATTCACCTGCGAGTGAGATATTGCCCCGAATAGGTAGATGGTTTATTGACTTCGCTCAAAAACCTGGCCGTTTTCATGCGCAAAAGTCGCTAAAAAATGTTGTTGTTACAACCATTTACTACGATGCAACCATAAAGTAACACCACCAATCAGGACCACTAACAGAATACAGAAAAGTGAGAAGCCAAACTGCCAGCCTCCGCCGGGGATACCACCGAGGTTAACGCCAAATAGCCCGGTTAAAAATGTACTGGGTAGAAAAACCATCGCCATCAAGGACATTGTATAGGTGCGGCGCGCCAGAGACTCCTGCATAACCTGCGCAATTTCGTCCGCCATGATACCGGTCCGGGCGATACAGGCGTCTATCTCATCCAGCCCTCTTCCCAGCCTGTCGGCGATATCCTGCATCCGTCGCCGATGATCGTCGGTCATCCAGGCTAAACGCTCACTCGCCAGGCGCGCATAGACATCCCGCTGAGGAGCCATATAGCGGCGCATCACAATCAGTTGCTTGCGCAGTAATGCCAGGAATCCGCGTGGGGGGATTTGCTGATCGAGCAGGTTATCTTCCAGGTCTATAATCTTGTCGTGCAGTTGCTCGATAAACTCGCTGGCATGATCGGTTAACGCATCGCAGACATCCACCAGCCAGCTACCGCAGTCAGCCGGCCCTGTACCTTCCTGGAGATCGCTGACCACATCATCCAGTGCCAGTACTTTGCGCTGGCGCGTTGAGACAATCAGACGTTCATCCATATATAGGCGCATAGCGACCAGCTGATCAGGTCGCTCGTCGGTGCTGCCATTAATACAGCGCAGCGTGATCAACGTACCTTCCCCGACTCTGCTTACGCGTGGACGCGTACTTTCACCCGCCAGCGCATCACGCACATTATTAGGAAGCAGAGGCGTGGTCGCCAGCCATTGCGCACTTTCAGAATGGGTATAATTAAGATGCAGCCAGCAGGGATGCTGAGCGTCGATAACATCGTTATTTTCCAGCGGTTTCACCCCACCACGGCCATCCAGCAGCCAGGCAAACACGGCATCTGGCACATTAACATCCGTTCCCTTAATGGCTTCCACAACGCCTCCACAAACATTCAGCTTTTTTCGATAGTCTAGCCGTCAGAATAGGTTAAGCAATATCTCATTGTCCCATTGCGCTGAAATGATTCATAAAAGTATCCGATAACAGAAAAAGCGTCGACGAATGCGACGCTTGTGGTGAGAGAGATCCTGTTATGCTCGCTGGTGTATTGCGGGCTCAAGTGTCTTACTTAAGCGAAATTGATGGGTCCGGGACTGGAGATCAATAACCTGGTTTTTCAGGATGCCAGAGGAATCAGAAAGCTCATCCACCATAACGGCATTACTTTGCGTTACGTTCTCCAGTTCGGCCAGAGCATGCGTGATCCTGATGATCCCTTTCTCCTGCTCCTGGGTAGTTGTTAATATCTCGCCCATTAACTGGCTTAATTGCCCGGCGCCCCCGACGATATCCTGCATATTTTTTTCTGCTTCGCGTACGATAGCCGCGCCTTGCTGAACATTTTGATGAGTCTGGGCAATCAGCTGTTTAATATTTTTAGCTGCATCTGCGCTACGGTGCGCCAGCTTTCTTACCTCACCAGCCACCACGGAAAACCCTTTGCCATGTTCCCCGGCCCTCGCCGCTTCCACAGCTGCATTCAATGCCAGAATATTTGTCTGGAATGCGATACCATCTATCAGCGTAATAATTTCAGTCATCTGTTCCGCGCATTCGGTAATTGATCGCATATTTGTCGCCACCTGCACCATTAATTCGCCCCCCTGTCGGGCGCACTGCGTAGCAATTGTCGCCTGGGCGCTGGCTATTTGCGTGTTATCAGCATTGTTTCGCGTATTCACCGCGATCTCATCCATGTTGGCAGCCGTCTGCATTAATGCTCCGGATTGCTGTTCTGTTTTCACTGAAAGCTCGGCGCTACGTTCTGCAAGCTGTTCTGAGAGCGCCATCGCCGTTTGTGAAGATATCCTTATCTCATTCACAAGTGTTGAAATATTATTGGATAAGCTATTGATGCCCGGAATAAGTCTACCCGCGCAGTTATTACCAAATTCTGGAATGCTGATCGCCAGATTCCCGGATGTAACCTCTTCAATACTTCTTTTAACCGTATTAATCGGCATCACCAGATATTTGGTCATGTATCCCCACAGACATACTATAGAAATAAAGCTTACTAAGTTGGCACCAATAATAACATCAACGCTAGCTGAAAGTATTATTTCCACCACATTGAGAGCCACTGCCGTAATCACCAAAAATAAAACAATAAAGGTCCTGACGCTAATATCATTTAACATTTTAGCCCTGTTTACCAAGAAAACGAGGAGAATATTATTTTTTATAGCACCTGCAATATAAATTGCCATAGCTCGGATACGAAAAATGAATATTCAATAAGAGTCGATAACCTTTTTACTTAAAGCACACAATGGCGCTATTTATTTGCCTTAATCCAGTGATTTACTCCACCAAAGGTGATGGCCAGGTATGTTATCAGATTATTGTGATGGTGAGCACGCAGCGAATGTAAAACGTACAGAGTTATAATTATCATGAATACATATATAAGCACTATTGCAGCATTCTTAATATTTTGTGGTTCTAACTAATACACAGTGTAAAAATATGAGTACAGTCAAGGTGGCGATCTCTGGCTGACATTGAGCTGCCTTCTGGCGATTATCTGGTGGCGTGACCCAATGTATGGGATCACCATTTTTGTTGATGATTCCAGCCCGATTCATTCAAATATATTGATGTTGAAACCGCGTCTGGCACTAGAATTAAAAATTGAAAGTATATTTTAGCGATAACGGTAAACATGCCAAAATAGTGTCTACTATTATTGGCATAGCCAGTACCATGAATTGCAACCAACATCAAAAAAAACCAGTTGTACCCCCTTGTCTCACCGACAATCAAAACATTATGAGACGGTAATATAAAAAATTCGCCATTAAATGGGCAACACAGCAGATAAGATAACGGGATTATCGATGAATATAACCGCGCTGCATTCACTGGATTTATTAACTCTTCCGGTTTGGATAGTTTCACCACATACCGAAGAACTTGTGTTCGCAAATGCCGTTGCACGGGAGCTAATGCAGGATCCCTGTTTTTCTCCACTGCGAAAAGGCATATTCTCAACATATGCACAAAATGATTTAACCATGTATCTCAGCGACTTGAAAAATCATCACTATATTGTGGAAATTCTCACGGTTTATCGCAACGGTGAGGAAGCTGCGATGGCCAGCCGCCTGTCCATTAACTCGCTCCCGGATATTGGCGATATCATCGTTTTCGAAGGCATTGAAACACCGACCGCGCAGGGACTGAAAGCCAGCCGTTCTGCGAACTATCAGCGAAACAAGCAGGGATTTTACGCGCGCTTCTTCCAGACTAATTCCGCGCCGATGTTACTTATCGATCCATCTCGAGATGGTTTGATCGTCGATGCGAATCTCAGTGCCCTGAATTTTTATGGTTACAGCCATGATGTGATGTGCCAGAAACATACATGGGAAATCAACATGCTGGGCCGTCATATCCTACCAGTGATGCATGAAATCGCCCATCTGCCCGGCGGCCATAAGCCCTTGCATTTTGTTCATAAGCTTGCTGATGGTTCCTCACGTCACGTACAAACTTATGCCGGGCCGATCGAAATCTATGGCAATAAGCTCATGCTGTGCATCATTCATGACATTACCGAACAAAAAAGGCTGGAGCAGGAACTTGAACAAGCGGCCCTGCGTGATGCCCTGACCGGATTACTGAACCGCCGACATTTTTATCAGGTAACCGAACCGCAACAGACGCACGCGATGTCATTAACGCAGGACTACAGCCTGCTGTTAATCGACACCGATCGCTTTAAAAGCATTAACGATCTCTTCGGTCATTTAAGAGGTGACGATGTGCTTTGCGCTCTGGCACGAACGCTGGAGTCCTGTGCAAGAAAGGACGACCTGATTTTTCGCTGGGGAGGTGAAGAATTTGTGCTCCTTCTGCCACGAACCTCACTGGAGGTTGCCCTTAATCTCGCAGAAGTAATACGCGCGGCGGTGGCCAAGGTGACGCTCCCTGGCCTTCCCCGCTTTACCGTCAGCATCGGCGTTGCGCGGCACGAAACGAATGAAAGCATCGATGAGCTATTCAAACGCGTTGACGACGCGCTGTACAAAGCCAAAAACGAAGGGCGGAACCGGGTGCTGGCCGCCTGATGTTTATGTCGGTCAGCGACTGCGCTTAGCGTGACGCTCCCAGTTATCCTGTTTTGCCTGCGCGGTTTTACGTAATGCCACATAGCATGCCCCGCTGCCGCCGTGATGCGGCAGTGCGGCGCAGTAGGCTTGTACATCTTCAAATTCCGTCAGCCAACGCGCTACATAGCTGCGAACAATGTTGGCATGAGAGTTATCGTCGCGCCCCTTGCCGTGTATCACCAGCACGTTACGCAATCCTTCTTGCTGTGCCTGCAGAATAAAACTGAAGAGCATCTGACGGCAGGTTTCAACGGGCTGACGGACGAGATTGAGACTCGCCTGCTGCGGATATTTGCCGGTTCGTAGCTTGTCAGTCACGCCGTGCTGCAAACCTTCGCGACGAAATTCCAATGGTACGCTTAACGGGACAATATCGAGAAAACCCGTCGAGAGAAAATTATCCAATTGGAGCGTATCAATACGTGCCGGAGCGCGGAGATTGCGCGTGGGCTGCCAGTGCACCTCGGTGCAGCCTTTCAGCGGTTGAACATCCCCCATCGCGTCAAGAAACAACGATGCGTCATCAAGGTTCATGTTTCATCCTCCAGCGTATTACGACGGGTCTTATCATAACCGCGCACTGTTATACCGACAACGGTTTACGATTATTTCCAATAATTCACCAGATTCACGCCGTGAAAGCGATCTACTTCCAACAAACTGATATCCATTTTTAGAGGTATAGCTGCGACGATAACTGGCGTGATAATGTGTCACCTTGCCTGTAATGCTGTAATGAGAGAAACGGATGCTGAACTTACTGGAAGACACCATCGCCACACCGTTGGGCCCGCTGTGGATTATTTGCGATGAGCAATTTCGTCTGCGCGCGGTCGAATGGGATCAACACAGCGATCGTATGGTGCAGTTGCTGGACATTCATTATCGCGCTGAAGGTTATCAGCGTATCGCTGCCAAAAACCCTGGCGGATTGAGTGATAAGCTGGCTGAATATTTTGCCGGAAACCTTAGCATTATTGACACACTGGAAACCGCCACCGCGGGGACACCTTTCCAGCGTGAAGTCTGGCAAGCGTTACGTACCATTCCCTGTGGACAGGTCATGCATTATGGTCAACTGGCCGAACAACTGGGACGTCCTGGTGCTGCCAGAGCCGTCGGGGCGGCGAATGGATCAAACCCGGTAAGCATTGTCGTCCCTTGTCATCGCGTCATTGGGCGTAACGGTACCATGACCGGATATGCCGGTGGTGTGCAACGAAAAGAGTGGCTATTGCGTCATGAGGGCTATTTGCTACTCTAGAATCTAGGCAATTAATGCCTTATTCATCACACTTCCACATAATACAGCCTTAAATAAAGTGCGGTTAATCAGGTAGATACAAACATTCAACCCAGTTATGCCTGAATTATTCTCTATTGGGAGTAGCTCAGGCTTACGTGCTCACCAAAAAGATGTTAAAATTGACAAATATCAATTACGGCTTGAGCAGACCTATGATCCCGGAAAAGCGAATTATACGGCGCATTCAGTCTGGCGGTTGTGCTATCCATTGCCAGGATTGCAGCATCAGCCAGCTTTGCATCCCGTTCACACTTAACGAGCATGAGCTTGACCAGCTCGATAACATCATCGAGCGCAAAAAGCCTATCCAAAAGGGGCAGACGCTCTTTAAAGCAGGTGATGAGCTTAAATCACTTTATGCTATCCGCTCCGGAACGATTAAAAGCTATACCATTACCGAGCAAGGCGATGAGCAAATCACCGGTTTCCATCTGGCAGGTGACCTGGTAGGTTTTGACGCGATTGGCAGCGGTCATCACCCCAGCTTTGCCCAGGCGCTGGAAACCTCAATGGTATGCGAGATTCCTTTCGAAACTCTGGATGACCTGTCCGGCAAAATGCCGAATCTGCGTCAACAGATGATGCGTCTGATGAGTGGCGAAATCAAAGGCGACCAGGACATGATCCTGCTGTTGTCGAAGAAAAACGCTGAAGAACGCCTGGCGGCCTTTATCTACAATTTGTCCCGCCGCTTCGCCCAGCGTGGATTCTCGCCTCGTGAATTCCGCCTGACCATGACCCGTGGCGACATCGGTAACTACCTCGGTCTGACGGTTGAAACAATTAGCCGTCTGCTGGGTCGTTTCCAGAAAAGCGGTATGCTGGCGGTAAAAGGCAAATATATCACTATTGAGAATAGCGACGCTCTGGCAGTTCTTGCTGGTCACACGCGTAACGTTGCATAATCGTTCTGCAAATATCTCTGTTATCCTTCTGTCAAATCACTAAATTTTCCCGATTTATTGATCTGGCAGGAGGTTCTCCCCTGTTTCAATCCACATTATTGGGTTACTCTTTTAATTACAAACTGCGATGACAGTTGTAAGGAGACCCTGTATGGCTATGTATAAAAATATGCTGGTCGTCATCGACCCTAACCAGGACGATCAACCAGCATTACGGCGAGCTGTTTATTTGCATCAACGGATTGGTGGCAAAATTAAAGCCTTTTTGCCGATCTACGACTTTTCCTATGAGATGACCACCCTGCTGTCGCCCGATGAGCGTACGGCAATGCGTCAGGGTGTCATCAGCCAGCGAACGGCGTGGATACGTGAACAAGCGAAATACTACATCGAAGCAGGGATCCCTCTTGAGATAAAAGTAGTCTGGCACAACCGCCCCTTTGAAGCCATCATCCAGGAAGTCATCAGCGCCAGGCATGATCTGGTGCTAAAAATGGCGCACCAACACGACCGTCTGGAAGCCGTGATTTTCACCCCGACCGACTGGCATTTATTGCGTAAATGTCCAAGCCCGGTGTGGATGGTTAAAGACCAGCCGTGGCCTGAGGGCGGTAAAGCGCTGGTTGCGGTGAACCTCGCCAGTGAAGAGGCCTATCACAACTCCCTCAATGAAAAACTGGTTAAAGAAACGCTGCAACTGGCGGAACAGGTTAACCATACCGAAGTGCATTTGGTTGGCGCCTACCCTGTTACCCCCATCAACATTGCGATTGAACTCCCTGAATTTGATCCCAGCGTATATAACGATGCGATCCGTGGACAGCATCTGCTGGCCATGAAAGCCTTACGCCAGAAATTCAGTATCGATGAGAAAGTAACGCATGTTGAAAAGGGATTACCTGAAGAGGTTATTCCTGATTTAGCCGAACACTTACAGGCGGGCATCGTGGTCCTGGGCACCGTTGGACGTACCGGCATCTCTGCCGCGTTCCTGGGAAATACCGCGGAACAGGTTATCGATCATCTACGCTGTGACCTGCTGGTTATCAAGCCGGATCAGTATCAGACGCCCGTTGAGCTGGACGACGACGAAGACGACTAACCACACCATACAATGCCGGATGGATATTCATCCGGCATAACAAATAATTAGTGTTTCTCGTCGCCACCGAGGAAGTAGATGCCCAGAGGGATGGCAAGCAGAATGGTAAACACCATGCTGTAGACACAAATCATTGCAGATTGAATGGCATACATTGAGGCGGTCCAGTCGGATAGCGGAATGCCATACTGTTCAATAACGCCGCCGATCGTCGCTCGCGTGACTACCGATGCAGCGATAATAAACACCCCAAGCAGGCACAACAAAAACTTTCGTCCCTTCGCTGTCTTCAGCTTAGCCATGATCATAGTACTGTCCTTTTGCAGATGAAAAGCTTGTTACTTTGCGCTAACAATACCATGACATCAACTTACTGTCTGCCACATAACGCTCCTTCACGAGTGACACCTGCGCGATTGCGCTGAAATTAGCGCTGATTGCATTATTTCTCTCGCCCTTTGGTTAATGATCTGAGCGCCAAAACTGCGTAAAATATCCGATGAGCAGAATGTCAGATGATATTTAGCAACCACGGAGCTGCCAGGAAGGATCATGATCGCTGAACTGTTTATGAATAATGCGTTTAATTTGACGGTAATTCTCAGTTGTTTTACCGCACTGGTGCTGATGAGCGTTTGGTTTCACCGTGGCGAAAGACGTTGCAAAGGATTCATATTTCATGCGGCACAATTTTTCGTCTATGCCATTATCATTGGAACGTTCGGCAGTATTGCCAATAACGTGATCGAGAGTTACAACCTGAAATTTATCTCTCCCAGCGTAGTCGATTTTATCTGCACCTCGTTGATTGCGCTGATTCTGACGATCAAACTCTTTCTGGTGATTAATCAGTTTGAAAAAACGCAGATTAATAAAGGCAGAGATATTACCAGCGCGAGGATCCTGTCGCGGATCATTAAGATTACCATCGTGGTCGCCATCATTTTGCTGTATGGCGAACATTTCGGCATGAGCTTATCTGGTCTGCTAACCTTTGGCGGCATCGGTGGTATCGCTGTAGGTATGGCAGGTAAAGACATCCTGAGCAATTTTTTCTCCGGCATTATGCTCTATTTCGACAGACCGTTTAGCATCGGCGACTGGATCCGTTCCCCGGACCGTAATATTGAAGGCACTGTGACAGAAATTGGCTGGCGAATGACCAAAATTAACACCTTCGATCATCGTCCGTTATATGTACCCAACTCGATTTTCTCCTCTATCAGCGTAGAAAATCCAGGGCGTATGACCAACAGAAGAATCAAAACGGTGATCGGGTTACGATATGAAGATGCCGATAAAATTGAGGCTGTTGTCGAGGCGGTCAGGCAAATGCTGCAAAATCATCCAGGGATAGACCAGAAGCAAACGCTACTGGTCTATTTCAATGAATTTGCAGATTCATCATTAAATATCATGGTGTATTGCTTCACGAAAACTACCGTATGGCAGGAATGGCTTACAGTACAACAAGACGTTTATTTGAAAATTATTTCGATAGTCCAGGCAAACGGCGCCGACTTTGCATTCCCCAGCCAGACGCTGTATATGGATAATCCTGAAGTATCGCCATCGGCACACTAACAAAAAGTAAAGACGCGGAAATCCGCGTCTTTTTTACCGTTATTTCAGCGAGGCAATATCAATTACAAAGCGGTATTTCACATCGCTTTTCAACATCCGCTGCCAGGCGTTATTAATATCCTGAATATTGATCACTTCGACATCGGCTGTAATACCGTGCTGGCCGCAAAAATCCAACATCTCCTGCGTTTCTGCAATCCCGCCGATAACCGACCCCGCAACAGATTTCCGCCCGAGAATCAGGGGAACCGTATTCAGGAACGGATCCAACGCGCCCAGATAGCCAACCAGCACCAGCGTACCGCTTAGCGCCAACGTTGGGATATAGGGATTCAGGTCATGAACGTACGGGACAGTATCAATAATCAGGTCAAACTGATTAGCTGCGGCCTTCATCTGCTCAGGGTCAGTGGAAAGCACAACGTGACTGGCACCCAGACGTCTGGCATCTGCTTCTTTGCCCTGCGAACGCGTGAACAGCGTAACTTCAGCCCCCAACGCATTAGCGAGTTTGATGGCCATATGCCCAAGGCCGCCCAACCCAACAACCGCGACTTTACTGCCCTCACCAACCTGCCAGTGACGCAGCGGCGACCATGTGGTGATCCCGGCACAAAGCAGCGGCGCGGCACCGCGTAAATCTATCCCTTCTGGCACCTTCACCACAAACTTTTCGGTAACGACAATCTTGTCGGAATAGCCCCCGAAGGTAGGCAGCCCGTCATGACGATCGATATCGTTATACGTGAGCGTGTTACCCTCTTCGCAATATTGCTCCAGCCCCTGTTTGCAGGCGCTACAATGCTGGCATGAGTCAACCATACAGCCAACCCCGGCGAGATCGCCTACGGCAAATTTGGTCACCGACTTCCCGACATGCACCACACGGCCAATGATTTCGTGTCCCGGAACCATCGGATACTTAGCGCTGCCCCAGTCATTATAGGCGTTGTGGATATCTGAGTGGCAAACACCGCTATACAAGATATCAATCACCACATCATCTTCGCGCGGATCGCGACGAACAAAGCTGTGTGGAACTAAATCTTCTTTCACCGCCAGAGCGGCATAACCCTTCACGTTCATGACCATTATGATTTCCTCAGGGATTAGGTACTACCTTAACCAGCATTCATAAGCGACATTCATCAAGAACCGCGCGGGCATTAGTCGCGATCTCAGCACCACAATGCTGTTCAAGTATTGCAATAAATTCAATCAGTTGATCAGTAGTCATACCGATATTCAGACTGATAGCAAAATGGCTCTTCAGTTGACTGTTCACACCGCCTAATACCGCTAACGCAGAAACCGTCGCCAGCTCCCGCATCTTCCAGTTAAGGACGTCACGCTGAAAAATATCGCCAAATAAATGTGCCTTTAGCCAGACATCAATGACAGGGGCAAAGTCGAACAGCGGCCCACTGACCTGATGCCCAACGAGCTGGGTCTGTGTGCGACTCCCCGCCTGGAAGCTGTCCCAGCCCTCCGTCGGCGGCGTGGCCGGATTTCCCTCTGCGTCGGTAATTCCTCTTTCTCTACGGCGTTTAACCACAGACATTAAACAAGCAAGTCCGTTCAGGCTGCGGGGGAAACCGCAGTAAGCATAAAGCTGTTGTAGAATTTCCTTCACTTCATTGAGGGTGAGTCCCGCATCCAGCCCGGCATTCAACGCCGCGTCCAGGTTTTCGCCCTGGCCTGTAGCGGTAAACGCGGCAATAGGTATGATTGCCTGCTGTCTGGCATCCAGTTGATGTTGCATGTATGACTCTCCAAAATAACGCCAGCGTACTGCCGCCGGATACTGAAAACAGTAAAATTATAGAGGCCTAACGCACCGCTGATTAGAGGATTAAATAAGAACGAACCTATGAACAATACTCATCAATGATCAGTCCCCGATGCCATTTATCAGCAGGGAAATTTGTACAACGTTAGGCAACAATCTCAATTAAATTGCCGTCAGGATCTTGTATTACCGCTTCGTAATAGCCATCACCGGTGGTTCGTGGAGCAGAAATTAAAATCCCCTGTTCCTGCGCGAGTCTCGCGATGGCATCAACTTTTTCCGCGCAGCCTGCGGAGAGCGCAAGGTGTACCCATCCACAGGTGTTATTGTCTGGCTGTCGTCTTGTAAGGCCCGGTTTGGTCATTATTTCAATCGCAACCTCATCGCCAATACGAACAAAATAAGATTCAAATCCAGGATTGGTTTTACTGCAGTATTTTTCGTTAATCTTGCCGTCAAAGAACGTGACCCAGAAACGAGCTTGCTGCTCGAGATCCTGTGTCCATAAAGCCATATGCGCAATCTTCATCACGAACCTCTTCTCGTAGTATTCCGAACAATACGTTCTCAAGGGTGTTGACATCGTTAATCATCATGCACGATCATGCTCATTATTGCTCGTTATTTGTTTTATCTGGAGTATTTATGCTTGATTATGCTGCCTTCCCGGAACAGCGCCAGGCGCTTATCTATCAGATCTTGCAGGAAAACGGCAGAGTCATTTGTTCCGAGCTCGCCAGTCGGCTAGGCGTTTCTGAACATACGATCCGCCGCGACCTACATGAGCTAAGTAAAGATGGCGTGTGTAAAAAGGTTTATGGCGGCGCGGTCATTGCCCTTCCTGAATCCGAAGACATCGCCGTACGCAAGAACATTAATGTGGCGAAAAAAAACAGTATCGCGCAGAGGTGCGCCCGGTTGGTCAAATCCGGCAGCTGCATTTTTATCGACACGGGCAGCACAAATTTAGCGATGGCTGAAGCTCTGCCCGCCGAACTGGCGTTAACCGTAGTGACCAACTCCCCAGAGATTGCCGCCGTTTTGCTGGAAAAACCGCTGTTTGAGGTCATCATGTTAGGCGGCGCGGTACAGAGATCCTCGGGTGGATGTGTGGGGGCCGCCGCCATCGCCCAAGTGCAGAACATCTTATTCGATCAGGGTTTTATTGGCGGTTGCGCGATGTCGCCAGAATCCGGCTTAACCGGATTTGATTATGCGGATTGCGAGTTCAAAAAAGCGGTAATCAAACAGTGCAATGAAACTATCGTCGCACTGACGGCGGAAAAGATCCCAGCCGTCGCCCGCTATGTCGTCGCCGAAAGCAGCAATATTGATGTGATTGTCGTGGAGGAAAATATCAGCAAAGAGTATGCCACGGCTTTCCAGGCGCATGACATTCGTATTTATACCGTATAACAGCGGCGGCGCGTTCGTTGCGTCGTTACTCAACGAAAGCTGACGACGCTAAACGTCGCCCCGGCCGTCAGCGCGGCGATCGCAGACAAACGATCCAGACGAATTTTTAGCGGATTGCCATTGTATTCCACCACCAGAAACTCTTCTTTATCTCTGGTGGTGCAGGTCGTCAACGCTGTGGCATTCATACACGAGCCATCGGTTAGCTCAATACGTAACCAATAATGGTACAGACAGGCGATCTCCAGATAATCGTGAAGTTCGCAATCTATAGGATGGTATTTTCCCGTCACATTCATAACGCCTCTTCCTTATTGCCGCGGATGTTCGGGAAATTGCTTACGCCACTTCCCGAACGCACCAGGTTATTTCAGCGCTTCAATGGGCGCGCCAAAATTGATATGCAGCACATTGCCGTCGATCACCAGCGCCGGAACGGACTTCACGCCAGCCTGTTCTGCTTCCGTAACCCGGCCAGGTTGCTCTCCCAGGTGAATAACATCGATTTCAACATCGGAGGACAGATGCTGAAGCAGCGCTTGTTCTGCGGAAACGCAAACCGGGCAACCGGCATGATAAAAACGGGCTTTAGTCATGATATATCTCCTTTTAAATTATGGTATCGATTCGATACTATAATTGATGCTATGCCACTTTTATGCTTTGTCAATATAGTTTTTAATCGATACTATATGTCGAGGAGGAAGTTGTTATGCACGACATGTCACTTTTCGATGTCCTGGACAGGCTTTCCAGCCTGACACGGATGTGGTTTCGCCAACATCCATTACTGGCGGATCTGCAACCGGTACAACTCAGCGCGTTAATGTATCTGGCCCGTTGCAACCGTTATTCCAATACGCCGCTTGGCGTAACGGACTACCTCGGCCTCACCAAAGGCACCGTATCGCAATCGCTGAAGCTGCTGGAAAGCAAAGGACTGATTGTTCGTAAGCAGGATGCCCGCGATAAACGCAGCGTACATTTACAGTTAACTGAATCAGCCGGTACGTTACTGGACGCCCTGCTCCCGCCAACGTTTTTGGTGGCGGGTGAAACGGCGATGGGTGAACGCGCGACTGTACTTAAGGAGCTACTGCTTGAACTTTTACGTGGGATCCAGCGGACCAACAATGTGCCTGGCTTTGGACTTTGCCATAGCTGTCGCTTCCACCAAAAAACGGGTGGTCAGGGATATTGTAATCTGACGAAAGAGAGATTGAGTGAAGAGGATGCGTTGCTGATTTGCCGGGAGCACCAGCCCCCGGAAACTTAAAATGGCTGGAGGAAAATCACACCAGCCATTTTAACGTAGGTAAAAAAGTTGTCCGTTTTACGAGCTCGCGACGTTTTCTCCAAGCTCAGTCATGGATTTTAACGCCAAGGCAGCCGCGAACGAATTCAGGGTTAAAGTGCTTCACCGCCTCACCCACATAGCCTAAATCCAGCGCACTGATTTGCGCCATTTCGCTATCCGTGAGTGAGAAATCCCAGATGGCAAAATTCTCTGCAATACGCTCCTGCCGGGTGGATTTAGGAATCACCGTGACGCCGCGCTGCACGTTCCAGCGCAGAACGACCTGAGCAACGGTTTTTTGGTGGGCATCCGCAATCCCCTGGAGCATTTCATCTTCATACGGTTTATGCCTGCCACCGCCTAACGGCGCCCAGGCTTCAGGCTGAACGTTGTAGCGCTTCATGGTTTCGATAGCTACAGGTTGCGCAAAGTAAGGATGTAATTCGACCTGGTTCACCATCGGCTTAATTCTGACGGTTTCACAGAAGTTAGCTAATACATGCGCATAGAAGTTGGAGACGCCAATGGCCTTCAGTTTACCGACTTCATAAGCCTCTTCCAGCGCGCGCCAGGCGCTGAAATAATCGCCCATGGCCTGATGCAATAAATAAAGATCAAAATATTCCAGGCCCGATTTTTTCAGCGACGCCTCAATACCGGCTTTAGCCATATCGTAGTTGGCCATATCCTGGACCCACAGCTTAGAAGTGATAAATAACTCCTCGCGGGTACACAGACCTTCGGCAATGGCTGCACGAACCGCCTCACCCACGGCATCTTCATTGCTGTACACGGCTGCGGTATCGATGAGGCGGTAACCGGTACGAATAGCGCTTAATACCGACTGCTTACACTCTTCTTTATCGGTGACCTTAAAAACGCCAAAACCAACCATCGGCATTTTGCGGTTGTTACTTAGTACTGAGTATTCCACGGCCAAGCCCCTGTCATGTTAAAACACCATATTAGGCCAGAACCCCCGCCGTGATTAGCCTGTAATCTCTGATTTGACCTATGCATGGAATTCATTAATACAGACGAGGTTGTTCTGTTAAAGATGAGGATAAGAAAGGATAAAGGCTGCGATATCAGACTCTATAACGCATCAGGACAGGACTACTCTACGGAACCAACATGGCATATGAACCTAATTCATGGTTTCGGACATAGCTCCTTCAGGTCGACACTATAAATTCTGAGTAATGTTGTAGTCTGCATAACAGACTACAACATTCAGGTGAGATCAAACTAATGATGCCACCTTTAATGGTGGCACCTGATCTGTAATACGTAACCATCAGCCATCGTCTGTATCCGTTTAAAGGATCCAGATGATGGTTTTACTGATTAAATCTTTCTTTAATGTGATTATCGCTTTTAACAAAAAAGTAGCACATCCCCATTACAACAAATATGAAACCGGAGCCGACGACCCAGTAACCGGGACCAAAGGCCTGGGGGTTCAGTATCATGTATATCAGGGATCCAATAGAGCAAAGCAAGACACCTGTGCGTAAAACCCATTGGATAAGTTTTGTCTGTTCATCCTTCAGCAGATGCTGGGCAAACAACATAACAACCATAATAGCCGGAAATAATATCAAACTGACATCAAGATGCAGCATGCGGAATGCAAAACCATACTCCCCTAGTGGCACAGGGTTAGCTGAGTTATAAAGATCGGCTCGATACTCTTCCAGGAACCCCATACCTGCTACGGTAATCACTATGCTACACCATGTAAGGAAGATCCCCATAAGAGTGTACTTGCTGGATTCGTTTAGTTTGACGCCATTTTTCCCTTTTCCGAAAAGTATTGAGCCAATCAGAAGTAAACCGCCACATAAAATAAAGGTACCGATTGTAAAATCACCTAAATCAATACCAGCCACACTATGGCCTCTGGGTTCAAAGAATCCTTTTTCTGTAAAAATATGAGGGATCTGTAAAAGAGGACCACCGAAACCTGATACTACTAAAATAATAACAACAGCAACCAGCCCCAAAATAACCAGCCATTCACCAGTTGCTTTTATCTTTGCAGCATATCCGGATAAATATCTCCCGTATCTCCAGGTCACTGCCGACAGTATAAGACCAATGACAGCCACTACCATCATGTCAGAGTGAGAGCGTAGTAAATTGTCCTGCCATTCCGGTAGGGTATAACCAATCTTACCAGCATACCAACCTAATATTCCCAGCCAGTCGCCAAAATCAAGAATGAACCCGGCTAAATCGCCAATCAGTGCGGCAATGACAGCTGTGCAGGATGCGGCTATAACCAGATAATATGTTCGTGATGACTTTAATTCTTTATTTTTTGACAGAATAAGTCCTGATAACATTGTTATCAGTATCACATCAAGCGATAAAAAAGAAAGAATTTGGTACCACAATGCAAGCTTGCTGGATTCCATAGAACGATTGATCGCACCACCACTTACACTAATTAAAATTGTGGCGATTGTGCAATAGAAAATAATTTTTTTGAATTTTCCGTCAAGACCATAAATCTGACTAACCAGTAGAGCAGTCAGACCAGCAAGACCTACAGACAAGCCATGAAAATACATTATTCTTGAGTAATCTACGGGAGTTACTCTGTCCACAAAAATAGAAAAAGGATTTGAAATAAAAACACTGCATACTGCATAAATGACCAGAATGATGAGTAGCCATTTGATTACCTGTGGCCAGCTATGTTTCCCCAGACCTGGTTCAGGTTCATAGTCCGTTGGTTTTATCATGTATGTTATCTCTGTTATGGCTTTTGCTGAGATTTTTGAACACGTGCCAGTGAGTCAAACTGACAGAGCAGTAAGGCCAGTGGCCGCGTTTTCTTCTTCAAATTGCCTTATTAGTCCAAATATCTTTGTATAAAGTACCTTGATCCTGGGGTTCAGCCAGTGTGATCGTCAGGATCTGCCGGTCATATCATTGGCATAATAAGGTCATTATATTGACCAAGATCTATAAATCTTTTGAAAGGTGAACCCAAAAAACGCAGATTATGTATGTATGACTCAGCAAGTCAGAGACGCTAATGACAGAATAGGTATAACGATGAAAATCTATAAAATCAGATGGTTATATTCATCATCACAGCTATAAGGGAGGTACTGTTGTCTGAGGATAGTCAAAACAAAGCAGGTCAGTGATTGAACAGCATCGCTATGCGATGAAAATGCCCGAGAGGCTGGTATCCTTCACCAGCCTTCAGTTTCCGGAGATAACAAAGCACGGGATCTGACAGACAGGTATATCGGGAACAAAGTTAGCCCGTAGTTATCTCTGAGAAATAGATCTTGAGCATATGTCCGGACGATTTTTATCCCTACACATCTCACTCTTACGAGTTACTCAGGATGCTTTCTCATTCACTGTCATGATAAATATCAGTGGGCTCTCACCCCGGTTTTCATAGAAATGAGGGACATCCGTTCTGGCCGTTGCAGAACAACCGGAATTAACCAGATACAGATGCTCTTGTACGCCAAGCGTGAGCGTCCCCGTTTGTACATAAAACAATTCAAGTGTTCCCGTAGAGTGACCGGGAGAAGCAAACTTTTCTCCTGGCTGCATTTCCCACATCCAGAGCTCTGTCATATCCGGCCCCCCGGAACCAGCAAGAAGCCTTGCTCTTCCTCCTTTGTCGCCTTTCCAGAGTTCAGGGATCTCACCTTCAGCAATAAGATGGACGGTTGGTTTTGTCCCTACATCGACAAAATCAGCCACCGATACCCCCATTGCGGCTGCCAGACGGCATAACAGCGCAATACTGGGATTGGCCTTACATCCTTCAATCTCGACCAGCGCTCCCTTACTGACATTTGCCTGCCTGGACAGCTCATCAAGCGACATTTTTTTTTGTTTACGGTACTGCTTAATTCGCTGCGAAACAGCTTCATTGACGGTGCTGACATCCGCACCCGCATCGGTCATTAAGTTGACTTTTTTGGTCATTGGTCGATATCATAAAATAAATTGGTCATTACAGGATTATCCCGTGTTAACACATTCTCCGTCAATTGCCCCGGAAGTTTATCGTACTGCTCCCTGTTTTCGAGCGCTTAGTATCTACGTAAAAGCCGCGCCGGTACTGAATCCTGACGTTGGCAGGGCCGCCTTGCTGGAAGCTTGTGAGGCGGTTCTGGCAGGCAGACCGGAATGGGCGGAGTCTCATCTGGCCGCATGGGCTGGCGTTTTTCAATCATTTGGCGCCAAACCAAAGCGTACGCCTTGTTCAGCTGATGCGCTACGTAAGCGCGTGCTTCGTGATGGCATGATGCCAGCACTGGATCCTGTTGTTGATCTTTATAACGCCGTCAGCCTCCGCTATGCCGTTCCGGTTGGTGGCGAGAATATTTCCGCTTACCAGGGTATTCCGCGTCTGACCATTGCGGAAGGTACCGAGCCCTTTGACACGATGAAAGAAGGCGCACCTGTTATCGAGTATCCCTCCCCCGGAGAGGTTATCTGGCGTGACAATGCTGGCGTCACCTGCCGTCGCTGGAACTGGAGGCAAGGGATAAGGACACGTTTAAATGTTGAAGCGCAGCAAATGTGGTTTATTCTGGAAAGTCTGCCACAGATGCCGCTGGAAAAGCTTCATGAAGCAGGAAGAATGCTGACTGACGGTCTGGAAGAAATGATGCCGGGTCTGTGGTTTGAAATTACTCTCATCGAAGATCAGCACCAGTAATCTTATTCAGGACAAACACCTATGTTTACTGGCTTGTCTGCGTTTCCCTTAACTCCAGTTACCACCAGCGGCGTGGATGAAAAGGGCTTCAGTCATATTCTTTCTCGCCTAACAGAAGCCCAGGTTGATTCTATGGGTATCCTGGGATCAACCGGAAGCTACGCTTATCTGACCCGAGAGCAACGCAAGCGCATCGCGATTCTGGCAACACAGCACGCCGGAGAGATCCCTGTCATGGTGTGTGTGGGTGCTGTCAGCACGGAAGCCATCCTGCATCTGTCAGACGATGCGCAAGCCGCGGGCGCAAATGCCCTGCTGCTCCCGGCTGTCAGCTACCAGCCGCTCCGTGACGAAGAAGTCTTCGCACTATTTGAGACCGTTACCCGACACGCGTCTGTGCCGGTGTGCATCTATGATAACCCGGGCACCACACATTTTACCTTTACGGATGAACTGCACGGGCGTCTATCCTCACTGGAGGGGGTTCGCTCGGTCAAGCTCCCTGGTGTCCCGGATAGCCCGACTGCAGCGAGAGAGCGGGTAGAGGCATTGCGTCAACACCTGCTCCCTGACGTAACCATCGGTATCAGTGGGGATGCTTATGCCGGGCTGGGATTAAACGCCGGCTGTGAAGTGTGGTACTCCGTTAGCGGTGGTTTGTTTCCGGTGATGGCGAAACAAATTACTGACGCAGCGGCGGCGAACGATCATGAACGCGTTACTGCCCTGACAACGCGCCTTGAGCCATTGTGGGCGCTTTTCCGTAAACATGGCGGAAGCGTCCGCGTTATTGCTGCTGCCGCAGGCGTGCTTGGACTTACCGATACGGACTGCCTCCCTCGCCCCCTGCAGCCTTTGTCAGCAGGTGATATCGCGGATATTGCCAGTGTGATAACCACACTGGAGTTGAAATAACCGCCCTTGAGGACCGGCTGTCTGCCGGTCCTTATGAAACCTGACCGGGCAATAACCTTCATGACGATCCTTCGGTGTACAAACGCTCCTGCAAAGGCAACTCTCGCACGCTATGCTCTGGCCGTAACGACCAGCGGGTCACCGCCTGACCGCCCTCAATACAGAAAACCTTCTCCCCGATAAGCAATTCCCGCTATTTCACCAAGTTTAGTGCTTCACAATATACATTGTGCGACTGTATGCGACATCTTCCGGGTTAGTAATCGGGTACCCTTTCAGCCACGGTTTAATTAACCGCCCGTTGGTATACTGATAAATTGGCGCAATAGGTGCCTGTTCCATCAGAATTTTCTCTGCCGTATTATAATCCGCATTCCGCGCCTTCTCGGTATTTTCCAACGTAGCCTGAGTTAAAACTTTATCGTATGCCGGATTATTAAAGCGGGAGATATTGCCCGTATGGGTCGATGTTAATAGCGACAGGAACGTCGAAGGCTCATTGTAGTCCCCCACCCAGGAAGCGCGGATCACATCAAAATTGCCGGTATTACGGCTGTCGATATAGGTTTTCCACTCCTGATTCTGCAGTTTTACGTCAACGCCGAGATTCTTCTTCCACATAGAAGCCACAGCGATAGCAATCTTTTGGTGGTTTTCAGAGGTGTTGTACAGCAGCGTCAGTTTCAGCGGCTTCTGCGGACCATAGCCTGCCGCACGCAACAGCGTTTTCGCCTGAGCATTCAACTCTTCCTGACTCATTTGCTCAAACGGAGAAGGTTCAGGTACAAATCCTGCCGTAACATCCGGCGTAAAATGCCATGCGGGCTTCTCGCCGGTACCCAATACTTTCTCCGCCATCAAACGACGATCGATCGTCATGCTGAGCGCCAGACGCACGCGGGAATCAGCAGTCGGTCCCTTCTGGGTATTGAAGGCATAATAGTAAGTGCCAAGCTGAGGCGGGGTATAAACCTGGCCCGGAATATCCTTCAACAGTTTCTGATACATGTTTTTCGGAAAGGATTCAGTGATATCAATATCACCCGCAAGGTAGCGCTTGGTGGCTGCCGATTCCTGATTAATGGGCAGGAAGGTAACTTTCTGCAGAACCGTTTTGCCGTTGTCCCAGTAATGCATATTCGGTACAACGACCAGTTTTTCATTTACGACGCGATCTTTGAGCACATAGGCGCCGTTACCAATCAAATTCCCCGGTTTGGTCCACTCTTTGCCGCTTTCGACGTTGGCTTTTTGTACCGGATAAAATGCAAAACTTGCCGTCAGGTTGGCAAACCAGGGGAGCGGTTTATCCAGCTGAACTTTCAATGTACGCGCATCGACTGCGCTAACGCCAAGCTTATCAGGCGTTGCTTTGCCATCGATGATCGCCTGAGCATTGCTAATACCCGCCAGCGCAGCAAACCACGCAAACGGTGATAGTGTTTTGGGATCAACCAGACGCTGCCAGCTGTAGACAAAATCCTGCGCCGTTACCGGTGTACCATCGGACCATTGCGCGTTGTCGCGTAGCGTAAACGTCCAGATGCGGTTATCGTTACTTTTCCATTGGGTGGCGACGCCAGGAACAATTTCTCCCTTCTCATTCTGATTGACCAACCCTTCAAATAAATCACGAATAACCTGAATTTCAGGAAGTCCGACGGCCTTTGCCGGATCAAGTGACGCCGGTTCATCTTTTATATGCCGCACCAGTTCTTGTTTCTCTGCCAGTACCGTTCCGCTGGGAACATCAGCAGCCCAGGATAAGGAAATGCTGCTAACCAACAGCGCACAACAGGTTACTGAAACAGAATGCTGCATAAAATACCCTCAATTCCGGCTACTAAGTGAATGTGTAATTATTTGTATCGCCAGCAGGAAATGCAATTAACTTCCGACAAGAAAGTGATATTACACCTGAAAAGATAAGTGTGTGAAAACGATTTGATTATCCATACATTTTGCACAACACTGCGAGTAACTATTCGAGCATTCAGAGATGACTATGACCGCTACCCGTCCCCGTGCCGAGCGCGGCGCATTTCCGCCAGGAACCGAACATTACGGACGTTCATCGTTAGGCGCACCGCTAATCTGGTTTCCTGCGCTGGCAGCCGATCGTGAAAGCGGCCTGATACTGGCAGGTACACACGGTGATGAAAACTCATCGGTCGTCACCCTTTCCTGCGCATTGCGTACGCTTAACCCTTCCCTGCGTCGTCATCATGTTGTGCTGGCGGTGAACCCCGACGGTTGCCAGCTTGGGCTACGCGCAAATGCTAACGGCGTAGATCTTAACCGTAACTTTCCTGCCGCAAACTGGAAAGCGGGTGAAACGGTGTATCGCTGGAACAGTAGCGCAGAAGAACGCGACGTGGTATTGCTGACCGGCGAGCATCCGGGGTCAGAACCGGAAACCCAGGCGCTGTGTCAGCTTATTCACCGGATTCATCCCGCCTGGGTGGTGTCTTTCCACGATCCGCTGGCCTGTATTGAAGATCCCAGACGCAGCGAATTGGGCGCGTGGCTGGCGCAGTCATTTGAGTTGCCCCTGGTTACCAGCGTAGGTTATGAAACGCCCGGCTCGTTTGGTAGCTGGTGCGCCGATCTGAACTTGCACTGTATCACCGCCGAATTCCCGCCCATTTCATCCGATGAAGCGAGCGAGAAATACCTGCTGGCCATGTCCAATCTCCTGCGTTGGCACCCTAGAGATGAAGCTGTCCGGTCGTAAAATGCAGGGCTGGCTCCGCATCGCTGGCAAGCCAGGTAGGTCCATCGAGATCGGCAAAACTGACCTGCGGCGTGAGGGGTAACGCCGCACCAATCGCCCGGGATGTACACAGCATGCAGCCCAGCATCAGCGCAAATCCTTGTTCGCGAGCATCAACGGCCAGCGCCAGCGCTTCGGTCAGGCCACCCGTTTTATCCAGTTTGATATTGACCATTTCATAGCGCCCGTGCAGCGCTTTCAGGCTGCTGCGGGTGTGGCAGCTTTCATCTGCGCAGATCGGTAGCGGATGCACAAAATTCTCCAGCGCGGCATCATCCTGCGCCGGGAGCGGTTGTTCCAGCATCGCAACCCCTAAATCAGCCAGAAGCTGACAGCGCGCGGCCAGCCCCTCTGCCCGCCAGGATTCGTTAGCGTCGACAATGATCGTGGCATCAGGAACAGCCGCACGAATGGCAACCATCCGTTCGCTTATTAAACGCTCATCCAGTTTGACTTTCAGCAGTCTCGCCCCCTTCTCCCACAGTGCTGCCGCGCTCGCCGCCATCTGTTCGGGCGTTCCAATCACCACCGTTTGCGCTGTCGTCACCACCTCCGCCAATTCGCAACCCACCAGTTCAGCCAGAGACTGCTGCTGTTGACGCGCACTCAGATCCCACAACGCACAGTCCACGGCGTTACGCGCCGCTCCCGCTGGCAACAGCTTTTGCAGTTCTTCGCGCGTCAGTCCATTTTCCAGTTGTGGCGCAATGCTCATAATTTGCGCCAGCACTGAGGCATCACTTTCACCGTAGCGCGGATAAGGCGTACACTCTCCGATGCCTGTGACGCCATTTTCTTCCACTTCGACAACCACCACATGCGCTTCGGTTCTGCTCCCACGGGCAATAACAAAGGGAGTGTGCAGCGGCCAGGCTTCCTCATATACCTTTACTGTTCTCATTCGTTTTCCTTAGTGCAGTCCCTGAAGCGGATATCCACAAATAGCGTTTGCCGTGTTAACTGCTGATAGCATAAACTAGCCTCGACGTTAACTATATGTAAACAGGAAGATAACCATGTCACAAACCGTTCATTTCCAGGGCAACCCGGTTGCAGTCGCTGGCTCCATTCCTCAGGCAGGAAGCAAAGCTCAGGCTTTTACCCTTGTGGCTAAAGATCTGTCTGACGTTACGCTGGGCCAGTTTGCAGGCAAGCGCAAAGTACTGAATATTTTCCCAAGCATCGATACTGGCGTTTGCGCGGCATCGGTACGTAAGTTTAACCAACTGGCGACAGAAATCGACAATACCGTCGTACTGTGCATTTCAGCCGACCTGCCATTTGCCCACTCACGTTTTTGCGGTGCGGAAGGTCTGAGCAACGTTATCACGCTGTCCACCCTGCGCAATGCAGAATTCCTGAAAAACTACGGCGTTGAAATCGCTGAAGGCCCGCTGAAAGGCCTGGCCGCTCGTGCCGTGGTCGTTATCGATGAGAATGACAACGTCGTTTTCAGCCAGTTAGTTAATGAAATCACCAACGAGCCGGACTATGATGCGGCGCTGGACGTACTGAAAGCTTAAGCTGCGTCTGCATACAGAAATGCCTCCAGATGGAGGCATTTTCATTATCATCGTTACTCTTCGCTTTTTTTCTGCTGGCTCAGGCCATACTCGCGCAGTTTATTGGCTATTGCGGTATGGGAAACGCCAAGCCTTTTCGCCAGTTTGCGCGTGCTGGGATAGTTCATATACAGCTGCGTCAGCACCGAGCGTTCAAAGCGGCTGGTAATTTCATCCAGCGAGCCTTCCATCACATCTTCTCCGACCGCAACCGTTGCCGCATCGTAATCCGGCAATAAAATATCCTGTGGCCGCAGCTCATAACCCTCTAACTGGGTCAACGCCCGATAGATGGCATTTTTAAGCTGGCGTACGTTACCTGGCCAGCCGTAGCGGGTTAATACCGTACTGAGATCGGCGGACAGTTTCGGACGCGGTACGCCCTGTTCGTCGGCAAAACGCGCCACAAACAGTTCGGTAAGCGGCATGATATCTTGCGGACAATCGCGCAGCGGCGGCAGATTGAGGGTCAGCACATTCAGACGATAATACAGATCTTCACGGAACAGTCCTTTCTGCACCAGCTCCACCAGGTTCTTTTGCGTGGCGCAAATCACACGTACATCGACATGGACTTCATGATCTTCGCCAACCCGGCGGAAGGTCCCGTCATTGAGGAAACGCAACAATTTGGTCTGCATGCTCGGCGACATTTCGCCAATCTCATCCAGCAACACCGAGCCGCCGTTAGCCTGCTCGAAGAACCCTTTTTTACCTTCCCCTGCGTGACCAAACAGCTCGCTTTCGACCGCGTCTTCAGGGATCGACGCACAGTTCAGCGCCAAATACGGCTTCGCCGCGCGCGGGCTCGCCAGATGACAGGCGTGGGCAAAGAGATCCTTACCCGTACCGGTATTACCGGTGATTAGCAGGGGTGCGCTCAGCGTCGCCAACTTACGGGCCTGTTCTACGACATGCTTCATTTTGGCGCTGACGGCAATAATCTGGCTAAACGCGCTCAGATCCTGCGTGGTCATATTTTGCAGCTGACGCCCCATCCGGATGGTGGAACGCAGCATAACGACGGCTCCCGTCAGCATTTGCTCCTGATTTTCACCCTGCAAATGGACTGGCGTAATTTCCATCAGGAAATTCTGTCCGTTAATCACGACATGCTCGCTATGCGAATCCTGCGGATTGCTTTCGAGCCAGCGCTGGAAGTTAAAGCCATTGATTAACTGGGCGGCCGTATGATTACGCATCCGCTCCTGAGTGTGAGCAAAAAGCTGGCAGCTCGCAGGGTTCGCCATCTCAATTTTGCTTTTCATATCCAGAGAAAGAACGGGTTCAGGCAATGCCTCAAGCAGCGCGCTCAGTGCCAGATGTTCACGTTCGGAAGGCATCCAGGGCACGGTACGTACATCCGTAACCCCTGAAATACGGCGGATTTCAGCCATCAGGCTACTGAAGTTGGTGAACTCCAGTTCCGCAAAATTAAGGTAAATACGCCCGATGGGGTCAATCTCGATACCGCGTAAATCAATGCTTCTCAGCACCAGTAAATCGAGCAATTCGCGGGTCAGACCAAGTCGGTCTTCACAAAAGACTTCCAAACGCATAGGAACCTTCACCTGGACAAGGGATTATGTGTTAAATGATAAGACAGTATTTGGTTTGCAGGAAGAACTCTGTCAACAAATATTGACAGCACGCCGGAAAATAGGGGGCCGCGGCGTAAAGTTATACGATCGGCACCCTCTTCTGGCTAACTTTCACGCGGAGACTTGTTCTTTTGTAAGGTCTCTTTGACCTGACCAATCAACTGGCGGCGAAAATCCCCAAGGCGTGGTTTATCGTCATCGATCCACGGGAGCGGACGGCAGAGTTCCATCGCTTTAATACCCAGACGCGCCGTTAACAGCCCGGCACCAATACCCTGCGCAGCACGTGTGGATAAGCGCGCCGCCAGATCTTGCGACATCCAGTCCATGCCAACCTCGCGGACCAATTCGCTGGCGCCGGCAAAGGCGATATTCAGCAGCACCAGCCGGAACAGACGCAGACGACTGTAATACCCGAGCTCAATGCCATATAGCGAGGCGATACGATTAATCAGCCGCAGATTGCGCCAGGCGATAAATGCCATATCCACCAGCGCCAGCGGGCTGACGGCAATCATCAGCGTGGACTCCGCCGCAGAACGACTGATCTCTCGTCGCGCCTGCGCGTCCAGCACAGGTTGCACAAGATGGGCATACAGGCTGACGACTTCACGATCGTTTTGCGTTTCGTGGATAGAGGCATACCAGCGCTGTAAAGCCGGATGCGACTGATCGATACCCGCCTGCTGCGCCAGCTTTTCACAAAATGCGCGCCCTTTTCCGGTTCCATGGCTGTGAAGCAGGTCTCGCGCTTCATCACGTTCATGAGCTCGCTGGCGCAAACGCCACAACCTGCGCCACTCGGTCGCCACTGAACCCACGCCCGCGCCGACGATCAGCGCACCCGCTGCGCACCCTCCCAACGCGACCCAGTCCTGAGTCTGCCAGGCGTTCATAGTCCACTGTACGCCCTGTGCGACAACGCTCACGCCAAACAGCGCCAGCCCGCCCATCACCATTTTACGCCACAGACTGCGTTTAGGACGCAAGGCAGCATCAATCACCGCTTCTGCCTGACCTTCGTCTTCCAGAGGCTCATCCAGTGTCGCCGGAGCAAAGGTCTGCGCTTCCGTTTCATTGAACATTTGCTGCGCTTTAAACGCCGGGTTTTGTTCCACGTCCAGCGGACCTGAGAAATCGATACGCGGTTTTAACGGCTCGCTCATCGCAATTTATCTCCTATTAAAAACTCCAGCGCGGCATCAAGACGGATATGCGGTAAGGGTTTATCAACATCCATCACCTGCGGGCGAAATGCTTCAAACTGAAATCCCTGGCTGTCCCAGAATGCCTGTCCTGGCAGTCGTGCGGGCACTTCACCAGGATAGACGGTCAGCGGTTCGCCATCGCTCAGGCGATTGCCACGCAGCGCCGGGATCTTTTCGCCTTTCACATCAATCAGGCCGCTGGTGGTTGCCTGTACCGATGCCAGGCCCAGACAATCCATGCTAATACCTTCGAACGCGGCGTTTTGCCAGGCATCCTGAATCAGTTGCTGGAGCAACGACACCATATTGGCGTGCTGATCGACCGTGACATGGTCAGCTTTGGTGGCGGCAAACAGCAGTTTGTCGATCACCGGAGAGAACAGCCGACGAAACAGCGTACGCTGCCCGTAATGGAAGCTTTGCATCAATTGGGTCAGCGCCAGACGCATATCATTGAACGCCTGTGGCCCGCTGTTGAGCGGTTGCAGGCAATCCACCAGTACAATCTGGCGATCAAAACGCAGGAAGTGATTCTTATAAAAGCCCTTCACAACCTTTTCGCAATAGTAATTAAACCGCTCGCGCAACATGCCTGCGTTGGTGTGTTTGTCCGCCTGCGCCAGCTTAGATTCGCCATATTCTTCCACATCCGGCCACGGGAAGAATTGCAGCGCGGGCGCACCCGCCATATCTCCCGGCAGGACAAAGCGTCCTGGTTGAATAAAATGCAGTCCCTGCTGTTTGCACTGATGCAAATACTCCGTCCACGCGGCGGCGATTTCCGCCAGACGGTTTTCATCGGCAGGCGCTAACGGATCTAATCCTTGACTGAGCTGTCGCCATCTGGTCGACCATTCGCCCCGCTGACCTTGTAATAATCCGGTCATTTGCCGCGACCAGCTCAGGTAATCCTGCGCCAGCATCGGTAGATCGAGCAGCCACTCGCCCGGATAATCAACGATCTCCAGGTACAGCGTGGAAGTGTCTTTGAAGTGGCGCAGCAAAGAGTCATTTGACTTATAGCGCAGGGCCAGGCGAATCTCACTCACCCCGCGCGTTGGTGTCGGCCAGGCTGGCGGAGAACCATACAGCTGAGCCAGTCCCTCATCATAGGTAAAGCGCGGAATGCCAAAATCACGTTGAGGAACCCGTTTAACGCCGAGCAGACGCTCTTCGCGCACGCAGCTGAGCAACGGCAGGCGCGCACCGGCATGAATATTGAGTAACTGGTTTACCATCGCGGTGATAAACGCCGTCTTACCGCTACGGCTAAGCCCGGTGACAGCCAGGCGCAAATGTCGATCTACACCGCGATTAACCAGCGAATTGAGTTCATTTTTAAGTCGCTTCATCGCCATCCCGTTATGCTGAAGGAACCGAAGAAATTATAACAAACAGGAAGTAAAGATTGGGGGCAATTCTTATTTATCAACTACCTGAGCGGTGTCAGACGGCATTATTCCTGCCGCCTGTTGCAGAAGAAATGCGGGTGGTTTAGTTCTTCTCTACTTTTGGCAGCGCAATCTGGTTGATCCCACCTTCATTCGTCACCTGCGTGTAGCCCATTTCAACAAGCATATCCTTCGCCTGTCCCGATTGACGCCCGGAGTTACAATACAGCTTCACGGTGTCGGTCTTATCAGGCACTTCTGTTGCGATACGCGCCTTCATCTCTTTTAACGGAATGTTGACGGCACCCTGAATATGCTGCTGTTGGTATTGCTCAGGAACACGAACATCAATCCAGTGTTCGGCAGCGTAAACCGGCATACCAATGACCAGTGCCAACGCTAATACGCCTTTTTTAAACATAATATCTTCCTGATCGAGAGTTGGATTTCACTACAACACTATACGCTAGTTCTTAAGAAAATATTGCGACTCCATTATCATCGCACACGCCAGCAGATCACATTGCTCTTCAGGTAACACATTGTGCGGTGTGCCTTTTGATTTTTCTGTCTGCATTCCGTGATTGTTGTCATTCGGCAGTGAACTCCATAATATGTCCGCCATTGACTCTCGGACGGAGCTTGGGATCTATGTCTCCTACCATTTATGATATTGCACGAGCCGCTGGCGTATCAAAATCTACGGTATCGCGCGTGCTGAATAAGCAAACCAACATCTCGCCGGAAGCGCTGGAAAAAGTGCTGCGTGCGATTGATGAGTTACAGTATCAGCCTAATAAACTGGCTCGGGCACTCACCTCTTCCGGCTTTGACGCAATAATGGTGATATCGACTCGTTCTGCCAAAACAACCGCCGGTAATCCCTTTTTCTCTGAAGTGCTGCATGCTATTACGGCCAAAGCCGAAGAAGTTGGTTTTGATGTCATATTACAGACGTCGCGAAGCACCGAAGATGATTTACAAAAATGTGAGAGTAAAATTAAGCAAAAATTGATCAAAGGCATCATTATGCTGAGTTCTCCCGCTGATGAATCATTTTTTGCAAGACTGGATAAATACAACGTTCCGGTCGTGGTTATTGGTAAAGTGGAAGGTGAGTACGCCAATGTCTATTCTGTAGACACTGATAATTATCGCGACAGCATTACATTGACAAATGCGCTTATTGAGAGCGGCCACAGTAATATTGCCTGTTTACATGCCCCGCTTGACGTTCATGTTTCCATTGATCGCGTCAATGGATATAAAGCCAGCCTTCAGGAACATAACATTCAAATACGCGATGAGTGGATTATTGATGGGGGTTATACTCATGAAACAGCCCTGCTCGCTTCGCGGAAATTACTGAGTCAACAACCGTTACCCGACGCAGTATTTGCCACCGACAGTTTAAAATTAATGAGTTTATATCGCGTGGCGGCTGAGAAAAATATCGCCATTCCGCAACAGCTTGCCGTTGTAGGCTACAGTAATGAACTGCTGTCATTTATGCTGACACCCGTGCCGGGAGGCATTGATGTCCCAACTCAGCAGCTCGGCGAACAAAGCTGTAATTTATTATTTAATCTGATTGCCGGTGAGAAAGGATTGCAGAACATCACCGTGAGCACGCAAATATCGTTAGCCGACTCACTGGTGTAAAAACAGGGGCATAACAATGCCCCTGCACATTTTAGAATGCGTAATTCACACCAATACCCGCATAATGGAATCTGTCGCTTTCACCTTCGTCATGATCTTCCCATTCATAGGCATATTCCAGGGTCATTGATAAACCATTCTGGAAATCATAGGCATACAGTAAACCAAGACGATTGAAATCATGCCCTTCGCGTTCCGGATCATCCTGCCAGTCCCAGTTTGACCAACGATCAAGTCCAATACGGGTGTACGGCGTCAGGGTGGTATTGCCGAAAGATAACGGTAAGTAAGCACGAATTTCCTGGGTTGAGAACTCACCATTATTACGCGATTCCGCCAGATTAAAGCCGCGTTCGAGATAATAGTTGACCGTTAAGCCCACCGTATCGTTGAAGGTATAATTCAGACCGGTTTCGCTTTCAACGCGACTATCGGAGTAACCTGTGGTACTCAAGTCATTGACGAATTGATACATTGCCAACCAGCCGCTAAAACGCAAATCGTCAGTAAGTTTAATATCCCAGTCCGGCTGAACTTTCCAGCGCTGCATATTTGCAGTGTCTTTTCCTGGTTCATTAACATAGTGATAGCCGTAATTACGGAAACCACCGGTCAATCCGAAATTAACATCCTCGCTTTCGAGGAATTGATAGCGAACTTCCAGTTCCGGGCGATCAAACCAGGTACCGCGTTTACCCTCGCTATAATCAACCGGGCCTTCCTGATAATAGGCCAGAGATATTTTCCATGGCCCATTGGACGCATTAAAATAGACAGACGGCTCAGCCAGTCCATCCATATCTTCGCCCTGACCTTCAACGTTTTCTATTTCGTACATGGCACCAATATTAAAGTGCCACTCATTCTTTTCAGCGGCCTGCGCGCAGGCCACTCCTGCGCTCATCATCAGCGCAGTAGCGGACAGTAGGGTTTTCATTATTATTCCTTGTTAAAATACTCGCAAAAATGCCCCAAGGTTTGGGGGGGTATCCCCCCGGAGTTTTATTGAATAGCCACTTCAGTTTCAGCATCAAAGAAATGGCATTTCGCCATATCAAAATGAATAGTGATATTTTCTCCTGCGTGATAATCATTCACTGCCCCGGCACGGACCACCAACTCATGCCCCCCAATAACGGTATAAAGCATAAACTCAGCGCCAGTTAGTTCTGCCACACTAATTTTTGCCGATACATTATTTTCATTATTAAGCTGCGGATGTATATCTTCAGGACGAATACCCAGTATAACGGCCTGATGCTCATAACCCTGAGCTTTTAACTGTGCTAATTTATTTTCGGGAATGGTTAACTTCAGCGTTTCGGTAACAAATTTATTACCATCAATCGCGCCACGAATAAAATTCATGGCCGGTGAACCAATAAATCCGGCGACGAACATATTTGCCGGGTGGTTATAAACCGTTTTAGGTGCGCCAACCTGTTGAACAATGCCATCCTTCATAATCACAATACGCGTTGCCATCGTCATGGCTTCGGTTTGATCATGGGTAACATATATCATGGTGGTATTCAGTTTCTGATGCAGTTTGCTAATTTCTGCCCGCATCTGCACGCGAAGTTTGGCATCGAGATTCGATAAAGGCTCATCCATCAGGAAGACCCCAGCCTCACGAACAATCGCACGTCCCAGCGCCACGCGCTGACGCTGACCGCCAGATAACGCGCCAGGTTTACGCTGCAGATAATCGCGCAGGCCAAGGATTTGCGCCGCCCAGTTCACGCGCTCCTCAATCACCGCCGGAGCAATTTTCTGCATCTTCAGGCCAAACGCCATATTGTCATAGACGGTCATGTGCGGGTACAACGCGTAGTTCTGAAAAACCATCGCAATATTGCGCGATTTCGCCGGCACATCATTCATCCGTTTACCGTCAATCAGCAGATCGCCGCCGCTGATCTCTTCCAGGCCGGCGATCATGCGCAACGTCGTTGACTTCCCGCAACCGGAAGGCCCAACAAAAACAATAAACTCTTTGTCTTCAATTTCCAGATTGAAGTCTTTAACGACGTGCACCTGGTTGTCGTAAATTTTTTGAATATGCTGCAACGAAAGCTGTGCCATGTTGAATCCTTTACTTGTCGTGTTGCCAGAAAGCCGATAAGCACGGCCACGTCAAAAATTCGGTTGAAGGAAGCTGCAAGCTTGCCCCGTTCAGCCCCGTACCGATGCCAACGGAGAGCATGCCGCAGGCGTTGATCGCATCAACGCCCGCTTGTGCATCTTCTATGCCAATGCACTGCTGCGGGTCAACGCCAAGCCCCGCACAGGCCGCCAGAAATATTTCCGGATCCGGTTTTGAATGGGTTATCAGCGCTGCATCCGCACAAAAGTCAAAACAAGCGCTAAGATCAAGCGCCTGTAAAATAGTGGGCGCATTGAGCGACACTGAGGCCAACCCAACCGGAATCCGCTCTTCCCGTAACGTCATTAACAGCTCGCGAATCCCAGGCAATACTGAGTCGACCGTTAACTGGCGCAAAGAATGGACGTACAGCCGGTTCTTTCTCTCAGCCAATTGTGCGCAAGTCTCCGGAGTAAACTCCCCCGCCTTCCCGCCGTGGTGCAAAATACGTTGCAGTGATTCGCTGCGACTAATCCCTTTCAGGCTGTCATTAAATGCTTCGTCGATCGCAATCCCTACTTCGTTGGCTACCTGCCGCCATGCCAGAAAATGCAAATGTGCGGTATCGGTAATCACGCCGTCCAAATCAAAAATGATGGCCTGTGGTTTGAGTATCATTCATCATCCCTTTTTGTGGTAGCGGTCCCATAAATAGACGTAATAACACCGTCATAAGTAATCGCTGACGCCCCCTGGACGGCGATCTTTTCGCCATTAACCCACAAGGTAATACGCTCAGTGGTGCTAATGCGGATTTCAGCTTTATTGATAGTGACCTGCATATCAACGCCCTGCCAACGCAGTGGGAAAGACAGAGTTTGCCAATGCTCAGGTAATACAGGGGTAAGATGTAACTCCCCGTGGCGAACATTCACTCCGGCAAATCCCTGGATTGCACCCAGCCAGATGGCCCCCGTCGCCGCTGCGTGAATACCGTCATCACAGCTATGTGGATCGTCTCCGAGATCGATAAGCGATCCTTCACGCCAGAAGCGATATCCCTGCTCTGAATCACCACAACGCGCAGCCACAATCCCATGGATAGTCTTACTCAAAGACGAGTCATGAATGGTGCGCGGCTCGTAAAACCGCAGGTTCGCCAGACAGATTTGCGGGGTAAATTGCTCCGGCAGCATATAGGTCAGCATCACCACATCGGCCTGTTTGAGAATTTGCATCTCATTGACCTCTGCGCGGGAGTAATCGAGCAAAATCGTCTGCTTGCCCGCTTTCGCTTTGTAACTGGACAGATCGATAACCGGTTTGCTCAGGAAGGTGTCATCCTGAGGTAACACACCATCGGACAACGCTTCCGGACGCCAGAGATGGCGTAAAAAATGCTCAGCACGATGAATAAAGGTCTCATCGTTACAGCCCAGGCGACGCGCAAAATCCAACGCCTGCTCCACGTTGTACCAGGCCATGTAGTTGGTGAACGCATTATTGTTCACATGCTCGGTGTATTCATCCGGGCCAATAACATCGTGGATCTCTAAACGGTCATTAACCATGACGGCTCTGCTGATCCAGAACTTTGCTGTTTCCAGAAGCAGCGTTATACCTTCACGGGACATAAAGTTCATATCCCCGGTGGTATGCCAGTAATTGATCACCGCCCAGGCAATATCCGCCACGAGATGATGCTCAGCCTGTGCGGAGGCCACTTTCTGCCGCAGCCCGGTGCGGATGTTGATCGCCGCGAATTCAGGCGTCTCCTCCTCACCGCTGCGCGCGCTCTCCCAGGGAAACAGCGCCCCCTGCCAACCGTTGCGGCGGGCTTTCTCACGCGCGCCCGACAAATTATGCCAGCGGTAACGCAATAAACTTCTTGCGGTTTTCGGCTCGGTGAAGAGATGGAACGGTAACAGAAAGACTTCGGTATCCCAGAAAACGTGGCCTTTATACCCTTCTCCCGTCAGACCTTTCGCCGCAATACTACTGCGCTCATCGTGATCTGGCGTCATTACACGCAAATGATAGAGCGCATAATCCAGCGCTCGCTGATCGCTCATATCATTACTGGTGACCTGAACACGATGGCTTTGCCACCAGGCATGCCAGTTGGCGGTCGATTCCGCCAGCAGCGCGTCATATCCCTGCTGGGCGCACGCTTCCAGATTACGCAGCGACTGGCGTCCCCAGGTTTCCAGCGACAGGCTGCGCTCGCTCGCCCAGTCGATCCAGCTAATTTTCGTCAGCGTAACGCGTTGTCCGGTTTTCGCCTGCACGCTATTGTGTTGTAACAACCGACGTTCTTTCGCGGTGAAGCAGCGCTGCGCCGCACCGTCTACGTCGCAAAACGTCGTGATCGCGATATCGTTGCGATTGTCCTGGGTGGTGTAAATGCCTTGCAGAAGATGCTGACCAAATACCCGGACCTGCGTTTCATCCAGATGCTGACGTCCGTGATTGGTGATCGTGGCATCAATCCCGGTTGAGATGCCAATGCAGGCATCACCATCCAATGGGGTAACGGCAACTTCCATAGCAAACAGCGGCAATTTTTGCGCCGAGACAAACCGCCGACTCTCAATGGCAAAACGTGCGCCGCCAGACGCTCGCCAGACCAGGGCACGGCGTAATTCACCGCTGGTAAAATCCAGTTCTCGGTGCCAGCTCTCAATCACGCCGCTGGTTAGCGAGAAAATCTCGCCATTAAGCGTAATCTCCACGCCCACGACATCCGGCAGATTAACCAGTTCATTAATTTCGCCTTTCCCTGCCCGATGATACAGTCCCGCAATATACATGCCGCGAGTCTGTAAAGTGTAGGCTTCTTCATGGCTGGCGCGAATTCCCATATAACCGTTGCCGGTCGTCATGAGTGAAGCGAATTTATTCAGACTGTGTGGGCAAAAAGCCGGTTCGGTTAGCATTACTGGCTTCGTCATAAGTCTACATATGTTCCTGTTTCAGCCGATTCATACAGTGCGGCAACCAGTTGTTGAATAACGACGCCCTGCTCTGCGTCCGCAATAGCGACAGGCTCGCCCTGTACGTGATTTACGAAAGACTCCATGCTGCGAAAGTGACGATTGTCATCGGCTATTTCGCGCTGGAACAGCACATCCAGCGTTCCGTCACGATCGGTATAGACCTGCGCCGGAAATAAGGTCGCCCCGGCAAGATCGCCACAGAAATTGACGTTCATAATCGATTGTTCAGGAATATTCAGCGCGAAAGAGGTCTCAAGGCGCAGGATCCCGCCGTTATGAAATTCGATCGTGCCGAACAGAGAATCCTCAACGGTGTACGTCGCGGGATCCCATGCCCCAAACTGGCCGCTGCTCTTACGTGTGCCAATACGCTGATAGCTGTGCGCGTTAACGCGCTTTACCGCCGGGAAGCCCAACACATACATCGCGGCATCAAGCATATGGATACCGATATCAATCAGCGGCCCGCCGCCCTGCAGTTCCTTGTTGGTAAAAACACCCCAGCCGGGTACGCCGCAGCGGCGCAAGGCGCGGACATTAGTGACATAGATTTCACCCAGCACGCCGCTCATTACCTGTTCGCGAAGCAATTGTGTATCCAGTGCGAAACGATGATGAAAATCGTAAGCCAGTACCTTCCCCATCCGCCGCGCCGTTTGACACATCTCCAGCGCCTCGTCTGGCGTCATGGCTGGGGGCTTTTCGCACATCACATGGCAGCCAGCGTTCAGCGCCAACATGGTGTGTTCATAATGAAAACGATTGGGCGAACAGATGCTGACGATATCTGGCTTAGCCTCGCGTAACATCGTCTGAGGATCGTCCCAAACCTGCGGATTACCATATTTCTCTGCCAGCACCTGCGCCTGTGACAGGCGGCTGTCACAGACAGCCACCAGTTCCAGATCGTTGCGGGTGCAGTAGTACGAAGCATGAACTTTATCCGCTACCTGCCCGGCGCCGATAATGGCGACACGTAGCGGAGCGCTTGTCAGTGCACTTTTCACGGAAATCCTCTTAGCAGGTACGCAGCCAGGCCAGCGACTGACGGTATGCTTCCGGCAGGTTCTCCGCCCGTACGCGCCCTTCATACACTACATAGCCCTGATAATTATCTTCACGCAGTTGGTCAAAAAGCGCAGAGAAATCCAGCGTACCGCTCCCCGGCTGATAACGATGGTTATCCGCAATATGCACGTGTCCCAACAGATCGCGATTGTCATGCAGCGCCTGTGCCATATCGTCTTCTTCGATATTCATATGGTAAAAATCACCAATGATTTGCACATGCTTCAGGTTGTTTTCCACGATATAGCGGCGAGCATCCGACAGGGTGTTGATCATATGATCCTGATAGCGGTTGAGCGGCTCGAGATACACCACCGTCCCCGTACGCTCGGCAACTTTATCGAGATAAATCAATGAATCACTGACGGCTTTGCGATCGCCGTCCAGGCTACGCGGAGAGGTCATCGGCGGTAGGCGGAAGGTAAACATGCCCCAGGCGGCAGGGACAATAATGCCTTGCCCGCCTACTTCGGACAGCGCTTCGAGAATGCGTGTAATCTGCTGTAAACCATTCAAACGACGTTCTTCGATAAAATCACCGATCCAACCGTCATACCCCCCGCAGGCGGTGGTCACGGGCAGACCCGTTTCTTTGATCGCCGCTTTCACTTCCTCAAGATTGTTGACCAGCAATTTGCCGTCAATTTCAAAACCGTCAAAACCCATCTCTTTGATGTAACGGAATTTCTCGAGAATATTTTCCGGGAAAAAAGCCTGATTCTGTGTTCCGATTTTCATTTTCTGTATTCCTTAATTAAAACGTCACGCCCATTTTGATGCTCTGTTCCGGATGGCGATCGACATACTGCATATAGCTTTCCGGGCTGCTGGCGAAGGTGACTACCGGATCGATAAGCTCTTCACAGTTCAGATAACCGTTCATCAACAGTTCCCAGCAGGTCTCCTCAATGCGCTTGCGATTCCAGCGCGGATAATCTGGATTTGGTTCACTGCAGGCGCGGGAGAAGACGATTTTGGCGTTGTTGAAGTGCGCTTCACGGCCCAGGTTAAACCCTTCAGCAAAAGGTTTGGCGAAGGCGACATAGGAAATGGTTCCGCCATAGGCCAGACCGCGTAGCGCCGATTGCAGCGCATCCGCATAGCCGCTGGTTTCGATAATCACATCCGCGCCCTGTTTGCCGGTCAGCTTTTTAATTTCCATGCCCACGTCGGTGCCAATCGGATCCAGACAGAAATCAGCCCCATGGCGACGCGCGATATCACAACGATGGGCAATCGGATCCACGCCAATAACCACTGACGCACCCCCTTTCTTAGCCAGTTGTACGGCGATCTGGCCAATTGCCCCTAATCCGACGATGACAACAAAGTCGCCGACGCGCACATTGGCATCGCGCACACCGCTCATGGCGAACTGTGCAGGGTCATAGCACACGGCATTTTTCCACGAACTACCTTCTGGCATTTTGCGCAGTTTGTAGTTGTTTACGGCGTTAAAGATTACCGTTTCTGCCAGTGGGCCGTAGCCGCATACAGAATCGCCGACGGCGTAATCGGTCACATCACTACCACACTCAATGACATCGCCCACCACCATGTTGCCAAGCTGGAACTTACCGAACTCAATTCCGCGCGGCGCCCCTTCCGGACGCGGCATAAACATTTGCCATTCGCCGTTAAAATCTTCATCAATAAACGGACTGGCCGCGCGAAAATCGACGACTTCCGTGCCATGTTTCGGCGCGCCAAAGCGAACGCGAACTTTCACTTCATTGGCGGAAACTGCTCTGTCTTCATATTCCACCAGCGCCGCAACGCGCGGTTCTGTGGCAACTAACTTCTTCATTTACAACTCCTTAATTAAACTGGCCGCTTAGCCTTTCACGCCGCCTGCGGTCAAGCCACTTTTAATAAAACGTTCGGAAAGCGCATACATAATGACCACCGGCAATGCGGTGACTAACGATGCGGCCATCATGCGTCCCCAGATATAGTCAGGCGTACTGAACAGCGCGTTCAGACCGACCGGTAAGGTAAAATTGCTGGCGCTGGAGAGGAAAATCGAGGCGAACAGATAGTCATTCCACGCAACCATAAAGCAGTACACAAAGACTGAAACCAGACCGGACATGGCCAACGGCACGGTGATGCGAAAGATAATTTGCAGACGATTTAATCCATCCATCATCGCGGCCTCTTCTATCTCATCCGGAATGGTGTCGAAGTAGCTTTTCAGCATAAACACGGCTGTCGGCAGCGTTTGGGTCACCATGGTGATAATCAACGCCATTTCGGTGTCATAAATGCCGAGGGCCGTAATGATTTTGAACAACGGCACCACCAGCAAAATCCCCGAAAACATGTACACCGTGTAAAAACTGGCATTGATGGTCATCCGTCCCTTAAAACGCAGACGGGAAAGCGCATACGCCCCAAGCACGCCGAGAAACACCGCCACCACCGATGACGTGACCGATACCACCAGGCTATTACGGAAGTAGTCAACAAACGGGAAGATCATCGGGTTAAAAATGTCGATGTAATGTTCCAGCGTCCATTGCTGAGGTAACAGCGTGGGATGCAGCGAGATCGCCTCTTTTGCGCTTTTGAATGAGGTCATCAGCATCACAAAAAACGGAAATAACGTGATGCCCAGGAAGACAATTAATCCACAGTAAAAGCCGATGCGGCCAAGCGTGCGTTTATTTGTTGCCATTGAGGTTCACCCGTTTTCTGGTCAGCAGGATAACAGCGAAAATGATGACGAAGAGGACGACAGAAATAGCGGCCGCTTTGCCTAAGTCATTAAATGCAAACGCTGTTTTATAGAGATAGACCCCGAGAATATCGACTTTAGTGGTCAGCAGATAAACATCGGCGAACATATAGAACATCCAGATCGTACGCAGCGTGACTACGGTCGCCAGCACCGGCATGATCGCTGGCAGCGTGACGATACGAAACCGTTGCCAGGCGTTCGCGCCATCCATTTCCGCCGCTTCATACAGCGATTTATCAATAGTCTGTAAAATCGCCAGAAACGAGATAAAGGCATACGGAAAGTAGCGCCAGATGGCGAACAGCACGACCAGTGCGAAGCTGCTGCCTGGATTGTCGAACCATAACGGCGCCTGCTCAAACAGATGCAGCAGATCAACGCCGAGATAGTTCACAATGCCGTAGCCGTTGTTGAACATGTATTTCCAGGCAAACACCAGCGAAATAGATGGCGTTACGTAAGAGAGGATCACCAGTGAGCGCGCCGTTTTCCGCAGACGAAACTCACGGTTAAAAAACATCGCCACTCCCAGCCCCAGCACCGTGCTCCCGGCAACAACCAGCGCGGTATACCAGACCGTCATCCACAGCGAATGCCAGAATCCGGGATCGGTTAAGATACGGATATAGTTACTCAGGCCGACAAATGTTGACTCAATTTGCGGATTGAGCGGCAGACGCATAAAGCTGATTTCGATGTTAGATATCATCGGCCACGCAACTAAACCACCCAGCAAGAGCAAACTGGGCGCCAGCAGCAGCATGGCAAATGGCATATCCGATCGACCTGAAAAGAACTTATTCATCACGGCTTTCCATTTCCCCATTAGCGCTGTTCAACAAGGTCATCCAGTTTGGTCTGGCTGGCCTTCATCGTCGTTGAAAGGTCAGCTTTTCCTACCGTGACGTTGTGCACCATGGTGCTTATGACGCCGGAACCCGTAACGTCACCCATGCGGGTAAAGTTCTTATCGCCGACTGCGCCGAAGACCTGAATATTCGGCAGTTCGGCAATCAGCTGATTGGGTAACTCACCCAGCGCTTTAATGACGGCGTTATCTTTCCACGTTGAGGTGTTCACCACCGCTTTATTAACCGGGAGCGCGGCACCTGGGGACATCATTACCCAGTCAGCAATGTTGTCGGCCTGCTCCATAAAGGTGACAAATTTTTCTGCGGCTTCTGTCTCTTCGGTTTTTTGTCCTGCGGTTATGGTCAGCGACGTCAACATGCCATATACAGCAGAGGTTTTTTCCGTCGGTACCATAAAGCCAACATTTTGAGGATCCCCCTCCTTAATCACCGCCGGGAGGATATAGGTGGAATAAATAGCCATTGGTGCAGTGCCGTTCATGAAAGCGTCTTTGACCTCCATGATGTCGTTAGAACCCGGCATCGTGTTTGCCGCAAGCGAGCGATAGTATTCCAGCGCCTGCGCCATCTCTGGCGTATCAAGGGTTATCTTTCCCTGCGCATCGAAAACGTTAGCCTGGTTAGAAAGCGCGAACTGGGAGAAGGACTGTTCGGTCAATACGCTTTCCGCCGTAGGGAGCGCAATACCATATTTTTTGCTGGCAGGATTGTTTAGCTTTTGCGCCACGTCGAGCAATTGCTGCCAGTCTTTCGGTTCTTCAAGGCCTGCTTTTGCCAGTACATCTTTGCGATACCAGACCCCGCCAATCCAGGCGCTGACCGGAACCCCGGTCCATGCAGAGCCATCTTCGGTGCGTACAATACGCAGTACGCCATCATAAAACGCGTCTTCACCTACACCGTTAATGACCTGCGCCACCGCTTTACGATCGATAAGCGATTCTTTGTCCATGACTTTCGCGTAGTCATGGCTGGTTTCAATAACTTCCGGAAGTGAACCGCTACGCGCGAGGGTAATCACTTTGGTGTTGTAAGCATCCTCTTCAACAGGAACCTGTTTGACGCTGATACCGGGGTTCTCTTTTTCAAAGCGCTCAATCAGTTTGGCAATAACCGCCTGCCGCTCCTGCTCTACAGAAGAGTGCATAAATTCAATTGCGACAGAGGATTTTTTATCATCCTTACACCCAGAAACCAGGGCGCAGGACACCAGTGCTGAAATCAGCACAATTTTAGCTTTAAGCATGAAATGTTCCTTTTTATTTCTTAACCCACATAACCTGCCAGGCGTGTAGTGTTAATTCCTTACCCGAAATACTTTCTTCGCTAATCAAATCAAATCCATTTTCAATATCAATATTAATGGTTTGTGTCTGACCGCTGACATTAAATAAACCGGTAATTTCTTCGCCTGTCTCTGCCGTACGCTTAATTTGCATAACGGCCGGTGTAACACTGTAAATCTTAAAATTACTATCAGGATGGAATGCTTTATTATTACGTCGTAGAACAATCAATCGGGATAACTCATGGTAAACGGCGTGACGCAAACAGGTTTCATCAGCCAGTTCCGTTTCTATTTGTCTGATATGATATTTTTTACGGTTGATCGCCCGGTTATACCCCAGTTCCTCCACACCTTTATAGTCATTACGTGACCCGAGGATACTTTGAATGTAAATCGCCGGTACGCCTGGAAAACTCAGCAAAATGGCATGGGCGAGAATAAAGCGGGCAAATCTTTCAGTATTACTGCTATTACCCGGCGTTAACGCATCCATATACGTGACGTTAATTTCATACGGACTTCGACTACCATCAGGATTATTCTTCCAGTTAACCAGGGCGCCTTCTTGTTGTAATTCCGTCACCAGTCGCATGATTTCATCTTCAGGTAACAGGCCCCGTAACGGGTTGAGGCCAATTCCGTCATGCGATGCGAGGAAATTAAACCATGTGGTCTCAGTCGATGGCAGTTCCAGTGATTGCGCCCACTGACACAATGTCGTTGTATCCTGGCGTTGTACCGCATGCAGCACCAGCGGCGGCAGCGAGAACTGGTACACCATGTGAGCCTCATCGCGGCCATTACCGTAATAGGAAATGTTATCCTTATGCGGAACGTTCGTTTCAGTAATGATCGCTGTACCAGGTGCCGCGCAATCAGCAATAGCGCGGAACAGTTTGATAAGCTGATGCGTTTTTTCCAGGTGAATACAGGTTGTCCCTGGCTCTTTCCACATAAAACCAACCGCATCCAGGCGGACATAATCAGCGCCCTGCTCCAGGTAACTCAGTAGTACATCGATCATCGCCAGTAATACTAATGGATTGGCATAGTTGAGATCGATCTGGTCGTCGCTGAACGTCGTCCAGAGATGACGCACTGTATTATCTTTCAACGTAAACGGGGTCAGTAACGGTAATGCGCGCGGGCGCGTGACGTTGCTCAGGTCCGTATCAGGATCCATCGCAATAAAGAAATCTTCATAACCGTCAAGCTGTTGCAAATAGTTATTAAACCATTCGCTTTTAGCTGACATATGGTTACAAACAAAATCAAACATCAGTCGACTGGATTCAGCTAATTGCTTAATATCATTCCAGTCACCGGTTTCTTCGGCAACCTGATAGTAATTAATTACTGAAAAACCATCATCCGATGACCACGGATAAAATGGCAACAGGTGCACATGAGAAAATATCGACTTAAGCCATTCATTATAAAACTGATTAAACGTTGGCAGCGGTTTTTTATCTTCCGCGTAAAATTGATCGGCGTAAGTGATCAGAACGACATCGCCCTCATCCCAATGCGCTTTACGGTTTTTTTTAATTAATTTTCGTGCTTTTTCTAAACGTGCAACCAGCGCTTCATAGTGAAGTGAAGAAAATGTGTCTCCATAGACTTCACTCAGACATTTTTGGATTTTTTGGTTCACCTTCATTTCTCGTGGTAGCGGTCCCATGACGCAAGAGACTACTCTGCCGGAAATAAGCTGTCAATCAGCTGAGGTGGCCTGGAGGGGGGTTATAAAAGAATTTTGGCAGCCAAAAAATCGTATTTGTGAGCTGCCGCAAATTAACTGAGGGAATGTTGATTAATTGTTGCTTGCTTTTGTTGTTTCGGATATCAGGGTTGATTACCTGAATAGCGTTTCGACAATTTTGTCGCTGCCCGGCTCAACAAAGGTTCAAGTACTAACGCCAGCAACATTTTTAGCGGACGTCGGGCCACGGACTTCACCGCCCACCCTGCTACCCCTGCCGGGCCATAGCGCAGCGCAGTCAGCAGCACCAGCTTACCTGCTATTTTAAAGCCCGGCTTTACCTTTTGCCCGGCACGTTGCCAGCGATTATTCATTTTTAACCTCACAATTGGCGGAAGCGGCTGCGTAATGTGAAGGTATCAGATGTCACATAACGCTCCATCTCACGCAAACGCTTTTCACTTGCAGCCAGCTCACGATCGACAGCATCCAACAGCTCACCGCTTGATGGCTGCTGTTCTCCGGAAACCACGTTGTCCGGCATCGGATCCAACACAAACGTCAGTACGATGTAGGCGACAAAGGTGAAAAAGGCCAGACCAAAAAAGATGGACAGTACCACCAGGATCCGCACCAGTTTCACAGGAACATCGAGATAATGCGCAATACCCGCGCAAACCCCTTTCACCATGCCCTGCTGCGGTATACGCCACAGTTTTTTATTCAGATTAACGCCCCCCATTAGCGGTCCCTCCAGTTTGGATGTTCAGCATCAAGGATATCTTCCAGCGCTTGAATGCGCTCACGCATCCTCTGTGCATCCTGGTTAAGTTCTACCAGACGCTGTTGTTCACTTTGCGCCAGCTCGCCGCGACTGGAACGATTGCTGTAATGCAGCCAGAGCCAAATCGGTAAGACGAAAAGCACAAAGATGGTTAACGGGATGGCCAGAAATAGCGCGCTCATGAGTACTCCTTACAGGTGATGAACGGCGGCGCGTTCGGGCACCGCCAGATATTATTATTGCTTGTCTTGCTGCATTTTGGCTTTCAATTGCGCCAACTGCTCGCTGATTTCATCATCTGCTTTCAGGTCAGCAAATTGCTGATCCAGAGACTTCTGCTTACCGAAGTTATGGCTTTCAGCTTCAGCTTCCATTTGATCGATACGGCGCTCAAAAGATTCAAAGCGCGCCATCGCTTCATCCAGTTTGCCGCTGTCCAGTTGACGACGAACATCACGGGAAGAACTCGCCGCCTGGTGGCGCAGCATCAACGCCTGCTGACGAGCACGGGTTTCACTAAGTTTGTTTTCCAGCTCACCGATCTCTTTTTTCATACGCGCCAGCGTATCGTCAACCAGCGTCACCTCATGCTCCAGCGAGGCAATCAGATCAGTCAGTTTCTGTTTTTCGATTAACGCAGAACGCGCCAAATCTTCTTTTTCTTTACGCAGCGCCAGCTCTGCTTTTTCCTGCCACTCTGCCTGTTGGGCGCTGGCCTGTTCGATACGACGCGATAACTGTTTCTTTTCTGCCAGAGCGCGTGCGGAGTTGGAGCGCACCTCAACCAGCGTGTCTTCCATTTCCTGGATCATCAACCGCACCAGCTTCTGCGGATCTTCAGCCTTTTCCAGCAACGCATTAATGTTGGCGTTCACGATGTCGGCAAAACGAGAAAAAATACCCATAATGTAATCCTCACTTACTGTTCTGATATCGGGCAATGCCCTGCTGCTGTTCTAATGCACTTCGCATGCCAACTTTTTAATTCATTGAATTATATGAAAATATCCAATTTTACCTGCCGGGATAAATAGGGTAAATTGGTGAATAACACTAACAAATGGTGAATTTCATCATGGCAGGATACAAAGATAATCTTCTGGGCGAAGCGAACAGCTTTATTGAAGTTCTGGAGCAGGTTTCTCATCTCGCGCCGCTGGATAAACCTGTGCTGGTCATTGGGGAACGCGGTACGGGGAAAGAGCTTATCGCCAACCGCCTGCACTATCTCTCCACCCGCTGGCAAGGCCCGTTTATTTCACTTAACTGCGCGGCGCTCAACGAAAATTTACTCGATTCTGAACTCTTCGGTCACGAAGCTGGCGCCTTTACTGGCGCACAGAAACGTCATCCGGGTCGTTTCGAGCGCGCCGATGGCGGCACGCTGTTTCTTGATGAACTGGCGACCGCCCCGATGCTGGTACAGGAAAAACTGCTGCGCGTTATTGAGTACGGAGAGCTGGAACGCGTAGGCGGTAGCCAGCCGCTGCAGGTCAACGTACGACTGGTTTGTGCAACCAATGCCGACCTGCCGCGCATGGTGAATGAAGGCACGTTCCGCGCCGACCTGCTGGATCGTCTGGCTTTTGATGTGGTGCAACTCCCACCGTTACGCGAACGTCAAAGCGATATCATGCTAATGGCTGAACATTTTGCCATTCAGATGTGCCGTGAGATCGGGTTACCGTTGTTTCCAGGGTTCACCGACGAGGCCAAAGAAACGCTCCTCCACTACCGTTGGCCGGGCAATATTCGTGAGCTGAAAAACGTCGTGGAGCGTTCAGTTTACCGACACGGGACCAGCGATTACCCGCTGAATGAGATTGTGATTGACCCGTTCAGGCGTCACACCACACCGCCGCTGGTGCAAGAAACCAGACACACATCAGTAGCCTTACCGCTGGATCTGCGTGAATTCCAACAGCAGCAGGAAAAGGAATTTTTGCAAACCAGCTTACAGCAAGCGAAATTTAATCAGAAAAAAGCCGCTGAATTATTAGGTCTGACCTACCATCAGCTCCGTGCGTTACTCAAGAAACACCAAATTTAGCGTACAGGGGCAGACGTTGGACGCGAGGGTTAAAACAGTTTACCATGTTGCAATCACTGTATAAAAAAACAGGTTAATCATGATGACTCTGGCGTTAGTTGGCGAAAAAATTGACAGAAACAGGTTCACCGGTGAGAAAGTCGAAAATAGCACATTTTTCAACTGTGATTTTTCGGGTGCCGACCTTAGCGGTACTGAGTTTATTGGCTGCCAATTTTATGATCGAGAGAGCCAGAAAGGGTGTAATTTTAGCCGCGCTATCCTGAAAGATGCCATTTTCAAAAGTTGCGATCTCTCCATGGCGGATTTCAGGAATGTGAGTGCGCTGGGAATCGAAATTCGCCACTGCCGTGCACAAGGTTCAGATTTTCGCGGCGCAAGCTTTATGAATATGATTACCACACGCACCTGGTTTTGTAGCGCCTATATCACCAATACCAACTTAAGCTACGCCAACTTTTCAAAAGTCGTACTGGAAAAGTGCGAGCTGTGGGAAAACCGCTGGATGGGTACTCAGGTACTTGGCGCAACGTTCAGTGGATCGGACCTCTCTGGCGGCGAGTTTTCATCGTTCGACTGGCGGGCAGCAAACTTTACGCACTGTGATTTGACCAATTCAGAACTGGGCGATCTCGATGTCCGGGGTGTTGATTTGCAAGGCGTTAAACTGGACAGCTACCAGGCATCGTTGATCCTGGAACGTCTTGGCATCGCTGTCATTGGTTAATATTCAGGGAGCGGTACATGCCGCCCCCTGCCCTTATACAGTATTGTCCGCGCTGGTTTTCCCCCGCGGACGTTTCGACTCAGCGAACATAGACGTCAGAGGGTTCCGGTCCCCCCGTCAGAACACCATACCTGACCGGATGTATAGCTATTCTCTTCAGCCGCTAAAGTGACATACAGCGGAGCAATTTCTACCGGTTGGCCTGGCCGACCGAGCGGCGCATTTGCGCCAAATTTCTCAATTTTTTCCTGTGGTTGGCCGCCGCAACACTGCAATACCGTCCAGTACGGTCCAGGCGCGACAGCATTCACACGGATCCCTTTGGGTGCCAGTTGCTTTGCCAGCGATTTAGTAAATGCCACTATCGCCGCCTTGGTCTGAGCATAATCAAGCAGGATCTCACTTGGCTCATAAGCCTGTACCGACGAGGTGTTAATAATCACGCTGTCTCGTGAGAAATGAGGAACAGCCGCTTTGGTGATCCAAAACATGGCGTAGACATTGGTCTTGAATGTCGCATCAAACTCTTCTGTGGTGAGGTCTTCGATCGATTCGCAAAATTGCTGACGACCGGCGTTATTCACCAGAATATCCAACCCTCCCAGCGCTTCTACCGCCTGTTTTACCAGATGGTTACAGAAAGTTTCGTCACGAATATCACCGGGAATCGCCGCGACTTGTCTCCCTGTTTTTTTTATCAATTCGACAACTTCGCGCGCATCGTCCTCTTCTTCAGGTAAGTAATTAATCGCGACATCGGCGCCTTCGCGGGCATAAGCAATGGCAACTGCACGCCCAATACCTGAATCACCTCCGGTAATTAATACCTTGCGACCATTTAACCTGCCGCTTCCCTGATAGCTTTCTTCGCCATGATCGGGACGCGGTTGCATTTTTCCAGCCAGACCCGGAAAAGGTTGTTTTTGATGTGGAAAAGGCGGCTGCGGAAAACGTTCTGAATTAGTTTTATTGGTGGTCTGTTTTCCTTTATTTAGGTCAGTCATTCAATCACCTCTCATGAGTCATCATTCATCGCAAAGACTAATAAGCGTAGAACAAAATGAATGACATGACCTTTATAATTTACCCACAACTTCATTTTTGCCAAATATTAACCTGGTCCTTACGATGATAACTTCACATTGCGTTGAGATATTTACTCGGATAAGTCCTGGTTTATTTATTTGTTCTTCCAGACTGAAACTTCTTCAACCAATACCGCCAGGCTAAAACGTACCGCCTTTTCTATAACGTCCTGGCAATCACCGGAAAAATATTCCCGTTTTGTTATTATCCGCCCGCGGAAATTCCACGCAAACCACACCGTTCCTGCGGGAGTACCATCCTCCCCACCCTCCGGCCCCGCATATCCGCTAATGGCTATGCTGATATCGGTTCCGGCTTGCTCACGTATCCCTACAGACATCTCACTTACCGTTTGCTCACTAACGGCGCTATATTTCTCCAGCGTACTGGCCCGCACGCCGAGCATTTTCTGCTTGGCACGATCGCTAAAGGTTATAACGCCGATATCATAAAATTCTGCGGTATCCGCCTGTGCACAAAGCGCGGCGGCCAAGTTTCCTCCTGTACAAGATTCTGCGGTAGTCAACGTTAAACCGCGATCAATAAGCGTTTTTGCAACCCGTTTCGTCAGTTCATTGCGTGTTTTTGCGTCATTGTACTCCGTGTTCATTACCGCCTCGCTAATTCTCTTCAGGAATGACAGAAATATGTCCGTTACGTTCCAGAATGGCATACTTGATTTTACTGGATTCGGTAATCCCCTGATTTTGTCGTGCAGCGACTAATATATCGTCAAGAGAAACATCCACTTTCTTCATTTTATCCAACAAAGGTATCCCGTGATCAAGCAGGATAACCGGAGAGCCATCCAGCACGGATTCTGCCCCACCTACCTTTTTCTTAATGAAACCAAACAGAATATCAATAGTAACCAGTGTGACAATCGTGATCATGGCGCCGGTTAGCGAAAAATCATTACCCAATAAGGCTTGTTGAGTTGCTTCACTGATAATCAGTAATAAAATCAGATCGAAGCTGGTCATTTGTAACAATGCCCGGCGACCTGCAATTTTGAAAACTACCAGCAAAATAAGGTAAATGGCTAATGCCCGGAAGACCATCTCCATACTCACCTCCTAGGGATAAATAAATTGTCTGAAGCGGATTTCAGGTTCGCCATTTAGCTGGAGAAAACTCATTACACTTCCTGGCTTCACGGGCGTAACCTGCAGCCAGATAGTAAAGTCCTGCGTTGCTTCAGAATCATTGTAGACAAGGTAAAGATCATTACCCTTGCTGTACATGCTGTCTGGCTGCGGCCAAATATTTTCCATCTCATAAAATTTGTTGAAATCGCCGCCAATGCGCAACGTCTTGTTCACAGAATCATACTTTTGTGCAGAGATGTTAATTTTAAATTCCGTTTGCAAACGCCCAAACCTTTCGTATTGTAACTCTGTTGTCTTTAAGCTATTTTTTCTCGTTACCTCACTTAAATATCCCTTGGAAAACGATCCCTCCATAGCAAGTAAAACAATGCAGAGCAAACAGATAAAACCAATCTTGTGAAAGCCAGATTCAAAATTCAGAAAACGCTGGCTCTCTTTTACGCCTTGCAAATGGGCTTTCTCTCTGTTCATCTCCCCGCCTCGCTTATATAACACCAAGCCGTTGTTTTATTGAAAAATTACAATTTGAGACTTATCCCACTCGCCAAATTAATAAATAGCTACAAAACTTAATAAGTCAAATCAATTTTAATGGAGGCTCTATGAAAATATCTCTCGCCCCCTTACTGTGTTGTTTTTTATTGCCCACAGCGTTTGCCGATGATAATGGCGGATTAAAAAAAGATACCGCCCCGCCACCTGCGCACGCACTGGATGAAGGGTATCGTGGCACTGAAGATGCAAGAATCATGACCGTCCAACAAGCTAAAACCATGCATGACGGTGCGACCATCTCTTTACGAGGTAATCTCATTGAGGCTCAAGGAGGAGATAAGTTTATCTTCCGGGACAAAACCGGCACTATCAATACGCTAATCCCGCTTGCCGTCTTTGATGGCCGAACGGTAAAACCCGATCAAATGATCAGGATTAACGGTAGCCTTGACGCTAAAATGCAACCGCCGGTGGTACGCGTTAATAAAATCCAGAAGTAATTCGACATCCGGGAAGATATTCACTCTTCCCGGCCTCATTCTTGTTACTTTTCCGCTGATTCTCTGGACGCCCCCTTCCATTCAACAGATTCATTTTTCCCGTCAGACACCTCACATAATCTCTCTCCCAGTGAATCCGGCGTTTAAGCGAGTCAGAGGGGCCATGAAAATGCTAAGATAGCTAATAGAGTATATGCAAAGTGGATAGCAGGTATGAATTTTGACCAACTGACGATGTTGAATTCGCGGTCATCACCCCTGCAGCCCCAAACACAAACGGTAATGGCAAATGTCATTAAGTATTAGTAAGATAGCTTCTTTATATATAACCCTTTAAAATTATGCGCCTGGTTTTATCATCTCTGATCGTGATGGCTGGATTTCTGAGTGGTCAGGCTGTAGCTGCGCCTGAGCAGGCCCCGTACGCTGATATTCGTGACAGTGGCTTTGTCTATTGCGTTAGTGGGCAGGTCAATACGTTCAATCCACAAAAAGCGAGCAGCGGTCTCATCGTAGACACATTAGCGGCCCAATTGTATGACCGACTACTTGATGTCGATCCCTATACCTATCGCCTGGTGCCAGAACTGGCTGAAAGCTGGGAAGTCATGGATAACGGCGCAACCTACCGCTTTCATTTACGTCGCGATGTTCCGTTTCAAAAGACAGCCTGGTTCACGCCCACCCGCAAACTGAATGCGGACGATGTGGTATTTACCTTCGAGCGCATCTTTGATCGCCAGCATCCGTGGCACAATGTCAATGGCAGCAGTTTTCCTTATTTTGACAGCCTGCAGTTCGCCGATAACGTCCAAAGCGTGCGCAAGCTGGACAACAACACCGTTGAATTTCGCTTAAATCAACCCGACGCTTCTTTCTTGTGGCACCTTGCCACACATTATGCCTCTGTGATGTCGGCTGAATATGCTGCCAAATTAGCAAAACAGGATCGCCAGGAATTACTCGACAGACAACCCGTCGGCACTGGACCGTACCAACTTTCAGAAAATCGTGCAGGCCAATATATTCGCCTACAACGGCATGAAAAATTCTGGCGTGGTACCCCCTTGATGCCGCAGGTCGTGGTGGATCTCGGCTCTGGCGGAACCGGACGTTTATCGAAATTACTGACCGGCGAGTGCGATGTCCTGGCCTGGCCCGCTGCCAGCCAGCTCAGCATATTGCGTGATGATCCTCGACTGCGTCTGACGCTGCGTCCGGGGATGAATATCGCCTATCTGGCGTTCAACACGGATAAACCGCCGTTGAACAATCCTGCCGTACGACATGCGTTAGCGCTGGCTATTAACAACCAACGGTTAATGCAATCTATTTACTACGGTACGGCGGAAACCGCGGCATCTATTTTGCCTCGCGCCTCGTGGGCTTATGACAACGAAGCTAAAATTACCGAGTACAATCCGGAAAAATCGCGCGAGCAGCTAAAAGCGCTGGGGTTGGAAAACCTGACGTTACAACTTTGGGTCCCCACCAGCTCTCAGGCCTGGAACCCCAGTCCCCTGAAAACCGCGGAGCTGATTCAGGCTGATATGGCTCAGGTGGGTGTGAAAGTGAAGATCATCCCGGTAGAGGGTCGTTTTCAGGAGGCGCGATTAATGGATATGAATCATGATCTGACGTTGTCCGGTTGGGCAACTGACAGTAACGATCCTGACAGTTTTTTCCGACCGATGCTCAGTTGTGCCGCCATTAACTCACAGACCAACTTTGCCCACTGGTGCAATCCGGAGTTTGACAGCATTTTGCGCAAAGCCCTCTCTTCGCAACAACTCTCCTCGCGGATTGATGCCTACGACGAAGCACAAAATATTCTCGCACGCGAGTTGCCGATCCTGCCGCTGGCCTCTTCGCTCCGTTTGCAGGCTTACCGCTATGACATCAAAGGGCTGGTGCTCAGTCCATTCGGCAACGCTTCTTTTGCCGGGGTTTCCAGGGAAAAGGCTGAAGAGGTGAAAAAACCATGATTATCTTCACCCTGCGCCGATTTTTATTACTGCTGGTCACCCTGTTCTTCCTGACTTTTATTGGGTTCAGCCTGAGCTACTTCACACCTCATGCGCCGTTACAGGGCGCATCGCTGTGGAACGCCTGGGTATTCTGGTTCAATGGCCTGATTCACTGGGATTTTGGTGTGTCCAGTATTAACGGCCAGTTAATCTCAGAACAACTCAAAGAGGTGTTTCCGGCGACGATGGAGCTGTGCATTCTGGCCTTTGGTTTTGCACTGATGGTCGGGATCCCGATAGGCATGTTAGCGGGCATAACACGTAATAAATGGCAGGACCGTTGCATCAGCGCATTGGCTCTGATGGGCTTTTCTATTCCGGTTTTTTGGCTGGCGCTGCTGCTGACGTTGCTCTTCTCACTGACCCTCGGCTGGCTGCCCGTTTCCGGGCGTTTTGATCTGCTCTACGAAGTTAAGCCCGTTACCGGATTTGCCATTATTGATGCGTGGATCACCGACTCGCCCTGGCGCGATGAAATGCTGGTCAGTGCGATCCGTCATATGGTGCTTCCGGTATTAACGCTCTCCGTGGCACCGACGACGGAAGTTATTCGTCTGATGCGTATCAGCACCATTGAGGTCTTTGATCAAAACTATGTTAAAGCGGCGGCTACTCGTGGTCTGTCACGGTTAACGATTTTACGCCGTCACGTACTGCACAACGCACTTCCACCGGTTATCCCGCGCCTGGGTTTACAGTTTTCCACCATGCTGACGCTGGCGATGATCACCGAGATGGTCTTTAGCTGGCCAGGTCTTGGCCGTTGGCTGATTAACGCGATTCGCCAGCAAGATTACGCGGCTATTTCGGCGGGTGTGATGATAATAGGCTCATTGGTTATCATTGTTAACGTCATCTCTGATATTTTGGGTGCTATGGCTAACCCTCTGAAACATAAGGAATGGTATGCCTTACGATAGCGTCTACAGCGAAAAGCGCCCGCCTGGTACGCTGCGCACCGCATGGCGCAATTTTTACGGCGATGCAACCGCAATGATCGGCCTGTATGGCTGTGCGGGACTGGCGATTCTGTGTATTTTTGGTGGTTGGTTCGCGCCTTATGGCATCGACCAACAGTTTCTCGGCTACCAGCTTTTGCCACCGTCATGGTCGCGCTATGGCGAAGTCTCTTTCTTCCTCGGGACTGATGATCTGGGGCGTGATGTTTTAAGCCGCCTGCTCAGCGGTGCGGCCCCAACCGTGGGCGGCGCGTTTGTCGTCACCCTTGCCGCCACGCTGTGTGGTTTATTGCTTGGCGTGGTTGCCGGGGCAACACACGGTTTGCGTTCCGCGGTGCTCAATCACATTCTGGACACCCTGCTGTCGATCCCTTCACTGTTGTTGGCGATTATTGTGGTGGCTTTTGCCGGTCCGCATCTGACTCACGCGATGTTTGCCGTCTGGCTGGCGCTGCTGCCGCGGATGGTTCGTTCCGTCTACAGCATGGTGCATGACGAACTGGAAAAAGAGTATGTCATTGCCGCTCGCCTTGATGGCGCAACCACGCTCAATATCCTGTGGTTCGCCGTTCTGCCCAATATTACCGCCGGGCTTATCACTGAAATTACCCGTGCGCTGTCGATGGCGATTCTGGATATCGCCGCGCTGGGTTTTCTCGACCTGGGCGCACAATTGCCATCACCGGAATGGGGAGCCATGCTCGGCGACGCGCTGGAACTGATTTATGTCGCACCGTGGACTGTCATGCTGCCAGGGGCGGCGATCATGATAAGCGTGCTGTTGGTTAACCTGCTGGGTGATGGCGTGCGCCGCGCAATTATTGCGGGGGTGGAATAATGCCATTACTCGATATTCGCAACCTGACCATTGAATTCAGAACCGGTGACGACTGGGTAAAAGCAGTTGACCGCGTCAGCATGACCCTCAATGAGGGTGAAATCCGCGGACTGGTTGGCGAGTCTGGCTCCGGCAAGAGCCTGATCGCCAAGGCCATTTGCGGCGTCGCTAAAGATAACTGGCGCGTAACCGCCGACCGTATGCGCTTTGATGATATCGATCTCCTGCGCCTTTCCGCGCGTGAACGACGCAAGCTGGTCGGTCATAACGTTTCCATGATCTTTCAGGAACCGCAATCGTGTCTTGATCCGTCCGAGCGTATTGGACGACAGCTGATGCAAAATATTCCAGCCTGGACCTACAAGGGCCGCTGGTGGCAGCGCATCGGCTGGCGTAAACGCCGGGCGATTGAGCTTTTGCACCGCGTCGGGATAAAAGACCATAAAGATGCCATGCGCAGCTTCCCGTATGAACTGACCGACGGCGAGTGTCAGAAGGTAATGATCGCTATCGCACTGGCTAATCAGCCGCGCTTGCTGATTGCTGATGAGCCGACGAACGCGATGGAGCCAACGACCCAGGCGCAAATATTTCGCCTGCTGACCCGGCTGAACCAAAATAGCAATACCACCATTTTGTTGATCAGCCATGACCTGCAAATGCTCAGCCAGTGGGCAGACAAAATCAACGTAATGTACTGCGGACAAACGGTGGAAACCGCGCCCAGTAAAGATCTGGTGACGATTCCACATCATCCTTATACGCAGGCGTTGATCCGCGCCATTCCTGATTTTGGTAGCGCCATGCCGCATAAAAGTCGTTTGAATACCATGCCAGGAGCGATTCCATTGCTGGAACAATTACCCATCGGCTGCCGTCTGGGGCCGCGCTGCCCTTATGCTCAACGTGAATGTATTGAAACCCCACGACTGACCGGAGCAAAGAATCATCTCTACGCCTGTCATTTCCCGCTGAATATGGAGAGAGAGTGAGATGGTAGAAACCCTGCTCGAAGTTCGCAATCTGAGCAAAACCTTTCGCTACCGGACGGGTTTATTTCGCCGACAGACCGTTGAGGCCGTTAAACCACTCAGCTTTACCCTGCGCGAACGTCAGACGCTCGCCGTCATTGGCGAGAATGGTTCCGGTAAGTCCACGCTGGCAAAGATGTTAGCTGGCATGATTGAACCCACCAGCGGTGAACTGCTGATTGACGATCACCCGCTAAAGTATGGTGATTACTCATTCCGTAGTCAGCGGATCCGCATGATTTTTCAGGATCCGTCAACATCGCTTAACCCTCGTCAGCGTATTTCACAGATCCTCGATTTCCCGCTGCGTCTGAACACCGACCTGGAACCTGAACAGCGTCGCAAACAGATAATAGAAACGATGCGCATGGTCGGCCTGCTGCCTGACCATGTGAGCTATTACCCGCATATGTTAGCGCCGGGGCAAAAACAGCGCCTGGGGCTTGCCCGCGCGCTCATTTTGCGACCTAAAGTGATTATCGCCGACGAAGCCCTTGCCTCTCTCGACATGTCGATGCGTTCGCAGCTCATCAATTTGATGCTGGAATTACAGGAAAAACAGGGGATTTCATATATCTATGTGACTCAGCATATCGGCATGATGAAGCACATTAGCGATCAAGTATTAGTCATGCATAAGGGGGAAGTTGTTGAGCGCGGCAGTACCGCGGATGTTCTGGCCTCCCCACTACATGAGCTGACTCGTCGTCTGATTGCAGGGCATTTTGGCGAGGCGCTTACCGCGGACGCCTGGCGGAAAGATCGCTAATAAAGCCGCAGCCCTCCGTAGCCGGAGGGCAATTACGCCATCAGTGACAAACACCGGGTAAGAGCAGAGTCTCAACCTCGTTAAACACGACTGACGGAAAAACGCTCCCCTGTATCGCCCAGACACCTGCGGCGCTGACGTCATTGATAAGTCGTGATGTTTCGACCCCCTCCACCGCAATGCGATCGCAATATTCCCGAATGTTTTTGATAAGCACCGGAAACATCGGCTTTTCTACCTGTTCAAGGAAAAAACCGCGATCCAATTTAACCACGTCAAAATGACCGCAAACCAGTGGAGTTGCCCCGACGTTACCGGAGCCGAGATCGCCCAGCCATAGCGCGTTTGGGCCATCACAGAGTGAATTAATCAGCAGATTATTCAGGCAAATCGTACTCGACAGAAAACGCTCTGACAGCTCCAGTGCAATAAAGGGCATTGCGTGTAGGGCCGACTTGATGACCGGATCACCTATCGCCAGAAGCGCCATTTCATCAATAAGATGAAGGGTGCAGAGCAGATTGTTGCTCTCAAACCAATCACGCTTTTCGGCAATTAATTGAATTTGCTTGAGCATGAAATTACGCTTTTGTTCGCTATCCCACGCTGAAACGATGATATCTGCATGCAATGGGCGAACCGTATCTGCAGCAAACCGGGCGATCATCTCCACACCCAGCAACTTATTTGTTGTGTCTCTCATCGGTTCCGCGATGAAATGATAGTGCATAAGACCACTCCAATTGATCATAACTTCCTGATAATGCACTTTTAATCACAATCAATCAATAATATCGATCAATGTATCGATATTGATCGATAAAAACAATATATCATAACAATCTGAATATATGCATGTTTTTTGTTTTAAGAAAGTTCTTACCTTGCTATGTTTATTAACATCAGCTAGCGCCTTAATAATACCATTTTAATGCCTTTAAATCCTTGTATTTTCTCATTGTCTTCAATGGAATACGGGTCGGGCAAGGCACAACCAGGGGAAGTAATATCCTCGCCATTTGCAATGAATGGCAAGAGTCATTTAGGGTTGATAACCATTCAAAAAGGAACAATGAGTAGGATATAATTTCAGACCAATTTCGCGCGTTTTTGAGATGGCAATCATCACGCATTGATTGCTACGAAGAAGCACTGATCATAAGGATTAAAGCTATGGGTTTTCTTTCCGGTAAGCGTATTCTGGTGACGGGTCTTGCCAGTAAATTGTCCATTGCCTGGGGAATCGCTCAGGCCATGCATCGCGAAGGCGCTGAGCTGGCGTTCACCTACCAGAACGACAAACTAAAAGGCCGTGTGGAAGAATTTGCCGCTCAACTGGGGTCCAGCATCGTACTACAATGTGATGTTGCCGAAGACGCCAGCATCGATGCGATGTTCGCTGAACTGAGCCAGTCCTGGCCGAAATTCGACGGATTCGTGCATTCCATCGGTTTCGCGCCTGCTGACCAGTTGGATGGCGACTATGTGAATGCGGTCACCCGCGAAGGTTTTAAAATTGCTCATGACATCAGCGCTTACAGCTTTGTTGCGATGGCAAAAGCTTGCCGCTCTATGCTGAACCCAGGCTCTGCGCTACTGACGCTATCCTACCTGGGCGCAGAACGCGCGATCCCTAACTACAACGTGATGGGTCTGGCAAAAGCCTCTCTGGAGGCAAACGTCCGTTACATGGCTAACGCAATGGGTCCTGAAGGTGTACGAGTGAACGCCATTTCCGCAGGTCCTATCCGCACTCTTGCCGCTTCCGGCATTAAAGATTTCCGTAAAATGCTGGCGCATTGTGAAGCGGTGACGCCGATTCGCCGCACCGTGACGATTGAAGATGTGGGCAATTCCGCAGCATTCCTGTGCTCCGATCTGTCTGCCGGCATCTCTGGTGAAGTCGTTCACGTTGATGGTGGCTTCAGCATTGCAGCGATGAACGAGCTGGATCTGAAATAATCGTTTAGTCCTCTATGGGCGGCCTACCGTCGCCCATGATTTTCACCGCCTCCGCTACTGCCCAGCGCCATATATACTTTTCCGATATTTATTATCACGTAACAATCTTTCATCCCCCCATCGGCTTACGTCAGGATATTGCAGCGCAAACGATCCGGCGCAGGTGTATGACGACGTGTCCGGGTCGCCACTTTTAGACCAAGGAACGCCCATGGAACAACGCCGAATTGTAGGCAAAAGCCACTGGTATCATGAGACGCAATCCAGCACGTATCCGCAAGATGTTCTGCCGCTGGTGCCGGAGGCCGCTCATGTTGACGACAGCTTTTTACTGGACCTGGCGATATCTCATGACGTACTTTTACCCTTTCAATCCTGGTTAACCCCTGCCCGTAAACTTGCCCAACTTCTTTTCCCTGCTCATGTCGTACTGGATCGGATGCATACGTTCAGCGCCTATGAACGGATGAGTACCGCCCTGACCGTCGCTCAGGTGTATGGTGTGCAGCGATTGTGTAATCACTATGCCGCACGTTTAACGCCGCTACCGGGTCCTGATTCGTCTCGTGAAAGTAATCACCGACTGGCGCAAATCACCCAATATGCGCGCCAGCTCGCCAGTTCACCTGCCGTGATCGGCGAGCGTGATCGTCAGCACCTTGATGCGGTCGGGCTGACCACCTGCGATAACATACTGATGAATCAAATCATCGGCTTTGTTGGTTTTCAGGCGCGGGTAGTCGCATTACTTCAGGCCTGGTGCGCCCACCCGGTACGTCGAATACCGGGTCTGGATATACAGCAATTCGCGCACGCTTCGCCATTTAGCGCCGCAAACTCAATCTGGCACCCTGCGCCATTATCGCTCGAAAAACAGTATGCCTCCGTTAAACCAATAGCGGGTTACCCCAACGAACTGCACGCGCTGCTCCCCTTGCTAACACATTCACCTGACGTATTAGATGTACTCAGTTCACTGATTTCCAGCATACAACGCAGCGATAAGCCGGCGCGGGCATTTTCTCTGACGACACTGATGACATCACGCATTAACGGCAGCGTGGCCTGCTTTAATGAACACGCGCATACCGCACATGAATTAACTGACATCATCACTGTCCTTCGTCAGGATGAACGTGAATTGCAGCGCTGGGAACAACGACATCCGGTTGAGCGCGTCACCCTGCAGGCGGTACAATGGCTTACCCGAGCGCCCGACCGCTTTAGCGCCGCACTGTTAACACCGTTGTTCGATCAGGGTATCTCTTCAGAACAGGCGATTAACCTGCTGGCCTGGAGTGGATTATGCGGATGGTTAAATCGCTTGAAAATCGCGCTGGGCGAGACGTATTAACCGATCCACTTACTTAAAGAGCGCTTGCTGCAACTGGCAGAATCGCGTAAAACTGTCAGCCGCTCTTTTAGCCACGAAAATAGACAATTATGCTTCAGGACAACCCGCTGCTAGCGCAGCTTAAACAGCAACTACATTCCCAGACGCCGCGTGCTGAAGGGGTGGTAAAAGCCACGGAAAAAGGCTTTGGCTTCCTGGAAGTCGATGCACAAAAAAGCTATTTTATTCCACCGCCGCAGATGAAAAAAGTCATGCATGGGGACCGTATTGTTGCGGTGATCCATACGGAAAAAGATCGTGAGTCTGCGGAGCCGGAAGAACTTATCGAACCCTTCCTGACGCGCTTCGTGGGTAAAATTCAGGGTAAAAATGACCGTCTGTCGATTGTGCCGGATCATCCGTTACTGAAAGATGCGATCCCTTGTCGCGCCGCCCGTGGCGTTGAACATGAATTTAAAGAAGGTGACTGGGCCGTGGCAGAAATGCGCCGCCATCCGCTAAAAGGCGATCGCACCTTCTACGCTGAATTAACCCAATTTATCACCTTTGCGGACGATCACTTTGTCCCGTGGTGGGTCACGCTGGCGCGCCATAATCTCGAAAAAGAAGCCCCGGACGGCGTAGCGACTGAAATGCTGGACGAAGGTCTGGTGCGTCAGGACTTGACCGCCCTCAATTTCGTCACCATCGACAGCGCCAGCACCGAAGATATGGACGATGCGCTGTATGCCGAAGAACTGGCCGATGGCACGCTACAGTTAACCGTCGCTATTGCCGATCCTACCGCCTGGATTGCAGAAGGCAGCAAACTGGATAAAACGGCGAGAATTCGTGCCTTTACCAACTATCTTCCGGGGTTCAATATCCCGATGCTGCCACGTGAGCTGTCTGACGATCTGTGCTCTCTGCGCGCTAACGAAGTGCGCCCGGTTCTGGCTTGCCGTATGAGCATTACCGCCGACGGTACGATTGAGGATAACATCACCTTCTTTGCAGCGACTATCGAGTCTAAAGCGAAGCTGGCCTATGATAACGTCTCTGACTGGCTGGAAGGCACCGGCGACTGGCAGCCTGAAAATGACGCAATTGCTGAACAAATCCGTCTACTGCATCGTATTTGTCTGAGCCGTGGTGAATGGCGTCACAACCACGCGTTGGTATTTAAAGATCGTCCGGATTACCGTTTTGTCCTCGGTGAAAAAGGCGAAGTGCTGGATATTGTGGCGGAACCGCGTCGCATAGCTAACCGTATCGTGGAAGAGTCAATGATTGCGGCAAATATTTGTGCTGCACGCGTACTTCGCGACACGCTGGGCTTCGGCATTTATAACGTCCATATGGGATTTGATCCGGCAAACGCCGACGCACTGGCTGCGCTGCTGAAAACCCATGGTATGCACGTAGATGCCGAAGAGGTTCTGACGCTGGAAGGCTTCTGCAAACTGCGCCGCGAACTGGATGCGCAGCCTTCCGGTTTCCTCGATAGCCGTATTCGCCGGTTCCAGTCGTATGCTGAAATCAGTACCGAGCCAGGTCCGCACTTTGGGCTGGGTCTGGAAGCCTATGCCACCTGGACCTCTCCTATTCGTAAGTATGGCGACATGATCAACCACCGTCTGCTTAAGGCGGTCATCAAAGGCGAAACGATTGCCCGTCCGCAGGATGATACGACCCTGCAAATGGCCGAACGTCGTCGCCTGAACCGCATGGCCGAACGCGATGTGGGTGACTGGTTATACGCCCGCTTCCTGAGCGACAAAGCAGGCACCGACGCCCGCTTCGCTGCCGAGATCGTTGACGTCAGCCGCGGCGGTATGCGAGTGCGTTTAGTGGATAATGGTGCAGTCGCATTTATTCCAGCCCCGTTCCTGCATGCTGTTCGTGACGAACTGGTATGCAGCCAGGAAAGCGGTACCGTACAAATCAAAGGTGAAGTGGTTTACAAAGTCACAGATGTGATTGATGTCACCATTGCTGAAGTGCGGATGGAAACCCGCAGCGTTATCGCTCGTCCAGCCGCGTAACATCGATGAAGCTAACGGCCTTTCTCTTCTTGTGAAAGGTCGTTTTCTTTTCTCTCCCAAATCTCCACCACGCACTACACTTCTTTCATCCGGTCTAATTTATTTTTTTACTATTTTCAGTTCCGCTAGCTTTGCTTTTTTTAGATTCTGGATTACATATCAATATATAAATAAAACAATACGTTCAGCCATAATCACCCTGTATGAATCATGGCTACCTATACTTTTGAGGCTCTATGCGCTTTAAGCGGGATAGTACACATCATGAAAGACGTCCGGGAGCGGGTTACGTTGTATAGCTATGTGGGCACTCATAACCCCTACTGGCGCCTGTCAGAGGATTGCAACATCCTGCATTTCTCTATCGACGAAGCGTCAGCAGCCGATCAGACCGTCGAATTGTCAGTTGAGCAAGCCGACCGCATTCGTGAAATGACTGTGATTACGTCGAGCCTGTTGATGACACTCCCCATTGAAGATGACGACATTCCCGTCCATCTGGTCGGCAGGAAAATCAATAAGCGCGAATGGGCCGGTAGCGCATCCGCCTGGGATGACACCCCTTCCGTCGCGCGCGACCTGGCTCACGGCCTCTCCTTCGCTGAGCAGGTTGTTTCTGAAGCTAACGCCGTCATTGTCATTCTTGACCGTATGGGCAACATCCAGCGCTTTAATCGCCTGTGCGAAGAGTACACCGGTCTCAAAGAGCGTGAAGTGATTGGCCAAAGCGTTTTCACGCTATTTATGAGCCGGCGCGAAGCCGCAGCCTCAAGACGCAACATTGAGGTGTTTTTTCGCGATGGTAATTCTTATGAGGTCGAACGTTGGGTTAAAACCTGCAAAGGCCAGCGTCTGTTTCTGTTCCGCAATAAGTTTGTGCATAACGGTAGCGGTAAGAACGAAATATTTCTGATCTGTTCCGGTACCGATATCACTGAAGAGCGCCGCGCGCAGGAACGTCTACGGGTGTTGGCAAATACCGACTCCATCACCGGTTTACCGAATCGCAACGCAATTCACGAGCTGATCAGCAACGCCATCGAAAACGCGGGTGAAACCCAGGTCGGGATTGTATATCTCGATTTAGATAACTTTAAAAAAGTTAATGATGCCTACGGACATATGTTTGGCGATCAGCTGTTACAGAGTGTATCGCTGGCAATCCTCAGTTGCCTCGACGACAACCAACTACTGGCAAGATTTGGCGGTGATGAATTTATTGTCCTTGCCACCGAAACGTCTCAGGGCGCGCTGGAGGCTACGGCATCGCGTATTCTGACGCGCCTGCGTCAACCTTTTCGCATTGGACTAATAGAGGTCTATACCGGATGTTCAATCGGTATTTCTCTCGCACCACAGCATGGACAGGATGGCGAGAGCGTCATCCGTAACGCGGATACGGCCATGTATACGGCAAAAGAAGGCGGTCGTGGTCAGTTTTGCGTCTTCTCTCCGGAAATGAATCAGCGGGTTTTTGAATATCTGTGGCTGGATACCAATCTGCGTAAGGCGCTGGAAAACGATCAACTGGTTATCCACTATCAGCCCAAGATAACCTGGCGCGGTGAAGTACGGAGTCTTGAGGCTTTAGTTCGTTGGCAGTCCCCGGAACGTGGCCTCATACCGCCGTTAGAGTTTATCTCTTACGCCGAAGAATCAGGGCTCATTGTTCCACTCGGCCGATGGGTTATTCTGGACGTTGTGCGCCAGGTGGCAAAATGGCGTGCCAAGGGAATAAATCTACGCGTGGCGGTAAACGTGTCTGCGCGCCAGCTCGCCGACCAGACGCTTTTTACCGCTCTCAAGCAGGTGCTTCACGATCTCAACTTTGAATACTGCCCCATCGATGTTGAATTAACGGAAAGCAGTTTGATTGAAAATGAGCAGTTGGCGCTATCCGTCATTCAGCAATTTAGCCAGTTGGGGGCACAAATCCATTTGGATGATTTTGGCACCGGCTATTCGTCGCTGTCTCAACTGGCCCGCTTCCCGCTTGATGCCATAAAACTGGATCAAACCTTTGTCAGAGATGTGCACAAGCAACCTATTTCGCAGTCGCTGGTGCGGGCCATTGTCGCGGTTGCGCAGGCGCTCAACCTACAGGTCATCGCCGAAGGCGTTGAAAGTGCAAAAGAGGATGCGTTTCTGACCAAGAATGGCGTCAATGAGCGTCAGGGATTTTTATTCGCCAAGCCCATGCCTGCAGCGGCGTTTGAACGATGGTATCGACGACACCTGAACAAAAATACGCGATAATGCAGAAAGATTAATCGAGGAAAATAGCCATAAATGGACAATTCGTGATGTTCCTATCTGTATGTAATCACAGAATATATAATATTCTTCAATCATTCAGGTTAATACTATTTTTCCCTTCTCTTTTGCCATGAAATTCTGCATCATGAAATTCAAACTCTATTTGCCCTTTGGATGATGATCATGTCTGATATCGACGCTCAGCGTCTGGCCGAACGCATTGATACCGTGCTGGATATCCTCGTTGCAGGTGATTACCACTCAGCCATCCACAATCTCGAAATTCTGAAGGCTGAACTGTTAAACACGGTCAAAGAAGATACTCAATCTTTGTCAACAAAACAGAAAGCTCCGTGGGAGATCTGATGACATCGCTCTCTTGATGTTACTGCTATCAGCAGACTTCCGTTTATTTTCCGATACGACATTGCTATAAAAATTAATACTATGAATTCCCGACAACAATCTATTTTGCAGATGGTGACCGATAAAGGTCAGATGAGCGTCGCCGATCTGGCAAAGATCACCGGCGTTTCAGAAGTGACGATTCGACAGGATCTGAATACGCTGGAAAAACAGAGTTATTTACGCCGTGCGCACGGATTTGCTGTTTCGTTAAACAGCGATGATGTGGAAACGCGTATGATGACCAATTTCACGCTAAAACGTGAGCTGGCTGAATTCGCTGCATCGCTGGTCAGCCCCGGCGAGTCTGTATTCATTGAGAACGGCAGCAGCAACGCGCTCCTGGCCAGAACGCTGGCGGAGCAAAAAGATGTCACTATCATTACGGTGAGCAGCTACATCGCTCACCTGCTCAAAGAAACGCCCTGTGAAGTGATTCTCCTTGGTGGGATTTATCAGAAAAAAAGTGAGAGCATGGTCGGCCCCTTAACTCGCCAGTTTATCCAGCAGGTACACTTCAGTAAGGCCTTTATCGGCATTGATGGCTGGCAGGCAGATACCGGCTTCACCGGACGCGATATGATGCGTTCTGATGTGGTTAATGCGGTACTGGAAAAAGGCGCAGAGGTTATTGTGCTTACCGACAGCTCAAAATTCGACGCTATTCACCCTTACACCCTGGGGCCTTTAGAGCGGTTCAGCCGCGTCGTGACGGACTCTAAGCTCAGCGCCAGCGTACAAATGCAGCTTGAGCATTCAGGATTAACCGTCAATATCATTGATACCAACGCATAATACCTGCGCAAGATGATTTGTCGGCAGGCAAATCATCTCTTCTCTGAGAGTTATCTGACAACCCAATTAAGACTTTTTACCTGTTGTTAACAGGATAAACTCGTAAAATTAATGTTAGCGATATAACAGGAGCGAACATCCAACTGCAGGATATTGGTTGTCATGCTTTCGCTAAACGGTTACACGGAAATATCTTTGATAGTCACGATTTAGCGCTATCCTTAAAGAACACTGGATTCCGTGAATCAATAATTCAGGAGAAAGTATTATGTTAGTAACGAGCAAAAAAATGACCGCAGCCATTCTGGCGCTTACTCTGGCAATGTCTCTGAGCGCCTGCTCTAACTGGTCCAAACGCGACCGTAACACCGCTATCGGGGCTGGTGCGGGTGCAGTAGGTGGTGCAGTCCTGACGGATGGCAGCGCGCTGGGTACGCTGGGTGGTGCTGCTGTCGGTGGTATTATTGGCCATCAGGTAGGTAAATAATTTACGGTTGACCAGCTCGATATAATTAAACGTTTACTTTTTCAGCTCTGTATTTTAAAAAGCCACGGATTATCTCCGTGGCTTTTTATTAACCGCCAGCCAGTTTAACTTTCATGCCTTTGGCTTCCAGCAATGATTTTATCAGGTCACGTTTATCGCCCTGAATTTCAATCACACCATCTTTTACCGCCCCACCGCAACCACATTTTTTTTTCAGTTCCGCGGCTAATTTAGCCAGTTCAGCATCATCCTGATCAATACCGATAATCAGGCACACGCCCTTCCCTTTGCGGCCACTGGTCTGGCGTTGAATGCGGACAATACCATCACCCTTTGGACGCTCAGGGGCGGCCTTCGGTTCTTCAATTCGCCCGGAGTCGGTTGAATAGACCAGGCGAGAGTTTGAATCGCTCATTTACACACCTCTTTTCAGAGAGGCATTGATCATCTTCAGCGTCTGCGCCGGGTCAGCAGACTGCGTGACCGGACGACCAATCACCATGTAATCCACACCGGCTAACTGCGCCTGCTCTGGCGTCATAATACGACGCTGATCGCCCGCTTCGCTGCCTTCAGGGCGAATACCCGGCGTCACTAACTTAAATGCCTGTCCAAACGCCTGTTTGAATAGTACCGCTTCCTGCGCTGAGCATACGACACCGTCCAGCCCGCAATGTTGAGTTAAACGCGCCAGTCTTTCAGCATGCTCTGCTGGTGACAACGTCACACCGAGATCGGCGAGATCGCTGGCTTCCATGCTGGTCAGAACCGTCACAGCAATTAGCAATGGCGCATCCTTACCAAAAGGCTCCAGGGCCTCACGGGCAGCCGTCATCATGCGCGCCCCGCCAGAGGCGTGTACGTTAACCATCCACACGCCGAGGTCGGCAGCTGCAGCTACGGCATGTGCAGTTGTATTGGGAATATCATGAAATTTCAAATCAAGAAAGACATCAAAACCACGTTGTTGTAGTTCACGAACCAACTGAGGTCCACAAAGCGTGAACATCTCTTTGCCCACTTTCAAACGGCAATCACGAGGATCAATTCTGTCGACAAAAGCTAATGCTTTATCACGATTTGCGTAATCAAGAGCGACAACGACAGGAGAATCAGTAACAGCACGAGAAGAAGATGAAGCAGTAAACGTCATGACCAGACCTTCCTGAGGATGGGCGCCACCGGTGGCGCAAAATGGGTAAACGGCGTGCATTCTACCTGCGGCAATAGAAAATTAACAGGCACGATTACATTTCTGCCCGGCGAGCTGGCAGCGGAGGTTGATGATGGGATGGTTATACTTCATTAGGATGTTGTAACTAAATTGAATGTTTTTTAAAAATTACAGTCCATCAAGCCCGCGAATAGGTTTAATGGTTGACCATGAACGACAGGATGGACAATGCCAGTACAGCGTATAAGCCGTGAACCCGCATTTCTGACAGCGATAGCGCGGCTTACTACGTACCTGCTCCCCGACCATATCGCGCAGCACCATCAGGCTCTCTTTGGCACGCCCTTCTTCCGCTTCGTTAAGATGATAATCCATCAGCTTGTGGAATACACGCATCGTAGGATGGCGTTGCAGCTGACGAGTGATATAAACCTGAGCGGTATCAGTCCCCTCACGCGCCTCAAGGATATCTGCAAGCATCAGTTCAGCGGCGGCACCTGTGTTTTCCTCAACCGCACGGCGTAAAAACTCTGCCCACTCATCGTTTTTGCCCAAATGCTGGTAGCAGCTTTGCAGCATTTCCAGCGTTTCACTGACCAGCTCTTTATCCTGAGAAATCACCCGTTGCAGACTTTCAACCGCCCTGGAGTAATCGCCGTTCAGCATATATACGCGCCCCATCATGATGGAAACGCGGGCGCTGTTTTTGTCTGCTGCCGCCCCTTTTTTCAACAGCGTCATGGCACGATCCATATCGTCGTTGCCCATTTGCTGTAACGCCAGTTCGCAGTAAAAATGCGCTATCTCAATGCGTTGTTTGTCTTTGCCAAGCTTTACCAGACGCTCTGCAACGTCAATGGCTTTTTGCCATTCGCTGGTTGCCTGATAAATTTGCAGCAACTGCTGTAATGCGCCAACGCGAAAATCGGTTTCATCGGTCAGCTGATTGAACATATCTTCCGCACGGTCATACAGGCCGGCGGCCATGTAATCGCGGCCCAGTTGTTGCACTGCCAGCAAACGCTGTTCGTAGGTCAGCGAGGCGCTTTCCATAAGGGTTTGGTGGATGCGGATTGCACGATCGACTTCACCGCGCGAACGGAACAGGTTTCCGAGGGTGAGATGAGCCTCAACGGTGCCCGTATCCTCTTTCAGCATATCGAGGAACAGATCCACCGCTTTATCTTGTTGGTTGCTCAGGAGGAAGTTAACCCCGGCGACATAGTCACGGGAAAGTCGGTTAGCTTCATCCTGCTTTGTTTGTTGCGCACTTCTGCGACCCATATACCACCCATAGGCAGCGGCTACAGGTAAAAGCAGAAACAACAACTCCAACATAAATAATTATTCCTTTACAACCGACGAATCGGCGGATACCGCAACGTCGGTCGCAGGCGCAAGCTGGTTTTCCAGTCGTTTGATTTTACGTTCGGCGCGCGCAAGAGACACTCGAACCTTCAGCCAGAAAAGGCCGCAAATTAGCCAACCAATCGCAAAACCTGCGGCAAACAATACAGCAAGCAGCGTAGAGATACGATACTCACCCTGAGCCAGCAGGTAATTAAACGTAACCTGTTGATCGTTTTGCGCACCTAATGTCACCGAAATAACAAAAATCGCCAACACCAGTAAGAAAATGAGTAAATATTTCACATTACTTCCCGTTATGTGGTTTGAGCGAATAAATCGTGTCCAACTTACCGCGTTGAGCCCTTTAAATTACCATTTTCACACCGAGTGCGAAATGGAAAAGCGCTTTATGCCTTCTGATTTAAGGGCAAAATTCGAAAAATCAATCATAGCTAACTTTCTTGTTCACGCTGCGCAATTTCTTTTGTCTCCTGTACTGGCGGTGTTAAAGGCCCGCATATCCGCTGCGCAAGCCAGGTTGCCAGGGTCACCAACAGCCAGGAAATCAGCGTTGCGACCACCAAATCACGGGGCCAGTGCATTCCGAGCAGCAAACGGCTCCCCATCACACCCGTTGCCCAGATGAGCAAGAATGCAATAGTCAGCGTACGTCTGCGTGGCCACAGCAATCCTACCGCCAACAAAGCCCAACTGGCAGCAAACATCGTATGTCCGGATGGAAAAGCAAACCCTGTTTCTTTTTGCCAGTGCTTACGTAGGAACGTTGGCACGTCCCGCTGTTCGGCTAATTGTTCTTTGACTAAGTTCCCACGATCTTTACGTTTTAAAGTGTAGAACTCATCAACCGGAATATGGTGCGTTTTTTCCAGCCATACGACAAATGGCCGCGGTTCCTGCACCCTGTCTTTAACCCAGGACTTCACGCCCTGCCCAACTAAAATCGCTGCTGCCAAGATCGCAAACAGCATTACCGCTGCTTTCAGACGAAAACGCAAACACCACAAAAACCATGCACAGAGCGCTACATGAGTGATAATTCCCCATGGCTGTGTCACCGTTTCCGTTACCCAGTACAAGGATTTTAACCACCAGACATTATGCCCTGGTTGCCAACTCCAACCTGATACCCATACAGCAACCGGCATGATAAGCAGCAGCCCGGCGCCGACTGCGGTGCGCTTTGCAATTGAAAGCATTGCCTCTCCTTTCGTCGATAAGTCTCACAATCATAACTGAAAAATGCGCACGCCGGAAAAATTGACAATTTTGTGCCATTCCAAAAGCGAATCCGTTGTCGCAATTAGGTGAACATCGCTGGCTTATGGCAAAATAGTGCAATACAGAACAGAAGCCAACAGGCGACGGCACGACAGTGCCAGCATAATCTGGAGAATTACATGCAGCTTAAACGTGTGGCAGAAGCCAAACTGCCAACCCCCTGGGGCGATTTCCTGATGGTGGGATTTGAAGAACTGGCAACCGGACACGATCATGTCGCGCTGATTTTTGGCGATATTACAGGCCAAACGCCTGTCCTGGCGCGTGTCCACTCTGAGTGTCTGACTGGCGATGCGCTGTTTAGCCTACGTTGCGATTGCGGTTTCCAGCTCGAAGCGGCCCTGTCCCACATTGCTGAAGAAGGGCGTGGCATTCTACTCTATCATCGTCAGGAAGGACGCAACATTGGCCTGCTAAATAAAATCCGCGCCTATGCGTTGCAGGACCAGGGTTATGATACGGTTGAAGCCAATCATCAGTTAGGATTTGCGGCAGACGAGCGTGATTTCACGCTGTGTGCGGACATGTTCAAGCTGCTGGGCGTTGACGAGGTACGTTTGTTGACCAATAACCCGAAGAAAGTGGAAATTCTGACCGAAGCGGGTATCAATATCGTTGAACGCGTACCGCTGATTGTGGGTCGTAATCCGAATAATGAACATTATCTGGATACCAAAGCCGCGAAGATGGGCCATTTGTTAAATAAATAATTTCCGTTTACCTGGCACATAAAAAAGCCTGCTAACGCAGGCTTTTTATATGTTATTTCAACATATTACGAATGACATAGTGCAGAATACCGTCGTTCTGATAGTAAGTTAACTCCGTCGCGGTATCGATGCGGCAACGACACAAAATCACCTCTTTACGCCCATCAGTCCGAGACAAACTCACCGGAACTGTCGCCCCCGGTTTAATGTTTTGCAGGTCCGTAATATCAATCGCTTCCTCACCGGTTAATCCCAGCGTTTTACGCGTAATCCCCTGAGGGAACTCAAGCGGTAGAATCCCCATGCCGATCAGGTTAGAACGGTGAATTCGCTCAAAGGACTCAGCAATAACCACGCGCACCCCCAGCAAGCGTGGGCCTTTCGCAGCCCAGTCACGACTGGAGCCAGAACCATATTCCTTACCGGCAATGATCGCCAGTGGAACATTCTCCTGTTGATACTGCATGGCGGCATCATAGATTGCCACCACTTCCGTCCCCGGTAAATGCCGCGTCATCCCGCCTTCCACGCCTGGCACCATCTCATTACGAATACGAATATTGGCAAAAGTACCGCGCATCATCACTTCATGGTTTCCGCGTCGGGAGCCGTAGGAGTTAAAGTCTTTGCGCTCAACGCCGTGGCTTTGCAAATACCGACCGGCCGGGCTATCCGCTTTAATGCTACCTGCCGGAGAAATATGGTCGGTGGTCACCGAGTCGCCTAACATCGCCAGAATGCGGGCGCCATGAATGTCCTGCACCGGATCCGGCGTAGCCTGCATACCATCAAAGAACGGCGACAAACGGATATAGGTCGAGTCCGACTGCCAGCCATAGGTGTCAGCCCGATCAACTTGAATCGCTTTCCATTCCGGCGTGCCTTCAAACACTTCGGCATACTCTTTATGGAACATAGCGGTAGACACCTGCTCAACGGCTCGGGCGATTTCCTGCGCAGTTGGCCAGATATCTTTCAAGTAAACGGGATCGCCTTTTCTGTCATGACCTAACGGATCTTTCGTCAGGTTGATATTCATATTCCCCGCCAGCGCGTAAGCTACTACCAGCGGCGGAGACGCCAACCAGTTCGTCTTGACGAGCGGATGGATGCGTCCTTCAAAGTTACGGTTGCCGGAAAGCACTGCGCCAACCGTGAGATCGCCTTTTTTGATGGCCGTCTCAATCGGGTCTGGCAACGGCCCGGAGTTACCTATACAGGTGGTACAGCCATAACCCACGAGGTTAAAGCCCAACTCATCCAGATACGGTGTGAACCCCGCCTGCGCCAGATAGTCAGAAACTACTTTGGAGCCAGGCGCCAGCGAGGCTTTAACCCACGGCTGACGTTTCAGACCAAGCGTAACCGCTTTCTTCGCCAGCAGCCCCGCCGCCATCAATACGCTTGGGTTAGAGGTGTTGGTACAGGAGGTGATCGCCGCAATCACTACCGCGCCATCCGGCAACTGGTATTGATGCCCGTTCATGGTATAGTCCACTGGCTGACGATCTTTTAGCGAGCTATTCACTTCAAGCTCGTTACTCGCCGAGAACGCTTTCGGGACATCAGCGAGTGCAACCCGATCCTGCGGACGTTTCGGCCCGGCAAGGCTCGCCTCCACACTCCCCATATCCAGCTCCAGCGAGCTGGTAAATACGGGTTCATCGCCTGGGTTACGCCACATCCCCTGCGCTTTAGCATAAGCGCCGACCAGTTCGACCTGTTCCTCACTGCGTCCGCTCAGGCGCATATATTCAAGAGTGATGTCATCAATCGGGAAGAAACCACAGGTTGCGCCATATTCCGGCGACATGTTCGCAATGGTTGCCCGATCGGCCAGAGGTAAGGTGTCCAGACCATCGCCATAGAATTCAACAAATTTCCCAACCACACCGTGCTTACGCAGCATTTGGGTGACGGTCAGCACCAGATCGGTTGCGGTGATACCTTCCCGCAGTTTACCTACCAGCTTGAAGCCCACCACGTCAGGGATAAGCATTGAGACCGGCTGGCCCAGCATCGCGGCTTCGGCTTCAATGCCCCCGACGCCCCAGCCCAGCACACCGAGACCATTTATCATCGTAGTATGGGAATCGGTACCGACCAGTGTATCCGGATAAGCCACCCATTCACCGTTTTGTAATTCGCTCCAGACAGCTTTACCCAAATATTCAAGGTTAACCTGGTGGCAAATCCCCGTTCCCGGCGGCACAACGCTGAAGCGACTGAATGCTTGCTGTCCCCATTTCAGGAACACATAGCGCTCATGGTTACGTTCCATTTCCAGACGGACGTTCTCTTCGAAAGCGTCATCATCACCGAAACGATCCACCGTTACGGAGTGGTCTATCACAAGATCCACTGGCGAAAGCGGATTCACTTTTGCCGTATCCCCGCCCAAACGTTTTACCGCTTCGCGCATAGCGGCCAGATCGACCACTGCGGGTACGCCGGTAAAGTCCTGCATCAAAACGCGAGCGGGTCGATAGGCAATCTCACGATCGGCATGCGCGGTTTCCAGCCAACGCGCCAGGGCATGAATATCGTCTTCGGTAACGGTATTTTCGTCCTGCCAGCGAAGCAGGTTCTCCAGCAAAACTTTTAACGATTTAGGCAGGCGGGTGATATCACCCAGTGTTTGTGCGGCCAGAGGCAAGCTGTAGTAACGGTAGGTTTTATCATTAACCTGCAATGTGTCCTTACTGGCTTCGCGTAGGGTCGACGACATAGCTCCTCCTTAAATGACAGGGTTGGATCCCCTGATTTTCTTCAGGGTTAGTATTAAAGATAACACAAACAAAATGTAACGCTTTGATAACAACTCAAATTGATAAAAGTGGAGAACATAGGAAAAGCGGAGTGTGGCGTAAATTACGAGGAGAAGGTTCGAGAGCGAAGGCTATGAGGCTTAATGTGTAACAGGTATGTATGCAATCGATAATATGCTGATTAGCGGGGACATCGCGATTGCATGTAATAAGTCATACGAAGTATCAGACAGAGGGCGAATAATAATGACAATAAAATTCGTATTAATTACTGTTTCTGTTCATCATCAGTAAACAGATCAATAAACGCGCGTTGTTCCGGGGAAAGCGTCCAGGAGGTGGGGATTTCCGGCCCATTCTCTGCGCCGCTCTTGCTCTCTTGTTCATTTTCATGAGGAGATGGCGTTACGGTGGCGTGTTGTTCCGGTGCGGACATGACCTACCCCCACACTTGCCAGACCACGAGCGCGACGACAATCCAGAACACAGCGGAGCCGAGAAAAACAGCAAACCAGGCTTTACGTTTCATCGCGGGATCCCTGCGTGCAGGCTGGTTTCCTGAAGGCATCGCTAACCTCATACTATCGAAATCACTTATCATTTAGGCACCAAACAATCGGTACAATTAATCATCAGATAGGAGAAATCCTAATAAAAAAGGCGAAAAAAAGCCAGTTAATTTTCTGACTCGTCCTGATAAATAAATCGATTGTTTGATCGGTTATAAATATTTGAAAGGAATTTTTGGCAAGCTGACTAATTTGAAACTACTTTAGAGAACCTTTTCCATAAACTATATATGGTTAATTTATTCACTGTAAATTATCAATTAGTTCAGTGTTTCCCGTCGGTATCGCTTTATGCCGGAGGATACCGACGAGGTAACAGCTGGTATTATTTCTCAGGCAATTTAATATCTTTAAACATGGCTTCGATATCATCATTAGAACGCAGCGCCACCGCAGTATCCACCACATCTCGCGTCAGATGTGGCGCGAAACGTTGAATAAAATCATACATGTAACTGCGTAAAAACGTGCTGCGACGAAAACCAATTTTGGTGGTGCTATGACTGAAGATATCGTGCGCGTCAACACGTACAAGATCAGGGTCGGAGACGGGATCAACCGCCATGCTGGCAATCACCCCCACGCCGAGGCCCAGACGCACATAGGTTTTAATGACATCGGCATCGGTAGCGGTAAAAACTATCCGCGGCTCCAGACCCGCACGATTAAACGCGGTATCCAGTTCCGAACGCCCGGTAAAACCGAAGGTGTAGGTGACCAGCGGATACTGCGCTAACTCTTCAATAGAAACGGACGCTTTTCCCGCCAGCGGATGATCCGGCGTCACGACGATCGAGCGGTTCCAGTGATAGCAAGGCAGCATCACCAGATCGTCATACAGATGCAGGGCTTCTGTCGCAATGGCAAAGTCTGCATTCCCTTTCGAAACGGCTTCGGCGATTTGCGTCGGCGATCCCTGGTGCATGTGCAAAGAGACGCGAGGGTATCGCTCAATAAAACCTTTAATCACGTTTGGCAGTGCGTAACGTGCTTGTGTGTGGGTCGTCGCGATGTATAACGAGCCTTTGTCCGGCCAGGTATGTTCGCCGGCAACGGACTTAATGGCATCCACCTTCGACAGTACCTCACGCGCAATACGGATGACTTCCTGCCCCGCTGGCGTAACCTGCGTCAGGTGCTTACCGCTACGGGCAAAAATCTGGATGCCAAGTTCATCTTCAAGCATACGAACTTGCTTACTGATGCCTGGCTGGGAGGTATAAAGCCCTTCCGCCGTTGAGGAGACATTAAGGTTGTGGTTCACCACCTCAACAATGTAGCGAAGCTGCTGTAATTTCATGTTAAGCCATCCCGATTTATGCCATCAGATCATCGTTTCAAAGCAGGCTCGTTAGCGCTGCTAATACGATTTAATAATAAAAAACGTGTTAACTATAACCACTATATCATTTCTATGTAAGCTGTATAGGCATGACAAAAAATAATACGCCAGAAACAAAAAGGGTCGCATACGCGACCCTTTAAGGAGAAATTCAGGCGGAATGCCGTTATTTCTTCCCTTCAACCCATTTACCGTCAACAAAAAACGCGGACCAGCCGGTCGCCTTACCGTCTTTCTCAGCGGCAACGTATTGCTGCTTGGTTTTACGGCTGAAACGGACCATGGACTTGTTGCCGTCCGGGTCCGTCTGCGGCGCGTCTGCCAGATAACGCAGTTTTTCCGGCAGACGATCGCGGAAGCGGTACAGCTCTTCCACTAACGGCGCGCGGGTCTCACGTGATTTCGGGAACGTATTTGCCGCCAGGAAGATACCTGCAGCGCCATCACGTAACACAAAATACGCGTCAGATTTTTCACACGGCAGTTCCGGCAGCGGAACCGGATCCTCTTTCGGCGGAGCGACTTCACCGTTACGCAGGATCTTACGGGTGTTTTTGCACTCATCGTTGGTACACGCCATGTACTTACCGAAACGCCCCATTTTCAGGTGCATTTCAGAGCCACATTTCTCGCACTCAACGATAGGACCGTCATAACCCTTGATACGGAATTCACCCTCTTCGATCTCATAGCCGTCGCAGGTAGGGTTATTACCACATACATGCAGCTTACGCTTAGGATCGATAAGATAGCTGTCCATCGCCGTGCCGCACTTCTGGCAACGACGTTTGGCGCGCAGAGCGTTCGTTTCCGCGTCGTCGCCTTCCAGCACGTTCAGCACTTCGTTTTCCGGCACCAAGTTAATGGTGGTTTTGCAGCGCTCTTTCGGCGACAGCGCATAGCCGGAACAGCCGAGGAAAACGCCGGTGCTGGCGGTACGAATACCCATCTTGCGTCCGCAGGTCGGGCAATCAATGCTGGTCAGCACCATCTGATTCGGACGCATACCGCCTTCTTCAGGGTCTTTCTCAGCTTTATCCAGTTGCTGAGTAAAATCGGTGAAGAAGTTGTCGAGTACGCCTTTCCATTCGGCTTCGTGATTTGCCACCTGGTCGAGGCTGTCTTCCATCTGCGCGGTAAAATCGTAGTTCATCAGTTCGCGGAAGTTTTCTTCCAGACGATCGGTGACAATTTCACCCATTTTTTCAGCATAGAAGCGACGGTTCTCAACGCGAACATAGCCGCGATCCTGAATCGTGGAAATAATCGACGCATACGTTGATGGACGACCAATACCACGCTTTTCAAGCTCTTTAACCAGCGAGGCTTCACTGAAACGAGCAGGCGGTTTGGTAAAGTGTTGCGCTGGCGTCAGTTCGACAAGCGTCAACGTATCGCCTTTATCCACCGCCGGTAAGATACGGTCTTCATCGCCCTTACGCAGCGCAGGCATCACTTTGGTCCAGCCATCGAAACGCAGAATACGACCACGCGCTTTCAGGCGGAAATCACCCGCGCCCACGGTTAAGGTGGTGGAATCGTATTTCGCCGGCGTCATCTGGCAGGCAACAAACTGGCGCCAGATCAACTGGTACAGTTTCTGCGCATCAGCTTCCATGTCTTTCAGTGATTCCGCCTGTACGGCGACATCGGAGGGACGGATAGCTTCGTGCGCTTCCTGAGAGTTCTCTTTGCTGGCGTACTGGTTTGCGCTCTCCGGCAGATATTTTTTACCAAACTTATCGCTGATGTAATCGCGAACCATGGTGACGGCGTCCTGACTCAGGTTTGTTGAGTCCGTACGCATATAGGTGATGTAACCCGCTTCGTACAAGCGCTGTGCCATCATCATGGTTTTCTTCACGCCAAAGCCCAGACGCGTGCTCGCAGCCTGCTGTAGCGTGGAGGTAATAAACGGCGCGCCCGGCTTGCTGCTGGTCGGTTTATCTTCACGTTCCAGAACGCTATAGCGCGCTTTTTCCAACAGGCTAACAGCGGCAAGCGTTTGTTCCCGGTTGACCGGGCGGAACGGTTTATCATTCTGATGCGTCACCTCAAGCGGCAAAGCATCGCCACCAGGCGTGGTCGTGTCAGCACCAATTTCCCAGAACTCTTCTGGGACAAATGCTTTGATTTCACGTTCACGCTCAACCACCAGACGTACAGCAACCGACTGTACGCGGCCTGCAGACAAACCACGCGCAATTTTTTTCCACAGCAGCGGCGACACCATATAGCCCACCACGCGGTCCATAAAGCGGCGCGCCTGTTGCGCGTTAACCCGGTCGATGTTCAGTTCGCCCGGTTTTTCGAACGCCTGACGAATAGCGTTCTTGGTAATTTCGTTAAACACCACGCGGCTGTAGCGGGTGTCATCGCCGCCGATCACTTCCCGCAGGTGCCATGCAATGGCTTCCCCTTCGCGGTCAAGGTCGGTTGCGAGATAGATGTGGTCGGCTTTTTCAGCCAGTTGCTTCAGTTCAGAAACAACTTTCTCTTTACCAGGCAGCACTTCATAGCGCGCATCCCAGTTGTGCCACGGGTCAACACCCATGCGGTTGACGAGAGCGCCACGTTCATCCTTTTTGGGCTTTTTAGCCGTTTTGGTGGAGGTTGAGTCGGCGCTCTTTTTAGTTGCTGAGCCACTGGTCGGCAAATCACGGATATGACCGACGCTGGATTTCACCACGTAGTCATTACCCAGATACTTGTTGATCGTTTTGGCTTTTGCCGGGGACTCAACGATGACAAGAGCTTTACCCATATTCACCTTTACCTAATTTGATTCTTCCAGAATGCGTCGCACGTTGATTCACCTTCCACTGGCGACGAGACATCGATATGGTCTCTGCGTCGGCGGATATCAACCCCTTAAACTGATTCGCGCTTGTAATGTAACTCTCATGTAACTGAGTTGACAGGCTTTTTTGCTCACAAACGCTATAGCACGACGAAGTATTGGTCGAATGTCAAGCAAATCTGTTGCCAGATTGACGAAAGCGTCACACTGTACCTGATAAAATGCGTTACGCAACTTTATTAGCATGCAAAAACAAATCTCGCCAGTTGCAACCCTGACGTAAGACCTTCATTTATGTCAGGGAATATTTGCCCATAAGCCGGGCTCGGCGTAGACTAATGTCCTTGTTTAAGGAGTAAATAATGCATAAAGACACGCAACCTATCGATCGCGAAACGCTGCTGATTGAAGCCAACAAAATCATTCGTGAGCATGAGGACACGCTGGCGGGGATTGTCGCCACCGGCGTTACGCAGCGAAATGGCGTGCTGGTTTTCAGCGGCGATTACTTTTTAGACGAGCAAGGGCTTCCGACGCCCAAAAGTACGGCAGTGTTTAATATGTTTAAGCACCTGGCGCACGTACTTTCTGAAAAGTATCACTTGATCGATTAATACAAGAAATGATTTGCCGGATGGCGATGTTCACGCCATCCGGCAATGACAATTTTACATCAGCGGTTTCTGTCCCCGCTGCCACCAGCGCAGCAGCAAACGATCGGCGCTCTCAGCCGCACTCCCGGTAAAGCGATCCATCAGTTTTTTGCGCTGCATATAGCGAACGCTCAACACTTCGCGCCCTTCCATTAGCCCGAGGATCACTTCATCACTGGTATTGATTTCATCCACCAGCCCGTTCGCCAGCGCCTGTTGCCCAAACCAGTGTTCGCCGGTGGCAACCTGCTCAATGTCCAGAGTCGGACGCATGCGCTGCACAAAATCCTTAAACAGGTGATGGGTTTCATTCAGATCTTCGCGGAATTTCTGCCGCCCTTCTTCCGTGTTTTCACCCAGCAGTGTCAGCGTACGCTTGTACTGTCCGGCGGTGTGCAGTTCGATATCAATATCCTTCCCTTTCAGAAAGCGGTTAAAGTTCGGGATCTGCGCCACGACGCCAATCGACCCGACGATAGCAAACGGTGCCGAGACAATTTTATCGGCTACGCAGGCCATCATATACCCACCGCTCGCGGCGACTTTATCCACCGTTACGGTCAACGGGATCTGCTTATCGCGCAGACGCTGTAACTGCGATGCAGCCAGGCCATAACCATGAACCACACCGCCCGGGCTTTCCAGGCGAACCACCACTTGATCCTGCGGTTTAACCACTGCCAGCACCGCCGTCACTTCCTCACGTAACGCGCTGACCTCATGGGCGTCCATGCTGCCTTTAAAATCCAGCACCCATACACGTGGTTTATCAGATGACGTACTGTCTCCCAGTTTCGCTTTTGCCTTGGCTGCCTTCGCTTCCAGTTTCTGTTTCTTTTTCTGCGCCTTATGCCAGAATTTTTGCTGATGCCCGTCCAGTAATGCCAGCGACAGATCATCCTTCATCTCTTTATATTGCTCGCTGAGGTTAACAACCCGCAGCTCCCCGCGCTGACGCTTGCGTTGTGTCGCGTTCACAATCAGCATCACAATTACCGCAATAGCCACCACGACAGTGACAATTTTTGCCAAAAACAGCCCATATTCAGACAACAATTCCACGAGACCCACCTTGGTTAAACAACGCTATTCCCGCTCAGTGTACAACAGGCTGCTTAACCCGTCTTGCTTCATCCATCCTGGTGCTGAATCAGCAAAAAGCATGACAAAGCGTTAATTTTGCGGTGTTATTGCCTTTGGCTGATTGAAAAAGAACAGGGTTTAAGGCATAAAGCCCAAAAGTTATTGCGAACGAGATGGCCAGGGCGTCGCCGAGGAGTAGCCGTGCATTACCAACCTAAACAAGACCTTTTACAGGGCCGCATTATTCTTGTCACCGGTGCCAGCGATGGTATCGGACGCGAAGCCGCGCAGACCTATGCACGCTATGGCGCGACCGTTATCCTGCTTGGGCGTAACGAAGAAAAACTGCGTCAGGTTGCCCGCACTATCGCCGATGAAAACGGAACACACCCACAGTGGTTTACACTGGATTTACTGACCTGTACCTCTGAAGAATGTCACCAGCTTGCGCAGCGCATTGCCGCACAATTCCCGCGTCTGGATGGCGTACTGCATAACGCCGGATTACTCGGCGATATTTGCCCAATGAGTGAACAAAATCCGCAGATCTGGCAAGATGTCATGCAGGTAAATGTGAATGCCACCTTTATGCTGACCCAGGCATTGCTGCCGCTATTGCTGAAATCCGATGCCGGATCGCTGGTCTTTACCTCTTCCAGCGTCGGTCGCCAGGGACGCGCCAATTGGGGCGCATATGCTACCTCCAAATTCGCTACCGAAGGCATGATGCAGGTTCTGGCAGATGAATATCAGAACCGTCACCTGCGCGTAAACTGTATCAATCCAGGCGGTACGCGTACCGGGATGCGAGCCAGTGCATTTCCAACTGAAGATCCGCAAAAATTGAAAACCCCCGCCGATATTATGCCGCTCTACCTGTGGCTGATGGGCGATGACAGCCGCCGTAAAACCGGTATGACTTTCGATGCCCAGCCGGGCCGTAAACCAGGAATAGCTCAATGAGTGAAGAACGCTACCAGCAGCGCCAGCAGCGCGTTAAAGAGCGGGTTGATGCCCGCGTTGCCGCTGCAAAGGATGAACGCGGGATCATTATCGTATTCACCGGAAACGGTAAGGGTAAAACCACCGCTGCGTTCGGGACCGCCACGCGCGCGGTGGGCCATGGTAAAAAAGTCGGCGTGGTGCAGTTTATTAAAGGTACCTGGCCAAACGGTGAACGAAACTTACTCGAACCCCATGGCGTAGAGTTTCAGGTTATGGCGACAGGATTTACCTGGGACACGCAAAACCGCGAGTCGGATACCGCAGCCTGTATGGCCGTATGGGAACATGGAAAGCGAATGCTGGCTGATGCTGAACTGGATATGGTTATCCTGGACGAACTGACCTATATGGTTGCGTACGACTATCTGCCGCTTGAAGAGGTTATCAATGCCTTAAATACGCGTCCTGCCCATCAGACGGTGATTATCACCGGTCGGGGATGTCATCGCGATATTCTGGAGTTAGCAGATACGGTGAGCGAACTGCGCCCGGTTAAGCACGCGTTTGAAGCAGGCGTGAAGGCTCAGATGGGAATTGATTACTGACACCAGGCCGGATAAGGCGCTTTTGCCGCATCCGGCTCCACGCTAACGCCTGATGGCGCTTTGCTTATCAGGCCTGGTCATGATTAACCGTTGTTGCTGCGACCACCCGGACGACGGCTGCTGCCGACCTGTGAGTGGCGCTTCACCGCACGACGGATCTGGTTCGCCTTCATACGACGACGATCTTTCTCGACGGCAACTTTAGAGGTCGTTTCCGGCTTCAGCTCCACCAGTTCACGTAAATAGTTGGTCTGCGCAAGATCAAGCTCCGTCCAGCCGCCACGCGGCAGGCCTTTCGGCAGCGGGATATCGCCGTAACGGACACGGATAAGACGACTTACCTGCACGCCTACAGCTTCCCACAGGCGACGTACTTCACGGTTACGTCCTTCAGTCAGCGTGACGTTGTACCACTGGTTGATCCCTTCACCACCGCTGAACTTGATTGTTTTAAACGCCGCCGGACCATCTTCCAGCTGTACGCCACGACTCAGATCGCGCAGTTTCGCGTCATCAACCTGACCAAACACACGCACCGCATATTCACGCTCAACTTCACGGCTTGGATGCATCAGACGGTTTGCCAGTTCACCGTCGGTAGTGAACAGCAATAAACCGCAGGTATTCACATCCAGACGCCCCACGGCAATCCAGCGCGCATCGCGCAGTTTTGGCAGACGATCAAATACGGTCGGACGACCTTCCGGGTCGTTACGGGTACACAGTTCACCCTCTGGTTTGTAATAGGCCAGAACGCGACAGATTTGTTCCGCAGACTCTTTAACTGAAATCAGATGACCGTCGATACGGATTTTCAGACCCGGCGTCACTTCAACGCGATCGCCGAGCGTGGCAATTTTGCCATCAACGCTCACACGGCCCGCGGCAATAATGGTTTCAATTTCACGGCGAGAACCGTGGCCGGCGCGCGCCAGCACTTTTTGTAACTTTTCGCTCATAGAGCTTCCTTTAGATGTCGCCTTCACAGGCGTCGAACAGGAGAATCAACGGCACCAGTCAGCGCCATTTTAAGGCCGCGTAGTATAGCGGTTCGCGCCCTTATAAGAAAGGTTTAACGTCGCCGACGCCTTCACGCAAGACCACCGGAGAATCGTCAGTTAAATCGATGACCGTGGTCGGCTGCTGGCCGAGATAGCCGCCGTGGATAATCAGCTCCACCTGCTTCTCCAGACGATCCTTAATCTCTTCCGGGTCAGACTCGGTAAATTCACTGCCCGGCAGCATCAGCGATGTAGAGAGCATCGGCTCGCCCAGTGCTTCCAGCAGCGCCAGCGCAATCGGATTCGACGGCACACGCAGGCCGATGGTCTTACGTTTTTCCTGCAACAAACGGCGCGGCACTTCTTTCGTCCCTTTCAGGATGAAGGTGTAGTTGCCTGGCGTATTATTTTTAATCAAACGAAAAGCCACGTTATCGACAAACGAATAGGTCGACAGTTCGGACAGGTCACGGCACATCAGCGTAAAGTTGTGCCCATCCGGCAGGTGACGAATGCGACAAATGCGCTCCATCGCGCCTTTATCTTCAATTTTGCAGCCCAACGCATAGCCGGAATCGGTTGGATAGACGATCACCCCACCTTTACGCACGATTTCAACGGCCTGATTGATCAGTCGCTGTTGTGGGTTTTCGGGATGAATATAAAAAAACTGGCTCATACTTTCCTCTCTGTGGTCTCGGGCTGTTCCCAGAGTTGCCAGACGCCTTCTACGCCCGCGGGCAACCAGAGTTTACGACCCAGTTCAATCCACGGGCAGGGCTGATGAAAATCAGATCCCTGCGATGCCCACAATTGATGCTGGCGCGCAAGCGTCGCCAGATGGGTGCGTTCATTGGGAGACTGTTGGCACTGCGCCACTTCCATCGCGTCACCACGGTGTTCAGCGAAGTATGCAACCAGTCTTTTCAGCCACTTAGCGCTAAGATCGTACCGCCCAGGATGAGCCAGAACTGCCTTACCGCCAGAATGATGAATGACATCAATAGCTTGTTCTATTGTACACCACTGCGGCGGAACGTAACCGGTTTTCCCACGGGCAAGGTATTTTTTAAAAACATCCGCGATTGTCGTGGCTTTTCCGCACTCCACCAGAAAACGCGCAAAATGACCCCGAGTGACCGCCCCGCCATCAGCCAGACGCAACGCGCCTTCCCATGCGCCGGGAATATGCGCTTTATCGAGTCGTTCAGCAATCAGGCGCGCGCGCTGCTGACGACGTTCCGTTTGTTGCGCCAAAAACTCGCACATCAGTGGATGAGAAATATCAATATTCAGACCCACAATATGGATCTCATGATTTTCCCACACCGTAGAAATCTCAACACCTGAGATCAGATTTAACGCTAAACCCGAACGTGAAATTTCTTCTCTTGCCGCGGCAATACCAGCCGTGGTGTCATGATCGGTGATCGCCAGTGTACCGACTCGCATCTCTACCGCACGGTGTACTAAGGCTTCAGGGGTTAATCGCCCATCAGAGGCTGTAGTATGACTGTGCAGGTCATAAATCACTGCGTAATTCGTGTCGCTCAAGGCGGCTCCCGTTTAAATAAATGTCGTAACGCGCCCATCATAGCGGTTTCGACAAATTTACTGAAATCAGGTGTTGACTTTACTCCATCGAACTAGTTAACTAGTACGCAAGTTCACATGAAGAAGGTATCTGAGATGAAAGCAACATTTGTCCTGCACGGTTGGTGGCGCACTTCCTGATTTCGGGCAGTGTCTTACGTCTGCAATATGCAACCAGATACCCGGCCCGCCAACTGAGCGGGCTTTTTTTTGAACAAAATTAATGAGAACAACGATGCAAACACAAAAACCGACACTCGAACTGCTTACCTGCGATGCCGCCTACCGTGAGAATCCAACAGCGCTGTTTCATCAGGTGTGTGGCGCGCGTCCAGCGACGCTGCTGCTTGAATCCGCAGATATTAATAGCAAAGATGATCTGAAGAGCTTGTTGCTGGTCGACAGCGCGTTGCGCATCACCGCTCTGGGTGACACTGTCACTATCAAGGCCCTATCCGCGAACGGCGCATCGCTGCTACCCCTGCTGGATGCTGCGCTGCCTGCTGGCGTTGAAAACGAACAACAGCCGAACATTCGCCATTTGAAATTTCCCAATGTAAGCCCGTTGCTGGATGAGGACGCCCGCTTATGTTCCCTTTCCGTATTTGACGCTTTTCGTTTATTACAGGAACTGGTCAATGTCCCTGCGCAAGAACGTGAAGCGATGTTCTTCGGCGGTCTGTTTTCCTATGACCTGGTCGCCGGTTTTGAGGATTTACCTCAACTTGAGGCTGGCAATCGTTGCCCGGACTACTGCTTTTATCTGGCAGAGACGCTGATGGTCATCGACCACCAGAAGAAAAGTACCCGCATTCAGGCCAGCGTGTTTACCCCCAGCGATGGCGAAAAACAGCGTCTGAACGCTCGTCTGGCGCAACTGAGTCAGCAGCTTACCGAGCCTGCGCCGCCGCTGCCCGTGACAGAAATTCCGCAGATGCGCTGCGAATGTAACCAGAGCGATGAAGAATTTGGCGCTGTGGTGCGCGGGATGCAAAAAGCCATTCGCGCAGGCGAGATTTTCCAGGTAGTTCCGTCCCGCCGTTTCTCATTGCCCTGCCCGTCACCGCTGGCGGCCTACTATGTGCTGAAGAAAAGTAATCCCAGCCCGTATATGTTTTTCATGCAGGACAACGATTTCACGCTGTTCGGCGCCTCTCCGGAAAGCTCGCTGAAATATGATGCCACCAGCCGGCAGATTGAGATCTACCCGATTGCCGGAACGCGTCCGCGCGGTCGCCGGGCGGATGGCTCGCTGGACCGCGATCTCGACAGCCGTATCGAGCTGGAGATGCGTACCGATCATAAAGAACTTTCCGAGCACCTGATGCTGGTTGACCTTGCGCGTAACGACCTGGCGCGCATCTGCACGCCGGGTAGCCGCTACGTTGCAGACCTCACCAAAGTGGATCGGTACTCCTTCGTGATGCACCTGGTTTCCCGCGTAGTCGGCGAACTGCGTAGCGATCTGGATGTGCTGCATGCGTACCGCGCCTGTATGAATATGGGCACGCTAAGCGGTGCGCCGAAAGTTCGCGCCATGCAGCTTATCGCCGAGGCCGAAGGTCGTCGCCGTGGCAGCTATGGCGGCGCGGTAGGCTACTTTACCGCCCATGGCGATCTGGATACCTGTATTGTGATTCGTTCCGCCCTCGTGGAAGACGGTATTGCCACCGTACAAGCCGGTGCCGGGATTGTTCTGGATTCTGTTCCGCAGTCTGAAGCCGATGAAACCCGTAATAAAGCGCGTGCGGTTTTGCGTGCTATCGCCACCGCGCACCACGCACAGGAGACTTTCTAATGGCTGACATTCTGCTGCTCGATAACATCGACTCATTTACCTATAACCTGGCGGATCAGCTGCGTACTAACGGTCATAACGTGGTGATTTACCGCAACCATATTCCGGCCCAGACGTTAATTGACCGCTTAGCAACCATGAAAAACCCGGTGCTGATGCTCTCTCCGGGGCCCGGTGCGCCAAGCGAAGCGGGCTGCATGCCGGAGCTGTTAACTCGCCTGCGCGGCAAGCTGCCGATTATCGGTATTTGTCTGGGGCATCAGGCGATTGTTGAAGCCTACGGCGGCTATGTCGGTCAGGCAGGCGAGATCCTGCACGGTAAAGCGTCCAGCATTGAACACGACGGTCAGGCAATGTTCAGCGGTCTGGCGAATCCATTGCCGGTAGCGCGTTACCACTCGCTTGTAGGCAGCAACGTTCCGGCCGGATTGACCATCAACGCCCACTTTAACGGCATGGTGATGGCGGTCCGTCACGATACCGATCGCGTGTGTGGCTTCCAGTTCCATCCGGAATCGATCCTCACCACCCAGGGCGCGCTTCTGCTGGAGCAAACGCTGGCCTGGGCGCAACAGAAACTCGAGCAGACCAATACGCTGCAACCTATTCTGGAGAAACTGTATCAGGCTCAGACGCTGTCCCAACAGGAAAGCCACCAGCTGTTCTCTGCCGTAGTACGCGGTGAACTGAAGCCGGAACAACTCGCTGCGGCCCTGGTGAGCATGAAAATTCGTGGCGAACACCCGCATGAAATTGCCGGTGCGGCAACCGCGCTGCTGGAAAACGCCGCCCCGTTCCCGCGCCCTGATTATCTGTTTGCCGATATTGTCGGTACCGGCGGTGACGGTAGTAACAGTATCAATATCTCCACGGCCAGCGCTTTCGTTGCGGCGGCCTGTGGACTGAAAGTGGCCAAACACGGCAACCGCAGCGTCTCCAGCAAATCTGGCTCTTCGGATCTGTTGGCGGCATTTGGCATTAATCTGGACATGAACGCCGATAAATCCCGTCAGGCGCTTGACGATCTTGGTGTGTGCTTCTTGTTTGCACCGAAATACCACACCGGTTTTCGCCACGCCATGCCGGTACGCCAACAGTTGAAAACCCGCACGCTGTTTAACGTACTCGGTCCGTTGATTAACCCGGCGCATCCACCGCTGGCGCTGATCGGCGTTTACAGCCCGGAACTGGTGCTGCCGATTGCCGAAACGCTGCGCGTATTGGGATATCAGCGTGCCGCGGTCGTACATAGCGGCGGCATGGATGAGGTTTCGCTGCATGCGCCGACTATTGTGGCAGAGCTGCATGATGGCGAAATCAAGAGCTATCAACTGACGGCGGAAGACTTTGGCCTGACGCCTTACCATCAGGAACAGCTGGCGGGCGGCACGCCGGAAGAAAACCGTGACATTCTTAGTCGCTTGTTACAAGGTAAAGGTGAAGCCGCTCATGAAGCAGCCGTTGCCGCGAATGTCGCCATGTTAATGCGCCTGCACGGTGAAGAAGATTTAAAAACCAATGCGCAAACCGTGATTAATGTGCTGCGTAGCGGCGCGGCCTATGACCGTGTCACTGCGCTGGCAGCAAGAGGGTAAATGATGCAAACCGTTTTAGCGAAAATTGTCGCTGACAAGGCGATTTGGGTAGAAGCCCGGAAACAACAACAACCGCTGGCCAGCTTTCAAAATGACGTACAACCCAGCGCTCGTGATTTCTACGATGCGCTGCAAGGCGCGCGTACCGCCTTTATTCTGGAGTGCAAAAAAGCCTCACCATCGAAAGGCGTGATTCGTGATGACTTCGACCCGGCACTGATTGCGGACGTGTATAAACATTATGCATCTGCGATTTCCGTACTGACCGATGAAAAATATTTCCAGGGCAGCTTTGATTTCCTGCCCATCGTCAGCCGTATCGCGTCGCAGCCCATCCTGTGTAAGGACTTTATTATCGATCCTTACCAGATTTACCTGGCGCGTTTCTACCAGGCGGACGCCTGCCTGCTGATGCTGTCAGTGCTGGACGATGAGCAATATCGTCAACTCGCCGCCGTGGCCCATAGTCTGAAGATGGGTGTTCTGACCGAAGTCAGTAACGAAGAAGAGCTGGAGCGTGCTATCGCTCTGGGCGCCAAAGTCGTTGGTATCAATAACCGTGATTTACGCGATCTGTCGATTGACCTGAACCGCACCCGCCAACTGGCGCCGCGACTGGGTCATGGCGTAACCGTCATCAGCGAGTCCGGTATTAATACCTACGGCCAGGTACGCGAACTTAGCCACTTCGCCAACGGTTTTCTGATTGGCTCTGCGCTGATGTCGCATGATGACCTGCACGCCGCCGTGCGTCGGGTTCTGCTTGGTGAGAACAAAGTCTGCGGTTTGACCCGGGCTCAGGATGCAAACGCGGCATATGAAGCGGGTGCCATATATGGCGGGTTGATTTTCGTGCCCTCATCTCCGCGCGCGGTTAGCGTTGAGCAGGCGCGAGAAGTGATAAGCGGTGCGCCATTGCAGTATGTCGGCGTGTTCCGTAACACCGAGATTACCGAGGTGTGCGACAAAGCGTTGGCCCTGGGACTGAGTGCAGTGCAACTGCATGGGAGCGAAGATCAGACCTATGTTGACGCCCTGCGCGATGCGCTGCCCAAACAGGTGCAAATCTGGAAAGCGCTGAGCGTGAGCGAAACGTTGCCAGCCAGGGATTATCAGCATGTCGATAAGTACGTGTTCGACAACGGCCAGGGCGGTAGCGGTCAACGATTCGACTGGTCGCTTTTAGGCGGGCAATCGCTGGATAACGTTTTACTGGCTGGCGGACTTGGCGCCGATAACTGTGTCAACGCGGCAAAAACCGGCTGTGCCGGGCTCGATTTTAATTCTGGCGTAGAGTCACAGCCGGGCATCAAAGATGCACGACTCCTGGCTTCGGTCTTTCAGACGCTGCGCGCATATTAAGGAAAAGGACATGACAACATTACTCAATCCGTACTTTGGTGAATTTGGCGGTATGTATGTGCCACAAATTCTGATGCCTGCCCTGCGTCAACTGGAAGAAGCTTTCGTCAGCGCGCAAAAAGATCCTGAGTTTCAGGCGCAGTTTACCGATCTGCTGAAAAACTATGCTGGTCGTCCAACCGCGCTGACCAAATGCCAGAACATTACTAACGGGACCAACACCACGCTGTATCTTAAGCGTGAAGATTTATTGCACGGCGGTGCGCACAAAACTAACCAGGTGTTGGGTCAGGCGTTACTGGCGAAGCGTATGGGGAAAACGGAAATCATCGCCGAAACCGGCGCGGGTCAGCACGGCGTTGCATCGGCGCTGGCCAGTGCATTGCTGGGGCTGAAATGTCGTATTTATATGGGTGCGAAAGACGTTGAGCGTCAGTCGCCTAACGTTTTCCGTATGCGTCTGATGGGAGCAGAAGTCATTCCTGTTCATAGCGGTTCTGCAACGCTGAAAGACGCCTGTAACGAAGCCCTGCGCGACTGGTCTGGCAGCTACGATACCGCGCACTATATGCTCGGGACAGCGGCGGGACCGCATCCCTTCCCGACCATTGTACGTGAGTTCCAGCGCATGATCGGCGAAGAAACGAAAGCGCAGATTCTGGAAAAAGAAGGTCGTTTGCCGGACGCTGTTATCGCCTGCGTGGGCGGTGGTTCTAACGCCATCGGCATGTTTGCCGATTTTATTAATGAAACCAGCGTCGGTCTGATTGGCGTAGAGCCAGGCGGTCACGGGATCGAATCCGGTGAACACGGCGCACCGCTGAAACATGGTCGTGTCGGGATTTACTTTGGCATGAAATCCCCGATGATGCAGACTGAAGAAGGACAAATTGAAGAGTCTTACTCTGTTTCCGCAGGTCTGGATTTCCCGTCTGTCGGGCCGCAGCATGCCTACCTGAACAGCATCGGTCGCGCCGATTATGTTTCAATCACTGACGATGAAGCGTTGGAAGCCTTTAAAACGCTGTGTCTGCACGAGGGGATCATCCCGGCGCTGGAATCCTCCCATGCCCTGGCACACGCCCTGAAAATGATGCGTGAGAATCCGGAAAAAGAGCAGTTACTGGTGGTTAATCTCTCCGGTCGCGGCGACAAAGACATTTTCACCGTACACGATATTCTGAAAGCGCGAGGGGAAATCTGATGGAACGTTACGAAAATCTTTTTGCACAGCTGAAGGACCGCAAAGAAGGTGCTTTTGTCCCCTTCGTAACCCTGGGCGATCCGTCGGTCGAACAGTCACTGAAAATCATTGATACGCTGATTGAAGCTGGCGCTGATGCGCTTGAACTCGGCATTCCGTTCTCCGATCCGCTGGCGGACGGTCCGACCATACAGGAAGCTACACTGCGGGCATTTGCCGCGGGCGTGACACCGTCACAATGCTTTGAGATGCTGGCATTGATTCGTCAGAAACACCCCACCATTCCAATTGGTCTGCTGATGTATGCCAACCTGGTGTTCAGTAAGGGTATTGACGAATTCTACGCTCAGTGCGAGAAAGTCGGCGTGGATTCTGTTTTGGTGGCAGATGTGCCTGTTGAGGAGTCTGCGCCATTCAGAGCTGCGGCGCTCCGCCACAACATTGCGCCTATTTTTATCTGCCCGCCGAACGCTGATGAAGAACTGCTGCGCCAGATTGCCTCTTACGGTCGCGGCTATACCTATCTGCTTTCGCGTGCCGGCGTGACTGGCGCTGAAAATCGTGCGGCGTTACCGCTGCATCATCTGGTCCAAAAGCTGAAAGAATATGGTGCTCCTCCGTCATTACAGGGCTTTGGTATCTCTGCACCTGACCAGGTGACCGGCGCGATTGAAGCCGGTGCTGCCGGGGCAATTTCCGGTTCAGCGATTGTGAAAATCATTGAGAAGAATGTTGCCGCGCCTGAGCAGATGCTGGCGGAGCTGAAAGCCTTTGTCAGCGCGATGAAAGCGGCCACGCCTTACTAAGCTAAATCAACCGCCAGAGACTCCTGGCGGTTTTACCCTTCTTTCTTGTGCTTCATTTTATACATGGCGTTATCCGCATTCTGAATTGCCACATCCAACTCGCCGTTCACTTCCGCAATCCCCCACGATACTGACAATGGCACAGTATGACCGTCCACCACAAACACATGACTGGTCACCTGCCCGCTAATGCGTTGCGCAATTGCCGTAGCGTCACTTGCCTGCGAGCGAAACAACAGGATCATAAACTCATCCCCGCCGGTACGAATCACGATATCGTGACTGGTTCGAGTGTTAGACAGCATTCTGTTAGCGATAATTTGCAGCGCCCGATCGCCTGCCGCATGACCCCAGGTATCATTTACAGTCTTGAACTTATTGCAATCCAGTAGCACCACCGAGCAGTGCGATAAATCACGACGTTTGATGATATCGAGAATTCGGCGGTTAAAGCAGCCGGTCAGCGTGTCTATATAAACCTTGAGGTCGCTTTCATTCAGCCAGGATTTTAGTGAGAAACTGATCATGATGAAAAAGAACGGCGCCAGCAGAATCACGATCCCAGCCTGTGTGTCGCGTGTCATAAAACGGCCTAATGACAGCGAATAGTGCAATGCATATTTATCTGATAACTTGCGCACCATCAGGCGCGTTTTATCCACGCATTTACCGGATAAACAGAGGCTTTCATTGTTGGTTAAATTCACCAGCGCCACGTTCAGACTCTGTGGCATTTGATAGTCAAATGCATTAGCCAGCGCCTCCTGCAACTCAGGCTTTGAATGGTCATAGACCAGATAGGCCACGATTTGATCTGATATTTCTTTGCCAGACAGATCGTAGATATAGCTCACCACGCTGTAAGCTTTTTCGCCGGTAATTTTATCGGTATAGAAGTTCGTGGAGCTAAGGGCTTTGTTTTTGACGTTTTTTTGCAACAGTCGGGTATAGAAATCGACGGGCGGATAGAAAAAGTTGGTGATATCCCGCGCCATGTCAGAACTGGAGAAGCTGAAATGGCGCGAGTCAGACGCCATGAACCAGTAAAAATAATCCGAGTTTTTAGCAATGATGTAACGATGCGCATCAAAACTGCCCGGGTTTAACTCATTCACCATGCCACGTATAAACTCCGCCGCCGCATACATACACAAAGCGCCACGGCTGGTTTGCTGGGTAATGATTGTCCCCGTTGCCGAATGCACCCGCTTTGGGTCGGCGTTAATTCCCCATTCATCTTTATTCCTGGGGGTGAATTGCGATATATCGCCACATTGATCGTCGTTTTTGATGTGATGATAACGTTCACCAATCGCATCAGCGATCAGTTCATTGTCATTGAAAATATCCAGCATCCGAGCTTGCAGGCGGTTAATGCCTTCACTGGTGGTGGCTATACGCTGTTCGTAGATGATAAACAGAAACAACGAGGTAAATACCAGAGTAATCAGCCCCGATACCAGCAGTGCCTGCCTGTTTCTGAGCTTATCCTGCACAATCTTCACGAGCCCACCCTGATAGTTAACAGTATTGCCAAACCGGTTATCCGATTATGTTGCTGCATAACGATGCTGTATGTTGATAGAGAATGTTAACCTTCCTGAGACTAATGATGATTTGAAATAGCGTCGCTCTTGGGCGTGAATTAAAGTTACAACCTTATACAATAAAAGCACATTTTTGTTAACATAAATGCAAACTAATCCTCCCCTTCAATAGGATACCCTGCCCGACGAATAGCCTCTCTACAGTCGTTCACACCGGCGGCATACCCTGCTTCGATCTCACAAACTGGACTGGCGCTGCAATAGGGCAGTTTAACCGGAGTGGCAATACGTTTCTCTATAATCTCAATTTTATTCATGCAATTCAGCAACTCACGCGCCACAGTCAGGGCAAACTCAGCCGTATCATCGCCGGTGAATGATTCCAGAAGTGTGATTTTTTGCTGGAGCTGATGGCGGGTTAACATCGTCAATACTCTCAAAGCCAGTTTGCTTAAAGAATAGCATTACATCGAAAAGGAGAAGCACGCACTGACGATTCTGGCGGCAAATCTTGACCACAGCCATAGTTATGGCTGTGACCGAGCGCGGCTTCCTCATGCTTTTAAGGTCCATATCCGCAGGTAGCGAATGACTCTGGCCCAACCCACATTTGATCTCAGATGCGGTCGTTGTTTTTAATGTGTAAGAGATGAGCATAGAAACGCTGACGCAGCAATATCATAAAGTTTTGGTGATGATTTGCAGGTAAATCATATTAAATATGAATATTGCATTGGCTCATCAAGGCTAAAATCATTATAGTGTCAGAGTTATGCAGTTATTTTTTACAAGGCCGTCATAATTTCAGTTAGGTCATGTTACCAAATCGTAAATTAATTGTTATGCAGAAATAAAGCGTAGCAAACGCTATTTTTACTTAACTCAAATCTACTCCGTACAATTTTCAATAGCCAAAGGAATCAAACCACAGGACAACGACTAAATAGCATTGAATAAAGCGACATAAAGGCAATCACACCCTGGACAGGTCTGTGAGGTTGCCACATGTAACTTATTTACCCTTAATAATTACATGAATAAACAATAAAAGCGCATAAGAAGGAAATTCTTATGCTTAAAAATATTTTCTTTGCCAGGATATTTGGGTCCGTAAATTAAAAATCATGTCTATCCAGCTTAACCTTCAAATGGTCAGAAGTGGTTTGCGCCCACTTAATATTACCCCGCTAATCATGTCCGTTTTAATTATTGCAGTCGTTAATGTTTTGAGTGCAAAATATAACGCTGTAATTAATCGGACGCTTGTGTTTTTCATGATCATGCTTTCATTGCGATGCATACAGTATGTCTTTTTCAGAAATATTCTGGCCGCTTTAATTTTAATACCCGTCGCAGGTGATATTACTCTTCAACTGCATGCCTGGAATAATTACAGTTCAGAATTTAGTTATGGATTTGCGTTAAGTATTTTGAATACAACGCCCAGCGAAGCAGTGGCGATGCTGAGATTATATTGGCGTGACTGTGTTACGTTCTTTACACTTGTAATATTTTTTATTTACTCTATAAACACTGGCGCGAGACCTGTACCCTATCGATTTCGCCACTACCCAATGGTTATTTTGGGCTTAATAATTTTTCTTTTATTTTCGCAAGCTTATCTCCACCAGATAAGAAAAAGTAATGTTGAAAGTTTGGTACAACGAGTGATCCGTTCCACTCCGGTAAGTACCGGAAAAGAGTTTATGCAGGCGATGCAAGATAACGCCATAATTTCTGATATCGGTACAAACATTCCCAATTATAAGATAACAGTAACTGATACAGGAATCGAAAACTATATATTGATAATCGGGGAATCTGCGCGTACGTTAAACATGGGGATTTATGGATACGCAAGGGATACCACACCTGAACTTATCAAACAAAAGCAGCAACTTTTACTGTTTCAGAACGCGATTGCGCCTGCACCGGTAACAATCATGGCCGTCCCCCTGGCACTTACTGCTGACTCAGTGCAAACCCGTAACCCTCGTAACTACAGCGATAATATTATTAATATCACAAACCAGGCTGGCTATGATACATACTGGTACAGTCGCCAGGGAAATGGAGGTGCGCATAACAATATAATTACCGGGATTGCCATGAATGCACATCAACATGAATGGGTAGAATATGGCTATGATGAGGCCTTGCTACCGTTATTGCATCAGGCATTACAGAAACCAGGTAAGAAACTTATTGTCCTGCATTTATATGGCAGTCATGAGCCTTCCTGTCAACGTTTTCCAGAAAGTGATACTGTCTTATTTGGTCAAAGCAAAGCCGATGACTGTTATGACAATTCAATTCGCTATACCGATAAACTTATGGGTAATATATTCAATGAACTGGAAAACACTCGCTCATCAGTAATGTATTTTTCCGACCATGCGCTGATCCGCGATCCTGCACGCTCTGTGGTTTATTCCCACGGTGGTGTCAGACCGCCTAAAGAGGCATTACAAATCCCCATGTATATTTGGTACAGCCAGTTAGTTGATGAAAAAACAAAGTTCACCGGAGATTATAATACTCCGTGGTCTTCCGATGATCTTAATTCGCTTGCAGAATTGTGGCTTGGCATCCATCGTCAGGGTAATGCGAAAAAGTCTATGAAATCCTGGTTAATAAACTACAAAAAGGAGATTTTCGTCATGGATACCACAGGAAAAAAATACAACTGGAATGATGTTCGTTAATGCTGAAGAGTTAGCAAAACTGGTCGTAAAACGACCAGTTTTGCAGAATGGCTTTACAGAAAAATTTAAAAACGATAACCCGCAGAGAACATAAACACCCACGGATCGAGGCGTACGCTGTCTCGCTGCTGGACGCCACCCAGTTTGTAACTTGCTGTGGTATCGATATCCATGTACCAGACCGACATGTTAATCAGCCAGTCGCGGTTAATCAGATAGTCCATACCGACTTGCCCTGCCGCACCCCAGGAATCTTTCAGACTCAGGTCCGATAAGCCGGTTTTTTTGCCGTTATCATTAAAGCCCTCATCGAAGAAGGTGGTGTAGTTCACACCGACGCCAACGTAAGGACGCAGTTTGCTGCTGGAGTCGCCGAAGTACCATTGTGCCATTAACGTCGGCGGTAAGTGGTGCACAGTGGCAATATCGCCCGTCGTGGCAGTCCCAATTTTATGACGGAAGGGCGTCGCAGCCAGTAATTCAACACCGATATTGTCGGTTGCCATGTAAGTGAATGTTAGCCCCAACTGGGTGTTATTACTGACATCAAAGCCGCCTAAACTTCCCAGCGTTCCCCCCGCACCTTCCGTCGGCCTGACGGTGGCAGAACCCGCACGAATGAAGAATTCTCCAGCCTCATGCGCGAATGCGTTACCAGAGAGAAGAGTTGTTAAAGCCAATGCTGCAACTGTTAATTTTTTCATGTCCGCTCCATCGTTATGGTTATAAAAGCGGAACAAATATACCCACATTGGAGTAATAAGTGATCTTACCTGGATCACATTGACTTTGATAATTTAACATTTATTGATCCAGATTAAGTTAGAACTTGCATTCAAAATCCTGGTTAAATTAATTCAGATCAATTTTGATATATTTTCGCCATGCAAGTGTCCGACACCCGCTGATGATAAGCGTTGCTTATTTGCTCATGATGGGCAGAGAACAACCAGCGTTCTTGCATAACGCTGAAGTCATAGCCAAAAATTACCGGAGCTTTACAAAGATATGCCTTTCCATACATCGTGCGATGCTGCCACTGTAGAGTTATCCAGGGTACAATTGCCCGCAAATGAACACCTGCAAAACTCAAGGAGAGTGCATGTCTATCACGGCGAAATCCGTTTACCGTGACACGGGAAACTTTTTCCGTAATCAATTCATTACCATCTTGCTGGTATCGTTGTTGTGCGCGTTTATCACAGTGGTGTTAGGGCATGCCTTTTCTCCCACCGACGCCCAAATTGCGCAACTCAGTGAAGGGGATCAGTTAACCAGTAGCGTGGGTCTGTTTGATCTGGTACAAAATATGACCCCGGAGCAACAGCAAATTCTGCTACGCGCTTCCGCGGCGTCGACATTTTCAGGCCTGATTGGTAATGCCATCCTCGCGGGAGGTATCATCCTGATGATTCAGCTGATTTCAGCAGGTCATCGGGTCAGCGCGTTACGCGCCATCGGCGCCAGTGCGCCAGTACTGCCTAAGCTGTTTATTCTGATTTTTCTGACTACTCTGCTGGTACAAATCGGTATTATGCTGGTGGTTGTGCCCGGTATTCTGCTGGCCATCCTGTTAGCACTCGCACCGGTGATGTTGGTACAGGATAAAATGGGTGTCTTTGCCGCTATGCGCAACAGTGTGCGTCTGGCATGGTCTAATATGCGACTGGTAGCGCCGGCAGTGATCGGTTGGCTGCTGGCAAAAACGCTGCTGTTGCTTTTTGCGCCAAGTTTTGCGGTACTTACGCCGAACGTAGGCGCGGTATTGGCGAATACGCTGAGCAATATGATCTCCGCCGTGTTGCTGATCTATTTGTTCCGCCTGTACATGCTGATTCGCCAATAAACCCTGAACGCATACCGGGCGCATGCCTGGTGCTTTTGATGACGGAATCGATGAATGAAGCAGTTTCTTGATTTTTTACCGCTGGTTGTCTTTTTTGCTTTTTATAAGCTTTACGACATCTACGCGGCGACCTCGGCACTGATTGTTGCGACGGCTGTGGTTCTGATTTACAGCTGGGTTCGCTATCGCAAGGTCGAGAAGATGGCGTTAATCACCTTTGTTCTGGTGGCCGTATTCGGCGGCCTGACTATCTTCTTCCACAACGATGAATTCATTAAGTGGAAAGTTACGGTGATTTACGGACTGTTTGCCGGTGCGCTGCTGGTTAGCCAGTGGGTGATGAAAAAGCCGCTAATTCAGCGGATGTTAGGCAAAGAGCTTACCCTGCCGCAGCCAGTGTGGTCGAAGCTTAATGTAGCCTGGGCCATCTTTTTCATTCTGTGTGGTCTGGCGAATATCTATATCGCTTTTTGGCTGCCGCAGAATATTTGGGTCAACTTTAAAGTATTCGGCCTGACAGCCCTGACCTTATTGTTCACGCTGCTGAGCGGTGTCTATATTTACCGCCATCTGCCGCAGGAAGATAAATCGTAATACTTGCTCGCCAGATCAACCGATCTGGCGAATTTTTATCCCCTCACGTTCCTCATTGCCATTAACCCGGCTAACTTCCGCTCCGCACGCCGCATCCCTCTGTTCTCAACGCGCAAATTCTAGTAGCATCGCGCCTGTAATCTTTCTCTATAGTCGGTTCAACAATGACAACAACGAATAATACTCCCCAGGGTGAACTGGTTTTACGCACTCTGGCTATGCCTGCCGATACCAACGCGAACGGTGATATTTTTGGCGGCTGGCTGATGTCACAAATGGATATAGGTGGCGCTATTCAGGCCAAAGAGATCGCGCATGGTCGTGTGGTAACGGTGCGCGTTGAAGGAATGAGCTTTTTACGCCCGGTTGCCGTAGGTGATGTGGTTTGTTGCTATGCGCGCTGCGTGAAGCGCGGGACGACTTCGATCAGCATTAATATTGAAGTCTGGGTGAAGAAAGTTGCTTCAGAACCTATCGGCCAGCGCTATAAAGCCACCGAAGCCCTGTTTATCTATGTTGCCGTTGATAAAGACGGTAAGCCTCGCCCAATCCCTACCCTGGGCTGATAAGTCACGATAGCATCGCCATCCGGCAATCTCACAATTCATTGCTTATTGCCGGATGGCGGCGAACCGCCAAATCCGGCTTGCGCCTTATTCGATCTGCGTTGCGCCGTTCAGACGGAACACGATATTCACTACCAGTCCGGAACCTGGTTTACCGGCTTCATAGCGCCATCTGCGCATCGCATTTTTTACTTCACGCTCAAACATATTCGCCGGCTGCGCGGACAGTATTTCCACATTTTCAACACGCCCGTCTGGTGTAACGTCAAATTTGACTTTGACGCGCCCCTCTATGCGCAACGCCTGTGCTCGCGCCGGATACTGTGGCTGATTTCGGCTTAAAGCGCGTGGGCCTGCTGGCGCACTTACCGCCAGTTTACTGGTTGCCGGCGCGCTACTGGTCGTTGGACGCGCTAGCGCCGTGTTTTCAAACGGGGACGCCGGACGCGGCTCTGCTGGTTTAGCATCACGTTTGGGCTGCTCTACCACTTTTTTCACCGGTTTTGGCTTCGGTTTAGGCTTGGGCTTCGGTTTTTCAATCACTACCGGCGCCTCTTTTGGCGGCTCCGGGATCGGCTCAGGTTCCGGTTCAGGCTCGACGACGGGTTCCGGCGGCGGCTGAACGGCCTGAGGTGGTTCGAGATCGGCAGGCGCGACCATCGTAACGGAGATCGGCTGCGCTGGCGCAGGCAGTTCAATAACCTGATGTACCGAGGTATACAATAGACCCGCCACTACAGCACCATGGATGCCGACGGAGAGTAACGTTGGCCAGGGAAAGCGACGAGGTAAATCAAGGGTCATTGAAGTCATAATCGTTTCAGTTAAAAAACCAGGCCCTGATTTTAAATGCAAATAGCAATCATATTCAATAAGGTCTGGACGGTAAGCTGCATTTAAAACACGATTTTATGTAAAAAAACCTTCATGACAATATGGTCTTAACAAATCCGTTATCTTTACGTTGCAGTTGACATGCCTTTCAAATAACGTAATTAACGACTTTTACCGATTAAGGAGCTCTACCCGTGCTGTACGTTATTTATGCTCAAGATATCGCAGACTCTCTCGACAAACGCCTTTCCGTGCGCCCTGCTCATCTGGCCCGTCTGCAACTCCTGCATGACGAAGGACGACTGCTCACGGCAGGACCGATGCCAGCCGTTGACAGTAACGATCCAGGTGTCGCGGGTTTTACCGGCTCGACGGTGATAGCAGAATTTGAATCTATCGAGGCCGCGCAGGCGTGGGCAGAAGCCGACCCCTATGTGGCTGCTGGCGTGTACGCGCAGGTTTCTGTGAAACCCTATAAGAAGGTTTTTTAACCTCCCGGCTTACCGAAATATTAATAAGCTGGGTGACTATCCCTCCGCTTATCATTTTCCATGGGTGCATTCGAATATATCATAATCAATGCACCTTTATTATTTGCGTAGCCAACACCATATCCCATGCAATACCAAATGATTACACCTGCGGATTATCAGGCATAACATTGTGCGGCGAAGCATTTTATGTATAATGCCAGAGTTTTAGCATAGATAAATGATGACTGGAAACAGATAAGATTATTTTAGCAGGGTCTTTTTCGCCATCGTTTTCTCACGGACTTCACACTCTACAAGGATATTCGATGCGTTATTTAAGCCTCATCCTCGCCCCCTTATTAAGCGCTTGCAGCTTTAGTTTTATGCAATTTGATAATAACCCAATTGTTCAGGCCACGTACGCGTCAGATACCACACCAGAGAAAATCATTGCAGCAGGCGGGAACCCGGACAGCGAAATGCATGTTGCTGAAATCAATGGAAAATGCATGAATTACACGCTAAAACAAGGAGATGCAACAACACCTTTTTATGTTGCGTTTGATGGCAACGGGCAGCGCAAGCATTATGGCTATATCACCTGTCAGGAGGCGAAAGCCCGGGGAATATTTAAGTCATAATTATTTTCTGCCGTGTCAAGCACCACGTCTGAGATTCTTTCAGACGTGGTATTGTCGGGTTTACCTCTTAATAACCTGCAGCTTTATTGGCTGCATTTATTCGCTTGGTCCTGGCATCTTTTTGATTTTTATCTGTGGCCTGCATTATTCCACCAGCCGCATTAATCCAGTCGCCGGCTGTGCACCCAGACAGAGCGAAACTCAGCATGAGCGCCACTATATATTTCATCTTAACTCCATTTTTGAATTACAACGAGAAAATACAAATAATAATTTATAATTTTTAGACACTTCCTGAGTATTGTTACAAACATTCTCAGTACGAGCAATCAATAAATCAGGAAGCATTATGGCAGGGACGCTGTGACATAGCATGAATATAAGAAGAACGAAAAAAAGGATGGTGTTTGCTCAAGTACTCATTGGGCACCACCAGCAGTGCCCTTTTGAGATCAGATACTGTGGATTGCAAACAGCAACGAGTTACGTTGATGATTCAGAATACACTTTCTGATGGTGTGGATACGCATGTTACGACGCGATTGTCCTTCAAGCCAACGTGCTTTACGGCGGCTAGCCTGACGCTGCATCCGCCAGCGTCCCACTTCCGTTCTACTACGCTTCATGTTAACTACTCTTCCAGTCACTGAGCGGCCATTATAACGCCACACCGAATGCAGACCAGAGGTTTTCCCGTGTTTTTATTTGCCAGATTTATCCTGATGCGTAAACTCTTAACAATACGCTTTCAAAAGGATTTTTAAATTTATGACAACCTTCTACACCGTGGTGAGTTGGCTGGTCATTCTGGGTTACTGGGTACTCATTGCTGGCGTCACATTACGCATTCTAATGAAGCGACGCGCAGTGCCCTCCGCAATGGCATGGCTGTTGATCATCTATATACTGCCATTGGTAGGGATCATAGCTTATCTGTCCTTCGGTGAACTCCACCTGGGTAAACGCCGCGCCGAACGCGCCCGGGCAATGTGGCCTTCCACGGCCAAATGGCTGAACGACCTCAAAGCCTGTGAACATATTTTTGCGCAGGAAAACAGCAGCGTTGCTTCTTCATTATTTAAGCTGTGCGAGCGTCGTCAGGGAATCGCCGGCGTTAAGGGGAATCAACTGCAACTGCTCACCAGTTCCGATGACGTGATGCAGGCGCTGATCCGTGATATTCAACTGGCGCGTCATAACATCGAGATGGTGTTCTACATCTGGCAACCGGGTGGTATGGCCGATCAGGTTGCCGAATCGTTAATGGCGGCCGCCAGAAGAGGCGTTCACTGCCGCCTGATGCTGGACTCTGCCGGCAGCGTGACATTCTTCCGTAGCCCGTGGGCGGCGATGATGCGTAATGCGGGTATTGAAGTTGTCGAAGCCCTCAAGGTTAACCTGATGCGTGTGTTTTTGCGCCGAATGGACCTGCGCCAGCACCGTAAGATGGTGATGATCGACAACTATATTGCTTATACCGGCAGCATGAACATGGTCGACCCGCGCTTCTTTAAGCAGGATGCGGGCGTGGGGCAATGGGTCGATTTGATGGCGAGAATGGAAGGACCTGTTGCCACCGCGATGGGCATCGTCTACTCCTGCGACTGGGAAATTGAAACCGGGAAACGCATTTTACCCCCGCCGCCGGACGTCAATATCATGCCGTTTGAGCAGGCCAGCGGTCACACCATTCACACTATCGCCTCGGGTCCTGGTTTCCCTGAAGATTTGATCCATCAGGCGCTATTAACTGCTGCTTATTCGGCGCGTGAATATTTAATTATGACCACGCCCTATTTCGTCCCCAGCGATGATTTACTACATGCGATCTGTACAGCAGCACAGCGTGGGGTCGACGTCAGTATCATTCTTCCGCGGAAGAATGATTCCCTGCTGGTTGGCTGGGCAAGCCGGGCCTTTTTCACCGAACTGCTGGCCGCGGGCGTCAAAATATATCAGTTCGAAGGCGGCTTGCTGCACACCAAGAGCGTACTGGTTGATGGCGAACTGAGCCTGGTCGGTACCGTTAACCTGGATATGCGCAGTTTGTGGCTGAATTTTGAAATCACGCTGGTTATTGATGACGCAGGATTCGGGGGCGACCTCGCCGCAGTGCAGGATGATTATATTTCTCGTTCACGCCTTCTTGACGCTCGTTTGTGGGTAAAACGACCACTCTGGCAGCGGATTGCCGAGCGACTGTTTTACTTCTTTAGTCCGTTGCTGTAAAACGTGCCAATCAGACAGTAAACAGGTAGTCATTATGGATATGGATTTGAACAACCGCCTGACCGAAGACGAAACGCTTGAGCAGGCTTACGATATTTTTCTCGAACTGGCTGCGGACAACCTCGATCCGGCAGATATCATTCTGTTCAATTTGCAGTTTGAAGAGCGCGGCGGTGCAGAATTATTTGACCCGGCAGAGGACTGGCAGGAACACGTCGATTTTGACCTGAATCCTGACTTCTTTGCCGAAGTGGTGATTGGTCTGGCAGATACAGAAGACGGCGAGATTAACGATATTTTTGCCCGCGTTCTGTTGTGTCGCGAAAAAGATCACAAGCTCTGCCACATTCTCTGGCGCGAATAATTAAAAAAAGCTGCTCTCGCAGCTTTTTTACTTTTAGCCCGGTAATTTGCTTCCGCACCGGTTACAAAACTGCGCGCTGTGCTCATGCTGACTTTGCTGACACTGCGGACATTTACGCTGATTCTGCCGATGCTGGAACGCACTGCTCATATGCGTCGTTATCAAACCAGTCGGGATCGCAATCACGGAATAACCAATCAAAATCAGCACTGACGCTACCATGCGCCCGAGCGGCGTGTGGGGAGTAATATCACCATAGCCGACGGTGGTTACCGTGACAATGGCCCAATACACTGACGCATTCAGCGTACTAAAGCCATATTTGGGCCCTTCTATCAGATACATCAGCGCGCCGAAAACAATCATCAGAATGGCAATAAATGAATAGAACAGGATTAGCTGATGACGGGCGCTTTTTATTGCGCTCCAGAATATACGCAGAGAAGGCATAAAGCGCAGCAATTTGAGAATTCGCAGTACGCGCAGGACACGCATCGCCCGCCAGGCGAAAACATAACTCAGACTGATTTCCGGCCATAACCACATCACATACAGTGGCAAAATGGTGGCAAGATCGATAATCCCCCAGAAGCTAAAGACATATTTAGCGGGATTGGCCCAGCAGCATAATCGCAGCAGATATTCGATAGTAAAGACCAGAGTGATAAAGACTTCCAGCCAGACAAATACGCGCCATTCCTCAAAGGTCAAATGGTATTGCGTCCCGACCCCGGACTCAACGAAGATAACAATCACGCTGAGCAGCGCGAACAGTGCGCACATACCTTCAAAACGGCGCCCCGAGCGTGTGTCTAAATCAAATAATGTACGATAAAGCGTACGGCGAACAGAAGAAACTAAGCCAGACACAAATACCTCACCAAAAAGAAGGGCTGACCTTTGTCAGCCCTCACGATTATAGCGGGTCTACTTTCAGGCAGGAAACGGCGTGTCGAAAACTGCCTTCGAGAACCGGGCGTGTTTTTGCACACTCTGGTCCGGCAATCGGGCAGCGCGTACGGAACACACAGCCCGAAGGAGGATTAATCGGCGACGGCAACTCGCCTTCCAGCAGTTGGATAACTTTGTTCCTTTCCATATCCGGATCGGGGATCGGCACAGCAGACATTAGCGCTTTGGTATAAGGATGTAGCGGATTATGGTACACCTCGTCATAGGTGCCTAATTCCACCGCGTGTCCGAGATACATCACCAGTACGCGATCGGAGATATGCTTAACCACCGCCAGGTCGTGGGCAATGAAAATTAATGACAGCCCCATTTCACGCTGTAGCTGCTGCAAGAGGTTAACGACCTGGGCCTGAATGGATACGTCCAGCGCAGAAACTGGCTCGTCGCAGATAATCAGCTTCGGTTCGAGAATCAGCGCGCGGGCAATACCGATACGCTGACATTGGCCGCCGGAAAACTCATGCGGGTAACGGTTAATCAGGTTTGGCAGCAACCCAACCTTCATCATCATTGCCTTCACACGGTCGCGGACTTCCTGACCCGGCAGGTTTGGATGATAAGTCCGCAGCGGTTCGGCGATGATTTCACCAATGGTCATACGCGGGTTTAATGATGCCAGCGGATCCTGGAAAATCATCTGGATATCACTGCGCACCTCGCGCCATTCATCGGGTTTCATACCCAGCAAATCTTTACCCAACCAGGCGACCTTTCCATCAGTCGCTTTCACCAGACCGATAATCGCCCGAGCAAAGGTCGATTTTCCGCAGCCGGACTCCCCCACCACGCCTAAGGTTTCACCTTCATACAGTCGCAGGGTTACGCCATCAACTGCCTTCAGGGTTTTAGACGGTTGCCAGAACCACTGTTTGCCATCTTTAATGTCGAAATGGACTTTAAGATCGGCAATCTCCAGGAGCACTTTTCGTTGTTCGGTGACCGCATTCATACCAGTTCCTCCACCGGTTTAAAGCAGGCGCGCAGGCGGCCCGGGCTAAACTCTTCCAGTGGCGGAGCACTGCTACAGATTTCCATCGCATGCGGGCAGCGGGGCTGGAATGGACAGCCTTTTGGCAGACGCAGCAGGTTCGGTGGGTTGCCCGGGATAGTCAACATCTCTTCCCCTTCAGCGTCCAGACGAGGTACGGCATTCAGCAAACCAATTGAATACGGATGAACGGGCTTATAAAAGACATCCCGTGCGCTGCCATATTCCATGGTTCGTCCGGCGTACATCACCAGCACTTTGTCACAAATACCGGCGACAACCCCCAGATCGTGGGTGATCATGATAATTGCGGTGTTAAATTCACTTTTCAGTTCATTCAGCAGCGTCATAATTTGCGCCTGTACCGTAACATCGAGCGCGGTAGTCGGCTCATCGGCGATCAATAATTTTGGTCTGCACAGCAGCGCCATGGCGATCATTACGCGCTGACGCATTCCGCCAGAGAATTCATGCGGATACATCTTCATGCGCTTGCGCGCTTCCGGCATTTTCACCGCATCCAGCATTTTTACTGACTCTTCAAACGCTTCTGCTTTACTCATGCCTTTATGCAGCATGAGAACTTCCATCAGTTGTTCTCCGACCCGCATGTACGGATTCAGAGAGGTCATCGGATCCTGAAAAATCATTGAGATTTGCTCGGCGCGCAGTTTGTTCAGCTCGTGCTCCGGTAAATTCAATATTTCACGCCCGTTAAACGTAGCGGAACCTCCGATACGGCCATTCGCCGCCAGCAGCCCCATCAGGGCAAACGCGGTTTGCGATTTGCCCGAACCGGACTCACCCACAATACCCAACGTTTCTCCGGCTCGCAGAGAAAAATTTAAATCGTTTACTGCGGTAACATCGCCATCGGGGGTGGCAAACGTCACGCGCAGATCCTGTACGTTCAGCAGTGCATTAGCCTGTTGTTGCGCGAGCGGCGCGGTTGCGGTCTCAATTACGCTCATGGCGGCGCTCCTTAACGGTCTTTCGGGTCGAGGGCATCACGCAGGCCATCGCCGATAAAGTTAAAACAGAACAAAGTAACCACCAGGAAACCGGCCGGGAACAGCAGCAGCCATGGCGATACTTCCATTGAGTTGGCACCATCACTCAGCAGTGCGCCCCAGCTACTTAACGGCTCCTGCGTCCCTAGGCCCAGAAAACTCAGGAAGGATTCAAACAGAATCATGCTGGGCACCAGCAACGAAGCATATACCACCACTACGCCCAGCACGTTTGGCACAATATGGCGGATAACGATGCGCACGGTAGACACCCCGCCGACTTGCGCCGCTTCAATAAACTCTTTGCGCTTCAGGCTCAGCGTTTGTCCACGCACGATACGTGCCATATCCAGCCAGGAAACCATCCCGATAGCGACAAAAATCAGCAGAATGTTTTGCCCAAAGAAGGTCACCAGCAGAATCACGAAGAACATGAACGGGAAGGAGTTGAGGATTTCCAACAGGCGCATCATCACCGAGTCGATTTTACCGCCGAGATAACCCGACAGAGAGCCGTACAGCGTACCGACGACTACCGCCACCAGCGCCGCGGCAATGCCGACCATCAGCGAGATACGCCCGCCAATCGCCACACGAACCAGCAGGTCACGACCCGACGAGTCGGTGCCAAAGTAGTGTCCGGACTCCGTATCCGGCGCGCTGGACATCATGCCCCAGTCGGTATCGAAGTAGGTAAACTGCGACAGCATCGGCGCCAGCGTCACAAACAACGCAATAATCACCAGCACCACCAGGCTTGCTACCGCCGCGCGGTTATGCATAAAGCGTCGACGCGCGTCTTGCCACAGGCTGCGGCCTTCGACCTCCAGCTTTTCACTGAAATTCTCCAGCGCTTCGCTGTTTTTCTTACTTAACATCATAGCGAGCTCCAGTATCAGTAACGAATTTTCGGGTCGATAACGGCATACAGCACATCGACAATCGCGTTAAACACGATGGTCAGCGTACCCACCAGAATGGTCAGGCTCAGCACCAGCGAATAGTCGCGGTTTAACGCGCCATTGACGAACAATTGGCCAATGCCCGGCAAACCATAGATGGTTTCAATAACCATCGAACCGGTGATAATGCCGACAAACGCGGGCCCCATATAGGACAGCACGGGCAACAGCGCAGGTTTTAACGCATGGCGGAAAATAATCCGCCGCATCGGCAGCCCTTTAGCGCGTGCGGTACGAATAAAGTTAGAGTGCAGTACTTCAATCATCGAGCCGCGAGTAATACGGGCGATACTGGCGATATAGGCGAGCGATAACGCCACCATCGGCAGGATCATAAATTTCAGCGCCCCACCGTTCCAGCCACCGCCGGGCAGCCATTTCAACGTTATGGCAAATATCATGACCAATAAGGGAGCTACGACGAAACTGGGGATAACCACCCCGGTCATCGCTACCCCCATTACCGTGTAGTCCCAGCGCGTATTTTGCTTCAGCGCGGCGATTACCCCAGCGCTAACGCCCACGATCACCGCCAGAATAAAAGCCGCAGCGCCAAGCTTCGCTGACACCGGAAAACTTGAAGCGACAAGGTCGTTAACCGTGTAATCTTTATATTTAAAGGATGGCCCAAAATCGCCATGCGCCAGCTGCTTCAGATAGCTGAAGTACTGCGTCGAGATAGGATCATTCAGATGATATTTCGCTTCAATATTTGCCAGTACCTCTGGCGGTAACGCGCGTTCTCCGGTAAATGGGCTTCCCGGTGCAAGGCGCATCATAAAGAATGAAATTGTAATAAGAATAAACAGCGTCGGAATCGCTTCCAGACAGCGACGTAATATGAATTTTAACATTGCCCGTACCTTCTGGCGTGTGCCTTTATACCCCTTCTGCCCCGACGTTCAGGTAAAGCGGTATTAATAGTTCGAAGAAAAAGACACTGTGGGGCAACCTTGATTGCCCCACGTCTTGCCATTAATGCTTGATAATATACAAGTCTTTTACATGGATATTATCCATCGGGTCTTTACCGGAGTATCCGCCAACCCATGGTTTCACCAGGCGGGCGTTAACATAGTAATAAACCGGTACAATCGCAGAATCTTTATCCAGTTGCTGCTCCGCTTTCGAATACAGCTCACTACGCTGCGCTTCATCTGTCACTTTCAGGGTGTCTGCAATCAGCTTGTCAAATGCAGGGCTCTTATAGTGAACCGTGTTGTTGGAGCTGTCGGACAGCACCATATTCAGGAAGGAAGTTGGTTCGTTGTAATCCGCGCACCAGCCCGCACGTGAAACATCATAGTTGCCCTGATGGCGCGTATCGAGGAATGTTTTCCACTCCTGGTTTTCCAGCTTGACGTTAGCGCCCAGATTTTTCTTCCAGATAGATGCCGCGGCGATAGCCAGTTTCTTGTGCAGGTCTGAGGTGTTATACAGCAAGTCAAAGGTCAACGGTTTTTCAGCGGTATAACCGGCTTCAGCCAGCAGTTTTTTCGCTTCTTCGTTGCGTTTTTCCTGTGACCATTTGAACCACTCTGGCTCAACCAGTTTCGCGCCATCGGTGTAAGGAGGGGTAAAGCTATAAGCAGGCAGGTCACCCTGGTTTTTCACTTTGTTGACGATGATGTCACGATCCATCGCCAGCTTCAGAGCCGTACGAACACGAACATCGTTGAACGGTGCTTTCTGGTTGTTGATTTCGTAATAATAGGTGCACAGATACGGGTCAACGTGAACTTCGTTCGGGATCTCTTTTTTCAGTTTCTGGAATAACTCGATCGGCATGTTGTTATAGGTCATGTCGATTTCACCGCTGCGATAGCGGTTAACGTCAGTCACTTCAGAAGAAATTGGCAGGTAGGTTACCTGGTTAATAATGGTTTTGGCGTTGTCCCAGTAGTTGGTATTACGCTCAAGCACAATGCGCTCGTTAACCACCCAGTCCTTCAGTTTATACGCGCCGTTAGTGACAATGTTAGTGGGCTGGGTCCACTTATCACCGTATTTTTCCACGGCGGCTTTAGGAACCGGAGAAACGGAAGAGTGCACAAGCAGTTTGTAGAAATAAGGAACAGGTTCGCTCAGGGTGACTTCAAAAGTATGATCGTCAATCGCTTTCACACCGAGATCGGTGACCGGCTTTTTACCGGCGATGATGTCATCAATGTTGACGATATGACCGTACTGCAAATAACTGGCGTAAGGTGAGGCAGTATTTGGGTTCGCCAAACGTTGCCAGCTATACACAAAATCTTGCGCGGTAACAGGCGTACCGTCAGACCATTTAGCATCTTTACGCAGATGGAATGTCCAGACTTTAAAATCTTTATTATCCCATTTTTCAGCCACGCCCGGCGATGGTTTGCCATCGACATCGCTGATTAATAAACCTTCAAACAGGTCCCGGCTAATGTTGGATTCCGGCACACCTTCAATTTTATGAGGATCGAGAGACTGAACTTCCGAACCGTTATTACGCACCAGAGTCTGCTTTTCAGCAAGCTGCACACCCGCTGGCACAACTGCCGCCGTGGCCACATTTCCAGCGATTAGCGCAGTGAGGATCCCCGCAGCGACTAAACTTTTTTTAGTGATGATCGTCATTGTGTTTGTACTCCCTCATTATTATGGCTGGTTTTTTAACCAGACTGTTAATCCTGTCAGGATCCCTGTACGGCACCGGAGATTTTCTGCCGTCAGGTGGTTTATTGTTTTTACTGCTTGCTATCACCGACTTTATTTATTCTGGCGATTCGTACGACCGCCTTGCGTCGATTATCTACGTGTCTCCCCTGCCGGAAACACGCTATTACCCTGTTGAGAGAAGGCAACTGAAAATCATTCTCATCAACGTCAATTCTTCTGCCAAATACCTGGCCGGAAAGTACCAAATGCGTTTCTTCACCGCCAATACATTTTACAAATTTGTTAACCAATTCTCTTTTATTAGAAATAAATGTCACTGGCAAAGGCTTACGAATGAAAACCTATAATAATAAAACATTAATAATCAACTAATTGTCTGATTAGCATGGTTGACTCCCCTGTCCGGTCTCAACCCCATGCCAAAATGCACATAAATTTAACAATTGGTTGTTAATTAGCACATTCATCTAAAAAAAACGCTGAAATAACTAATAACATTTCGATAATCCCACAGCAAGCCCCAGAGTATGATGTTAATAAAATAACAGCAATATCGTGCTCCGCCTGACGCAGCGCTGAGTGTTATATCCATAAAATCAATGAATAACTAAATCGTTAACTATCAGCATTTTTCATTATTGTTATGCTGATTATCAACTTTAGTGAGAAGTTTTACTGATAATGAAAGGAAGCGGAGCCTGCAGCGGCTCCGCTTGTACTGAAGAAGGAATATCAGGCAAGCAAACCGGGGAAAATGGATTTGATACCAGTAACAATAAATTCAATCCCTAAGGCCATGAGTAACAGCCCCATAATACGCGTAATGACGTTGATACCCGTTTGGCCCAGCAAGCGCACTAGCCACGGTGCCATGCGAAACAGCCCCCAGCAACACAAGGCAAATAACGCAATCGCGATAAAAAAGCCAAACAGGTTAATTGCACTGTGGTAACGCGTCCCCCAAACGATAGTCGAGCTAATTGCCCCCGGCCCCGCCATCAACGGCAATGCCAACGGCACCACGCCAATGCTTTCACGAATGGCCGTTTCTGATTTTTCCTGTTTGTTCTGCTTATCTTCACCAAGTTTTCCGCTAATCATCGACATCGCGATGGTCACAACCAGAATACCGCCAGCAATCCTGAACGAATCTATAGAGATACCGAAAAGTTGCAGAATACCGTCCCCCAGGAACAGCGAAGTCCACAGGATGATCGCGACCGACAGGTTTGCCGTGAGATTGGTTTTATTTCGCGCAGCCGCAGTTTGATAGCTGGTCATACTGATAAAGACAGGGATGATCCCTACCGGGTTGACTAGGGCAAATAACCCAACAAAAAATTTAAAATAAACAGGAAAATCAAATAGCGTTTGGATCACGGTTAGCTCCGAAGCGTTAGCCGGATAAAATGAGTCATAAAAAGTGATAAAATCCGCGCTGAAGATACGCCTTTTGTCAGCATACTTCACCTCCTATCTGCGTATATCTACGTAAATACGCTACTAATACTTAGTGTTATTAATATGTATTAAATATGCTAATGTGATTAGCATTCACCACACCAATTTTTTAACACTTACCGATAAACGCTAAAAGGGCCTGCTGAAAGGTGTCAGCTTTGCGAAATTTTGATCCAGATCACGCAATTACTACTCAGAAGTGAGTAACCTTGCTTACGTCCCCTGGAGGTAAAGCGTGAGAGTTAACTGGCGCTTGCGTATAAGCTCTTTTAGTAAATCAAGGTAAAGTGGGCGTTAATTAACCGTTTGATTTTCAAACCGTTACACAAATTTTCGTCGGTCTGTCTATACTCTCGTATCGAGCAGATGATTTACTAAAAAAGTTTAACATTATCAGGAGAGCATTATGGCTGTTACTAATGTCGCTGAACTTAACGCACTTGTAGAGCGCGTAAAAGAAGCCCAGCGTGAATATGCCAGTTTCACTCAAGAACAGGTTGACAAAATCTTCCGCGCCGCCGCTCTGGCTGCCGCAGACGCTCGAATCCCTCTCGCGAAAATGGCCGTTGCCGAATCTGGCATGGGCATCGTCGAAGATAAAGTGATTAAAAACCACTTTGCTTCTGAATACATTTACAACGCTTACAAAGATGAAAAAACTTGTGGTGTGCTGTCTGAAGACGACACTTTCGGTACCATTACTATTGCTGAACCGATTGGTATCATCTGCGGTATCGTTCCAACCACTAACCCGACTTCTACTGCTATCTTCAAATCGCTGATCAGCCTGAAGACCCGTAACGCCATCATCTTCTCTCCGCATCCGCGTGCTAAAGATGCCACTAACAAAGCTGCTGACATCGTTCTGCAAGCGGCAATCGCTGCTGGCGCGCCGAAAGACTTGATCGGCTGGATCGATCAACCTTCCGTAGAACTGTCTAACGCACTGATGCACCACCCGGACATCAACCTGATCCTTGCGACCGGTGGTCCAGGCATGGTTAAAGCGGCATACAGCTCCGGTAAACCGGCAATCGGCGTAGGCGCAGGTAACACCCCTGTTGTTATCGACGAAACCGCTGATATCAAACGCGCTGTTGCATCTGTTCTGATGTCTAAAACCTTCGATAACGGCGTAATCTGTGCTTCTGAACAGTCTGTTGTCGTGGTTGACTCTGTATACGACGCAGTACGTGAGCGTTTTGCCACTCACGGCGGCTACCTGCTGCAGGGCAAAGAGTTGAAAGCTGTTCAGGACGTTATCCTGAAAAATGGCGCGCTGAACGCCGCTATTGTTGGTCAGCCAGCCTACAAAATTGCTGAGCTGGCAGGCTTCTCCGTACCAGAAACCACTAAGATTCTGATCGGTGAAGTTAAGGTTGTTGACGAAAGCGAACCGTTTGCTCACGAAAAACTGTCTCCGACACTGGCTATGTATCGTGCGAAAGACTTCGAAGACGCAGTGGACAAAGCTGAGAAACTGGTTGCGATGGGCGGTATCGGTCATACCTCTTGCCTGTACACCGACCAGGATAACCAGCCAGAACGCGTTGCTTACTTCGGTCAGATGATGAAAACCGCGCGTATCCTGATCAACACCCCTGCTTCTCAGGGTGGTATCGGTGACCTGTACAACTTCAAACTCGCACCTTCCCTGACTCTGGGTTGTGGTTCCTGGGGTGGTAACTCCATCTCTGAAAACGTTGGTCCTAAGCACCTGATCAACAAGAAAACCGTTGCTAAGCGAGCTGAAAACATGTTGTGGCACAAACTTCCGAAATCTATCTACTTCCGTCGTGGCTCTCTGCCAATCGCGCTGGATGAAGTGATTACTGATGGTCACAAACGTGCGCTGATCGTGACCGACCGCTTCCTGTTCAATAATGGTTATGCTGACCAGATCACCTCTGTGCTGAAAGCGGCTGGCGTTGAAACCGAAGTGTTCTTCGAAGTTGAAGCTGACCCGACTCTGAGCGTTGTGCGCAAAGGCGCTGAGCTGGCTAACTCCTTCAAACCAGATGTGATTATCGCGCTGGGTGGTGGTTCCCCGATGGACGCCGCGAAAATTATGTGGGTTATGTACGAACATCCGGAAACCCACTTCGAAGAACTGGCGCTGCGCTTTATGGACATCCGTAAACGTATCTACAAGTTCCCGAAAATGGGCGTGAAAGCGAAAATGATCGCCGTCACCACCACTTCCGGTACCGGTTCTGAAGTAACACCGTTTGCGGTAGTAACCGACGACGCAACCGGCCAGAAATACCCGCTGGCTGACTACGCGCTGACCCCGGATATGGCGATTGTCGATGCCAACCTGGTGATGGATATGCCGAAGTCCCTGTGTGCGTTCGGTGGTCTGGATGCCGTCACTCACGCTCTGGAAGCTTACGTTTCCGTACTGGCCTCTGAGTTCTCTGACGGTCAGGCTCTGCAGGCGCTGAAACTGCTGAAAGAAAACCTGCCGGCGTCCTACCACGAAGGTTCCAAGAACCCGGTAGCCCGTGAGCGTGTACACAGTGCAGCGACCATCGCCGGTATCGCGTTTGCGAACGCCTTCCTGGGTGTATGTCACTCTATGGCGCACAAGCTGGGTTCTCAGTTCCACATTCCTCACGGTCTGGCGAACGCCCTGCTGATTAGCAACGTTATTCGTTACAACGCGAACGACAACCCGACTAAACAGACAGCATTCAGCCAGTACGACCGTCCTCAGGCACGTCGTCGCTACGCTGAAATTGCTGACCACCTGGGTCTGAGCGCACCGGGCGACCGTACTGCCGCGAAAATCCAGAAACTGCTGGGCTGGCTGGACGAAATCAAAGCTGAACTGGGTATTCCTAAGTCTATCCGTGAAGCTGGCGTGCAGGAAGCTGACTTCCTGGCACACGTTGACAAACTGTCTGAAGATGCGTTTGACGACCAGTGTACTGGTGCTAACCCGCGTTATCCGCTGATTGCTGAGCTGAAGCAGATTCTGCTGGATACCTACTACGGCCGTGAGTACACCGAAGGTGAAACCACTGCTAAGCCTGAAGTAGCAGCTGCACCGAAAGCTGAGAAAAAAGCGAAGAAATCCGCTTAATTCGTTCAGATAAGTTTTAGTCTGACTCTAAACGGTCCCTTTTCGGGACCGTTTTTTTTGTGCCTTACGCTATAAAAATGAGGTAATACCTGACTCGGCCACTTGCGAGATATGGCCTGATGAAGATTACATGCAGGGAAGAAGCCAGAATAGCGTCAGAAGAGCGTGTGACAGGGTAGAGAACTCGTATGAATAGTTGTGCCTACCCTGTACTTATAAGCGCCCAGAAGCGCATAGGGTTAATCGTGGCTGTGTCGTTCTTGTATTGCCGTCAGAGAGCCTTCAGACTGCGCCTGCTTATAATGCTTACGGCATACCGACACATAGCGCTCGTTTCCGCCTATAACCACCTGCTCGCCCTCGTTAAACGGTCTTCCTGCCTGATCAAGACGTAACACCATGCTGGCCTTACGGCCACAGAAGCAAATAGTTTTTAATTCAACCAGCTTATCTGACCATGCAAGCAGGTATTCACTGCCGCCGAATAGCTCACCACGAAAATCGGTGCGTAAGCCGTAACACAACACGGGAATATCCAGCCGATCGACAACTTCAGATAATTCATAAACCTGTTGTCGCGTCAGAAACTGAGACTCATCAACCAGTACGCAGTGAATTCTTTGCTGCTCATTGTCGGCGCGAATCTCTTCGAACAATGATGAATTTTGGTTAAACAATTTTGCAGGTGACGACAGACCTATACGTGAACTTACTTTTCCAGTGCCAAAACGGTCATCAATTTCCGCTGTATATACAACAGCGCGCATTCCACGCTCTTGATAATTGTACGAAGATTGCAGCAATGCAGTCGACTTACCGGCATTCATTGCAGAATAGTAAAAATATAGCTGTGCCATTGACCGTAGACCCTCATCTGGGGAAATAAATATGGGCTGGATTGTATCATATTTCACGAACATGTCGGTGCAGCGTTGTCCCGAAAGACGTATAAAGGCGCGTACTGACTCGCTCAGTGCCGCCTTAATAACCAGAAAATGCAGGTGCCCTTTATGGGTGGGAGTATGATAGCGCGGCGTCTTAGCCCAAACAGCCGGAGCCGTACCGTATATACACATTCTTTCACAAATAGTGCTCATGAAATTTATCAGTCTCGCTTATCAAGCGTCGACAATTAAGAAACCGTTCCCTTATTGTTATTGAATCTCTCCACTGCCGCCATCTAATAGCGAATTCACGTAAGCAAAACTAATACAAAAGGTTGAAATCACTGCAAAGTGATACTATTTGCACACGATAAAATGTGACCTGAATCTTGAATTTTTACTCTCAGCCGTTGAGAAGCCCCCCCACCAATAAGCCTTTTTTATGCCCAACATCGCTGAGAATTTAAGACAGAGGAATTAATTCTGATACTAAATAAAGCGCAATTTTGAATTCCTTACATTCCTGGCTATTGCACAACTGAAATTATCGCTCTATTATTAGCTCAACAAACCACCCCCAATATAAGTTTGAGATTACTACAATGAGCGAAGCACTTAAAATTCTGAACAACATCCGTACTCTTCGTGCGCAGGCAAGAGAATGTACTCTGGAAACGCTTGAAGAAATGCTGGAAAAATTAGAAGTTGTAGTTAGCGAGCGTCGTGAAGAAGAAAGCGCTGCCGCTGCTGAAGTTGAAGAACGTACTCGTAAACTGCAACAATATCGTGAAATGCTGATTGCTGACGGCATTGATCCGAACGAACTGTTGAATAGCATGGCTGCTGTTAAATCTGGCACCAAAGCTAAACGCGCTGCGCGTCCGGCTAAATATAGCTATGTTGACGAAAACGGTGAAACTAAAACCTGGACTGGCCAGGGTCGTACACCGGCTGTGATCAAAAAAGCGATGGAAGAACAAGGTAAGCAACTGGACGATTTCCTGATCAAGGAATAATTCAGAAATAGTTTGCTTAAAATCCCGCCGCTGGCGGGATTTTTTTTACCTGTACTTCGCATAGCCCCTACCCGGATTAGGTATAAAAAAACGGCGCTGGATTAACAGCACCGTTCTGACCTGATAATTACTGGTGGTTACTTCTTAATACCCATCTCTTCTTCCAGCCAGGCCTTAAATTCAGCGCCGAGGGTATTATGGCGAATACCATATTCAACGAACGCCTGCATATAGCCCAGTTTATTACCGCAGTCATGGCTTTTGCCCTTCATGTGATAGGCTTCAACCGTTTCTTTTTCAATCAGCATATCGATAGCGTCAGTCAGCTGAATTTCGTCGCCCGCTCCCGGAGGCGTTTTTGCCAGCAGAGGCCAGATATCCGCACTGAGAACATAACGACCCACAACCGCCAAATTAGACGGCGCTACATTAGCTTTTGGCTTTTCAACAACGCCAACCATCGGCACGCTTTCGCCCGGCGCTAATTCAACGCCTTTACAATCCACTACGCCATAAGCGGTAACATCTTCTACGGGTTCAACCATAATCTGGCTGCTACCAGTTTCATCAAAACGATGAATCATTTCGGCCAGGTTTTCGCGGGATAAATCTGATTCGTATTCATCCAGAATTACGTCTGGCAGGATAACCGCAACCGGTTCATCGCCAACAACCGGGTGCGCGCACAATACTGCGTGTCCCAGACCTTTAGCCAGTCCCTGACGTACCTGCATAATAGTGACATGCGGTGGACAAATAGATTGCACTTCTTCCAGCAGCTGACGTTTTACACGTTTTTCCAGCATAGCTTCTAGCTCAAAGCTGGTATCAAAGTGGTTTTCAATGGAATTTTTAGACGAGTGAGTTACAAGTACAATTTCAGTGATACCCGCAGCAATACATTCGTTTACCACGTACTGAATTAATGGCTTATCAACCAACGGTAGCATCTCTTTCGGGATTGCCTTCGTAGCCGGTAACATCCTGGTTCCTAATCCCGCAACCGGGATAACGGCCTTTTTGACTTTTGAATTAATAGCAGCCATTTAAAACTCTCCTGGACTGTTCATGTATTGAACGTGTTCATCAATCTGTATCGCATCCAAGTATATCAGTACAGCGGTAAGCCTCTGGTCTGAAAAGGACGCACGTCGGTATAATTAAGACAAATACGAATAAATCTGGCGCTGATAGTAGCACTCGCAGCATGAGGGAGGTGAAGCAATTTCATTCCTCCCCCGCTCAATTGTTCATTCCGCAGACAACATCAGGCGCAGGCGACCACCCGCCCCCCAAATTTGGCACTGCCATGACTCGCAGCGCTGGCTCAACTGATTAAGATAGGTATTGCCGAGCGTTCCCAGCGGTACGCCATTGCTGATTTGTACCTGATGGGAACCCGTATTTAATGTCGCATTCAGTCCTGCTGATACCAGAATCAGGTTTTTTAACCCGCTGTGGTAATACCCTACCAGCAAAGGAAACTGGCCGGGTAAATTAGCCTGACGCAGCAAATGGTTCACCTGTTTCAATAACGCACCTAACTCTGGCAACCGCTGATTTTGTTGCGTCAGCTGCTCCTGCAGCAAGCCGTTAAATAAGGCTCGCAGTAATAATGCGGCCAGCACGCCATTATCCCCTGCCCGCGTGACATCCAGACAATAAAAAGCAAGGTCGTGATCCGACAGCGGCGCAATATCCAGCACCAGTCCCGGTTGATCGGCGGCAACCAATTGCCGATAGTTTATGCGACATTGTGAAATCACTTGCGATACTGGAGGCTGTAACTCCTGCAGCAGCTTAGCTGCAGCAGCAGGATCGTCCACCATGGCATCCCAGTCGCGAAACAGCCGCTCTTCTTCTTCAACCCGTGAATTGAACATATTAGGATACAGGCACGCAAAAACCGTTTCTCGCAGGCGATTAAGATCCTTCACCGGTTTCAGAAGAACGTCGTCGACACCGAGTCGCAGCGCTTTGGCTATATCAGACATGTTTTCCGTCGCTGAAATCACCAGTATCGGCGTTTGATCGCCCCGATTGCGTAAATACTCAACCAGTTTAAGACCGTTCATTCGCGGCATAGCCAGATCGCAGATCATTAAGTCAGGCGTAAAGTGACCTAGTAAGTCCAGTGCTTCAAGCCCATCGCCGGCCACCGCTGTTGTCGCTCCCAAAGAGGAAAACCATGAGTCCATGAGTGAGCGGAATACCGGCTCATCCTCAACGATAAGAATCTGTTTTCCGACCAATGGCTGCGTCATATTCTCCCCCCTGACTGGCTTTAATAAATAGTGGCATGCTATTGCTACTCACGCCTGTCAGATTTAACTTAAGTATTGATAAAAAGTGCCTAGACGTTGGTCTTCACCAGAGGTAGAAGCTCATCCATTTTCTTCTCAACCGCCAACTGCCCGGCAGCAATTGCTGCACTGGCGCGGTGGAAATCCAGCGTGGATATTTGCGGACAAAACGGCTGAATCAGGATATCAGGCGGGTCGCCAGCCATACGGTTACGTTTCAGACGGTTTTCCAGAACCTGAATAGAGGTCGTCATGATCTCCATCGCCGTCGGCGCGGTCACTGTCCGCCTCGCCGTAATGTTGCTCAGACGCTCTTTCAGACGGCCATGCCATGAGAGTTCGTCAGCGCCATCACCTGATGCAGCATCGCTACTGACGTTGAAGGAGAGTAAATCTTGCTGCATCAGGTGCGCATCGTGTTGCAGATCGACCGCAATAACGATATCGGCGCCCAGCGCACGCGTCAGGGAAACGGGCACGGGATTCACCACCGCGCCATCGACCAACCAGTAGCCATTATGCGCTACGGGGGACATCAGACCAGGAATACTGCAGGATGCCCGGACAGCCAGGTGCAAATCACCTTCGGTGAACCAGAGTTCCCGGCCCGTACTTAAATTGGTTGCAACAGTTGCAAAGCGGCGTGTGCATTGTTCAATCGATTCTACCGGCATGACATTACGGTACTGGTTGAACACCCGTTCTCCGCGCAATAGTCCTCCCCTGCGCCACGAGAGATCCATCAGGCGTAAGACGTCCCAATAACTAAATGAACAAACCCACTGTTCGAGTGCAGGCAATTTATTGCAGGCGTAGGCCGCGCCAACCAGCGAACCAATGGAGCACCCTGCCACAATATCTACATCAATCCCCATATGCTTAAGGGCTTTAATTACGCCAATATGCGACCAGCCGCGCGCAGCGCCGGAACCTAGCGCCAGCCCAATTTTAATTTTTCTCATTGTACGTACAAACTTCCCCTGGCTTGCAGACGTAGCAACATCGCTACCGCTCAGTTAACATAGTGCCACCGTGGCGTTTTTACGCCGTTTTTTTATTCCAGGGAGTACTTTGTGTCTCAGCTTTGTCCCTGTGGTAGCGCTGTCGAGTATAGCCTATGTTGCTACCGTTATGTGTCCGGCGCGCAAGTAGCACCTACGCCGTCACACCTCATGCGTTCTCGTTACTGCGCTTTTGTGATGAAAGACGCAGATTACCTTATCAAGACCTGGCATGCGGACTGCCATGCCGCTGCGTTTCGTGACGACATTATCGCAGGATTTACGCATACCGAATGGCTGGGACTGACCGTTTTTGAGCAACAGACGGTAGATTCAGAAAATATCGGCTACGTCAGTTTTGTCGCGCGGTTTTCTGAACAGGGAAAAACTGGCGCCATTATTGAACGCTCTCGTTTTTTAAAAGAAAACGGTCAGTGGTACTATATAGACGGTACACGCCCTCAAATTGGACGAAACGACACCTGCCCTTGTGGCTCGGGTAAAAAATTTAAGAAGTGCTGCGGCTAGTCAACGCCCGACAGTATCAATTTTGCAAACATTCTCAACAGGATCACCGCTGCAAATGCATTCATTACAACGAAAAGTGCTGCGTACTATTTGCCCGGACCAAAAAGGTCTGATCGCACGCATTACAAATATCTGTTACAAGCATGAATTGAATATCGTGCAGAACAATGAGTTCGTGGACCACCGTACCGGGCGCTTTTTTATGCGTACCGAACTGGAGGGCATTTTTAACGACGTCACGCTGCTTGCCGATCTTGATAGCGCCTTACCCGAAGGATCTATTCGTGAATTAACGCCAGCAGGACGCCGCCGTATCGTCATTTTGGTCACCAAGGAAGCACATTGCCTGGGCGATCTGTTAATGAAAGCGAATTATGGCGGACTGGATGTTGAAATCGCTGCGGTGATCGGCAACCACGAGACGCTGCGTCCTTTGGTTGAGCGCTTTGATATTCCGTTTGAGCTGGTTAGCCACGAGGGTTTAACCCGCGATGAACATGATCAGAAAATGGCCGATGCTATCGACGCGCACCAACCAGACTATGTTGTGCTGGCAAAATATATGCGCGTTCTGACGCCGACCTTTGTTTCACGCTTCCCGAATAAGATTATCAATATTCACCATTCATTCCTGCCGGCGTTTATTGGCGCTCGCCCATACCACCAGGCTTACGAGCGCGGGGTGAAGATCATTGGCGCAACGGCCCACTATGTGAATGATAACCTGGATGAAGGCCCTATCATTATGCAGGACGTAATTCACGTTGATCACACCTACACCGCAGAAGACATGATGCGTGCCGGCCGTGACGTTGAAAAAAATGTATTAAGCCGCGCGCTGTATCAGGTTCTGGCTCAACGCGTTTTTGTTTACGGTAACCGAACGATTATTCTGTAATCGATTGATAATATAATTGGTTACCTTTACATCTTAACGCGTAAAAATCAGGCAACCAGTTCTTTTTTATCAACGGAATACTTTACAGGGGCGCATCATCTGATATGATGCGCCCCGCTTCCAAAGGAAGCAGGCCAGTAATTAGCATTACCCCGTGGTGGGGTTCCCGAGCGATCATAAGGGAGCTGACTGCAAATCTGCCGTCATCGACTTCAAGGTTCGACTCGAGCGATAGTGAGAGAACGTTGCCGCAGGCAACGGCCCGAAGGGTGAGGAGCTTTAGCTACGAATAATCCTTACCGCTATAGAATGCAAGCAGCATAATGAATTTACCCTGTGGTGGGGTTCCCGAGCGGCCAAAGGGAGCAGACTGTAAATCTGCCGTCATCGACTTCGAAGGTTCGAATCCTTCCCCCACCACCATTCATTCCTGTAGATTCATAAAATTAGTATACCCCTGGTGGGGTTCCCGAGCGGCCAAAGGGAGCAGACTGTAAATCTGCCGTCATCGACTTCGAAGGTTCGAATCCTTCCCCCACCACCATTCATTCCTGTAGATTCATAAAATTAGTATACCCCTGGTGGGGTTCCCGAGCGGCCAAAGGGAGCAGACTGTAAATCTGCCGTCATCGACTTCGAAGGTTCGAATCCTTCCCCCACCACCATCATTTCATAAAGCAACACACCCAATTCATCTGCAATGCCCTATATTCTGCCCATGCGGGAAGGATGAGAAGCTTCGACTAAGGTTCGATTCGAGCGTAGCGAGAAAGCGTTGCCAACGGCAACGACCCGAAGGGCGAAGCGCGCAGCGCTGAGTCATCCTTCCCCCACCACCATCACTTCATAAAGCATCAACCCCCAATTTAACTGTAATGCCCTATATTCTGCCCATGCTGGAAGGATGAGAATCTTCGACTAAGGTTCGATTCGAGCGTCAGCGAGAAAGCGTTGCTGCAGGCAACGACCCGAAGGGCGAAGCGCACAGCGCTGAGTCATCCTTCCCCCACCACCATTACTTCATAAAGCATCAACACCCAATCCAACTGCAATGCCCTATATTCTGCCCTTGATACGTGCCCGCAATAGGCCTGATGCGCTGCGCTTATCAGGCATACAGAGAGCTGACGCCTGCGTAGGCCGGATAAGGCGGTTACGCCGCCATCCGGCAAACAGGCATAAAAAAACCCCGCCGGAGCAGGGTCTTATCTTACACAGATAACCGCTTAGTGACGCGCACGAACGATCTGGTATTTGCGGGTCAGGTATTCAACTGGAACGCTCCAGATGTGCACCAGACGCGAGAACGGGAACAGCAGGAACAGCGTCATACCCAGCACCAGGTGCATACGGAAGATAAACGCCACGCCATCCAGATATTCAGATGCACCGCCGTGGAATGTCACCACGGTTTGCGCCCAGTTCACCAGTTTCATCATCTCGCTACCGTCCATATGCTGAGCGGAGAACGGAATGGTCAGCAGGCCAAGGGCACACTGGATAACCAGAATGGACAGCACCAGAATATCCGCACCGGTAGTGGTGGCCCGAACGCGTGGGCTGAACAAACGACGTTTCAGCAGCAGCACGCCGCCGACCAGACACATCACGCCTGAGGCGCCGCCCGCGAACATGGCCATCTTTTGTTTCACTTCAAGCGGTAGCCACGCCTCATACATCCAGTGCGGCGTCAGCATGCCCAGAAAGTGCCCGGCAAAAATGCCCAGGATACCGATATGAAACAGGTTTGACGCCAGGTTCATCCCTTTGCGATCCAGCATCTGGCTGGACGCCGCGCGCCAGGTATATTGCCCGTAGTCATAACGCAGCCAACTGCCGATCAGAAAGACAGAACCCGCGATGTACGGATAGATGTCAAAGAAGAACGTATTCAGGAAGTGCATTATTGCTGTCCTCCGGTGGTGATATTCAGATACTGCGGCGCAACGGCCCCGGCAAAACGACGCTGGTGAGCGGAGATTTCCGACTCGCCGCACCCCTGATCGGCGAAGAATTTCACCTGCTCTTCTTCCCAGACCGCATCCAGTGCCTGCGGGGTATCATCACGCGCTTCATCCGCAATTTTTTCAGCCACTTTGTCGCTGTCGATAACGGTATTCGCCTGTTTTAGCAGCAGATCAAACAGCACCGCATAACGGCTGTCACGCTGTTGCAAGCGAGCGCTGAGCAAAGCCAGAATCGGCGCGATATCCTGTAAACCACCTAACGCTTCGCTTTTCGGCAACTGCGCAAGGTATTCCAGATACAGCGGCAGATGATCGGGAAGTTCGCGGCTGTCGAGCTGCAAACCGTGCTGTTCATACTGTGCCATCAGGTCAACCATCGCCTGACCACGATCGCGGGATTCACCGTGTACATGTTCAAACAGCAGCAGCGATGTGGCACGGCCACGGTCAAACAGTTCGCTATAAGCGGCCTGTACATCCAGCATGTCTTGCGCGGTTAGATCGCGCAGGAAAACGCCCAGGGTCTGGGCATCCTCTTTATCCAGGTTCTCAGATGACGCGAGTGCATCGAAAAGCTCCTGCTGATGCTGCCATAAGGCAGCATCCGGGTACTCGAGCAGACGCGAAACAATGACGAGTTCAATCATTGGTGCGGCTCCGTTTTGCTGGTCACATCAACAGCGTCGATGCGGCGGCTGTTGAACAGATTGAATTTGGTATCAGAACCGTGGCAACCATCGCCGAAGGTAAAGCCACAACCGCTTTTCTCCGGGAATGCCTCACGCGCCAGTTCACGATGGCTGCTTGGCACCACGAAACGATCTTCGTAATTAGCAATCGCCAGGTATCGATACATTTCCTGTGCCTGCGCTTCGCTTAATCCCACCTCTTCCAGCGCACGGGTATCAATTTTTCCGTCAACAGTTTCCGCACGTTTGTAGTGACGCATTGCCAGCATACGTTTCAGCGCCAACAGTACCGGCTGAGTGTCGCCAGCGGTCAACAGGTTCGCCAGGTACTGAACCGGGATACGCAGACTGTCAACGTCCGGCAGAATACCGTTGCTGCCAAGCTCACCCGCATCGGCGGCAGACTGAATCGGTGACAAAGGCGGCACGTACCAAACCATCGGTAGCGTGCGGTATTCCGGATGCAGCGGCAGCGCCAGCTTCCAGTCCATCGCCATTTTGTAAACCGGAGACTGCTGTGCAGCATCGATGACGCTCAGTGGAATACCATCTTTTAGCGCCTGTTCAATGACTGCCGGATCGTTCGGATCGAGGAACACGTCCAGTTGGCGCTGGTACAGATCTTTTTCGTGCTCGGTGCTGGCCGCGCTTTCGATCGCATCGGCGTCATACAGCAGTACGCCGAGATAACGGATACGGCCAACACAGGTTTCGGAGCAAACGGTCGGTTGACCCGCTTCGATACGCGGGTAGCAGAAGATGCACTTCTCGGACTTCCCGCTCTTCCAGTTGAAGTAAATCTTCTTGTACGGGCAGCCGGTGATGCACATACGCCAGCCGCGGCACTTGTCCTGGTCGATCAGCACGATGCCATCTTCTTCACGCTTGTAGATAGCACCGCTTGGGCAGGTCGCCACACACGCCGGGTTAAGGCAATGCTCACACAGGCGCGGCAGGTACATCATGAAGGTGTTTTCGAACTGGCCGTACATCGCCTTCTGCATGTTTTCGAAGTTCTGGTCTTTGGCGCGTTTTTCGAATTCGCCGCCCAGAATTTCCTCCCAGTTCGGACCGCTGGTAATTTTGTCCATCCGCTGACCGGTAATCAACGAGCGCGGACGGGCAATCGGCTGCGCTTTGCTGCCTTCCGGCGCGGTGTGCAGATTCTGATAGTCGAAATCAAACGGCTCGTAGTAGTCATCCATACCCGGTAGATGCGGGTTAGCAAAGATTTTTCCCAGCAGCAGCGCACGGTTACCCATGCGCGGTTGCAGTTTACCGTTGATTTTACGGATCCAGCCGCCCTTCCATTTTTCCTGATTTTCCCAGTCATTCGGGAAACCGACGCCAGGCTTACTTTCCACGTTATTGAACCAGGCGTATTCCATACCTTCACGGCTGGTCCAGACGTTTTTACAGGTCACTGAACAGGTGTGGCAGCCGATGCACTTATCGAGATTCAGCACCATGCCGACTTGTGAACGAATTTTCATTTTACGCTCTCCTGTACCTGGTCATTGCCTTCGCCATCCAACCAGTTAATGTTCTTCATCTTACGTACAACCACGAACTCATCACGGTTTGAACCGACGGTACCGTAGTAGTTAAAGCCGTAGGCCAGCTGCGCATAGCCGCCGATCATATGGGTCGGTTTCGGCGTAATACGGGTCACCGAGTTGTGGATCCCGCCGCGCTGCTGGGTAATTTCTGAACCCGGCAGGTTAACGATACGTTCCTGCGCGTGGTACATCATGGTCATCCCGGCCGGTACACGCTGGCTGACAACTGCACGCGCCGTCAGCGCGCCGTTGCTGTTGAAGACTTCGATCCAGTCGTTATCTTCGATTCCCAGGTCTTTCGCATCGACTTCGCTCATCCACACAATCGGACCACCACGTGACAGCGTCAGCATCAGCAAGTTGTCGCTGTAGGTGGAGTGGATACCCCATTTCTGGTGCGGCGTCAGGAAGTTGAGCGCTTTTTCCGGGTTACCGTTAGACTTCTCGCCGATCACCGCTTTCACTGAACGGGTATCGATTGGCGGACGGTAAACCAGCAGGCTTTCACCGAAATCACGCATCCACTGGTGATCCTGATACAACTGCTGGCGACCAGACAGCGTACGCCATGGGATCAGCTCATGAACGTTGGTATAACCGGCGTTATAAGACACATGTTCATCTTCCAGGCCTGACCATGTCGGGCTGGAGATAATTTTGCGCGGCTGCGCCTGTATATCGCGGAAACGAATTTTTTCGTCTTCTTTATTCAGCGCCAGATGCGTATGGTCACGACCGGTAAATTCACTCAGCGCAGCCCAGGCTTTAACGGCTACCTGACCGTTAGTTTCCGGCGCCAGGGTGAGGATCATCTCGGCGGCATCAATGGCGGTATTAAGCCAGGGCTGGCCTTTCGCCGGGCCTTCAGCCTTGGTGTAGTTGAGCTTACGCAGCAGATCCATTTCGCTCTGGGTATTCCAGGCAATCCCTTTCCCGCCGTTACCGATTTTTTCCATCAGCGGGCCGATGGAGGTAAAGCGTTCATAGGTTGCCGGATAATCACGCTCTACGGTCATGATGTGCGGCGCGGTAACGCCAGGAATCAGGTCGCACTCACCTTTTTTCCAGTCCTTCACGTCCAGCGGCTGCGCCAGCTCAGCGGCGGAATCGTGCTGAATCGGCAGCGTAACAACGTCAGTTTCTTTACCGAGGTGGCCCACGCACACTTCAGAGAATTTCTTCGCGATGGCTTTATAGATTTCCCAGTCGCTCTTCGATTCCCAGGCCGGGTCAACGGCGGCAGACAACGGATGAATAAACGGATGCATATCCGAGGTATTCATGTCGTCTTTTTCATACCAGGTTGCGGTCGGCAGCACGATATCGGAATACAGACAGGTACTCGACAGACGGAAGTCCAGCGTCACCACCAGATCCAGCTTGCCGTCCAGTCCGTTGTCCTGCCATTCCACTTCTTCTGGCTTCACGCCGCTCTGCTGGCCGAGATCTTTCCCCTGAATACCGTGTTCAGTACCCAGCAGGTACTTCAGCATGTACTCGTGGCCCTTACCGGAAGATCCGAGCAGGTTGGAACGCCAGATAAACAGGTTACGCGGATGGTTTTTGCCGTTTTCCGGCTGTTCCGCCGCAAAGCGAAGAGAACCGTCTTTCAGAGATTTCACGGTGTAGTCCACCGGCGTCATGCCGGCTTTCTGCGCTTCTTCAGCGATACGCAACGGGTTAGTCCCTAACTGCGGTGCAGACGGTAACCACCCCATACGTTCAGCGCGAACGTTAAAGTCAATCAAATGACCGCTGTAACGGGATTTGTCTGCCATCGGGGACAGCAATTCCTGTGCGGTAACCGTCTCATAGCGCCATTGGCTGGAGTGGTTATAGAAGTAAGAGGTACTGTTCATATGACGAGGCGGACGCTGCCAGTCCAGCGCAAACGCCAGCGGCTGCCAGCCGGTTTGCGGGCGCAGTTTTTCCTGCCCGACATAGTGGGCCCAACCGCCACCGCTCTGGCCGATACAGCCGCAGAACACCAGCATATTGATCAGGCCGCGATAGTTCATATCGAGGTGGTACCAGTGGTTCAGACCCGCACCGACGATAATCATCGAACGGCCGTGCGTTTTATCGGCGTTATCCGCAAATTCGCGGGCGATGCGCACGATTTGAGCGCGCGATACACCGGTAATTTTTTCTGCCCATGCCGGCGTATACGCTTTCAGGTCATCGTAGCTGGTTGCACAGTTTTCATCGTTCAGACCACGTTCCAGACCGTAGTTGGCCATGGTCAGATCGTAAACGGTCGTCACCAGCGCGGTAGAACCGTCGGCAAGTTGCAGACGTTTAACCGGCAATTTGTGCAGCAGAATGTTTTCCAGTTCAACTTTATTGAAATGTTCGGTACCTTCGCCACCAAAATACGGGAAGCCGACTTCCGCGATGTCATCCTGGCTACCCAGCAGACTGAGCTGTAGTTCGGTTTCATCACCCGACAAGCCGTCGCGCTGCTCGAGGTTCCATTTGCCTTTTTCACCCCAACGGAAACCAATTGAACCGTTTGGCGCAACCATTTCACCATTGCTGTTGATAGCGACGGTTTTCCATTCCGGGTTATTTTCCTGGCCCAGAGAGTCAACCAGATCCGCTGCACGCAGCATACGACCAGCAGCATAATAGCCGTCGCGCTCTTCGAGCATCACCAGCATTGGCATATCGGTATAACGACGAACGTAGTCGGTGAAGTACTGGCTCGGATTATCGAGGTGGAACTCACGCAGCATGACGTGGCCCATCGCCATTGCCATCGCCGCATCGGTCCCTTGCTTTGGCGCCAGCCACAGGTCGCACAGTTTGGCGATTTCCGCGTAGTCCGGAGTAATCGCTACCGTTTTGGTGCCTTTATAGCGAACTTCAGTAAAGAAGTGCGCATCCGGAGTACGGGTCTGCGGTACGTTAGAACCCCATGCAAGAATGTAGCTGGAGTTATACCAGTCAGCGGATTCAGGGACGTCGGTCTGTTCGCCCCAGGTCTGCGGAGAAGCCGGTGGCAGGTCGCAGTACCAGTCATAGAAGCTCAGGCAGGTACCGCCTATCAGCGACATATAGCGTGCGCCGGACGCGTAAGAAACCATCGACATCGCCGGGATCGGAGAGAAGCCTGCAACGCGGTCAGGACCATAGGTTTTGATGGTGTACACGTTAGAAGCGGCAATCAGTTCATTCACTTCCTGCCAGGAAGAACGAACAAACCCACCACGACCACGCGCTTGTTTGAAGCTTTTTGCTTTGTCGGCATCTTCGATGATGGATGCCCAGGCATCTACCGGATCGCTGTGCAGTTTTTTGGCTTCACGCCACATCTTCATCAGACGTTTGCGCATCAATGGGTATTTCAGACGGTTAGCGCTGTAGAGATACCAGGAATAGCTCGCACCACGCGGGCAGCCGCGAGGCTCGTGGTTTGGCATATCTGGACGGGTGCGTGGGTAGTCAGTTTGCTGGGTTTCCCAGGTCACCAGACCATTTTTCACATAGATTTTCCAGCTGCATGAACCGGTGCAGTTTACACCATGGGTTGAACGCACGACTTTGTCATGCTGCCAACGCTGGCGATATCCATCCTCCCAGTCCCTGTTGGTATTGAGAAGCTGGCCGTGCCCATCGGCAAAGGTTTCGCCCTTCTGCTTGAAGTAGCGAAACCGGTCCAGGAATTTACTCATCGGTTTTCTCCTGTAGGAGCCTGACGGCTCTCTGATAAATCGACATTGCTTGATTGAGAGCGAAGGTAACGCTCTGAAAGGGCGTGAGAATTGATAACGATCAAGGCAGGCAGGGATGAAAAATGAGGGTAAATTTTCACATACCCCCTAAGTGGGATATCAGAAAACAAATTAACATCATGAATTTAAATAACTTTTTCAAATTCACTTTTCATACAAATGTTAAATTCTTTATAAGTGGGTATTAAGGGGTATCCCCCCTGCCAGGCATATTATCAGCACCGTTTTCACAGACTTTCGTCGTGAGTTTATATATAAGTATGTTGTAACTAATTCAGAGCAAAAAAAAGCGCGGTCTAACGCCGCGCAATGGATAATCAACCTACACTTCATCCTTCAAACTGCCTCTGCGTTGGTGCGCTCGTTCTCCCCAGTCACTTACTACAGTAAGCTCCTGGGGATTTCTCACTTGCCGCCTTGATGCAATTCGAATGATTTTGTGTATACCACTTTTTTACTTTTTAGAATGACGTCCGTACACCGCCCAGGTGATAACCACGCAGGCGACATAGAAGATCACAAAGACTTTCATCGCATCAACAGGTGATCCCGTTAACGCCAGGGAAGTACCAAATGCTTTGGGGATAAAGAAGCCGCCAATCGCGCCAATGGCTGAGATAAAACCGAGCGCTGCCGCAGTGTCGGTTGCCGCTTCACGCATCGCCTTCTCTTCTGACCCGCCTTCCGCTTTCACTCTGTCCATCGTCAGCTTGCGGAAGATAACGGAGATCATCTGGAAGGTTGAACCACTGCCCAGACCGGCCGTCAGGAACAACGCCAGGAACACCGCGAAGAAAGCGGTAAAGTTGCCCCCTACGCCATTAGTTGGCAGCGTCAGGAACAGCAAGGCACTAAAGAGAGCCATCAGCACAAAGTTCACCAGCGTCACGCGAGTTCCGCCCAGACGGTCAGAAATTGCACCGCCAGCGGAACGCGCCAGCGCGCCAATCAGCGGGCCAAAAAAGGCGTAATGCAGGATCTGTACCTCAGGAAACTGCGTTTTTGACAGCATCGCGAAACCGGCTGAGAAGCCGATAAATGAACCGAAGGTTGCCAGATACAGCAGGCTCATGATCCACAGGTGCCCGCGTTTAAGCACCGGCAATTGCGCTTTCAGTGACGCTTTTGAGGTTGCCAGTTCGTTCATACCAAACCATGCAGCCAGCGTCAGCACAGCCAGGAACGGAACCCAAATCCATGCGGCGTTCGCCAGATACAACTGCGTACCATCCGGTTGTTCAACCCCGTGGCTACCAAATGCAGCAAAGATTGACAGTGAGACCACCAGCGGAGCAACCAACTGCATTACGCTGACACCCATATTGCCCAGACCACCGTTCAGACCCAGCGCACCGCCCTGCTTTTGTTTTGGAAAGAAGAAGCTGATATTCGCCATGCTTGATGCAAAGTTCGCACCGGCAAAACCGCACAGCAAGGAGATAATAATAAAGGTACTAAATGGCGTGGTGGTATCCTGCACCGCAAAACCTAACCATACGCATGGGATGATCAGGATGCCGGTGCTGAATGCTGTCCAGCGACGTCCACCAAACAGGGGAACCATAAAGGAGTACGGCACACGCAGCAGCGCGCCGGAAACCGACGGCAACGCCGTCAACATGAACAATTGCTCCGTGGTGAAATTAAAGCCAACTTTCGGTAAGTTCACCGCCACGGCGCTAAATAACATCCACACGCAAAACGCCAGCAGTAAGCAAGGGACGGAAATCCACAGATTACGGCTGGCGATTCGTTGACCACGCTGTTGCCAGAAGACAGGATCTTCCGGCCGCCATTCTGTAATTACAGCTCCAGATGCCCTTTCCGGGGCAGATGAGTGACTCATAGACACCTCTGATACTTGTTTCGATGCCTGCAACCTTAGGGTTTACAGCTGGAAGTAAGTTGATATAAATCAAAGGAAAAGGTGTCATTATTCATGCCTAAAATTTGTCATCACCCTAAATGAGTACATTACTTCGGTAAAAAAGATGTGGTTTTTCACGCTTCTGTCGTCTTCTACTCCCCCTGACCCATGACCTCCCCCTCAGCTGGCAATTAAGAGGTAGCCCGTTTGAGGTATGGGTATACTCCAGTGTATCGCCGAGAATAACGCCACTGCCTGCAGCAGAACCGTTATTCAAAAGGGTTTCTGTTCTACGAAGACCCGAAGGAACAAGTCACCATGTTTAAACGTTGTCTCTCCCCGCTTACGCTGGTCAACCAGGTGGCGCTGATTGTTTTATTGTCTACTGCCATCGGCGTGGCAGGTATGGCTGTCTCCGGTTGGCTGGTTCAGGGCGTTCAGGGTAGCGCCCATGCAATTAACAAAGCCGGCTCGCTGCGTATGCAGAGTTATCGTCTGCTGGCGGCGGTACCCCTGGAAGCCGACGATCAACCGCTACTGGATGAAATGGAGAAAACGGCGTTTAGTCCAGAGTTAACGCGGGCCGCACAGCGCGATGGACAACAGGCGCAGTTAAAAGCATTACAGGATTACTGGCACACTGAGCTGGCGCCAGGGCTTGCCCACGCGCAAACGCCTGATGCGGTGGCGCAAGATGTAACGCGCTTTGTCGTTGGGCTGGATAAGCTGGTTACCGCCTTCGACCATACCACCGAATTGCGGATTGAACGCGTCGTCCTGTTACATCGCCTGATGGCGGCATTTATGGCCTTACTGCTGGTCTTCACTATTATCTGGCTACGCGTACGCCTGCTGGAGCCGTGGAAACAGCTATTGGCGATGGCGCGAGCCGTCAGCCAACGTGATTTTACCCAACGTGCGCATATCAGCGGGCGTAATGAGATGGCGGCTCTGGGCTCGGCGCTGAATAATATGTCGGAAGAGCTGGCTGAAAGTTATGCGGTACTGGAACAGCGGGTGCAGGAGAAAACGGCCGGGCTGGAGCATAAAAATCAGATCCTCTCTTTTCTGTGGCAAGCCAACCGCCGCCTGCATTCTCAGGTGCCATTGTGCGAACGCCTCTCTCCGGTGCTGAACGGCCTGCAAAATTTGACCCTGCTGCATGATATTGAGCTGCGGGTTTATGATCTGGAAGATGAAGATAATCATCAGGAATTTACCTGTCAGTCCAATGTCAGTTGCGATGAGAAAGGATGTCATCTGTGCCCACGCGGTACGCTGCCCGCGATAGACGGTGGTATCACGCTGAAATGGCGGCTGACCGACGCGCATACCCAGTATGGTATCCTGCTCGCTACGTTGCCGAACGGACGCCATCTCAGCCACGATCAGCAACAACTGGTCGATACCCTGGTTGAGCAACTGACCGCAACGCTGGCGCTCGACAGGCATCAGGAGCGTCAACAGCAGTTGATCGTGATGGAAGAGCGTGCCACCATTGCGCGCGAACTCCATGATTCTATTGCACAATCGCTTTCATGCATGAAGATGCAGGTTAGCTGTTTGCAGATGCAGGGCGATGCGCTGCCCGAGAATAGCCGCGAACTGCTTAGCCAGATTCGTAATGAACTGAACGCCTCGTGGGCGCAACTGCGTGAGCTGTTAACGACCTTCCGTTTACAGCTCACCGAACCCGGATTGCGACCCGCGCTGGAAGCCAGCTGTCAGGAATACAGTGCCCGCTTCGGTTTTGCGGTTAAGCTGGATTATCAGTTGCCACCGCGCCTGGTCCCTTCGCATCAGGCGATTCACTTATTACAAATTGCTCGTGAAGCCCTGAGCAACGCCCTGAAGCACTCCCATGCCGATGAAGTTGTCGTGACGGTGGTGCAAAATGGTAAGCAGATCAAACTCACTGTACAAGATAACGGCTGCGGCGTACCGGAAAACGCCGAACGCAGTAACCACTACGGCATGATAATAATGCGCGACCGTGCGCAGAGCTTGCGCGGCGATTGCCGTGTACGCCGTCGTGAGACAGGCGGTACTGAAGTTACTGTCACTTTTATTCCCGAAACAAACTTCACAGAAGTCCAAGGAGATACCCATGAGTAATCTGGAACCGGCAACCATCCTGTTGATCGACGATCATCCGATGCTGCGAACCGGTGTAAAACAGCTTGTCAGCATGGCGCAGGATATCACCGTTGTCGGTGAAGCCAGCAATGGCGAACAGGGTATCGAGCTGGCTGAATCTCTTGATCCCGATCTGATCCTGCTGGATCTCAACATGCCTGGTATGAACGGTCTGGAAACCCTCGACAAGCTGCGTGAAAAGTCCCTGTCTGGCCGCATCGTGGTGTTTAGCGTATCCAATCATGAAGAAGATGTCGTTACCGCACTGAAACGCGGCGCGGATGGTTACCTGCTGAAAGATATGGAGCCGGAAGATTTACTGAAAGCATTACAGCAGGCCGCCGCTGGTGAAATGGTGCTGAGTGAAGCCTTAACGCCGGTTCTGGCCGCCAGCCTGCGCGCCAACCGCGCAACGTCTGACCGTGATGTCACCCAGTTGACGCCGCGCGAGCGCGATATTCTCAAGCTTATTGCCCAGGGCCTGCCTAACAAGATGATTGCCCGCCGCCTGGACATCACCGAAAGCACGGTAAAAGTTCATGTGAAGCACATGCTGAAGAAAATGAAGCTCAAATCACGCGTAGAAGCGGCGGTTTGGGTGCATCAGGAACGCATTTTCTGATAACGCAGTCGTGCATCATGGTTAACGAGGATCATTTGCCGAAACGCTGATAAACGGTTCGGTCAGTGATAGCGTGATCTCATTGGAAGAGACACGCTGGCCCAGTTCATCTTCTACCACTACCGACAGCCGCCAGCGGTTTGTCGCCCCTTCTCTACTGTCCCACTTCGGCATAATAATCGTCCAGCCCTGTGCGCTTCGGGTACTGCTGCCAGCGGTTAAGCTCAGCGCCTGAGTATCACCCTGCCATGCAAGATGGCGAATCCCATGCAGGCTGCGCACTTGTACCTTCAGCGCCACCGTTTCTCCAGGCTTGAGATCCCAGGGCGGCGTGGCCAAAAATACCGACAGGGTTTTACGCTGGCGATACTCCAGCGTCGGCAAACTATTTCGCTGCGGATCGTCATAACGACTGCCGCGCAGCGAGCGGCTGTTTGCCACTTCGCTAACCATCAGCTGTTTTTTTAACGGAACACCGAAACGATAATTCAGCGTTAATCCAACGTTATTCTGACTGACGCCATTTTCACCCTGCTTATGCTGGGCAGTCATCGTAATCAGCGGTACCGGCGTATAACTCAGCCCGAGGTTCACCGCCACCGGATTGTGATACCCTGTGCCAGAATGAAACAGATCCACCTGGTCGCCGAAATACTGTTCAACGCTGACGCTGGTATTGAGATGTTGATAGAACGGCATCCGCATTTGCGCGGTCAGATCGTAGCCGCGGGCCATCCGTTGTTCCTGCGTGGTGGAACGATCCTGCCATGAGGAAAACGGTTGATAGTAGTTAGCGGATAAACGTAAATACTCGCCCCACGCTTCTGCACCTAAGCCGCCCCGGGGCAGATTTTCATCCAACAGATTGTCATAAAACGTGTTGTAACCCAGTAGCCAGCCGTCGTGTACCCAGCGCTGCCCAATTCCCGCATTACTGACTAAGCCCTCATCCTGTTGCGTTAAGCCTAACTGGCTCCAGGTAAGATAGCGTTGATTGTCCTGCCACGGAATAAACCAACTTCCCCGACTGCCGGTAAAGCTGCCCTCTTTATCAACCTGCAACCCGACGCTGGCGTTTCCCCAGGGAGAGAGCCAGGATTCCAGTTGTTGATTCACCTGTTCGCTAACCGTGTCACGTACCTGACCAAACGCGAACTGCTTCGCCTGTTCGCCGGTATCAAGGCCGTTATCGGTCATACTGGCTTCACCAAATGCTTTCACCATTTCGGCAAAATGCTTTTCGCCTGCTCGCGATTCCGGCGCCATACCGAGATCGGGCAAGCCATCGCTATTGTTATCGAATGGGTTTTCAGCCTGGTGAACAAAAGAGGATTGTGCGTTGGCATTACCCCCTGCCAGTGGCAAGAGTGCAAATACGGCGAGAGGAAAATAAATAATACGGCTCAAATCGTTAGTTATTTCTTAAATCAATTAATTAGGCACACTTAACCTAAACCATAACGTCTTCAGCAATTAATTGCAGCTTTTATCCCTGTTTTCGGGATTTTCTGACCCGAATAATAAGGGGCCCTCACATGCTTTCTTTTCGATATCTGGTACAGGGAGTACCATACACACCAGGAATTATCCCTCCCATCCGACAACAGGAGTCAAAATGCAAAATATAGTGATCGTCGCGAACGGTGCGGCCTATGGAAGCGAATCGTTATTTAACAGCCTGCGTCTGGCCATCGCCTTGCGTGAACAAGAAGCCTGTCTCGATCTGCGTCTGTTTTTAATGTCGGATGCGGTTACGGCGGGATTACGCGGTCAGAAACCGGCGGAAGGATACAATATCCAGCAAATGCTGGAGATCCTGACAGCGCAAAATGTTCCGGTAAAACTGTGCAAAACCTGCACTGATGGCCGTGGGATCACCGACCTGCCTTTAATTGATGGTGTAGCCGTGGGCACGCTGCCAGAACTAGCCCAATGGACGCTGGCTGCAGATAAAGTATTGACCTTCTGACAGCGCTTGCAGGCACGCGCACTGAAAGTGCCGGAAATTTCCGGATTTAATCTTAGATGGGCGCGGTTTCGTTGAACGTTAGCACGCCCTTTCAACCGTTTTGAGGAATTTTGTCACTTTTGTTTAATCGTTATGCCATTTTTTGATCAAAATCAGCATCCTGTTGCTCCCCCTTTGGTGTTATGCAATGAGTGAAATGTGAACAACATCACGCAGCACTTTCGACAGAAAGTACGTTGTTTTCAAGAACGGGGTGAAAAATGGCATTAGTGAAAGCGAGTTTAAAGTTATTTGGTGGCGATACGGTGGTAGTGCGCTGTTCCGAGCGCTGCCACATCCACCTGATGAGCGAGAAAAATCACGTCAAAGACACGCAGTCCGACATCTTAAGCGTGCAGGATCGTGATAACGCATGGTTGACCGTACCTTATACCGGCGTCTGGAACGTGCTGATCGACAGCCACAGTCAGTCGCTTGAGCATTCGATTAGTTTTATTGCAGCGTAATCGTGAAATGCCCGATAAGCACCTGGCTGTCGGGCACACTACACTCCGCCGACGCTATGCAAAATCTGGTCGTATAATCCCTTCCGGCAGGTTCTCTCCCAACAACCGTTTGACCGTAATCACCAGATCGTTAAGACAATCATCCTGCATTCCCAGCTTCACCAGTTCTTGTTCCAGCGAGAACAGATATTGGGCATTGGTGCCTAAAGGTCCACTGGCCGCAGCGATAAGCGGCGCAATCACCTGCGCGCGTGTATCCGACTCAAACAGCGGATGGCGCGGATCCATAATAAAGACCAGCGCGTTCACCGTCCGTCCGTCATCCAGCGCCAACTGACACCAGGTCGGCAGGTAGCAACCGGTGATCATTTCACGCTTCCACAACAGAGAAAGTTCTTGTTCCAGCGACGCGTCCGGTAAGCGATAAGCCACACCGGTCGTGCGTCCGCCCTCTTTCAGGGCCAGCATCCGTCCCGGCTGACAGGCCGTTCCACGCCCCGCCGTCAGACGCAGGCAAAATGCACGGTGCCAACCGACCAATGTCCCGGTACAGGACTCTTCAAATTCTAAGGCCGGGTTCCACATCAACGATCCATAACCGAAGATCCACACCGGTCCATCATCTGGTCGACAAGCAAGCGTGGCGGCCAGTGAGGCTGCCCGTTGTTCCGCTGACCAGAGTAGTGATTCTTCAATAGCGCCAAATGCCGTCTTACAGTCGGCATTCAATAAAAAATCACGCGTTAACACCTTACACCTCCGCCACTGCTGCTTCCCTGCGACAACTTTTTTGACGCCTTCCGGGCCTTTTTGCTGCTCATTTTGAAACCAATAGCTGGACAATAGGCAATTCACCGCTCGCTTGCAAGCCAGCAGCGACGCGGTGTAGCACGATTCGCTAACGGCTGATTCGGGCTAATTGATAAAGGCATTATAATTGATACTGTTACGTCTTTTTATGCCATTTATCATCATCACCTTTTTGATAATCATTTTTCACCGCGGCCCACGCCACCTTGTGCGCCGTCTCTTCGCGCGTGGCATCATCGCGACGGTCAGATTTATCTTTGTACTGTTCCCAGGCGCTGTTGAAGGCTTCTTTATAGATGTCCTGAGCATGGGATGGCAGAACATGCTGTACGCTGTCAGGCAGATCGCTTTTCGATTTATAGGGCATTGTGAACTCCTCTTTTTGGGCTAAACCTTAAGTGTGGTTAACAATGCTGCGATGCGCCAATAATGAACATTTTTAAAATATTTTCTCATCTAACCTTCTGTTAATTAAATACTCTATAAACAAGAAGTTTGTTTTTGACCGCTTAGAGGAGAAAAATAAGCGATGCGGTAAAATTTCGTAAAATGTCACCTACAAAACCGCTTTTTCTGTTATTTTTTACATTCTTTAATACTTTTATAATTATAAATACCTGCAGAGATGGAGAATTAGCTTAATGACACAAGTACATGAGGCGGTAAAAACCCGCCACAAGGAGACCTCTCTCGTCTTCCCGATTTTGGCGCTGGTAGTACTGTTCTTATGGGGGAGCAGTCAGTCACTACCAGTGGTCATCGGCATTAATGCGCTTGCCCTTATTGGTATATTAAGTAGCGCATTCAGCGTTGTCCGTCATGCGGACGTATTAGCACATCGACTTGGCGAACCCTACGGCTCGCTGATCCTCAGTCTGTCCGTTGTTATTCTTGAAGTCAGTTTAATTTCCGCATTAATGGCGACCGGCGATGCCGCGCCTACGCTAATGCGCGACACGCTGTATTCGATCATTATGATCGTCACCGGCGGTTTAGTCGGTTTTTCATTACTGCTGGGCGGCCGCAAATTTGCCACTCAGTATATGAACCTGTTTGGTATTAAGCAGTATTTAATCGCCCTGTTTCCGCTGGCCATTATTGTGCTGGTGTTTCCAATGGCGTTACCGGGAGCCAATTTTACTACCGCCCAGGCGCTACTGGTGGCACTCATTTCTGCGGCAATGTACGGCGTTTTTTTGCTGATTCAAACAAAAACGCACCAAAGCCTGTTCATTTACGAGCATGAAGATGAGGGTGACGACGACGACCCGCATCACGGTAAGCCGTCGGCGCACAGCAATATATGGCACGCAGCCTGGCTCATCATTCACCTGATCGCCGTTATCGCCGTCACCAAGATGAACGCCAGTCCGCTGGAAACCTTGCTGACTGAACTCAATGCCCCCGTGGCATTTACCGGTTTCCTGGTGGCGCTGTTGATCCTCTCGCCTGAAGGGCTGGGGGCGCTGAAAGCGGTTCTGAACAATCAGGTACAGCGGGCAATGAATTTGTTCTTCGGTTCAGTATTAGCCACTATTTCACTCACCGTACCGGTAGTGACGCTGATCGCCTGGGCAACAGGCAATGATTTGGTGTTTGCTTTGGGCGCGCCAGAGATGATTGTCATGGTCTCGTCGCTGGTACTGTGCCATATCTCTTTCTCCACCGGACGTACCAATGTACTTAACGGTGCGGCGCATCTGGCACTATTTATCGCCTATCTGATGACGATATTTGCCTGATTATCATTTTAGCGGAACCTACGGCCCTGCTTCAGGGCCGTTTTCTTTTACCGCGTTTATTGCTCCGGATAAACCTGTTGGCCATCGACAAACGTTAATAACGATTCCGTTTGATGCAATTTGTCTGGCGGAATAGCCATAATATCTTGATTCAGCACCGCAAAATCGGCGAGCTTACCGGCCCGCAAACTTCCCCGTTGCTGTTCGGCAAAAGCGAGCCAGGCGGCATTTCGGGTATACATTTTTAACGCATCTTCCCGGCTTAACTGGCGCGAGTCATGGCGTATCGAGCCGTCGAGTGCTTTACCTGTGACATGATATTCAATGGCATGCCACACTCCCGCAACGCCAATCCGCGTCGCATCTGTACCGCCGGCAACGATTACCCCCTGCTCTAACGCGGGTTGAACTGGCGATGAGAGTGCCGCCACCGTTTTATCATTTGCGCGTTCGATGGCGGGAGATTCAAAATATGGCCCCATCTGGACAGAATAGGCCAAGCCGAGTTTCTTCATGCGGGTAATTGTTTCTGGCGTACCGGTATTGAGATGCGCAATAGACCAGCGTAACGGAGCAATGTCATACGATTTAGCCACCTCGCTAATGAGATCTAAAATCGCATCTGCACTGTCATCGGTATAGGCATGTATTTCTACGGCAACCCCTTCCTGGGCGGCAAGCTGGAGCACCTTAAATTGTTCTTGTTGGGATTGTGCAGAAGACTTAAATCCAGATGACATCCGTACGCCGTCATTCATTGCCATCACCAGGCTTTCACCGAAGCCCAGAAAGGCTATTCTGCCGTCATCGTGTATTGCCGGGCGAAATGCCAGACGTTGTTTAAACCATTCCGTTTCATTACCAGGCGGTGCGGATAAACGATATCCAACGCGTATCCTGAGAGGTTGCTGCTGCTGAAGTTTAAAGAAATCACGATAAGCTTGCTCATGCCCGGCAGAAGGATCGATAAACCCGACCACACCGCGTTTATTTAAATAACGAACAAAGGCGTTAAGGTTCTTTTCAACATCGGAAGTCTCGCTAATCTGGGCGAAAAGCTGGTTAAAACTGCCAATGGTCCCGCGCAATTTCCCCGTTGCCAGCCCTTTGTCATCGCGTTCTATCACGATCCCTGCCGGAACATCCGGCTGTGGACTATTAAGTTTTAGGGTCTCGATAGCCTTTTGATTTAACAAGGCATAGTCATAAAGACTTTGTATATACGCAGGATGATGAGGCACCGCCTGATTCAGTTCATGAACCGTCGGATCCCGTTTTTCAGCAAATTGTTCAGGTATCCATGAGCCAGCCACCGCCACCCATTGCGCAGTATTTTTCTGTGCCGCAGATTGCGACAATTTATTTAACGCATCGGGTATATTTTTAGTATCAAACCAGTAGGTTTCAAATAAAAACGTCCTCCCACCCCGAATGCCATGCAGATGCGCATCAATTAATCCCGGAATAACGGTTTTCCCCGTAAGATTGATTTCCTTCGTGTTCGGTCCGGACCATTTTTTCACCGTTTCATTATTACCCACCGCAATAATATGCCGCCCTTTTACCGCCAGCGCCTGCGCGTTGGGTTGTTGTTCATCCATGGTAATCAGCTTGCCGTTATACAAAATAACATCGGCCTTGTCCTGAGAATGCACCAGAAATGAAGTTCCAATCAGAATTGCGGCCAACGTTGCTTTGCGAATAGCCGGAGGGGGAGTATTAAAGCGGAGTCCCAGTTTACCCATCATATTTATCTACCTTTTCACGTGATGAAAATCAGGAAAGCTGATGCAGCACCGCCAGGCTGGCGATGTGTGCGCTGGATAGCAAACGTTCGAGCGTATGCCCGCAACGGGCTTTTCCCGACAGGCCGAGCATCGTGGTACTGACATAATCGGTCAGGCTGTCAGCCACTTCGGGATGGCGCGCGGCGATAAAGTCATGAATTTTACATTCCGCAACCGAGTAGAAAGTCCTTGCCACCTGCCGCGCCTGCGGATCGTTGCTATGCGTGCCCTCCAGAACCAAACAACCTGGCGCATGCGGATCCGCGGCATAGCGTCGCGCCGCCTCTTCAAGCAATGCAGCAAGGCACTCGGCAACCGGCCTATCAGAACGCAAAATGTCATCAAACGGGATCGCATCGGTTTGTACATAGCGACCAAGCACGCGTTCATAAAGACCGATTTTGTTCCCAAAAGCGGCATAGAAACTCGGGGGCTTGATGTTCAGGGCCTGCGTAACATCCGCTACGCTCACAGCGTCGTATCCATGCGCGTGAAATAAGGGCTGTACTTTGGCAACAGCCAGTTCCGGATCAAAATTACGTGGTCGCCCTGGGGCGCGCGAACATTTTGTAGTGCTCATTACAAATCCATTGACAGAAAACCATGCGCCCATTATATATCGATCACTACATAATTGTTCAAGGAGTATCTCATGTCCCCATTTAACGGCAAGTCAGTTCTGGTTCTTGGCGGCAGTCGTGGGATTGGCGCGGCTATTGTGCGCCGTTTCGCCGCAGATGGCGCAGCGGTGACCTTTACCTATTCAGGCTCAGCAGACGCAGCAAAAGCGCTTGCGGATGAAACAGGGGCCCACACGGCGCAAACCGATAGCGCCGATCGCGATGCCGTCATTAGCCGGGTACGGGAAAGCGGCCCGCTGGATGTGTTAGTGGTGAATGCAGGAATTGTACTGTTCGGCGACGCACTGGAGCAGGATCCCGATGACGTTGAGCGCCTGTTCCGCATTAATATCCATGCCCCCTGGTACGCGGCAGTCGAGGCGGCACGACAAATGCCTGACGGCGGGCGGATTATCATTATTGGTTCAGTGAACGGCGATCGTATGCCAATTGCCGGTATGGCTTCCTACGCGTTAAGTAAGTCTGCTCTGCAAGGCCTGGCACGAGGGCTGGCGCGTGATTTCGGCGCACGCGGTATTACGGTCAACGTGGTGCAACCGGGTCCCATTGATACTGACGCTAATCCAGCAGAAGGTCCATTGAAAGAGCTGATGCACAGCTTTATGGCGCTAAAACGACACGGTCGACCAGAAGAAGTGGCCGGAATGGTTGCCTGGTTGGCAGGTCCGGAGGCCGGGTTTGTGACGGGAGCTATGCATACCATTGATGGGGCGTTTGGCGCCTGACAGTAATAACAGGCCGGAGACAAATGCCCCGGCCTGTTCAGCTGTCTTAGTTCTCAGTATCGAGCTCGTCGAAGCTTTTCACCAGGTCATCAATCGCTTTAATCTGCGTGAGGAACTGTTCCAGTTTCGCCAGCGGCAGTGCGGATGGGCCATCGCATTTCGCATTGGCTGGATCCGGATGCGCTTCAATAAACAGGCCTGCCAGACCTACCGCCATGCCCGCGCGCGCCAGTTCAGTCACCTGACCACGACGGCCGCCGCTTGCGGCGCCAAACGGGTCGCGGCACTGCAGCGCATGGGTGACGTCGAAAATCACCGGCGAGTTGCCTGAGACCTTTTTCATCACGCTAAAGCCCAGCATATCCACGACCAGGTTGTCATAACCAAAGTTCGCGCCACGGTCACACAGGATAACCTTATCGTTACCGCCTTCATGGAATTTATCCACGATATTACCCATCTGACCCGGGCTTACGAACTGCGGTTTTTTCACGTTGATAACAGCGCCGGTTTTCGCCATCGCTTCCACCAGATCGGTCTGGCGAGCGAGGAATGCCGGCAGTTGAATCACATCCACCACATCAGCAACAGGCTGTGCCTGGCTGGCTTCGTGAACGTCGGTGATCACTTTTACGCCAAAAGTTTGCTTCAGTTCCTGGAAGATTTTCATCCCTTCTTCAAGGCCCGGTCCACGGTAAGAGTGGATGGAAGAACGGTTGGCTTTATCAAAGGAGGCTTTGAACACGTAAGGGATACCCAGTTTTTGAGTAACGGTTACGTAGTGCTCACAAATGCGCATCGCCAGGTCGCGGGATTCCAGCACGTTCATTCCGCCAAACAGCACGAACGGCAGGTCATTTGCCACGTTGATGTCGCCAATGCTAACCACTTTTTGTTTCATAGGATCGCCTTAAACGGTAGGTAAAGTGTCATAAATCAATGCAATACAATTTGTTTGTGCGAAATGGTATTAATCTGCGCACGAATCATTTCGCTGATCGGGTCTTCCGGACACTGCTCAACGAAATAACTTAAATCTGTCAGCGCAACATGTTCACACTCCAGTTGCGCATATATCAATCCCCGATCGCGTATTTCATACGGGTCTTCAGGATTAAACTGTAATAATGCTTCACTGGCTCGCAGCGCCAGTTCCATTTGCCGCTCTTCCATCAGCGATGATTTCAGCGTGTCGAGCAGTTTGCGGATCACTTCTGCGTTATCCGCTTCATCCAGATCTTCATTAAACAGTTCCGCGACCGGGCTGATGTTCCCCTTCAGCCACACTTCCAGCGTGTGTTCATTTAACGTTTCGCCATTGAACGGATTGATTAGCCACATTTCGCCATCGAGCGATTCAATGCGCAGGATGAGTTGTGTCGGGAAAATCACCGGTACCAGCGGCAGATCCAGTCGGTTGGCAATCCACAATAAGATCGCGCCCAACGACACCGCACTGCCCTGACGATTTTTCAGAACCTGGTCGAGCCATAGTGCATCAGAAAGACGATAGACGCCGTGGGTATCCGTAAATCCCCATTCGCCGTAAAAAAGTGCCAGCAGTTTTTCCAGTTGCTCATCCTGAGACAGGAGCTGGCTAATTTCTTCTTGCGCCAGACTGACCAGACGTTCCAGTTCGTCATAGACAGTTTGTGTTGGAAAATCCAGACGGATAGACTCCGACGCCAGGATCATCCCATCACACAATGGCGCTTTATTAAATTCGAAATCAGCTAACGACCTCATGACTTACCCCAGTAACGGTATTTTTGTGGTGGCGAGTTTAATGATGATGTACAGCACCACCAACGCCAGCGGAAATGCGACTAATCGCGCCTGCTGGCTGCGCGCCCGACGGTAATCGAGCGCAATAAAACCCAAAACGATGTAAATGATAACCCCAAACAGCTTTTCAGTCAGCCATGTCCCTTGTTCGGTGAATGGCAGGACGTGCGTTTTCACCATTAACGCTACACCGCTGAGTAATAAAACGGTATCCACCACCGGCGGCACAATGCGCGTCCAGCGGGCACGGGCTAGACGCGCGTCGGTGTAACGCCACCAAAAACGCAGCGTCAGCAGACTAACAGAAAGCGCAATGCTGATGAGATGAACGTTGAGTAACAGACTGATGGTACTCATGATGGGAGGCGTCCAAGCGTAATTCGCTCGTTACCGCCGTAATCACGGCAGGTTTCAACCGCCAGATAACCCGCGCGAGTAAAGGCATCGCGCACGGCCTCGCCCTGCTGCCAGCCATGTTCCAGCAAAAGATAGCCGCCGGGCGTTAACACGTGCTGAGACTGGTCAATAATATGTACGATATCCGCCAGCCCCTGATCGCCCGCCACCAGCGCCGACAGCGGTTCAAAGCGCACATCGCCCTGTGCCAAATGCGGATCCTGTTCGTCGATGTACGGCGGATTGCTGACAATCATGTCAAACTGCTGCCCCTGCAAAGCGCTAAACCAGTCGCTTTGCAGCACGTTAACATTGTCGATAGCCAGGTGCTGTGTATTGCGCATAGCCAGCGCCACGGCATCCGGCATCCGATCAACCGCCGTCACCGCGCAATCCGGACGCTCGGTTGCCAGCGCCAGCGCAATCGCGCCCGTACCGGTTCCCAGATCGAGAATGCGACATGCAGAGGATGGCAGGCGAGCCAGCGCCTGCTCCACCAGACACTCGGTATCCGGACGCGGAATCAGCGTGGCCGGCGATACAAACAGCGGCAGCGACCAGAACTCGCGCACGCCGGTTAAGTGCGCCACGGGTTCGCCCCGCTGACGCCGCTCCAGTAACGTATTGAGCTGCTGACGCTGCGCCTCGGTTAACAGCGTTTCACCGAAAGCCAGAATAAAGGTGCGCCCCTTGCCGGTAACGAACTCGAGTAAAATCTCGGCGTCACGGCGCGGGCTTTCGCTTGCCTGTAATTGGCTTATCGCTTCACGCAGCCAGTGCTGATAGTCCATTAATCCTGCTCGGACAACGCCGCCAGTTGATCGGCCTGGTATTCCTGGACAATTGGCTCAATGAGCATATCCAGTTTACCTTCCATCGCTTCATCCAGACGGTAGAGCGTCAGGTTAATGCGGTGATCGGTTACGCGCCCCTGCGGGAAGTTATAGGTGCGGTTGCGATCGCTGCGATCGCCGCTGCCCAGCAGGTTACGACGCTCAGAGGCTTCCGCCTGTTGACGCCTTGCCACTTCGGCCGCACGAATGCGCGCTCCCAGCACCGACATTGCTTTCGCTTTGTTTTTATGCTGTGAACGTTCGTCCTGACATTCCACCACGATGCCGGTTGGCAAGTGGGTAATACGGATTGCAGAATCGGTGGTGTTAACGTGCTGCCCCCCTGCGCCAGATGAGCGGAAGGTATCAATACGCAGATCGGCCGGGTTGATGTCCGGCAGTTCAGCATCCGGCAGTTCCGGCATGACCGCGACCGTACAGGCGGAGGTATGAATACGGCCCTGTGATTCCGTCGCCGGTACGCGCTGCACGCGATGACCGCCGGACTCAAATTTCAGTCGGCCGTAAACGCCTTCGCCGCTGATCTTGGCAATAACTTCTTTAAAACCGCCATGCTCGCCTTCGCTGGCGCTCATGATCTCAACCCGCCAGCGGCGCGATTCAGCGTAACGGCTGTACATGCGGAACAGATCGCCAGCAAACAGCGCGGCTTCATCACCGCCGGTTCCCGCCCGCACTTCAAGGAAGGCGTTACGTTCGTCATCAGGATCTTTCGGTAACAGCAGAACCTGCAGATGTTGTTCCAGCTGTTCACATTTCTCTTTTGCTTCGCGCAGTTCATCCTGCGCCATTTCACGCATTTCAGGATCGTCGAGCATCATCTGAGCTGTCTCGATATCTTCCTGAACCTGTTGCCAGTCCGTAAAACAGCGCGATACATCGCTTAATTGCGCATATTCGCGCGACAGTGCACGAAAGCGGTCCTGGTCTGCGATAGTACCCGCATCGCCGAGCAGCGCCTGAACTTCTTCATGACGTTCATGCAGGGCTTCCAGTTTGGCAACGATAGAAGGCTTCATAGGCGTAAATGCACCCTGTAAAAAATAAGATTGGTGTGTTGCTACTCCAGCCCGAGGCTGTCGCGCAGAATATTCAGGCGTTCACTATCCCCGTCACGGGCGGCCTGTTGAAGTGATTTGGTTGGTGCGTGGATCAGGCGGTTAGTCAGTTTCCAGGCCAGATCCTGCATAATAGCTTGCGCATCACCGCCCTGTTGAAGAGCGGCCAACGCTTTGGCGGTCAGTTCATCACGGATCTGTTCTGACTGACTGCGATACTCGCGGATAGTGTCGCTTGCGCCCTGGGCACGCAGCCAGGCCATAAACTCGCTGGTTTCCTGCGCCACGATCGTTTCGGCTTCCACGGCCGCCGCTTTGCGCTGGGCCAGGTTATGCGAAATGATGCTTTGCAGATCGTCAACGCTGTACAAGTAGGCGTTGGACAATTTGCCCACTTCCGGCTCGACATCGCGCGGTACGGCGATATCCACCAGCAGCATAGGCTGGTTACGACGGTTTTTAAGCGCACGCTCTACCATTCCTTTACCGATAATCGGCAGCGGACTGGCGGTTGAACTGATAATGATATCGGCATCCTGCAAGCGGGCGTCGATATCGCTCAATGAAATCACTTCGGCGCCGACTTCATCCGCCAGCACCTGCGCGCGTTCACGCGTACGGTTAGCGATGATCATCTTCTTCACTTTGTGTTCGCGCAAATGACGCGCGACCAATTCGATGGTCTCGCCTGCGCCGACTAACAGCACGGTTACCGTGGAGAGCGATTCAAAGATCTGCCGCGCCAGCGTACAAGCGGCAAAAGCCACGGAAACAGCGCTGGCGCCGATATCAGTTTCGGTACGGACACGTTTAGCGACAGAGAACGATTTCTGGAACATGCGCTCCAGCGCACTGGCGTTCTGGTGGCCTTTCTGCGAATCCGCAAAGGCTTTTTTAACCTGTCCCAAAATCTGCGGCTCGCCGAGCACCAGCGAATCCAGACCACTGGCAACGCGCATCAGATGGCTGACGGCGTCATTGTCCTGGTGCCAGTACAGGCTATTGCGCAGGTCTTCTTCATTAAGATTATGGTATTCGCACAACCAGCGAATCAGCGCTTCTTGCAGGTTGTCCTGCTCTTCCACGCTGAGGTAAATCTCTGTGCGGTTACACGTCGACAGCACTACCCCGCCCTGCACCATTGGCAGCGCTTGCAGGCTGTCCAACGCCTGATCGAGCGTATCCGGCGAAAACGTTACGCGTTCTCGCAGCGATACAGGTGCCGTTTTATGGTTAATACCAAGCGCTAAAAGGGTCATGTGAGCGGAAATAGTACCAGCGTTGATAAGGTTAGACTGGGTGCATCATACAGGATGCGTGCGGTCAATAAAAGAGACTGCCCCCTTTTGGAGTAATAGCTTAGCGCACAAATTTAAGCGATTTAAGATAACTTGAACGTAGACGATGTCAGATGGTGGCGCTAGCATTGAGAGTTATAACTGCAACGTATCTCAAGGATTTGTCATCATTATGACCCTGCCTGATTTTCGCCTGATTCGCCTGCTGCCCCTTGCAGCCCTGGTTCTTAGTGCCTGTACCCTCAACGCGCCGAAAGGTCCCGGCAAAAGCCCCGATTCCCCACAGTGGCGCCAGCACCAGCAGGAAGTACGCGCCCTGAACCAATATCAGACGCGCGGTGCGTTCGCTTATATCTCCGATCAACAGAAAGTGTATGCCCGCTTTTTCTGGCAGCAAACCGGACAGGATCGCTATCGTCTGCTGCTGACCAACCCGCTGGGCAGCACGGAACTGGAACTCAACGCGCAGCCGGGCAACGTTGAACTTGTCGATAACAAAGGTAAGCACTACACCGCCGACGACGCCGAAGAGATGATTGGTAAACTGACCGGCATGCCTATTCCGTTGAACAGTCTGCGCCAGTGGATCCTTGGTCTGCCAGGTGACGCCACCGATTACAAGCTCGATGACCAATATCGTCTGAGTGAGGTGAACTACAGCAAAGACGGTAAAAGCTGGAAAGTGGTCTATAGCGCCTACGATAGCAAAACGCAGCCTGCGATGCCGGCCAATATGGAGCTGTCCGACGGCTCCCAGCGTATTAAGCTGAAAATGGATAACTGGATTGTGAAATGATGAGCCATTGGCCCTCTCCGGCAAAACTGAATCTGTTTTTATATATCACCGGGCAGCGTGCGGACGGTTACCACACGCTACAGACGTTATTCCAGTTTCTCGACTATGGCGACGAGATTGGCATCAATCTGCGCCACGATGGCGAAATACACCTCCTAACCCCGGTGGAAGGCGTTACGCATGAAGATAACCTGATCGTGCGCGCGGCGCGTTTGCTGATGAAGACAGCGTCGACAAGCGATCGCCTGCCCGCAGGAAGCGGCGCGGACATCAGTATCGAAAAGCGTCTGCCGATGGGTGGCGGCCTGGGCGGCGGTTCGTCAAATGCGGCCACCGTTCTGGTGGCGTTGAATCATCTCTGGCGGTGTGGGCTTTCGGTTGATGAACTGGCGGCAATCGGCTTGACGCTGGGGGCGGATGTTCCCGTGTTCGTGCGCGGCCACGCGGCTTTTGCCGAAGGCGTGGGAGAAATTCTGACGCCGGTCGATCCACCTGAAAAATGGTATCTGGTCGCTCATCCGGGAGTCAGTATTCCAACGCCGGTCATTTTTAACGATCCTGACCTCCCGCGTAACACGCCAAAAAGGTCAATAAAAACGTTACTAAAATGTGAATTCGGCAATGATTGCGAGGTTATCGCAAGAAAACGTTTTCGCGAGGTTGATGCGGCGCTTTCCTGGCTGTTAGAATACGCGCCGTCGCGCCTGACTGGTACAGGGGCTTGTGTCTTTGCTGAATTTGACACAGAGTCTCGTGCTCGCCAGGTGCTTGAGCAAGCCCCGGAATGGCTCAAAGGCTTTGTGGCGAAAGGCGTCAACCTCTCCCCTTTGCATAGAGCGTTACTCTAAATCATTCGGGTTTCAGGAAGATGGCGAGATGACGGAACACCTGGCGCATACAACAGTATGTGCTGGTGTGAGGAATTAACGCCAACGCACATGAAACCCGAAGGATGAAGAGTAAACCGGGCAAGCTGAGTTGCGGTGACAACGTCACCCTGTTCCAGACGTTGCATCGCGCTCTTTAATACACCGCATGGAGAGGATACTGCCTGGCCCGCACAGTTTTCGGCAGATTCTTTCCACCAATGGACGCATGCCTGAGGTTCTTCTCGTGCCTGATATGAAGCTTTTTGCTGGTAACGCCACCCCGGAACTAGCACAACGTATTGCCAACCGCCTGTACACTTCACTCGGCGACGCCGCTGTAGGTCGCTTTAGCGACGGCGAAGTCAGCGTACAAATTAATGAAAATGTACGCGGTGGTGATATTTTCATCATCCAGTCCACTTGTGCCCCTACTAACGACAACCTGATGGAATTGGTCGTTATGGTTGATGCGCTGCGCCGTGCTTCCGCAGGCCGTATCACCGCCGTTATTCCTTACTTCGGCTATGCACGTCAGGATCGTCGCGTACGTTCCGCTCGTGTACCGATTACCGCTAAAGTCGTCGCTGATTTCCTGTCCAGCGTTGGCGTTGACCGCGTCCTCACCGTTGACCTGCATGCTGAACAGATCCAGGGCTTCTTTGACGTACCGGTTGATAACGTATTCGGTAGCCCGATCCTGTTAGAAGACATGCTGCAACTGAACCTGGACAACCCGATCGTGGTTTCTCCGGACATCGGTGGCGTCGTGCGTGCCCGTGCTATCGCTAAACTGCTGAACGATACCGATATGGCTATCATCGACAAACGTCGTCCGCGTGCGAACGTTTCTCAGGTGATGCACATCATTGGTGACGTTGCAGGTCGTGACTGCGTGCTGGTTGATGACATGATCGATACCGGCGGTACGCTGTGTAAAGCAGCAGAAGCACTGAAAGAACGTGGTGCAAAACGCGTATTTGCTTACGCAACCCACCCGATCTTCTCAGGTAATGCGGCAAACAACCTGCGCAACTCAGTGATTGATGAAGTCGTTGTCTGTGACACTATTCCACTGACTGACGAAATCAAAGCGCTGCCAAACGTGCGTACATTGACCCTGTCGGGTATGCTGGCCGAAGCGATTCGTCGTATCAGCAACGAAGAATCCATCTCTGCTATGTTCGAGCATTAATCGAGCCCGGCTCAAAAACCCGCTGCGGCGGGTTTTTTTATCTGTAATACTTATTTGTATGACTTTTGCCTACTTCACCTGCCATTTAGTTGACAGATGATGCGCTCATGGATGAAACATTATTGTGAACAGATTATTTTCCTCACATGTGATGCCTTTCCGCGCCCTCATCGACGCTTGTTGGAAAGAAAAATATACCGCTTCTCGCTTTACCCGTGACCTGATCGCCGGGATAACGGTGGGGATCATTGCCATTCCGCTGGCAATGGCCCTGGCAATAGGGAGTGGCGTTGCGCCGCAGTACGGTCTGTATACCTCCGCCGTCGCTGGGATTGTTATCGCCCTCACCGGGGGGTCGCGCTTTAGCGTCTCTGGCCCAACCGCCGCTTTCGTGGTGATCCTGTATCCGGTCTCGCAACAGTTTGGGCTGGCAGGCCTGCTGGTTGCCACGCTCATGTCCGGGATATTTCTGATCCTTTTCGGCCTCGCCCGCTTTGGTCGCCTGATCGAATATATTCCCGTGTCGGTTACGTTAGGCTTTACGTCGGGTATTGGTATCACCATCGGTACCATGCAGATTAAAGATTTTCTTGGCCTGCAAATGGCCCATGTACCGGAGCACTACCTGCAAAAAGTTGGTGCGCTGTTTATGGCCTTGCCGACCATCAACTTCGGCGATGCCGCCATTGGCGTTGTAACGCTGGGGATCCTGATTTTCTGGCCTCGTTTGGGGATCCGACTACCGGGCCACCTTCCTGCACTGCTGGCAGGCTGTGCGGTAATGGGGATTGTGAACCTGACCGGTGGTCACGTTGCGACCATCGGTTCCCAGTTCCACTACATTCTGGCTGACGGCTCACAGGGTAACGGTATCCCGCAGTTGCTGCCGCAACTGGTATTACCGTGGAATATGCCCGAGTCAAACTTTACCCTGAGCTGGAGTTCGTTACAGGCGCTGTTACCGGCAGCCTTCTCGATGGCGATGCTGGGGGCGATTGAATCCCTGCTGTGCGCCGTCGTACTCGACGGGATGACCGGTACCAAGCATAAAGCCAACAGCGAGCTGATTGGTCAGGGGCTGGGTAACATCGTCGCGCCGTTCTTTGGCGGTATCACCGCCACGGCGGCAATTGCCCGTTCTGCGGCCAACGTCCGCGCCGGGGCAACCTCACCCATTTCGGCGGTCATCCACGCGATTCTGGTGATCCTGGCGCTATTGGTTTTAGCACCGCTGCTTTCCTGGCTACCGCTTTCCGCCATGGCCGCCCTGCTGCTGATGGTGGCATGGAACATGAGTGAAGCCCACAAAGTGGTGGATCTGCTGCGTCATGCGCCAAAAGACGACATCATCGTCATGCTGATGTGTATGTCGCTGACGGTGTTGTTCGACATGGTTATCGCCATCAGCGTCGGGATCGTTCTCGCTTCTCTGCTGTTTATGCGTCGAATTGCGCGCATGACGCGGCTGGCACCGGTCAACGTTGATGTAGCAGACGATGTTCTTGTGCTACGCGTCATCGGCCCGCTGTTCTTTGCCGCGGCGGAGGGATTATTTACCGATCTCGAGTCGCGCATTGCGGGTAAACGCATTGTGGTCTTGAAGTGGGACGCAGTTCCGGTACTGGATGCTGGTGGTCTGGACGCCTTCCAACGTTTTGTAAAACGTCTGCCGGAAGGTTGCGAATTACGTATCAGTAACCTGGAGTTCCAGCCGCTACGTACCATGGCCCGCGCGGGTATTCAGCCTATTCCAGGACGCCTGACGTTCTTCCCGAATAAAGACGCCGCACTGGCGGACATCAGCTGACATCCAGCCCACCCCGGCGAAGCGCCTCGGGCTACACATGACAGGCAATAAAATGGCTCCTACACACGGGAGCCATTTTTATAACAAGCTTATGGCTTACGCTTTCAGCAGTTGCTCAGCCGTCGCCTTCACGCTCGCCAGCAGGACTTTCACATCCTCCAGGCACACGGTAGGGTTCAGCAGCGTCAGCTTCAGGCAGGTGACGCCATCCGCTTCGGTGACGCCGACGTTGGCGCTACCGGAAGCCAGCAGCACGTCGCCAATACGCTGGTTCAGCAGCGCAACGAACGCGATGTCATCGCTTTGCGGACGGAAGCGGAACAGCACGCTTGCCAGCTGCGGCTCCATCACCAGTTCCAGATGCGGCTGGGTTTTGACAAACTCAGCCGCATCGCGGGCCAGCGTCACGCCGTTATCGATGATTTCGGCATACTGCTTTTTGCCCAGCGCTTCGAGGCCCATCCACAGCTTGAGCGCGTCGAAACGACGCGTGGTCTGCAGCGACTTCGATACCAGGTTCGGTACGCCGTGTTCTTCATCGAAATCAGAGTTCAGGTACGCCGCCTGATAGCGCATCAGCTCATAGTGACGCGCGTCTTTTAACAGGAACGCGCCGCAGCTGATGGTCTGGAAGAACTGCTTGTGGAAGTCCAGGGTAACGGAATCCGCTAGCTCAAGGCCGTTCAGGAAGTGACGATACTTCTCAGACAGCAGTAACGCCCCGCCCCATGCCGCATCCACGTGCATCCAGATCTGGTGCTCTGCCGCCAGCGCCGCAATATCCGCTAACGGATCGATAGCGCCTGCGTCGGTGGTGCCGGCCGTGGCGACAATCGCCATCACCTGCTCGCCGTTGGCTTGCGCCTGGGCCAGCTTGGCTTTCAGGTCAGCCAGGTCCATGCGTGAGAACGCATCGGTCTTCACCTGAGTAACGGAACGGTAGCCCAGCCCCATCAATGCCATGTTTTTCTGTACGGAGAAGTGCGCGCTTTCAGAGCAAAACACTTTGATTTTGCTCAGGTCGCCGGTCAGACCATTCTGCTGAATGGAGTGTCCCTGGCGAGCAAAGAACGCGTCGCGCGCTAGCATCAACCCCATCAGGTTACTCTGGGTGCCGCCGCTGGTGAACACGCCCGCGTCGCCCGCCGCATAACCTACCTGCTCACGCAGCCATTCGATCAGTTTGATCTCAATGATAGTCGCGGATGGGCTCTGGTCCCAGGAGTCCATGCTCTGGTTGGTGGCGTTGATCAGCACTTCCGCCGCCTGGCTAATCACCAGGCTCGGGCAGTGCAGGTGCGCCACGCACTGCGCATGGTGAACCAACAGGCTGTCTTTGAGAAAGTATTCAACCGCACGCTCAATAGCGGCCTGGTTGCCCAGGCCCTGAGACGTAAAATTCAGGTTGATACGTTCGCGCAGCTGTTCAACGGTTTTGCCCTGATACATCTCAGGCTGCTTCAACCATTCAACGACCGCTTGCGTACTCTGCTCGATAGCGTCCTGGTAGGCAGCAATGCTCTGCGCCGAGCCGGACAGAATCGGGTTTACGTCTGACATTCGATCCAACTCCGTTTAAACCGGCTTTACGCCAGCGCCCAACAGGGCGTTTTCGAATTTATCGAGGAACACTTCCAGCTCAGCGTTAGTGATCAGCAGAGACGGCAGCAGGCGCAGTACACAACCGTTACGGCCGCCACGCTCCAGAATCAGCCCGTTTTCGAAGCATTTTTTCTGCAGCAGCGCGGACAGTTCGCCATCGGCCGGGTAGCAGCCCATGTGATCCTGCGCTTCGTTCGGCTTAACAATTTCAATACCGATCATCAGACCCAGACCGCGTACCTGGCCAATCACCGGATAGCGTTTCTGCAGGTCGGTCAGTTTGCCTTTCAGCCACTCGCCCTGAGCGGCAACTTTATCGGCAATCTTGTCGTCTTTGAGGATTTTCAGTGTTGTCAGACCGGTGGCCATCGCCAGCTGGTTGCCGCGGAAGGTACCGGTATGGTGGCCCGGAGCCCACGCATCGAACTGCTTTTTAATGCCCAGTACCGCCAGCGGCAGACCGCCGCCAACCGCTTTGGACATCACGATGATGTCTGGCTCAATACCGGCGTGTTCAAAGGCGAACAGCTTACCGGTACGCGCGAAGCCAGCCTGAACTTCATCGATGATCAGCAGAATGCCGTGTTCCTGAGTCACTTTACGAATACGCTGTAACCATTCGACCGGCGCCGGGTTCACGCCGCCCTCGCCCTGCACGGCTTCGAGGATCACCGCAGCCGGTTTACGCACGCCGCTTTCAACGTCGTTGATCAGGTTTTCGAAGTAGTAAGTTAATGCTTTCACGCCAGCTTCACCGCCAATACCCAGCGGGCAGCGGTACTGATGCGGATACGGCATAAACTGCACTTCCGCCATCATATTGCTGACGGCTTCTTTCGGCGACAGGTTGCCAGTCACGGACAGCGCGCCGTGGGTCATCCCATGGTAGCCGCCGGAGAAGCTGATAATGCTGGAACGGCCGGTCACTTTCTTCGCCAGCTTCAGCGCCGCTTCAACGGCATCTGCGCCAGACGGCCCGGTGAACTGCAGGCAATACTCTTTGCCCTGGCCCGGCAATAAAGACAGTAAATAAGATGAAAATTCATCTTTTAACGGCGTGGTAAGATCAAGCGTATGTAACGGTAAGCCGCTTGTGATGACACTTTGAATGCTCTGGAGCACTTCAGGATGATTGTGACCGAGCGCCAGGGTACCGGCACCTGCAAGACAATCAAGATATTGATTATTTTCTACGTCAGTAATCCAGACGCCCTGCGCTTTCGCAATCGCTAATGGCAGTTTACGCGGATAGCTGCGGACATTAGATTCAAACTCAGCCTGTCTTGCTAAAAAGGTATCATTGCTCTGCGGTAATGAATTAGCACTTAAAGTATCAATACGGACTTTATCCGTCATCATATCACTCCTACAACCAGGTGTAGATTAACGCCTGATTGAATAAATGGTTATAAGGATTACCTGTAAAAAAGCGCGGCTAATATATGTTGTTTTAGCACTGGACTCAATCATTTATTTTACGTCGCCTTAAATGAGCATTTTTACCTTAAAATTCAAAGCATAAAGCACATCCCGCATTACGAAATCATAAACAAATATAGCTATTTATTTTACAATGCTGTAGCCAGTTGCAACCTGTACGATGTAATAGAAACCATGAGGTTTTCATGTTTTTATTATTTTTTTACATGTTTTTACTATTAATAATGTGCGCGTTTTTTCTTTACGACATGATTTTTCACTTATTTTTCGATAAATCGAATAAAAAAGTCGATCCCTAAATATAAATCACTTAGTATGGCGCGCTTATTTACAGGCTATGTAGATAAATTTAATGCGCAGCACCCGGTAACGCGTACAGGCGACACGCGTTATCGACAACAGGAATTCCCTGGGTTGTCAGCAGAAATGTTCGCGGGCGGACATTTCGTAAGGCGAACGTCGTTCCCTTATGCCGAGAATGAAAATTTTCTAGCCATACTTTTATGGCGCCCTGATATGAGATTGTTATGACTCGCATTTATCCACCATCCGTCGTTGCCAAATTTGGCGGCACCAGCGTCGCTGATTTTGATGCGATGAACCGCAGCGCCAGCATTGTTCTTGCTGATCAAGATGTCCGTTTAGTCGTTCTGTCTGCTTCAGCAGGCGTGACAAACTTACTGGTCGAGCTTTCTGAAGGTCTGGAAACACATCAACGATTAGATAAGCTTGAGACGTTACGCGCCATCCAATACAACATTATTTCCCGCCTGAAGCAGCCGTCCGTTATCAGCACGGAAATCGATAATCTTCTCAACAATATACGCCGCCTTGCAGAAACGGCGACGGTTTCACCGTCCGATGCACTAAGCGATGAGTTAGTCAGCCACGGCGAACTGATGTCCTCTTTGTTGTTTACTGAAGTATTACGTGAACGGCACGCCGAAGCCGGGTGGTTTGACGCCCGCAGCGTGATGCGTACCAATTCGAACTACGGCTGCGCTGAGCCGGATCTCAGCACCCTGCACCACCAGGTGGAGACTCATCTGCGCCCGCGTCTTGAGCAGGCTATTATGGTTACCCAGGGATTTATTGGCCGCGATGCAGGCGGACATACCACGACGCTGGGACGCGGCGGGAGTGATTACACCGCCACGCTACTTGGTGAAGCACTGCACGCCGCACGTGTGGACATCTGGACCGACGTTGCCGGGATCTACACCACAGATCCGCGCATTGCGCCACGGGCCAAACGGATCGACCATATCTCATTTTCCGAGGCCAGCGATATGGCCGCCTACGGTGCGAAGGTTCTTCACCCGGCTACACTGCTCCCGGCAATGCGGAAAAGCATTCCGGTCTTTGTTGGCTCAAGTAAAGATACGGCCGCCGGTGGTACGCTGGTGCACAACACCACCGATAATCCACCGCGTTATCGGGCGCTCGCCGTGCGCCGTAAACAGACGCTATTGCGATTACACAGTCTGCAGACACAACCGCCCTGTGCTTTTCTGGCGCAGGTATTTACTATTTTATCCCACCATGCGGTGGCTGTGGATTTGGTCACGACATCAGAAAATTGTATTGCGCTGGCGCTGGACGCCACTCATGCGACATCGGGTGAGGACCATATACTAACCACGGCATTGTTTACCGCATTGTCCTCCCACTGTCGGGTGGAAGTGGAAACCGGACTGGCATTAGTCACTTTGGTGGGCAATAAACTAACCCAGGCTGCGGGGGTGTGCAAAGACGTTTTTGCCTGGCTCGAAGAGCATACGGTTCGCATGATTTGCCACGGCGCATCAAACGATAACCTGTGCATTCTGTTACCGGCTGACGCGGCGGATAGCGTGGTTAAGACGTTACATTATCGATTATTCGAATAATCGCCTCTTCAATTGCGCAGCGATGATGAGTGCATTTTATCCGGGATATGCGTGAACAAGCAGAGGACTGGTTTTCAACCAGGACTCTGCCTGCAAACAGTGGCACTCGCAGCGGAGAGACTATTTAGTTGTGACGATGATTGGTATCACCGCGACGGCAGCGTTTGTCATAATGACGTACCCACCAGTAACGGTCACTGATTTGTTCGTGTCCGCCGACTCTGGCACCCGCTAACCAGAGAACACCGCCGACAAAAATACTGAGCACAGCACCATGCGCGAAAAACTGTGGCAGATTAAATTGCGGCAGTTGGTTTAAAATAGAGTAACCAACACCACCCACCATCACCACCAACCCTAAAGCCATGAGCACGTTACCGAGTAACGAAGCGTTTTTGCGTTTCATGTGTCACCTCCGGAACTTTGGGTTGTTACAGGGAATACCCCTAATCCTTATGTGTAAAGTATAGACAACACTGCCGTTCGCAAGTGCGGGAGCGATCACAATTACAAACACCCGCGCAACAAAACTTTACAAATAAGCTACTGAACACACTCAATTTCTAATAGTCCAGTTTCGCAATTATTCGATTTTCGAGGATAAGCATGCTGTTTTTTGTCAAGCGCAGCGCCAGACAGTAAACTACCCGTCGTTTATAGATACACTCAGGACAAAACACGTGACGATTAAATTGATTGTCGGTCTGGCGAACCCCGGCGCAGAGTATGCGGCAACGCGGCACAACGCCGGCGCATGGTATGTTGATCTACTGGCAGAGAGATTACGCGCTCCCCTGCGCGATGAGCCGAAATTCTTCGGCTACACCTCCAGGGTTACGCTAGAAGGCGAAGATGTCCGCCTGCTGGTGCCGACCACATTTATGAATCTGAGCGGCAAGGCCGTTGGCGCGATGGCTAGTTTTTATCGCATCAATCCCGATGAAATTTTAGTTGCACATGACGAACTAGACCTACCGCCAGGTATTGCCAAATTTAAGCTTGGCGGTGGTCATGGCGGACATAATGGCCTGAAGGACATCATCAGCAAGTTAGGCAATAACCCTAACTTTCATCGTTTACGCGTTGGAATTGGTCATCCGGGCGATAAAAACAAAGTTGTCGGGTTTGTTTTAGGCAAACCACCTGTTTCTGAACAGAAGTTAATTGATGAAGCGATTGACGAAGCGGCCCGTTGTACCGAGATTTTGTTCAAAGATGGCCTGACAAAAGCAACGAGCCGGTTACATACCTTTAAAGCGCAATAAGCAGCGATGTGCGGCATTTTGCTCGCGTGCTGTGTATAATAGGCAGAGTTATTTACTTTTCTACAATCTGTTTTCTATAACAGATTGAATATCAAAAGATTAAGGTGATTTAAACATGGGATTCAAATGCGGTATCGTCGGTTTGCCAAACGTAGGCAAATCCACCCTGTTCAACGCGCTCACAAAAGCGGGTATTGAAGCGGCAAACTTCCCGTTCTGTACTATCGAGCCGAACACGGGTGTTGTCCCGATGCCCGATCCGCGTCTGGATCAGCTGGCCGAAATCGTCAAACCGCAGCGTATCCTGCCGACCACGATGGAATTCGTTGATATCGCGGGCCTGGTAAAAGGCGCCTCCAAAGGTGAAGGTCTGGGTAACCAGTTCCTGACTAACATCCGCGAGACCGAAGCGATCGGCCACGTGGTGCGCTGCTTCGAAAACGACAACATCATCCACGTTAATAACAAAGTGGATCCGGCTGACGATATCGATGTTATCAATACCGAACTGGCGCTGTCCGATCTGGATACCTGTGAACGCGCTATTCACCGCGTACAGAAGAAAGCCAAAGGCGGCGACAAAGACGCTAAAGCAGAACTGGCTGCCCTGGAAAAATGTCTGCCACAGTTGGAAAACGCTGGCATGCTGCGCGCGTTGAAAAATCTGACTGACGAAGATAAAGCGGCCATCAAATACCTGAGCTTCCTGACGCTGAAGCCGACCATGTATATCGCCAACGTCAACGAAGACGGTTTTGAAAATAACCCGTACCTCGACAAGGTGCGTGAAATCGCCGCTGCCGAAGGTTCCGTGGTGGTAGCTGTTTGCGCCGCCGTTGAAGCCGACATCGCTGAGCTGGACGACGCCGAACGTGAAGAGTTCATGGCCGAGCTGGGTCTGGAAGAGCCGGGGCTAAACCGCGTGATCCGCGCAGGCTATGAGCTGCTGAATCTGCAGACCTACTTCACCGCGGGCGTGAAAGAAGTACGTGCATGGACCATCCCTGTCGGCGCTACCGCTCCGCAGGCGGCAGGTAAAATCCACACCGATTTCGAGAAAGGATTCATCCGTGCACAGACTATCGCATTTGAAGACTTCATCACCTACAAAGGTGAGCAAGGCGCGAAAGAAGCCGGTAAGATGCGTGCGGAAGGGAAAGATTACATCGTGAAAGATGGAGATGTGATGAACTTCCTGTTCAACGTCTAATTCACGTTTAACTCTGTAATTCCAAAATCCACGCCACGGCGTGGATTTTTCATTTTATGGATTTTTTAGAGTTCACATCCTGTGATTTACTCAGGCATGTTTCAGCCAGTTCCTGAATATTGGGGTTTGCAGTATTCCCTGAAAATCAATCAACCCCGAACAGCCAAGTTTCTTGATCAGATTTTGCCTGCTCAGGTAAATCGTTTTTAAGTGCAGGTTCAGCAAGCCAGAAATTTCAGAAATAGTCCGCCCTTCCCCTAATTGCGTTAAGATAAATTTATCCCGTTCAGTCAGGACGATATTTATTTCAGATTGCTGGTCGTGTTCAGTATCAATGCTGATAATTTCAGCGATAAATTTTTTGATTGAGGCTACGCCACTGTCTACAGGAAGTCTGTAGAACGAAAGTTCATTGAGATACTGATACAGATGACCATCAATCAGAAGCACCAGCCGATGCGTCCTGAGATCATAGTTTTGCTTTTTGACAGTGTTGAAGTAGTTAATCGTAAAGAATACAAGACGCACGTTCTTATCTTTATATTCTATATCAGCGAGAATAATCTCCAGGCCTTGTCTGATATAGACATCATCAATCCACAATTCTGCATGTCTGGCGTGTTCCTGAACTGTATTCATTATTTATGACCTCTAAAAAATCACAATTAATCTGACGGGGTTCAGAACGAATACCTGGTTGAAGGTGACGCATAATCTGCATATAGAGATCGGTTAATATAGCATTCTTCTCATTCTTCAGCTGTACACTAAGTGCCTGAACAAGAATGTCATCACTGACATAACCCATTTTCAACATCACATTGCGCTCTAAATTCTTGTATAAAGCGCACTGGAAAATATAATTTTCCGGAATTGAATTAATCATATCAAGCCCATAATAATGCAGTCTAAGAATGAGAAGATGCTATGTGTAGTCTTAATTTAAAGTATGCGAATACTCAGCATATACTATGGATGCTGGAGCTTCATGATTATAAAATTATTTTATTAGACGTCGTCAGCGGTATAGCGCAACACTATTTCCAGTGTTTTCCTGATGATATCAGCCTGAACAACATCGGTTGTCGATTCCAGTGAAGCGATCAGGCTTAAAATGATATTTTTATTATTAACATTATCACCAGCTAAAATCACATTTGTTACTGCCTGTCCCAATACAACGGATTCATCTGCTAATAGCTCACCGGCATTACGGAAGTAACTCGACAAAGCCTTATCTACTATTGCTCTGTGAACATTCATTTCCTGAAGCATAGTCACCTCGCTTGTATAGTATGGAAAATGGTCTCTAATGTAATTTAGGCTTTTTACTGCCACTGAATACACTCTCATCACCAGTTCTTTCCGGTTTGGGGTTCATCCTTGCCGGATTAGAATCTGTGAAATCATGAATTATGCTGTCAATAAGATGTCTACGCCCGGCATCCGCTTCACTCACCTTCATAAGACGTAATTGCTTAATCAATGCGGGTAGTGATATTGCCGTGTTCATGCGCAAAATCTGTATAACAGCTAAACCTGTAATTTCGTGTTTCAAGCGTTCATGGTCAGTTTTCTTCATAACTACTTCACTACTTTCCCCATTTAGATGTTTTAGGGCATCCCTTTATTCGAAGAGCAGGCCGATTAAGGCATTGTAATGCTTCTGTTCATCCTCTCCGGATGCTTTTTCAAGACGGTTCAGAAGCTTGGCACAGAGTGACTTTCGGCTCAGGTTACGTCCATCTTTCAATATCTCAGTGACGATCTCTCCCAATGTTTCCTGCTGTGTAGGAAGATGCGCTTTTGCAAAGTAACGAGAGATTGCGTGTGCGGAATCAGTGAGAACTCTGTGCTGCTGCATATGTTGCTCCTGTAACAAAATGCTGGTGAGTATTAAGTTTTATAACAGTAGCAAAGTTGTACCAAAAATGTGTACATAGAGATAAGGCAAATTTTAACATAAAGTGCTATACCTTATTTATCAATATGTTACAAAGAAAAAGAGAAACACGATATCTCCACCCATTGTACAACCTCTATGAACCAGGGCAGTTACGATTTTTGTTGAACCTTATTATGTAAAATTACAGTTAAAATAATGTATTGAAAATCAGGACATAACCGCGTTTGTCTGATACTGTCCTCACCTCATCCCTTAATCCCGGACTTTCCATGCTCACGACCATTATTTACCGTAGCCATCTACGTGATGACGCCCCCCTCTATGCGATTGAGGATATGGTGGTGGCCGCAAATCTGAAAAACAGGCGATCTGATGTTACGGGGATCTTGCTCTTTAACGGTCGGCATTTTTTCCAACTACTTGAAGGCCCAGAGGAGCAGGTGAAGGAGATTTATCGTTGTATTTGTAACGACCCACGGCACTACAATATTGTCGAACTGATGTGCGATTATGCCCCAGCGCGCCGGTTCGGGAAGGTCGGGATGGAGTTATTTGATTTACAAAAACATGAACGGGCTGAGGTCTTACAAGCTGTACTGAATCAGGGAACGTCAAAATTCCAGCTCACGTATGATGACCGGGCATTGCAGTTTTTCCGGACATTCGTACTGGCGACAGAAAAATCGACTTATTTCGAAATCCCTGCTGCCAATTTCTGGGATTTTATTACTGATAATAGTGGTACCACCCTTAATAAAGCAGAGCTTGCGTCAAATACCGACTACACCTTTGCCTTTCAACCAATTATCGATCCTCTCTCACAACGCGTTATCGCTCTGGAAGCGCTGATTCGTGGTAAAGATGGGGAAACTCCGGCAGCGTACTTTGACAAATTAAGCACGGAAGAGATGTACACAGCGGATCTGGAAAGTAAAAAGACGGCATTTGCCATGGCCAGCGCGCTGAACCTTGGTGAAAAAATGTTGTCAGTCAACCTGTTACCCATGACGCTGGTGAACAGACCCGACGCTGTTAACTTTCTGATTCATGAAATAGCCGCAAATGGGCTGGTCCCTGAACAAATCATCGTGGAATTTACCGAGAGCGAAGTCATCTCACGCTTTGATGCTTTTGCACAGGCGGTAAAATCACTTAAAGCATCGGGGATTTGTGTGGCAGTTGATCATTTCGGCGCGGGTTATGCCGGGCTATTGCTCCTGTCTCGTTTCCAGCCGGACAGAATAAAGATAAGCCGTGAACTCATTGCAGATGTCCATAAAAGTGGCCCGAGGCAAGCTATCATTCAGGCGATCATTAAATGCTGTACTTCACTTGAGATTCAACTTTCCGCCGTTGGCATTGAAAAACCCGAAGAATGGATGTGGCTTGAATCCGCCGGGATCGAGCTTTTCCAGGGTAACTTATTTGCAGCAGCCTTGCTGAATGGTACCCCTTCAGTAGCATGGCCTGAGAAAAAATAAACTCGCTTAGAGTAAGCTGTAACTTAATGACATTATGAAAAAATTTTGTTACCCCGCTCCGCTATTTGATGTTGAATGCAGTAAGATTCTCACGCGTGATAGTAAAGTAAATCTTAATTTTGCTAGAATGCTCTGTATGTTTTGTACAATTTTATGCATGTTGTACAAAGTGACAGGAACCGCATATCGGTGACGGAGAATCAGGCGTGTTGGGGGGAACTATGGCTTATTACAGCATTGGCGACGTCGCAGAGCGTTGCGGGATAAATCCTGTGACCCTTCGGGCATGGCAACGACGCTACGGTTTACTCAAACCTCAACGAAGTGAAGGCGGCCATCGACTCTTTGATGAAGAGGATATTCAACGTATTGAAGAAATCAAACGTTGGATTAGCAATGGTACGCCTGTTGGGAAAGTTAAAGCATTACTGGAAACCAGTACCCGTGAAACTGACGATGACTGGAATCAGCTGCAGGAAGAGATGATGAGCATTCTGCGGATGGCGCATCCGCCGAAACTGCGGGCCAAAATGCTCTCTCTTGGCCGCGCGTATCCGGTAGATGCGTTGATTGACCGAGTCTATCTCCCTGTACGTCAGCGGCTCATACTTGATCATAATACCTCTCGCATAATGAACAGTATGCTTGACGGCGCGCTGATTGAATATGTTGCGGTACTCCTGTCGGAAACGCGTCGCAAGTCAGGGAAAGATGCCATTCTGATGGCCTGGGATGTTGAAGACAGAACCCGCTTATGGCTGGAGGCCTGGCGCTTATCGCAATCCGGGTGGCATATCGCCATTCTTGCAGAACCTATTGAAACACCACGTCCTGAGCTATTCCCCGGACAAACACTTTTTGTCTGGACCGGTACGACGCCAACCAGAAGACAAAATGAACTGCTGCAACACTGGAATGAGCAAGGATACAAAGTCATTTTCCACGGGCCTTGACCCGACAGACGCCCAGCTCGACGCAATAAAGCAAATACATTTTATTATCATATTGTTTACTTTTAGAGGTGCGTCATAAATCTGACAAAATGTGTTTTTTGCAAAACCCGCATATCAAATCACCCATACCGCAATAAAAACCGCAAAATAGTTAAAGAAAAGCATAATTATTCATTTTCCAGATAAAGCCCATACTATCCATACCGATAAGCCGTGTTGGCTGGACAGGCCACCTGTCGAAAAAAATGTTAAATTTAGGTTTATATGGTGAGATTCACTGTATACCACGGCCAAATTAAGAACATATTACTTTTATAACTAAGGTTTATCATGGATAAGTTATCTTACGCTTCAGATAGCAGCACATCTGCCTGGAATACCTACCTGCAACAAATCGAGCGTGTGGCCCCTTACCTGGGCGAACTTTCCCATTGGGTGGATACCCTGCGTCACCCAAAACGCGCATTGATTGTCGATATCCCGGTACAAATGGATGACGGGACTATCCGTCATTTTGAAGGGTATCGTGTGCAACATAACCTTTCGCGCGGTCCGGGCAAAGGTGGTGTGCGTTTTCATCCTGATGTTGATCTTAATGAAGTGATGGCCCTGTCCGCATGGATGACCATCAAATGCGCGGCATTGAATCTGCCGTACGGCGGTGCCAAAGGGGGTGTGCGCGTCGATCCGTTTTCACTGTCTGAGGGCGAACTGGAGCGTTTGACCCGTCGCTATACCAGCGAAATCGGCATTATTATAGGACCGCAGAAAGACATACCTGCGCCGGATGTGGGTACAAACGGTAAAGTGATGGCCTGGATGATGGATACCTATTCCATGAACCACGGCACCACCGTGACCAGTGTTGTCACCGGTAAACCTATTCACCTTGGCGGCTCGTTAGGCCGTGATAAAGCCACCGGTCGCGGCGTTTTTGTCAGCGGTCTGGAAGTGGCTCGTCGTGCTAATATCGAAGTTGAAGGCGCTCGTGTTGCAGTGCAAGGTTTTGGTAACGTCGGCAGTGAAGCCGCCCGTCTTTTCGCGGCAGCAGGCGCACGTGTCGTTGCTATTCAGGATCACACCGCGACGCTGTTTAACGCTACCGGTATCGACATGTCCGCGCTGTCAGCCTGGCAACTGGAACACAAGCAGATTGCAGGTTTCCCGGGAGCTGAAACCATCGCCAGCGAGGCGTTCTGGAGCCTGGAGATGGACATACTGATCCCTGCAGCGCTCGAAGGTCAGATCACGCGTCACCGCGCTGAAACGCTAACCTGTAAACTAGTACTCGAAGGCGCCAACGGTCCAACCTATCCTGATGCAGATGATGTTCTGGCTAGCCGTGGTATTGTGGTTGTACCTGACGTGGTTTGTAACGCTGGGGGCGTTACCGTCAGCTACTTCGAATGGGTTCAGGACATGGCAAGCTTCTTCTGGAGCGAAGAAGAGATCAACCAACGCATGGATAAAATCATGACCGATGCGATGGTACACGTATGGGAAAAAGCGGCCGAGAAATCCTGCTCTCTGCGTACCGCCGCCTATATTGTTGCCTGCGAGCGTATTTTGTTGGCACGTAAAGATCGCGGAATTTATCCGGGCTAAGACCCTGAGTAATCTTGAGCATAAGCCACCTGCTAAGCAGGTGGCTTCCTATCTGCTGCTCACCGGGAGCATGTACAATTCTGCATCAGGTGCAATTGGCCGTGTTATTGTTTCTTCACTCGCTGCTGGTATCTCCGCGCTGAACACCCTCTTTTCCTGCGCAGCGATGAGGAATTGTAATAATTCGCAATCCGACCTCAACCTAAATTTATTCATTAAGGCTCGACGGTGCGCCAGCACAGTTTTCTGACAAATATGCATATGCAAACCAATTTGCTTTGATGTGAGCCCTGACAATAATAAACGAATTAACTGATGCTGCTGCGCTGTGAATGTTTTATGTGGGCAACCCAAGCAAGAGCGCCCCTTATTGGTAAAATTTGCATTTTTCACTAAGGACCAGTGATGTTTAATCACCGCCCCCATCTGACTGGCCGAAGTATCGTGTGGAATAAAAATAATATGGTTGATACATGAAGGCACTTCGCCACGCGCAGGAATATGCTCCCTGTCAATTAAACCCACAATAAGCCCTGGCGATCGTGTAAAGAACTCTGAATGGCAAAGATAATGTTCACCGGGGCTGAGCATTAAAATCATCACATCATCAGTTGCCCTATTTTTAGAGTCAAAATTGTGAATACTCAGCGTTTGCCTGCCCAATTCCAGTGAAAATATTTCTCTAAGTAATGCGATTAATCCCAATTTATACATATTGTCATCACAGCGGATGCTGATGTTCATTAAGGCGCCTGCTTTAGTTTATTGGTAGGTCATAGAAATAGTAATCGCAGAGTTGATGGTTCCAGGTGTTACCTGCCCTTGCTCACTATAAATTCTGGCGCGCAAACGCCATGTATAACGCTGATTGGAAATATTTGCAGTTAATGATTTTCCGTCGCCAAGGGGCACGCCATCGCTCGCCTGTAACTGGATTGCGACGGGTGAGGCGGTACCGGTATTCCGGTACATATCATTGGGATGGTCACTATCGGCGTTGCCGTTAAACAATACCGTAACGCGACTTGTCCCGGCAGGACACTGTTCAACACTTAACTCAAAAGCGACCCACGGCGTGGTCGAACTCGCGGTGTATAACGATGAAGCGGTAACAGATTGCCCAGGCGTTAAATCAACAGTTTTGGTCACACTGTCACTGCTCACCTGACAGGGCGCAGTTTTGACATTGCCGTTGATATTGAGCGTCACCGGATCGCCTATGCCCCATGCCGGTGATGCGAGTACCATCGCTATGGCCGTCCTTTTTCCAGGTAACATTCTTTATTCCCTGTTATTGGTAAGTAATATTCAGCGTCGCGGTTGCATTGGCGCTTCCCGGTCTGACGACCGACCTGGTCTGGTAGTAACGCGCCACCAGCGGAAATGTTTCCTGCCCGCCCGCTGAACGCTTCAACACAATGCGATTATTCAGTTGCAACGGAACGTTGTTATAAAGCATTTGTATCCCTACCCCGTCTGCAGTTCCCGGCGTTCCCTGACCGTTCAGCGCCAACACGCTCGTATCGCCTGTCACATCGGGGTTTTGCGTACCCATGAGTTCCACGTTAATGTTGGCGGACGCATCACAGTTAAGTCCAAGGTTCTGGCTATCGCTACGCGGCGGATTAAACCCCGATTGGTTAGAGAATTCACCGGCATTAATGTCGCCAAGGTTAAAATTCAGCGTCTGGCTGGAAACAGAGCATGCTAATACCGTTACCTGAGTATTTGCATCGAGGGAAATTTGCGTAAAGTAATTATCTGGTGTGACGAACCATCCCTGCATTATTACTCCCGGCGTTAAATATCCAGGGGTTATTTTCCCGGTTTTAATTAACATCACATCGTAAAAACCGAGATTATAAACGTAAGCCGTACCGTTGGATGGCAGCACAAAGCTACCAGGTGAAACTGATACGCGTATCCCCACACCATCGAGGTTAGTGTTAAATACATTATTTATTGGCGAGTTTGTTGCCGATAAGTAATTAAACGTATAACCGCCACTGCATGACGTTGGCTTGTCGGGAGCATCCACTTCAAGCTTTGCATACCCGGAAAGTCTGGCCCGCGCAATTTCGCTACCTACCGGCGCATCGCGTTGCACGAGAATATTGCCCATGGTAACAGTGCCAAATAGCGTCGCATTGACGGAACAATTATCAGCATAGCTTAAACCGGGGAGTAACAATAAAATACACAGAACGTAAATTCGGTTCATCTTAATAGACTCAATAAATAAAGTGAGTTACCGACACAGACTGTCAGTCACGGTAATACCACGATAATTTTCTTCGCTGTTCAGAGTATATTTAGCCGTACAGTGCTGTTGGTTGTCATTGCCCCAGACAACGTCCAGTATGCTTTGTGGCTGCATGCCGCTTAAATAAACCTGGCCGTCATCCCCTACAATGAAGCTTTGCCCCTGAACACCTCTGACCGTCACCATCGCACCAAATGGCACAGGCTTTCCGTTATCACGGCGTAACGTGAGCAATACACGCAATCCTACATTGGCCACAAAATCTGTGCGAACTATCGCGCCACGTGTCGGCACCACGGTTTTATTAGTCAGTTCCAGCTCAACGTCATCTGCTACAGTTGCCGTCTCCAGTCCGATATCATTTTTGCGATAGGGAGAGACGTTACTGGCAACGGTGTATCCACGAAAATCAGTGCGTACGCCACTTTGGTTTTTTATACCGACATTCGCAGCGCCCGGCGCTTTAATCAAGACGTTGGTTTCACCCAATGGCTGTGAAAATGTGACACCATCCGCGTGGGCGAGTACGCCCCCCGCTAGCGAATAATTCACCCGTTGCAGGTTGCGATCGTAACTGTAACCCCCGCTGACTTCAGCGTACCCGCCTTTATAATCAGCGTTCAGGCTGCCGGTATAACCAGCATCCTCAGAACCATAACCCTGCCGAATACTCCAGTTCAGAGCATTTCCCTCCAGCGCCATCCCGCTCAAGCCGACGCTGTGCGTTGTCCCGCTGTTACGACTGGTATTCATGCTATAGCTGGCCCAGGAATTGTTCGAAAAGCATTCCAGTGGAAGGCTAATATTCAGTGCCACCAAACGCTCGCTGTCGTAGCGAGCATTGCTGCCCGAATAACCGTTTTTACTCTGCGTCCAGCCAATCCCATAGCTTATTCCGTGCCAGGTGTTGTTATAACTCAGGCTCCATGACTGCAATGGTTTTGCGTAATGCCAGTAATCTTCCCGCACCGCGCTGAGCGAAAGGGAGCCACCTGACGCCCCCAGAGACTGGTTGATGGTCGCCTCCATGCGATTACGGCGTTTCTCTATCGATGAGCTGCTGGTCCCATAAGAATCAAACGTGTCTTGCATCCTGGAATAGCCAGCCGTTGAATAACGATACCCGGCAATCGAAAAGTTTGTCCCGGTTACCACGCTGTTTTTGCTGTAACGAATGCGCCAGGATTGTCCCTGCTGTTGCCACGTATTCTGTGGCTGGGACCAGGACTGGCTAACATCAGCCGAAACCGCCCCCACCACGCCAAGATTTTTCCCGATACCTACTGCAACAGAACGATAATTATCTGCCCCCTGGACGCCGCCATAAGCCGTGAATCCTGCCGGCAAACCATAAATTAGCGTTCCCTGAACAAAGGATGTCTGCTCAACCCGACTGTCATATGAGCGATAACGCCCAGCGGTCAATGCATATTTAAGACGCCCTTCCCGCTGCAGTACGGGCAATGAAGCAAACGGAACGGTAAAATGTTGTTCATTACCGTCTGCTTCTTTGATACTCACGTCGAGATCGCCCGCGCCTCCTGTCGGGTACATATCGGTTATTTCAAACGCACCTGGGGAGACGTAGTTTTGATAAATTTGATAACCATTTTGTCGAATGATCACCTGCGCGTTTGTACGGGCGATTCCTCGCACCACCGGCGCATAGCCTTTCAGCGAATCTGGGATCATCTCATCATCAGAGGCAAGCTGGCCGCCGCGAAAAGGAATACTGTCAAAAACGTCGGCTGGCGAAGAACTGTCGCCCAGCACCAGTTGCGCTTTCAGCGGAATAATATTGCGCTGTACGTAGCTATAGACGGTGTCCCAGTGAGCATTTCCCTGGCTGTCTTTATTCCAGGTGCTGTAGTTACGTAACCGCCATGGGCCAATGTTAATTCCCGGACGCAGGTTAACGTACTGACTGTTGCTGTTGTTTCCTGTGTCTTTTGTCCGGCTGTTATCCCCACTGAGACTGTAATTGAGCATCATGGCTGTAATACCTTCATCCCACTGTTCTGGCGCAACATAACCGCGCGCCGGTGAAGAAAGCGCGGCCTGCGGAATACTCAATAACAACTTCTGGGAAGAAAATAACAGTTCGCTGGAAGCCTGAGGAATAGCGGATAGATCAGCGCAATTCTCGTTCCTGACAAGCCCTGGATATAACGCTGTCTTCACACCGTAGCCCTCCAATAACTCTGTAGAAAGACACGGTTCCAGCATTCCCCCTTCCCGTCTGGTAAACACTACATCACGGGTATCAACATTCTCTCCATTAAGAAGAATATCAACATGATATGTTCCTTCCGCCTGTTGTCCTGTCTCAAAGCCGGAAAGATCAACATCGCCATTTGTGGATCCTGTACGCTCCAGCAACGCAGGGTTAAAATACTCACGACCTTTTACTTCATTAAGTACATTGGCGACGGTTAAAAAAATACACAGCAACAATCGGACCGGAGGCGGATTAGATATCATTTTGGCTATCATCATTGACATAATCTTCCCGTCCGGACTGAGTTTTAGAGTGAAGCGTGATACACCTCACTTATTCCGCCGTAATCATTAATAATTCTGTAGGTTATTACTCCACCGGTAATACCTGTCGGTAGTGCGAAACTCGCGCTGCGTCCGGGCGCGACAAACGTGACGTCTTCGATTCTTTTACCTGCCACGGTAATTTCATTAAAATTAATAAAGTATGCGGATGGGTTCGTCACCTGAATATATTTACCGTTCGATTTCCAGTGTAGTTTTTCTACCTGCGCATCTGGTGTTGACTGGGTTAATCCTGGCGGCCTGTAGATCAGTTTTATTCGCGTTTTGATAGCTATTTGTAATGTATTATCTTTACGTTCAGCCGACGGTATCGATTTAATATTGAGCCAGAACAGAGATTCTTTATCTTCTGGCAAATTACCTGCGCGAATAATGCGCATTACGTTTCGCTGTCCTTTATCCAACCGATAAAGCGGTGGAGTAATGATAAACGGTGCTTTTGCCACGTCGTTGCTTTGCGTTTCAATCCACGATTGAATTAAGTAAGGAACCGCATCAGGGTTATTAACGCTCAGCGAAGCCTCTTTCTTTCCGCCATCGTAAATGACTCGGGTACCACCGATTGAAACACCCGCATGCGCAGTAGTAATACCGATCGCCACAACAACCAGGGGCAACATACAAAAACGTAATACTCTCATCATAAACCTCTGAAAGGGCCGTTTGCCGGCCCTTAAAACTGCACAGGTAAATCAGTTGTAGTTAACAGTGAAATTAGCCACCGCGTTAGCCGCGCCAGGAAGAACAGGCACAACGGTTGCCACATAGGCGGCATAGAAATCCAGATTATTATCCGCGGTACTGGATAACATGTAGGTATAACCGTTGTCCTGATTAAGTCCCAAGTTCATACTGTCTGCCGTCTTAAGACGTATTGCCACGCCGCTTGCCGCCCCGGAACCTTGAGTGATGGCCAACAAGCTACTGTCATTACCGTCATGTGCACCGTCAAATTTCACCTTTGCTGCGGCCACGCTGGCCGGGCAATCTTTCAGCCGTAGCGTAAACTTTGTGGTGGATGCTTCATCGCCAGTACTGGCGAATGCTGTTTTAGAGACACGTCCCAGGTCGACCATCAACGTATTGCTACTACCAATATCAACGGTACAGGCCGAATCGAGGATTTCACCATTAAAAATAACCGTACCATCATAGGCCATTACGTTTGAGGCCATGAGAATGGCCGCAGCAGACAACGTCTTCGCTATCACATTCTTATTCATAATTGCTTTCCTTAACTTTTATTTATAGTGCTGCATCGTTATTTACCCTGATGCAAATAACGCCCCATGCTTTATTATTGCCATCACTTTGAAAGCATTGAGAGAAATAACAATTAGCGCAAATTAACAAGGATTGGATTAGGCCTCCAGGTGAGGAAGGCCGATCCTTATTAGATGCTATTGCTCTTCTGCTTATGGGCAATTTTGATATAGATACACATATTTGCTCAAGTTATTTTTCGGTGTAATTTTACACCGTGCAATGGATTCCATTACCTTCCTCTCATTACCATAATTATTAAAACCAACAACATCTTATGTTGTTTTTAGCAGCATATTTATTGAGGAGGGCGACTTATGCCTGAAACAAAAATAATCATTGAATCAAGTATGTATCATGCCTTACCGATAAAGCCGGTGGAACACATAATAAATATTATTGAAAAACTAAAGCCAAACACCAACATTTATGAAACAAAATACAGACAAGTAATTAACTACAAGAGCAATAATTCTCATCAATGTTATTTGCTATTGAATGGCACGATTGCCATCTTCAGGCAACGCGACGGCTTTATGCTCAATTCTGAAGTCGCGCCATTTATCTTCGGGCTAAGCAATCAGCTTGCAGAATCGGAATATCTCTTTATGCGGTGTGAAGAGTGCTCAACCGTAGCGGTCATTCCTCTGGAAACAGCTAATGAGATTATTGCCAATGAGGATTTGTGGGAGAGTCTGTCCAGGTTACTCATTTATACGGCCGGGCGTGTTTATGACCATTGTACTCGCATTTCCGCCCCGACCTCTTACGATATTATTCGCTCACAACTTTATGAGTTGATGCGCGAATCTGACGAGTTTCGGCAGCACATTACCGCTGCAAACTATATTCAGAGCCGCACGTTTCTGTCACGGAGCAGTATCATGAAAATTCTGGCCGAATTAAAAAAAGGCGGTTATATCGTTACCGAGCGCGGCGTATTGAAACAAATACAGCAAAATATTCCCCTGAAGTATTAACGGTACGCTATGCTGCACAACGTAAACGAATGAAAATCTATGCGGGATAACCCCATCATGCCTTATGAATCGCCGATAAACCTGCTCAAACAACCCTCGCCCTATGCTCCGGAATTGTTGCGACAATTGGCAGAAGAATGCGAGTTCAGGCGCTACCCCAAAGGTAGCCGCTTTGTATTTATCCAATCTGGAGAACATATGTGTCAGTTTATCCGCCAGGGTACGGTAAGTATTGAAAACCTGGAGAATAATCTGGCCTTAGGCATCGCTTCTGCGCCAGTGTCTCTCGGCTTCACCAGTGCATTATCAGAGAAACTATTGCTCCGCGCCCTTGAGGAATGTGAAGTTGCGACTGTCCCGCTGGAAACCGTTATGGCACGCATTGAAGCAAAACAGCTTTGGGAGCTCATGGCCCGGCATATGATCATCGTGACAAATAAACTGTTTATTCAAAATGAGATGGTAGCGGCCCCCACCACTTATGATGTGCTGTGCTATCAACTACAGGCTCTGGCCAAAGAATCAGACAACATTCGCCAGCAGATTGCCGCCTACCAGTACATTCTGGACAGGACGCACCTTTCACGTAGTAGTGTGATGAAAATGCTCGCAGCCTTAAAAAAAGGGGGATATATCGAACTTGATCAAGGAAAACTGGTGGCGATCAACCACCTGCCTGCGCGGTTTTAACTTTCATCCTCCGCTTCCTGTTCGTTCACGCCCTTTATTCTGATGAAGCTGCCTGTCACCCCTTTCTGCGGCCCCTAAAACAAAAGGATGCCCAACGTCGCATTTTTGGCGAATTTCACGCCACATCGTTTCAATATGGAACATATTGAGGTGGCAATGTTTCGTATTGAAACGCTAACTCACACAATTTTTTTTTGCATACCTGTGTGCAAAATTACCTTATCGGCAGCGAGCGGTCGCCGTAGCGTTGTACAAACCGATACCCTACATCAGATGGCTGCAGAATTTTGGCAGCATCCAGGACTGTCTGCGGAGCATAAATAATGAAAAAATTGATTAACCGTGTTGAAGACGTACTGAATGAACAACTCGCCGGACTGGCGAAAGCTTACCCTTCCCTGGCCTTGCATCAGGACCCGGTCTATGTCACTCGCGCAGATGCGCCGGTGATGGGCAAAGTGGCACTACTCTCCGGCGGCGGCAGCGGACATGAACCAATGCACTGCGGTTATATTGGGCAGGGCATGCTCGCCGGGGCCTGCCCGGGTGAAATTTTTACCTCACCTACGCCGGATAAAATGTTCGAATGCGCCATGCAAATTGACGGCGGTGAAGGCGTCCTGCTGATCATCAAGAATTACACCGGTGACATTCTTAACTTCGAAACCGCCACCGAGTTGCTGCACGACAGCGGTATAAAAGTCACGACCATAGTGGTGGATGACGACGTCGCGGTGAAAGACAGTTTGTATACCGCCGGTCGTCGTGGCGTGGCGAATACCGTATTGATAGAAAAACTGGTCGGCGCGGCCGCCGAACGCGGTGACTCGCTGGAAGCCTGTGCGGCACTCGGGCGTCAACTGAATAACCAGGGGCACTCCATTGGGATCGCCATTGGTGCCTGTACCGTTCCGGCCGCCGGGCAACCGTCGTTCACGCTGCAGGATAACGAAATGGAATTTGGCGTGGGTATCCACGGGGAACCGGGCATTGACCGCCGAGCCTTCACGTCTCTCGACCAAACCGTAGATGAAATGTTCAACACGCTGCTGGAAAACGGCAACTATAGCCGCACGCTGCGTCATTGGGACAACGTCCAGGGCGCATGGCAGGAAGGCAAAGAAAGCAAACGGGCGTTGCAAAGCGGCGATCGCGTCATTGCGCTGGTCAATAATCTCGGTGCAACGCCGTTGTCAGAACTCTTCGGCGTGTATAACCGCCTCGAAAGCCGTTGCCAGGATGCGGGGATCGTCATTGAGCGCAACCTGATCGGTTCTTACTGCACCTCTCTGGATATGACCGGCTTCTCAATCACCCTGTTACAGGTGGATGACGAAACGCTGAATTTATGGGATGCACCGGTTCACACCCCTGCTCTCAACTGGGGTAAATAAGGAGATTCATGATGTCCCTCACCAGAACGCAAATTGTTAACTGGCTCTATCACTGCGGCGAAATATTCACTACCGAAAGTGATTTTCTCACCGGACTGGACCGGGAAATCGGCGATGCCGACCACGGTCTGAATATGCACCGTGGCTTTAGTAAAGTGGTCGAAAAACTGCCGTCCATCGCCGATAAAGACATCGGTTTTATTTTAAAAAATACCGGCATGGTATTGCTCTCAAGCGTTGGCGGAGCCAGCGGCCCGCTGTTCGGTACCTTTTTCATCCGCGCCGCCCAGGTCACTCAAGCCCACCAGAGCCTGACGCTGGACGAGTTGTATCAAATGATCCGCGATGGCGCAGAAGGCGTCATTAGCCGTGGTAAAGCTGAGCCTGGCGACAAAACCATGTGCGACGTCTGGCTACCGGTGGTCGAATCTTTACGTCAGTCCTGCGAGCAAAAGTTAAGCGTACAGGCAGCGCTGGAAGCTGCAAGCCAACAAGCGGAAGCTGCGGCGCAAAGCACCATCACCATGCAGGCACGCAAAGGCCGCGCCAGCTACCTTGGTGAACGCAGCATTGGCCATCAGGATCCTGGCGCAACGTCCGTCATGTTTATGATGCAAATGCTGGCTCAGGCGTCCAGAGAGTAAGGATAAAGCGATGGTAAACCTGGTTATTGTGTCTCACAGCGCCCAACTGGGCGAAGGCGTCGGCGCGTTAGCCCGACAAATGTTAATGGGCGATGGCTGCAAACTCGCTATTGCCGCAGGCATTGACGATCCCGAGAATCCGATTGGCACCGATCCTATTAAGGTGATGGAAGCCATCGAGTCCGTGGCTGATACGGATCACGTGTTAGTGATGATGGATATCGGCAGCGCGTTACTGAGTGCGGAAACCGCCCTTGAGCTGCTTGACCCTGGTATCGCCGCGAAAGTCCGTCTGTGCGCCGCCCCGCTGGTTGAAGGCACGCTGGCCGCGACGGTTAGCGCCGCTGCGGGTGCCGATATCGAGCGGGTCATCCGTGATGCCATGAACGCCCTCGACGCCAAATGTGAGCAACTGGGTTTACCTTCGCCCTCGGCAGCAAAGTCCACTTCTGCTGAACACTCCCCCGACACAGATGCCCGTTCGATTGCCATTGTGGTGAAAAACCCCAACGGCATCCACGTTCGTCCGGCCTCGCGACTGGTATCTACGCTGTCTGGCTTTAATGCCGAGATGTGGCTGGAGAAAAACGGCAAGTGCATCGTCCCTGATAGCCTCAATCAGATAGCCTTACTGCAGGTGCGTTGTAACGACACGCTGCGCCTGATTGCCAAAGGAGAACAGGCAGAAGATGCGCTGGCCGCATTCAAACAGCTGGCGGCAGAGAATTTTGGCGAATCGCTTGAGCCAACGCAGGCGAAAAACGCGGCGACTCAGGTCCCGTCACGAGCGACGGGGACGGTATTTTGTTACGCGCCATTCTCACCCGAAATAAGCCAGCAGCCTGCTGCATCATTGCAGACTGAGCAGCAGCGATTACAGGCCGCCATCCAGAGCACGCTGAACGATTTAAGCGAGCTAACCGCGCTTGCTGAAGAGAAGTATTCCGCCGATATCGCCGCGATCTTCTCCGGTCACCACACGCTGTTGGACGATCCTGAGCTGTTCGATATGGCCTGCGACGTAATGCGTGAAAAGCAGTGTAGCGCCGCCTGGGCCTGGCAGCAGGTGCTGAGCGAACTCAGCCAGCAGTATTTACAGCTCGATGATCCCTACTTACAAGCACGATACATCGACATTGAAGATTTACTGTCTCGTTCGCTGCAGCATTTGACTGGAGTGACGGCGCAAATCCCGACGTTCACCCGCCCGACAATCCTGGTCGCTGACGTCATTTATCCGTCTACGGTATTGCAACTCGATCCGCTGACCATCAAAGGGATCTGCCTGCGTGCCGGTAGCGAGGCTTCTCACCCGGCGATTATCGCCCATGAAATGGGACTTTGCTGGATGTGTCAGCAAGGGGAGACACTCGATAGCATAAAGATGGGAGATACCCTCACTCTTGACTGCGTGGCACATCGGATAACCCATACAGGTTAATGTCATCAGCACACCCTTCTCGACAGGGTGTGCATCTTCTGCGTTCGTAGGGAAATGTCTGTTTATTCGCAAAATGGGGAGCCGATCACGCGCAACGGTCGATCCTGAACTAAGGTTTTCTCATGGTAAATGCCGCTGCTTCGGCACGCCGCTAAGGAGATTAACCGATGATAACACCAGAAATTCGCCATCCCGGCCTGCTTTCTGTCGCGATAAAACTGACGCTTGCCAGTACCCTTTTTGCCTTTACCTCTTTTACCGTCAATGCGGAGGACGCGCCAGCAACGACACCGCAACCGCCTGATATTCTGCTTGGCCCTTTGTTTAACGATGTACAAACGGCCAAACTTTTCCCTGACCAGAAAACCTTTGCTGACGCGGTTCCCAATAGTGATCCGTTAATGATCCTCGCCGATTATCGAATGCAAAAGAATCAATCTGGATTCGATTTACGTCATTTTGTCGGGGTGAATTTTACCTTACCGAAAGAAGGTGAGAAATACGTCCCACCAGCCGGGCAATCGCTGCGCGAGCATATTGATGGGCTGTGGCCAGTGCTAACCCGCTCGACAACCGATGCTGAAAAATGGGACTCGCTGCTACCGCTTCCGGAGCCATATGTGGTACCAGGCGGACGTTTTCGCGAAATATATTATTGGGACAGCTATTTCACCATGCTGGGGCTTGCCGAAAGTAATCACTGGGACAAGGTTTCCGACATGGTGGCAAACTTCGCTTACGAGATTGATGCCTGGGGACATATTCCAAATGGCAACCGCACCTATTATCTGAGCCGTTCTCAACCGCCGTTCTTTGCCTTTATGGTTGAACTGCTGGCGCAACACGACGGGGATGATGCGCTGAAAAAATACCTTCCACAAATGCTCAAAGAGTACACCTACTGGATGGAAGGCGTCGAAACGCTCCAGCCCGGTCAGCAAAATAAGCGCGTGGTTAAGCTGGATGACGGCACCATTTTGAACCGCTACTGGGATGACCGCGATACACCGAGGCCAGAGTCATGGGTGGAGGATATCGCCACCGCCAAAAGTAACCCGAACCGCCCGGCTACCGAAATCTACCGCGACCTGCGTTCCGCCGCCGCATCTGGCTGGGATTTTAGCTCCCGCTGGATGGATAACCCCAACCAGCTAGGCACCTTGCGTACCACCAGCATCGTGCCGGTCGATCTCAATGCGCTGATGTACAAAATGGAAAAAATGATCGCCCTCGCCAGTAAAGCCGCCGGCGATGATGCCAAAGCCGCGCAGTACGAAGGCTTCGCCAATGACCGGCAAAAAGGGATCGAAAAACACCTGTGGAATGACAAAGAGGGCTGGTATGCCGACTACGATCTGAAGAGCCATAAAGTACGTAATCAGCTTACTGCCGCCGCCCTGTTCCCGCTGTACGTTAATGCGGCGGCAAAAGATCGCGCCAGTAAGGTCGCCGCGGCAACCCAGGCGCATCTACTGCAGCCCGGCGGTCTTGCTACCACCTCGGTGAAAAGCGGCCAGCAATGGGATGCGCCAAACGGTTGGGCCCCGCTCCAGTGGGTCGCAGCATCCGGGTTACAGAATTACGGTCAGGATAACGTCGCCATGGACGTCACCTGGCGATTCCTCACCAACGTGCAGCACACTTACGATCGCGAAAAAAAGCTGGTTGAAAAGTATGACGTGAGCACCACTGGCACTGGCGGTGGCGGCGGTGAATATCCGTTGCAGGATGGGTTCGGCTGGACCAACGGCGTAACCCTAAAAATGCTCGACCTGATTTGCGCCAAAGAAAAACCGTGTGACAGCGTCCCCGCATCGCGTCCAACCCCGGCTGGGGCAGCATCAACTGAGCCTCAAAAGCAGACGCAACCGACGCCATAACGAACTTTCTATTACAAAGAAACGGCCCCCGCAGGGGCCGTTCAGTTAATCTCGTCGCACAAGCCGGAAAACACCCAGCACAACAATCGCGCCGACTACGGCCACCAGGAAGCTGTGGAGATTAAATCCGCTGACATCACCGCCGATACCAAACATCGTTGCCAGCCATCCGCCGACCACAGCACCGACGATACCGAGGATACAGGTCAGGATAAAACCGCCGCCATCGCGCCCCGGCATAATCAGTTTGGCGATAACACCCGCAATCAGACCAAAAACAATCCAGGCAATAATTCCCATTTTCAGGCCCTCTTTCCAGTGAATGTGCGCTCGTTATTCCCGCGCCAGTGCATTAAGTATAGGCAAGCTGTTGGATGACGCTTTTACGCGTAGACTTAATTCATTGGCTTTAGTAAAAAATTTCATCCATTTGTCTTAAGTTCTGTCGTTTGATGCCGATAATCCAACGATAAACCCGGCATCCAGGAGTCATTAGGTGTGAGTATCTACAATGAGCAGTTCCTGAAGCAAAATCCGTTAGCGGTGTTAGGCGTACTCAGGGACTTAAATTCGCAGCAGGTTCCACTGCGTATCTCCTGGTCAGGTGGCCAGTTCATCAGCAAAATACTGGCTGTCAGCCCGGACGAACTGGTCATGGACTTTGGCAGTCAGGAATATGAAAACCAGGCCGTGCAGCGGGCCAGCCAGATCTCAGTTATCGCCGAAACGCAGGGTGCCAAAGTGGAATTCACCCTGCCACAGCTTAAAAAAGGCGAGTATCAGCGGCTACCGGCATTTATCTCAACGCTGCCGCCTTCACTGTGGTTTATTCAGCGCCGGGAATATTTCCGTATCGGTGCGCCGCTGCATCCCCCCTATCGCTGCGCGGCAAAGATGCCGGACAACAGCATTCTGCATTTTCGCCTGTTCGATTTGTCTCTCGGCGGCATGGGTGGACTGTTAGAAACGGCAAAGCCAGAGGGACTGGTAGAAGGCATGCGCTTCTCACACGTTGAACTGAACATGGCGCAATGGGGGGTGTACCACGTTGACGCCCAGCTCATTTCTATTAGCGAGCGCAAAGTTATCGACAGCAAAAACGAAACCATTACCACTCCCCGCCTGAGCTTTCGTTTTCTTAACGTCGGCCCGGCGGTGGAGCGGAACTTACAGCGGATTATTTTTTCCCTTGAGCGCGAAGCCCGGGAAAAAGCAAATAAGGTGCGCGATTAAAATCACCTGAATTACATCGCATCCAGCGCTTGTTGAAGCTTCCAGATATAGCGTGGAGCCTGCGGCGCCGGATGATTATCAGCCACATAATCGATAAATTCATCCGGACTGAGATCGTTGATCTTATTGATCGCTTTTTTCCTGTCGGAGGAGAACGTTCGCAGCAGAGCGCCCGCCCCGTTGGCGTACGACACCACCACCGCATATTGCATCACCTGCGGATCTTCAATTCCGGCCAGCGGTCCGGTTTCGAGAATACTCAGGTAGGCGGCGCCCATCGAAATATTACGCTCAGGATTTTTCAGCTCGCTGGTCGACGGCTCTCCACTCCATCCCATGCGACGATAAACATCGCGCCCTGACGTAGACGCTTTTAGCTGCATCAGACCAATCGCATTCGATTTACTGACCGCATTCGGATTTCCGCCAGATTCAATGGCGATGATAGCGGTAATCAATTGTGGGCTGACACCCCAGGCCGCACCGGCTTTTTCACTGATCGGCATCCATTGCATTGCGCGTTTGACCGGAACTTCAGCATTCCATGGCGGATTTTTGTAATCCTGTTTTGAACTACAGCCCGCAAGTAATACAACCAAAAAAGCAAACCATCTCAATTTCACGTCATCTATCCTTATAGCCGGAACCTGTCGCTGAGGTGACAACGACATACCTACGCGGCATGATATACATTTGGTTTTAGTTGTAGCAAGGAAATGCCATGTCCCGGTTTCACTTAATTGCCCCTTCGGGCTACTGTATCAACCAGCAGGCTGCATTACGTGGGCTTGCGCGGCTTACTGAGGCCGGTCATCAGGTCGAGAATTCGGCGGTCATTACGCGCCGCTGCCAGCGTTTTGCAGGCACCGAAGCAGAGCGTCTGGCTGATGTGAACTCGCTCGTAAATCTGCAAACGCCCGATACCATTGTCATGGCGGTACGCGGAGGCTATGGCGCCAGCCGTTTACTGGAAGGTATCGACTGGCAGGGGCTGGCTGCCCGTCAGCAGCAAAACCCGCTGTTGCTCTGCGGGCACAGCGATTTTACGGCGATTCAGTGCGGTTTGCTGGCGCAAGGGAATGTGATTACCTTCAGCGGCCCAATGCTGGCGGCTAACTTCGGTGCCGAGGAGATGAACACGTTTACCGAGTACCATTTCTGGCAGGCTTTGCGTCATCCCCAATTTACCCTCGAATGGCAGAGTAACGGCCCGGCATGTACGACCGAAGGTACGCTATGGGGCGGAAATCTGGCGATGATCATTTCGCTGATGGGCACGCCGTGGATGCCCGCTATCGAAAACGGTGTGTTGGTGCTGGAAGACATTAATGAGCACCCATTCCGTATTGAACGCATGCTGCTGCAACTATACCACGCAGGAATTCTGGCGCGGCAGAACGCCATCATTCTTGGCAGTTTTAGCGGCAGTGCGCCCAATGACTATGACGACGGTTACAGCCTTGATTCGGTTTGCGCTTTTCTCCGCGCCAGATTGTCAGTTCCGTTAATCAGCGGTCTCGATTTTGGTCATGAACAGCGCACCGTCACCCTGCCTTTGGGGGCGAATGCGATGCTGAAAAACGATAAAAATGGCGCTCAGCTCACCATAAATGGTCATCCGGTACTTAAATCGTAAAAAAAGCCACTAACAGGGCTAAGTAAAACACTGTTTCTGTCGTTATTATGTTAGGGTTTGTTAATACGAAACAGCGTAATTCAGGAGTAAACGAACGTTGGATGCCGCAGCAATTATTAGCCTTTTTATTTTGGGTTCCGTTCTCGTCACCTGCAGTATCTTACTCAGTTCATTCTCATCACGTCTTGGCATCCCTATTCTGGTGATATTTCTCGCTATCGGGATGTTAGCCGGTGTGGACGGTGTCGGCGGTATTCCTTTTGACAACTACCCTTTTGCCTACATGGTGAGTAACCTGGCGCTGGCGGTTATCCTGCTCGACGGCGGCATGCGCACCCAGGCCAGCTCTTTTCGCGTCGCGCTGGGTCCGGCACTATCACTGGCGACCGTCGGGGTACTGATTACCTCCGGACTTACCGGCATGATGGCCGCATGGTTGTTTAATCTGGATCTCATCGAGGGACTATTGATTGGCGCGATAGTCGGTTCCACCGACGCGGCGGCGGTCTTTTCCCTGCTTGGCGGTAAGGGGCTTAACGAACGTGTTGGCTCCACACTGGAAATTGAATCCGGGAGTAATGACCCGATGGCGGTGTTTTTGACTATCACGCTTATCGCCATGATCCAAAACCACGAGACCGGTTTAAGCTGGATGTTCGCGGTGCATATTCTCCAACAGTTTGGCTTAGGGATTGTGCTGGGACTCGGCGGCGGCTACCTGCTGCAGCAAATGATTAACCGCATTTCGTTGCCTGCCGGGCTGTATCCGTTACTGGCCTTAAGCGGCGGGATCCTCATTTTTGCTCTGACTACCGCGCTGGAAGGCAGCGGTATTCTGGCGGTTTATCTGTGCGGTTTCCTGCTGGGTAATCGCCCGATCCGCAACCGATTTGGTATTCTGCAAAACTTCGATGGCCTGGCCTGGCTGGCGCAAATCGCCATGTTCCTGGTGCTGGGGCTACTGGTCACACCGTCCGACCTGCTGCCTATCGCGATTCCGGCGCTGATTTTGTCCGCGTGGATGATTTTCGTGGCACGTCCGCTGTCGGTCTTCGCCGGACTGCTGCCGTTCCGTGGCTTCAATCTGCGCGAGCGTATTTTTATCAGTTGGGTGGGCTTGCGCGGGGCGGTGCCGATCATCCTTGCCGTCTTCCCGATGATGGCGGGCCTGGAGAATGCGCGTCTGTTCTTTAATGTGGCCTTCTTCGTGGTTCTGATCTCCCTGCTGTTTCAGGGAACGTCGCTTTCCTGGGCGGCTAAAAAGGCCAAAGTGGTGGTTCCGCCGGTCGGCTGGCCCGTTTCGCGTATTGGTCTGGATATTCACCCGGATAACCCTTGGGAGCAGTTTGTTTATCAGCTCAGCGCGGATAAGTGGTGTGTGGGAGCCGCATTGCGCGATCTGCATATGCCGGAAGAAACGCGAATTGCCGCCCTGTTTCGTGACAATGTATTGTTTCATCCGTCGGGCAGCACGCGCCTGCGTGAAGGCGACGTGTTGTGCGTCATTGGTCGCGAGCGCGATCTCCCCGCTCTCGGCAAGCTATTCAGCCAGTCGCCGCCGGTATCGTTAGACCAGCGCTTCTTTGGGGATTTTATTCTCGAAGCCAGCGCAAAATATGCCGACGTGGCGCTGATATATGGCCTCGACGATGGCACAGAGTATCGCGATAAACAGCAAACGCTGGGTGAAATTGTTCAGCACCTGTTAGGCGCCGCGCCGGTCGTCGGTGACCAGGTGGAATTTGCTGGCATGATCTGGACGGTGGCCGAGAAAGAAGATAATGCGGTGCTGAAGGTTGGTGTTCGCGTTGCTGAAGATGAGGATGAGTAACGTAGCTGTTTTTGCCGGGTGGAGGCTGCGCCTACCCGGCATACAAAATACACTGCTTCTCCAGGCCTGAAAGCTGCGCGCCATCAGGCAATTTCACAAAGTTACACCGTCACAACCGGTACGCGCAGCGCCAGCGAACACATCAGCTCGTAGCCCACCGTACCCGCAGCAGCGGCCACATCGTCAATTTTAATCTCTTTGCCCCACAGCTCTACCGGCGTGCCGATCCCCGCCTGAGGACATGGCGTTAGGTCAACCGCCAGCATATCCATTGAGACCGTTCCGACCGTTTTGGTGCGCACGCCGTCCACCAGCACTGGCGTGCCGCTCGGCGCATGGCGCGGATAACCATCTGCATACCCGGTCGCCACAATGCCGATGCGTTGCTCTCCACTGGCAGTGTAACGCCCACCGTAACCGACCCGATCGCCGGCTTTCAGCGTTTGTATGCCTATAATTTCGCTGCTTAACGTCATCACAGGTTTGAGACCTGTATTCGCGATGTCTCGCCACTGTCCAGACGGCGATGCACCGTACAAGATGATGCCAGGGCGAACCCAGTCATAATGCGCTTCAGGATGCCACAGCGTGGCAGCTGAATTGGACAGTGATCGTCTGCACTCCAGCCCTTCTGTCGCCTGCGCAATACGCGTCATCGCTTCCTGAATGCCATCCGGGTGTTCTGCATCCGCGAAGTGCGACATCAGCGTCATTTCACCGACGTTGGGCATTGCCCGCAGCTGTTGCCAGACCGTGGAAACTCTGTCCGGTAAGAAACCCAGACGGTTCATGCCACTGTTCACCTTCAGATAAACATCGAGCGGTGCATTCAGACGCGCATTCTGCAATGCTTTAAGCTGCCAGTTACTATGCACACACGTTGTCAGACGATATTTGTCATATACCGTCAGGTCGTCGGCGTGGAAAAAACCCTCCAGCATTAATATCGGGCCTTTCCATCCCCGCTCGCGCAGGGTTATCGCCTCTTCAAGATTGAGCATGGCAAAACCGTCGGTTGTGCCCAGCGCATTCCATACTCGTTCAATGCCGTGTCCGTAGGCATTGGCTTTCACTACCGACCAGACACGGGCGTCCGGTGCGGCCTGGCGCGTAATGGCCAGATTTTGTTTCAACGCCTGCAGGTCAATGCTGGCCAGTATCGGGCGGGTCATCTCTCGTCCTTATCAGTTATGTGCGCCGTGTAAATGCCGTGGACGAGAGGGGGTAAACCCCGGACTGTAACGCGCCACGCTCAAATCGTCGTAAGGAATGGCTGGGGTACGGCCAGACAAAATATCGCTCAGTAACTGGCCGGATCCACAGGCCATGGTCCAGCCCAGCGTGCCATGACCGGTATTGAGTAGCAGATTCTTAAAGCGGGTTCGTCCCACGACCGGCGTACCGTCCGGGGTCATCGGGCGCAGTCCGGTCCAGAATGTGGCCTGTTCCACATGACCGCCGCGCGGGAAAAGATCACGTACGACCATCTCCAGCGTTTCGCGGCGTGGCTGCAGCAATTCGGTATTGAAGCCAACAATCTCCGCCATGCCGCCAACGCGAATGCGGTTATCAAAGCGAGTAATGGCGATCTTGTAAGTTTCATCAAGGATAGTAGAAACCGGTGCCCCGTCATCCTGCGCCACTGGAATGGTCAAGGAATAACCTTTCAGCGGATAGACCGGAATATCCACGATCCCTTTGAGCATCGCCGTGGAGTAAGAGCCAAACGCCATCACATAAGCATCGGCTTTAATGATTTCCTCGCCACACTGAACGCCATATATTTGCTCACCTTCGCTGAGCAGCTTATCAACTGGGGTGTTAAAGCGGAACGTAACGCCCGCTTGCTCGGCCATCTGCGCCAGGCGCTGGGTAAACAGTTGGCAGTCACCGGTTTCGTCGTTCGGTAAACGCAGACCGCCGGTCAGCTTGTGCGCGACTTCTGCCAGTGCCGGTTCGACTTCAGCCAGGCGGTTTGCTTCCAGCAACTGATATGGCACGCCCGCGTCTTCGAGCACGGCGATATCGCGGGTGGCGTTCTCATACTGTTGAGCCGTACGGAACAGCTGTAACGTTCCGCCCTGACGTCCTTCATACTCAATGCCGGTAGAAGCGCGCAGCGCTTTCAGACAATCACGGCTGTATTCCGCCAGCCGCACCATGCGTCCTTTGTTTTCCATGTAGTGGCTGGTGTCGCAGTTGCGCAGCATTTGCCACATCCATTTCAACTGGAACTGGGTCCCGTCGAGACGGACGGCCAGCGGGGCATGGCGCTGAAACATCCATTTAATTGCTTTAAGCGGTACGCCTGGCGCCGCCCATGGTGCTGCATAACCTGGCGAGATTTGTCCGGCATTTGCCGCACTGGTTTCCAGTGCCGGACCGGGCTCACGATCAATGACGGTGACATCGTGTCCAGCCTGACTTAAGTACCAGGCGCTGGTCACGCCAACGACACCACTTCCCAGTATGACAACTCGCATAGCCACTCCGTTAACAGTAAAAGAACAATCATCTAATTACATCTTGATAACTCAGTTGAAAATATTATTCAACATATGGCTTTTTTATGGTGACTTATCTCACATATAGCGGTGATTGTAGGGAACTCACTGCTTTGGAATCTCATGCTGTGCGTTATTTTTATCCAGCATAAAATTTTGCGGACATGCCTTTTTTCCACGCCTCGCTATCGTGAAATCGCAAAGAAAAAATTTCTGCCACAGCACGTTTTTTAACACCATGATCTATGCTTGAAATGAGGTACTCCAGACAGAGAGTGCCGCCAACAATGAGGGTGCGCGAATGGCTACGATTGATTCCATGAACAAGGACAGCACACGGTTAAGCGATGGACCCGACTGGACGTTTGATCTGCTGGATGTCTATCTGGCGGAAATAGACCGCGTGGCGAAACTCTACAGACTGGATACCTACCCGCACCAAATCGAGGTGATCACCTCCGAACAGATGATGGATGCCTACTCCAGCGTCGGGATGCCAATCAACTATCCGCACTGGTCGTTTGGTAAGAAGTTTATTGAAACCGAGCGCTTGTATAAGCATGGTCAGCAGGGACTGGCCTATGAAATCGTCATTAACTCCAATCCATGTATCGCGTATCTGATGGAAGAGAACACTATCACCATGCAGGCGCTGGTGATGGCGCATGCCTGCTACGGACATAACTCTTTCTTCAAAAATAACTACCTGTTCCGTAGCTGGACGGATGCCAGTTCCATTGTCGACTATCTGATCTTCGCACGAAACTACATTACCCAGTGTGAAGAGCGTTACGGTGTAGATGAAGTCGAAAAGCTCCTCGACTCCTGTCATGCGCTGATGAACTACGGTGTGGACCGTTACAAACGACCACAAAAAATCTCGCTACAGGAAGAGAAAGCCCGGCAGAAAAGCCGTGAAGAGTATCTGCAAAGCCAGGTGAATATGCTGTGGCGCACGCTTCCGAAGAAAGAGGAAGAGAAAACCATTTCCGAAGCTCGGCGATATCCTTCCGAGCCGCAAGAAAACCTGCTGTATTTTATGGAGAAAAACGCGCCGCTGCTGGAATCCTGGCAGCGTGAGGTGTTACGCATCGTGCGCAAGGTCAGTCAGTATTTTTATCCGCAGAAACAAACGCAGGTGATGAACGAAGGCTGGGCCACCTTCTGGCATTACACCATCCTGAACCACCTTTATGATGAAGGTAAAGTTACCGAACGTTTTATGCTGGAGTTTCTGCATAGCCACACCAACGTGGTATTCCAGCCGCCATACAATAGCCCGTGGTATAGCGGGATAAACCCTTACGCGCTGGGCTTTGCGATGTTCCAGGATATCAAGCGTATCTGTCAGTCCCCCACCGAGGAAGACAGATACTGGTTCCCGGATATTGCCGGTTCCGACTGGCTGGAAACCCTGCATTTCGCGATGCGCGATTTTAAAGATGAGAGCTTTATCAGTCAGTTCCTGTCACCAAAAGTGATGCGCGATTTCCGCCTGTTCACCGTGCTGGATGACGATCGCCACAATTACCTGGAGATTTCCGCTATCCATAATGAGGAAGGATATCGTGAAATTCGTAGCCGACTGTCGTCGCAATATAACCTCAGCAATCTGGAGCCGAATATTCAAATCTGGAATGTTGATCTGCGTGGCGACCGGTCACTCACCTTGCGTTATATTCCGCATAACCGCGCCCCGCTGGATAAAGGCCGCAAAGAGGTGCTGAAACATGTGCACCGGTTATGGGGTTTTGACGTGATGCTGGAGCAGCAGAATGAAGATGGCAGCGTGGAGCTGCTGGAGCGTTGCCCGCCGAGGATGAACGGTCTGTAAAAACAAAACCCCTCGAATGAGGGGTTTTTAATTAGCGTCCCTGAATAGCTAAATCGCCCGGCAGGTTCTTCTGCATGCGATGCCAAATCTCGCCGCTATCGTGACCGTAGCGGCGCACCGTTTCATAAACCTGCTCATGAGCACCCTGCTCGCACAGTTCTGACAGCTTACGATAGAAGCTCAGCGCCAGACCACGCGCTTCTGGATTGGCAAAATAATGACGACCAATGCGGGTATATAACCCTTTCATTCCGTTGAGGATCAGACCGTAAATCGGATTACCGGACGCAAATGCCAGACCGCGGAAAATGTTATAGTCCAGATCGGCGAACGCATCAGCATGGTCAGCTACCTGATTAGCTGTCGCCAACACCTCTTGCGCTTTATCAGGATGCTGGCGAAACGCGGTGCGGATAAAGATGGTTGAAATGTTGGTGCGCACAGACAGCAGATTATCGATCAACTGCGGTACGCTCTCGTGATCGAGACGCGCCAGCGTTTCAAGGATATTCAGCCCAGAGGTTTCCCAGAAGTTATTCACCTTCGTCGGTTTGCCGTGTTGAATGGTCAACCAGCCGTCCCGCGCCAGACGCTGTAATACTTCGCGCAACGTAGTACGTGTCACTCCGATCAGTTCAGAGAGTTCACGTTCAGCGGGCAAAATAGTGCCAGGTGGGAAGCGGTTATTCCAGATACTCTCAATGATGTACTCTTCCGCGAACCCCGCCGGGCTTTGCGCCTTAATGACCATAGTAATAATTCCATTACACAGCAAAACATAGTTACAGTTATCATACCAGACGGGTTTCATAGCTGATAGCTGACGAAATGAAGAAAAAGTGGATCAAGGCTTCATTTTACAGATAACGCTGATGCACACTCACCCTTGCCATTCACGTGAAGAGCTTGCCTGTGCTCCCTCCTCCCGCTAAGCTTTGCGGTCAAACATAACAACATGATTTCATTTTTAAAGGTAGGGAAATCACCATGGAGCTATCATGGGGCCGCGCTATGTGGCGCAATTTTTTAGGCCAGTCGCCAGACTGGTACAAACTTGCACTGCTCGTCTTCTTAGTCGTTAACCCGATTATCTTTTTCATCAATCCCTTTATTGCTGGCTGGCTGTTGGTGGCCGAGTTCATTTTTACGCTGGCGATGGCACTCAAGTGTTATCCGTTGCTGCCGGGTGGGCTGTTAGCCATTGAAGCCGTCATCATTGGCATGACCAGCGCCGCGCATGTGCGCGAAGAAGTTGCCGCCAACCTTGAGGTGTTATTGCTGCTGATGTTTATGGTGGCAGGCATCTACTTTATGAAGCAGCTGCTGTTGTTTATTTTCACCCGTCTTCTGCTCAGCATTCGTTCCAAGTCACTGCTGTCGCTCTCCTTTTGTATTGCTGCCGCTTTCCTCTCCGCGTTCCTTGACGCGTTGACCGTCGTTGCCGTGGTGATAAGCGTAGCGGTCGGTTTTTATGGCATCTACCATCGCGTGGCCTCTTCCCGAGGGGAAGATAACAATATGCTCGATGACAGCCATATCGATCAGCACAATAAGGTCGTTCTGGAGCAGTTCCGTGGTTTTCTGCGTAGTCTGATGATGCACGCAGGCGTCGGTACAGCGTTAGGCGGCGTAATGACCATGGTTGGCGAACCGCAAAACCTGATTATCGCCAAAGCAGCTGGCTGGCACTTTGGCGACTTCTTCCTGCGCATGTCGCCAGTCACCGTTCCGGTACTGATTTGCGGTCTGCTAACCTGCGTGCTGGTCGAGAAGTTACGTTGGTTTGGCTATGGCGAAACGCTGCCGGAGACCGTCCGCGATGTCCTGCAAAAATTTGACGATCAGAGCCGTCAGCAGAGAACCCGCCAGGACAAGATCAAACTGATTATCCAGGCGATTATCGGCGTCTGGCTGGTGGTCGCCCTGGCACTGCATCTGGCGGAAGTGGGATTAATTGGTCTGTCAGTGATTATTCTGGCAACATCGTTAACCGGCGTTACCGACGAACATGCTATTGGCAAAGCCTTTACCGAGTCGCTGCCCTTCACCGCCCTGCTGACCGTGTTCTTCTCTGTTGTTGCGGTGATCATCGATCAGCAGCTCTTTTCTCCGATTATTCAGTTCGTTTTACAAGCCTCTGAGCACGCGCAATTAACGCTGTTCTATCTGTTTAACGGTCTGCTGTCGTCTATTTCTGATAACGTTTTTGTCGGCACTATCTACATCAACGAAGCCAAAGCAGCCCTGGAGCATGGGACCATCAGCCTTAATCAGTATGAACTGTTAGCGGTGGCGATTAACACCGGGACCAACCTGCCTTCCGTGGCCACGCCAAACGGTCAGGCGGCGTTCCTGTTTCTGCTGACTTCCGCCCTGGCACCGTTGATTCGCCTCTCTTATGGTCGCATGGTATGGATGGCTCTGCCTTATACCCTTGTCCTGACGCTCGTCGGGTTGCTTTGCGTGGAGTTCACGCTTGTACCAATGACAGAATGGATGACCCAGTCGGGCTGGTTAGCTACACTTTCATAACAATTAGCCGGGCAAATCACTGCCCGGTTTGACTTTTTGCATGATAATTATCCGATTACGCAAATTTTCAATTCCCGCTAGTGGCGCATAAAGTGAATTGGTTTAAACTGCGGTCTCTACGCATGTTGCAGGGAAATTATTATGTTGCGATTTTTAAACCAGTGTTCCCGTGGTCGTGGAGCATGGTTATTGTTGGCGTTTACCGCCTTTGCGCTGGAACTCGTCGCGCTGTGGTTCCAGCACGTCATGCTGCTAAAACCTTGCGTGTTGTGTATTTACGAACGTAGCGCATTATTTGGCGTGATGGGTGCGGGACTGGTGGGGGCTATCGCGCCAAAAACACCGCTGCGCTATGTGGCGATGGTTATCTGGATTTACAGTGCCTGGCGCGGTCTTCAGTTAGCATATGAGCACACCATGATTCAGCTTCACCCGTCACCATTTATGACCTGTGATTTTGCCGCGCGCTTCCCGAGCTGGTTACCGCTGGATAAATGGCTGCCGCAGGTGTTTGTGGCGTCCGGCGACTGCGCTGAGCGTCAGTGGTCGTTTTTAACCCTCGAAATGCCGCAGTGGCTGCTAGGGATCTTCGCCGCATATCTTGTTGTGGCAATACTGGTCGTCATAGCACAACCGTTCAAACCGAAAAAACGTGACCTTTTCGGTCGCTAACAGAGACGCTCCTCCGGGAGCGTTTTTTTTGCCTTAAATCCATTGCCTGCTGGCATCTATAAGATGTATATTAAATACATCTTATAGATGCCACATGAAGGAGATGTCTTATGTCCCATTTACGCATCCCAGCAAACTGGAAAGTGAAACGTTCTACTCCCTTCTTCACCAAAGACAACGTCCCGGCAGCACTTCTTTCTCACCATAACACCGCAGCAGGCGTGTTTGGTCAGCTCTGCGTGATGGAAGGAACGGTAACGTATTATGGCTTTGCCAATGAAGACGCAAAAGAGCCCGAAGTGAAGGTAGTGATTAATGCCGGTCAGTTCGCGACCAGCCCACCGCAGTACTGGCATCGCGTTGAATTAAGCGACGATGCGCAGTTCAACATCAATTTTTGGGTTGAAGACGACAACCATGGAGATGAGATGTATCAGGCGAAAAAGGCTTAACCCTTAACACCTGCTAATCGATGGGCGGCTCAGTCCGCCCATGAAGGTTTGTTCAAAATATGATCCTGCCAGTCACGCACTTCTGATTCTTTCACCGCTATATGACGTACCGAAATACGTTCGCCATGCATTGCCGCTTTCGACCCGGTCAGCAACGGATGCCATTCTGGCAACCCTTTTCCTTCCGCCAGCAGACGATAGGCGCAGGTCATCGGCAACCATTCAAAGGTAGGCAGATTATCACGCGTGAGCTTGATGCAGTCCGGCTCGTATTCGAACCGACGTTCGTAGTTACGGCACTGACAGGTTTTAATATTGAGCTGCTTACAGGCGACGTTGGTAAAATAGATTTCGTCGGTGTCTTCATCCATCAGCTTATGCAGGCAGCATTGACCACACCCATCACATAATGACTCCCACTCGGCATCGGTCATTTCATCAAGGGTTTTACTTTGCCAGAAAGGTATGTCGCTCATCAGGGTATCCGCTATCGTAATAAAGCTGCACCTTATAACCAGTCTGGCACGCTGATGCAAGTTTTGCCGCCCAAAAAGGCGGCAAGCAGAGATTACAGCACGCGGGTGGTCAGAGTTTGTCCGTGGAAACTGATAGCCAGTTCATCACCACTGCTTAACGGCCCAACACCTGCTGGCGTCCCCGTCAGCACAACATCGCCCGCTTTGAGCGTAAAGAAACGGCTCATATAGGCAATCAAAGGAACAATGGGATGGATCATATCTGCCGTCGAGCCGTGCTGGCGCGTTTCGCCGTTTACCGTCAGGCCGAGCATCGTATCCTGCGGATCACCATCAAATTCCGCCACAGGGATAAATCCTGACAGCGGACAAGAGTTATCAAAGCCCTTGGCTTTTTCCCACGGCTGCCCGGCTTTCTTCATTTTCCCCTGAATATCGCGCAGAGTCAGATCCAGCGCTACACCATAGCCAGCAATGGCTTTACGCACATGTTCTTCGGTCGCCTGACGCAAGGTCGCGCCAATCAGTACGGCCAGCTCAACCTCATGGTGAACCGCCCCCATATCGGATGGGATCACCAGCGGTTGACGCAAATCACACAGCGCAGTTTCCGGTTTGATAAACAGTACCGGCTCTTCCGGGGTGGTTCCCCCCATCTCTTTTATATGGTTGGCATAGTTACTGCCTACACAAACCACCTTACTCACCGGATAATCCAGCAGAGCACCATGCCAGTTGTGATGTTGATACATTACTTTCCCCTAACGTAGTCATAGATTTCAGGTACTGCATCGATGGAACGTGCTGCTGCCGGATGCAGTTTAACGTTTAGCGTCTGATGTATTTTGTTTGGCCGCAGCCAGATGCTGTTTGAGTAAATCTTCTGGCGGTGGCGGTATTTGTAAATAATAGCCCTGCTCGGTTAGCGCCTGTTTTACTTTTTCAAGATCGGCATTAACCAGTTTTTTTCGACCATCAAGTGGCAGCATCATCGCCAGCGTTGGCTGCCCAAATCCTTTCATCAGTTCTTCAGGAACTCGCGAGAAATCGTCTTTTTTTTCGACATATAAATAAGTCTGGTCACGTTTGCTGCTTCGGTAGATCACACAAAACATATCTTTTACTCTGAATTCACGGAATGGTGGCTTGCCTCAATATAATACTGACTATAACATGCCTTATAGTCTTCGGAATATCACCCCGCGCTGGGGATGATTAATAGCAAATTGAGTAAGGCCAGGATGTCAAACACGCCAATCGAGCTTAAAGGCAGTAGCTTCACCTTATCAGTGGTTCATTTACATGAAGCAGAACCCGAGGTTATTCGTCAGGCGTTGGAAGACAAAATCGCGCAGGCACCTGCATTTTTAAAACATGCTCCCGTGGTGATTAACGTGAGTGGTCTCGAAAGCCCGGTAAACTGGTCGGCGCTGCAGGAAGTTGTCGCGTCTACCGGCTTGCGCATTATCGGCGTTAGCGGATGCAAAGACGCCCGATTAAAGGCTGAAATTGACGAAATGGGACTTCCTTTACTGACTGAAGGTAAAGAAAAAGCTCTTCGTCCCGCGCCTGTTGAGGCTCCCGTTCCCGTCCCGCCGCCGCAAAACGTTACTCCCGTCACAAAAACACGATTAATAAATGTACCGGTTCGTTCCGGTCAGCGCATTTATGCTCCACAATGTGATCTGATTGTTACAAGCCACGTCAGTGCGGGCGCAGAGCTTATCGCTGATGGCAATATTCATGTTTATGGGATGATGAGGGGCCGTGCGCTGGCAGGCGCAAGCGGTGACCGGGAAGCGCAAATTTTTTGTACCCATCTGACGGCAGAACTGGTGTCTATCGCAGGTGTTTATTGGCTGAGTGATAAAATCCCAGCAGAATTTTATGGCAAAGCGGCTCGTCTGCAATTAGCAGAGAACGCTTTGACAGTTCAACCGTTGAATTGATCCCTTTTTAACAAGGAATTTCTATGGCACGCATTATTGTTGTTACTTCGGGTAAAGGGGGCGTTGGCAAAACCACCTCCAGCGCGGCCATCGCTACAGGTTTGGCCCAGAAGGGAAAGAAAACTGTCGTTATTGATTTTGATATCGGCCTGCGTAACCTTGATCTGATTATGGGTTGTGAACGCCGCGTCGTTTACGACTTCGTCAACGTTATTCAGGGCGATGCGTCGTTAAATCAGGCGTTAATCAAAGATAAGCGTACCGAGAATCTCTTTATTCTTCCGGCCTCACAGACTCGCGATAAAGACGCGCTGACGCGTGAAGGCGTCGCAAAAGTTCTTGACGATCTGAAAGCAATGGACTTTGACTTCATCGTCTGCGATTCCCCGGCGGGTATTGAAACCGGCGCGCTGATGGCCCTGTATTTTGCCGATGAAGCCATTATCACCACTAACCCGGAAGTCTCTTCTGTACGTGACTCTGACCGTATTCTGGGTATTCTGGCGTCGAAATCCCGTCGCGCAGAAAACAGTGAAGAGCCGATTAAAGAACATCTGTTGCTTACGCGCTACAACCCTGGCCGCGTAAATAAAGGTGACATGCTGAGCATGGAAGACGTACTGGAAATTCTGCGAATCAAGTTGGTTGGCGTGATTCCTGAAGATCAGTCAGTCCTGCGCGCGTCTAACCAGGGTGAGCCGGTTATTCTCGACATCAATGCTGATGCCGGTAAAGCCTATGCTGATACCGTAGACCGTCTGTTGGGAGAAGAACGTCCTTTCCGCTTCATTGAAGAAGAGAAGAAAGGTTTCCTCAAACGCCTGTTCGGAGGATAAGTTATGGCATTACTGGATTTTTTTCTCTCGCGGAAAAAGAGCACAGCAAACATCGCTAAAGAGCGACTGCAGATTATTGTTGCGGAACGCCGTCGTAGTGACGCCGAGCCACATTATTTACCGCAGCTGAGGAAGGATATTCTCGACGTTATCTGCAAGTATGTACAAATCGATCCAGAAATGGTCACCGTACAGCTTGAACAAAAAGACGGCGATATTTCGATCCTTGAACTCAACGTGACATTACCGGAAGCAGAAGAGTCTAAATAACCTTTTGTGTAACTGCGTCATGATTGCAAAAAAGGCAGAGTATTCTGCCTTTTTTAATTTCAGTCCTTTGCCAACCTGCAACACATTTATTCCAAAGTAAACTTCGGGTAGTTTTCGGCAAAATAGCGACGTAAATACTCAACGGTAATACGGATTTTTGCCGACGTCGCCAGTCGGGAGACATAAACCGCCCAAATATTTGCTGGTTGATAATACTCAGGCAATATGTGTATCAGATGTCCGCTGGCAATGTTGTTACAGACATCCCACCACGAACGCAGAGCAATTCCCTGGCCGTCAAGACACCATTGATGCACCACTTCGCCATGATTAGATGACAGAGGTCCCGTGACTTTGATTGAGTGAGTCCCCTCTTTATTGCGCATTTGCCAGATACCAAACGGATGGTCACGCTCTTTAATGACCAGACAGGGAAAAGTAGAGAGATCGTTCAGTTGCTTCGGCATTCCATGCTGCGCCACAAACTCCGGCGAGGCGCATAGAATGCGATAGTTTGTCGCCAGTTTACGGGCAATCAGATTAGGTGCGATATCATCCCCGATACGAATATCGAGATCGACGCCCTCATTCACCAGATCCACCAGACGGTCTTCAACATCGAACCTCAGCTCCAGCTGTGGGTACTCTTTCGCCAGCGCAGACAACGCAGGAGCCACCACCCGGCGGCCAAAACCAAAGCTACTGATAATACGTAACATCCCTTGCGGGATCTGCCTGACATCGGACAGCTCATCCATCATCTGATCGACATCCTGCAGGATCCGCTGCGCCCATTCGTATATCCGCTCTCCCTCTTCTGTGATGGTCACCCGCCGTGTTGTCCGGTGTAACAGCACCACGTTCAGCGTCAGCTCCAGCATCGCTACACGCTTACTGATATAAGCCGGTGATACACCCAACTCTTCGGCGACGGCAGCAAAACCCGCGCGACGCGCAACTAGCATAAAGACGCGCAAATCATTTAACAGCGGCAGATTATTCATGATCTGTGTTTTATGTTTCACCAGTTAGGGGGATTAACTATCGTTCAGTCAATTATAGGATGAGGGGAAAGTCAATTTTGATGGCGTACAAGTGAGAGCTGCTATGAAGAAAACCTGTCGTATTGCCGCTATCCCCGGAGATGGCATTGGTAAAGAAGTCCTGCCTGAAGGCATTCATGTGTTACAGGCAGCCGCCGAACGCTGGGGTTTGTCGCTCAGCTTTGAACAAATGGAATGGGCCAGTTGCGAATACTATGCACATCACGGCAAGATGATGCCGGATGACTGGCGTGAACAGTTGCAATCCTTCGATGCTATCTATTTTGGTGCCGTGGGCTGGCCGGACACCGTCCCGGACCACATCTCACTCTGGGGTTCACTGCTTAAGTTTCGCCGCGAATTCGATCAGTACGTTAACCTGCGCCCGGTGCGGCTGTTCCCCGGCGTCCCTTGTCCGCTGGCAGGCAAAAAGCCGGGCGACATTGATTTCTATGTCGTGCGTGAGAACACCGAGGGGGAGTACTCTTCCCTCGGCGGACGCGTGAGCGAAGGTACCGAACACGAGATGGTGATCCAGGAGTCGGTCTTCACTCGTCGTGGTGTCGACCGTATACTGCGTTACGCCTTTGAACTGGCGCAAAGCCGCCCGCGCAAAACGCTAACTTCAGCGACTAAATCAAACGGTCTTGCCATCAGCATGCCCTACTGGGACGAGCGTGTCGAAGCGATGGCGGCTAACTATCCCGAGATCCGCTGGGATAAACAGCATATTGATATTCTCTGTGCCCGCTTTGTGATGCAGCCGGAACGTTTTGACGTCGTAGTTGCTTCCAATCTGTTTGGCGATATTCTCTCCGATCTCGGTCCGGCCTGTACCGGTACAATTGGCATTGCGCCATCTGCCAACTTAAACCCGGAACGCACCTTTCCGTCACTGTTCGAGCCGGTACATGGTTCAGCCCCTGATATCTACGGTAAAAATATCGCCAACCCAATCGCGACAATCTGGGCTGGCGCGATGATGCTCGACTTTCTTGGCAACGGTGATGCCAACTATAAGGCCGCCCACGACGGCATTCTGGCGGCAATTGAGCAAGTTATTGCCAGCGGTCCGAAAACGCCAGATATGAAAGGTAACGCCACCACACAGCAGGTTGGCGAGGCCATTAGTCGGGCACTGCGCGGTTAACCTCCGTGCCATTAAAAACGGGAGCACCTGGCTCCCGTTTTAGCTTGCTTACTGCGGATACTCCAACAGCAGCGCGTTGAGACGCTCAGCCATCAGTTTGCCACGCCAGCCGGAAATCAGCTCAGGCAGGGATTGCTGCGGCTTTAATTTCCAGTGCCAGTTGAGCAACTGGTTGATCTGGCGGCGTGAAGCCAGCAGTTCGACGCTGAGATTTTGCTCCGCACTGACTTCGGCAACCAGCGCCTTAATGGCTTTGAACGCCTTGCGGTAGCCTGGCATATCCATCAAATTCAGTAGCGGTTGCGGCAGCGACGCTTCCGGTAAAGCCTGTGCTTTCTCGACAAGAGAAATCAGCGTCTTGCCGTGGAAGCGAATTTCGCTGCCCGAAAGACCCAGGCTGTCCAGTTCGCCCAGACTGCCCGGCATATAACGCGCCACCGCCCATAAGTGTTCTTCACGCACCACAAAGTTTACCGCCAGATCGCGCTCGCGCGCTTTACGCAGCCGCCAGTCGGCAAGCAGTTGCAGACAGGCCAACTGACGGGTACGCAGTTGCCAGGCGTTGGTGATCTCGCGCCAGGCATCCTCGGGTGCCAGAATCTCCTGGCGACGCTGCTGCATTAAGCGACATTCGTCCAGCGCGGCGGGCAGCCAACCGCTGGCTTCGGTTTCAGCCATCAGCGTTGTGGTGATCGGTAACAGATACCAGACGTCAGCCGCCGCATATTCACACTGGCGCTCGGTCAGCGGCCTGGCCAGCCAGTCGGTACGGGATTCGCTTTTGTCCAGGGCTATGCCGGTAAACTCTTCCACCATCGCGGCAAACCCCCACGACAGCGGACGACCGCAAAAAGCGGCGAGGATTTGTGTGTCAATCAATGGCTGAGGGAGTTCCCCAAAGGCATTGAGAAACACCTCCAGATCTTCACTACCGGCATGCAGAAACTTGGTTATCGCCGTATCACGTAAAATATCGCGTAGTGGTGACCAGTCAGTGATCCCCTGTGGGTCAATCAGAGCAACGTGTTTGCCATCAAACAGCTGGATCAACCCCAACTGCGGATAATAGGTACGCGTGCGAACAAATTCGGTATCCAGGGCTATCGCCGGAAATTCACGGACGGCTTCGCACAGCGTGGCCAACGCGTCGTCCGTAGTGATCATTTGATAATTCAAATCGTGCTCTCTTAGGTTTACGCCAAAAAAAACGCCGGATTACCCGGCGTTTTCTGCTGGCTGACTTAACGCTCAGCCTTTATTGTCCACTTTGGCGCGTGCTTCGTCACGTAATTCTCGTCGCAAAATCTTACCAACGTTAGATTTTGGCAACTCATCACGAAACTCCACCAGCTTCGGTACTTTATAGCCCGTCAGATGGCGACGACAAAAAGTGACCAGCGCTTCTTCGGTTAATGAGGCATCTTTCTTCACCACGAAGATTTTTACCGCCTCACCGCTGCTGCCCGATGGAACGCCAACCGCAGCGACTTCCTGTACGCCAGAATGTTGCATCACTACGTCTTCAATTTCATTCGGATAAACGTTAAAGCCTGACACCAGGATCATATCTTTCTTACGATCGACAATCCGCAGGAAGCCTTCATCATCCATCACCGCAATATCGCCAGTGTGCAACCAGCCGTCTTTGACGATTTCATCGGTCGCATCCGGTCGCTGCCAGTAACCCAGCATCACCTGTGGGCCTTTCACGCACAGTTCGCCCGGCTCACCCGGCGGCACTTCGTTATCGTCGTCATCCACCAGCTTGACCTCAGTGGAAGGAACCGGTAAACCGATACTGCCGCTGTGATAGTCGATATCGTGAGGGTTAACACTCACCAGCGGGGCGCACTCCGTCAGGCCATAGCCTTCCAGCAGATACTGACCCGTCAGCTTCACCCAACGCTCGGCCACCGCCTGTTGAACCGGCATGCCGCCGCCTGCCGAAAGATGTAGCGAGGAGAAATCCAGTTGCTGGAACTCTTTGTTATTCAGCAGCGCGTTAAACAGCGTGTTGACGCCGGTCATCGCGGTGAAGGGGTATTTCGCCAGCTCTTTTACCAGTCCCGGAATATCACGCGGATTAGTAATCAGCAGGTTTTGACCACCCAGCTCAATAAACAGCAGGCAGTTCATTGTCAGCGCGAAAATGTGATACAGCGGTAAGGCCGTTACCACCAACTCTTTACCCGGATGCAGCAACGGTCCATAGGTGGCGTTAACCTGTTCAAGGTTAGCCAGCATGTTGCGGTGCGTGAGCATCGCGCCTTTCGCCACACCGGTTGTCCCGCCGGTATATTGCAGGAACGCCAGATCTTCCGACACCACTTCGGGCTTCACATACTGCATGCGATAACCGTTTTGCAGTGCACTGCGAAACGAGATGGCATCCGGCAGGTGATATTTTGGCACCAGGCGCTTAATGTACTTCACGACAAAGTTAACCAGCGTCCCTTTGGCGGTAGAAAGTTGATCGCCCATACGCGTCAGGATCACGTGTTGCACCGACGTTTTATCGACCACCTTCTCCAGCGTGTGAGCAAAGTTAGACACGATGACAATCGCCGACGCGCCGCTGTCATTGAGCTGGTGTTCCAGCTCGCGAGGCGTGTACAGGGGGTTCACGTTCACGACAATCATGCCGGCACGTAAAATCCCAAACAGGGCGACCGGATATTGCAGCAGGTTCGGCATCATCAGCGCGACGCGATCGCCCTTTTTCAGCCCGAGCCCTTGTTGCAAATAGGCCGCAAACGCCCGGCTGCGCTCTTCAAGCTTGCGGAAGGTCATCACCTCCCCCATGTTTACAAACGCGGGCTGATCGGCATAGCGCCTTACTGAGTGTTCAAAGAGTTCCACCAGGGATTGATAACGGTCAGGATTGATCTCCGCAGGGACACCAGCGGGATAACGGTTAAGCCAAACCTTTTTCAATACATCACCTCTAAAATGCATATTCGTCGTCATCACAACCCCAGGCAATAAACAAACTGTTAACATAATATTAACTCAGCGTACCAGTTTGTTTATTACACAACGACAAGGTTGCGAAGCACGTCACTATTTATTTTTCTTATATCCACGTTAATGCAGAAACAGCGGACGAGCCGCTGTTTCTTTTACTAATAAAACAAAGAGTTACTCGGTTACTATGGTCTGAACCTGTGCCGGGCCGGGATTGTACCATCCCCAGCCGCCGTAGCCACCGTAAGGCCAGCCACGCGCACCGTAGAACCAGGGGTCGATCGGCTGAGGCGGCATAATAATCTGCTGAGTAATATGCCAGCGTTTATAACCGGTTACCTGCATCAGCATGAATTTATACGGCGTACTGCCAATTTTTCCGTCCACTGTACCGCTAATCGGACCGACGACGGTAACCAGTTGACCCCGGAAATCCACCGGGTCGAGAAAGCCGTTTACATCAGCATAAATTCGCCCGCGAGAGGCTTCGCCCAGCACGGGTCGCGCACCGCTATCGAGAGGCACGGTGGCGATTTCCAGACGGGATTTCCCCTGCTGGTTCTGAATATCCACCACTTTGCCGCCGAAGCGCGCTTCCTGTCCGACATACAGCTGCGGCGCATTCATCACCCGCACCAGATCCTGCTGCGGCGTAGGGCTTGAGCCTTTGATCGCATCCGGGATGGTGACGCAGCCACTTAGCATTAACGCCAATACGCCCGCCAACACACCTTTCACTACCTGCTTTTGCACCGCCATATTGCGACTCCCTCTTCTTAGCGCCTGCCCCGGGAAACTCACAATGCGGGTCACTGACGACTGCGCGAATTAACCGGGGATGTACTACTAAGATTCATTCTTTACCGGGAAGTTTCTTCCACGCTACGGTGTTACGTAAATAAACCGGTTCAGCATGTTCAACCGCCACGGTCTTACCGGCAGCCAGCATTTGCGTGGCGACAGGCAGCATGTCTTCAGCCGCCGGCAGCAGAACACCGCCATCGCTCAGCGTCAGGCCGCTGTCTTTACCGAGTTCAGGCCAGGCAGGCCAGCCCGTCCCGACAGTGACCCATTGGCCAGATAGTTGCAGCAAGCGTTCATGTACTTGTTCAGGCGTTAACACGGCTTCAGTTTCTTCACCGCGCCAGATGCCATTTTCATCACGCTGGTATTCGGCCCAGTAAACCTCGCCCATTCGCGCATCAATCGCCGCCAGTACGCGGGTGGCGCCAGACTTACGCCAGGCCCCCTGCGCCATGGTCGCCAGGGTGGAGACGCCGATCATCGGTAAATTCGCGCCTAGCGCCAACCCCTGAGCAATGCCAATTCCGATACGTACGCCGGTGAAACTGCCGGGACCGCGACCAAACGCCAGGGCGTCGATATCGGATAAGGCTAATTCGCCAGCGGACAGGATCTCCTGAACCATCGGTAAAATTCGTTGGGTATGTTCTCGTGGGCAAAGCTCGAAATGAGTCTTGATAGTACCGTCATTCCACAGGGCAACAGAGCACGCCTCTGTGGCGGTATCGATAGCCAGAATTCGCATGGGTGTTTGTGATCAGATCAATAAATTTGGCGCGCATCTTACCACACTCCGTAACAAATTACTCAGTCGATGGTATGGCAAGAAAACGAACCGCGCGCGCAATGTCACGCGTTCGTGGCGCAGGCGGAAGACTCGCCAGGAAGGTAGCACCATAGGGCCGCATCACCAGGCGGTTGTCGCAAATTACCAGCACACCGCGATCGTCTGCGTCACGAATCAGTCGCCCTACCCCCTGTTTCAGGGTGATCACCGCATCCGGGAGTTGAACCTCGTCGAAGGGATCGCCGCCACGCAGGCGACAGTCTTCCATCCGGGCTTTTAACAGCGGGTCATCCGGCGAAGTGAACGGCAGTTTATCGATAATCACCAGCGACAGCGTATCGCCACGCACGTCTACCCCCTCCCAGAAACTGCTGGTGGCAACCAGTAACGCATTCCCTGCGCTGACAAACTGCTGTAACAGTTGCCCTTTACTGGTTTCACCCTGCAACAGGACCGGCAGCGTCATGGTGGCGCGAAATTGTTCTGCCAGATCGCGCATCATCGCGTGTGAGGTACACAGCATAAAGCAGCGACCATTGTTTGCTTCGATAATGGGACGCAGCATAGACGCTAACTGGCGCGCGGCTCCCGGCTGGTTGGTTTGCGGAAGATTGCGCGGCACGCAGAGCAACGCCTGACGTGTGTAATCAAAAGGACTCGGCAACAGCATCGATTCGGCGTCATCTATACCCAGCCGCGCGGTGAAATGATGAAGATCATCGTTTACCGACAGCGTCGCGGAGGTAAAAATCCAGCAGCCCGGCTTTTGTTCCATCACTTCTTTGAATTTATCCGCCACGGTGAGCGGCGTCAGCGCGAGGGTGAAATGGCGGGAGGTGCATTCATACCAATAGCTGAAGCCTGGCTGGTTAATCTCTTTCAGGCGCTTCAAACGGGTGCGATAAAGCGTGGCGCGCTCAAACGCGGCATCCAACAACGCCGAACGCCCAAGAGACAGTTTCGCCACGTCGTAACACAGTTCCAGCGTGTCATCGAGCAGCAAAAACGCGCGCTGTACGCGCTGGTCAGCCAGCAGTTCGCGCAGATTGCCGCGATAGCCCGGCTCGCCAAGTTGCAGGCGGAAATCCTGGGCGCTTTGCGCCAGGCGGTCGGCGCATTTCTGCAACTGCTGAGTGTCTTTCAGCTCGGTGCGATAGGCAATGGTGATGTCTTTCGCCAGGTCTAACAGCTGACGACTGGAGAGCGATTGACCAAAATACTGGCTGGCGATATCCGGTAACTGATGCGCTTCATCGAAAATCATCACGTCAGCTTCGGGGATCAGTTCGCCAAACCCGTTCTCTTTCACCACCATATCAGCGAGAAACAGATGGTGATTGACCACTACCACATCTGCATCCATCGCTTTTTTACGCGCTTTGACGACAAAACACTCTTTGTACAGTGGGCAGTCGCTGCCCAGACAATTGTCGTTAGTGCTGGTTACCAGCGGCCAGGCTTGAGAATCCTCCGCCACGCTGACGCAGGTACTGATGTCGCCATCAAGGGTTTGATTTGACCAGGAGCGCAGCAGGATGACGTCGCTTAAAGTTTGTACCGGCAGGTCGCCGCCCGC
>NZ_SZXG01000030.1:137942-228499 GCF_005281305.1 Citrobacter sp. wls706 | reverse complement strand
CAGGTCGCCGCCCGCCAGCGCCTGCTGTTCAAGGCGTTCCAGACACAGATAGTTGGAGCGCCCTTTCAGCAGCGCCAGTTTGCCGGTAAATTCAAGCGCTTTAGCGACGGTCGGGAGATCGCGGCTGTAAAGCTGATCCTGCAACGCTTTTGAACCGGTAGAGACGATGACTTTCTTACCCGCACGCAGCGCAGGTGCAAGATAAGCGTAGGTTTTCCCCGTTCCGGTTCCGGCTTCGACAACAAGCGGCTGTGATTTTTCAATGGCATGGCTAACGGCGAAGGCCATCTGCCGCTGTGGTTCACGCGGTTTAAAACCCGGTATCGCTTTAGCCAACTGACCGTCTGCTGCAAAATCGTCCGTCACACTGCCCCCTGTTCATTTGAACAGGGATTATGTCAGGCCAGCGGGTCTTTCGCCAGTTGAAGAGGTGACGTAGGCGCAACATTATGGCAGTCTTGGCGCAACCTGAAGCCATTATGAAAAACGTAAATGAGGAATGATTTATGACGATAGTGCGCATTGATGCCGAAGCGCGTTGGTCCGACGTGGTTATCCATAACAACACGTTGTATTACACCGGTGTACCGGAAAACCTGGATGCTGACGCCTTTGAACAAACAGCGAATACGCTGGCGCAAATTGACGCAGTTCTGGAAAAACAGGGCAGCAACAAGTCACGTATTCTTGATGCCACCCTTTTTCTGGCAGACAAAAGTGACTTTGCCGCGATGAACAAAGCCTGGGACGCGTGGGTCGTTGCCGGTCATGCGCCAGTACGTTGTACGGTCCAGGCCGGGTTGATGAACCCGAAATACAAAGTAGAGATCAAGATTATCGCTGCAGTTTAAGCAACGTTACTCGTCTTCATCTTCGAAACGCGCCACGATCCGCTCGCCGGTATGGCTGGCGCGTAACTCTTCAGCTACCAGAGCAATCGCTTGTCCGCTGCTCATCCCCTGCGACATCAGTTCCTGAATACGCTCGACCGCTTTTTGCTGCTGCTCATGACTGAGTGAAGGTAAACCTGCAAACATTGTTAACTCCTGCTAAATTGTCTGCGCTAATTATTTCATGCTACCGGGCAGTTAGCCAGTAGAGTAGCAACGAGTCAGGACTGATGAAGACGTTATCTCCCGCTGTAATCACTTTACCCTGGCGTCAGGACGCCGCTGAACGCTATTTTTCGACCTTAAGCCATCTCCCCTGGGCGATGCTGTTGCATTCGGGTCATGCTGACCATCCACATAACCGTTTTGATATTCTGGTGGCGGATCCCGTCGCCACGCTGGTTACGCGCGCTGAAGAGACCGTTGTCCATGACGGACACGCAACCGTACGCACGCTTGATGACCCAATGACGGTATTACATTCAGCGCTCAGCGCACGGGGGATTCAGCCGAGCAATCACCCCAATCTGCCGTTTCAGGGCGGCGCGTTAGGTCTGTTTGGCTACGATCTTGGCAGAAGATTTGAATCGCTGCCCACGATTGCCGCGCGCGATATTGCCCTGCCGGATATGGCCGTCGGCATTTACGACTGGGCGCTGATTGTCGATCATCAGTTGCAAACCGTATCCCTGCTCAGCCATACCGATGTCGAGGCGCGGCGGAAGTGGCTCGACGCACAACAACCGCCAACGCGTGAACCGTTTGCCTTAACCTCTGCGTGGCAATCCAATATGAGTCGCGCGCAGTATGGCGAAAAATTCCGCCAGGTACAGCGCTATCTGCACAGCGGCGACTGCTATCAGGTCAATCTCGCCCAGCGTTTTCAGGCGCATTATCAGGGCGATGAGTGGCTGGCATTTGTACGACTTAATCACGCTAATCGTGCGCCGTTTAGTGCGTTCATTCGTCTTGAGGAAGGCGCAATCCTCAGCCTTTCACCCGAACGGTTTATTCTGTTGGAAAACCAGCACATCCAGACGCGTCCTATTAAAGGGACGCTGCCAAGACGTGAAGATGCTGATGCCGATCGTGAGCAGGCCCGGCGGCTGGCGAATTCGCCGAAGGATCGTGCGGAGAACCTGATGATCGTCGATTTGATGCGTAATGATATTGGCCGCGTTGCCGTACCGGGGTCGGTACAGGTTCCGGAGCTGTTTGTGGTCGAACCGTTCCCTGCCGTTCATCATTTAGTCAGCACCATTACCGCACGTCTGCCAGAATCTTTGCACGCCAGCGACCTGCTGCGCGCCGCCTTCCCCGGCGGCTCCATTACCGGCGCGCCGAAGGTGCGGGCGATGGAAATTATAGATGAGCTGGAGCCGCACAGACGTAATGCCTGGTGTGGCAGCATTGGTTACCTGAGCTTTTGCGGCAATATGGACACCAGCATCACCATTCGCACGCTGACGGCCACAAACGGACACATTTATTGTTCCGCTGGTGGTGGCGTTGTGGCGGACAGTCAGGAAGACGCGGAGTATCAGGAAACATTTGATAAAGTGAATCGTATTTTGCACCAACTGGAGAATTGACACGTGGAATACAGCAGCCTGACGCTTGATGATTTTTTATCGCGCTTCCAACTCCTGCGCCCGCAGGTCAATCATGCCGTGTTAAACCAGCGTCAGGCGGCCGTACTGATCCCAGTCGTCCGCCGACCACAGCCGGGTCTGCTGCTAACCCAGCGATCCGTTCATCTACGCAAACATGCCGGCCAGGTCGCCTTTCCCGGCGGCGCGGTGGACAGCACCGATGCCTCGTTGATCGCCGCCGCCCTTCGCGAGGCGCATGAAGAAGTGGCAATTCCGCCGTCATGCGTTGAGGTGATCGGCGTCCTGCCGCCGGTCGACAGCGTCACCGGTTTCCAGGTTACCCCGGTCGTCGGCATTATCCCGCCTAATCTGCCGTATCGCGCCAGTGAAGATGAGGTTTCCGCAGTGTTTGAAATGCCGCTGGCGCAGGCTCTGCATTTAGGGCGTTACCATCCGCTCGATATTTATCGCCGTGGTGATTCACACCGCGTTTGGCTTTCCTGGTATGAGCAATATTTCGTCTGGGGAATGACCGCCGGAATAATTCGTGAGCTGGCTCTGCAAATTGGCGTCAAGCCCTGACTATACTTATCTTTACGCACGCCATAGACAACTTGAAACTCAGGTCGCAACATTAGTAAAACCGCGGTTATCTATTAGTTTAATTCATGTGAATAGTTAAGCCGATCGCCGCGTTCCCTCTTACACTATGCGCAGTTATAACATCGTTACTGGAAAGCCCAGTCGCCCTGTAGGAGTATTATCGTGATTAGTCTATTCGACATGTTTAAGGTGGGGATTGGTCCCTCATCTTCCCATACCGTAGGGCCTATGAAGGCGGGTAAACAGTTCGTCGATGACCTGGTCGAAAAAGGATTACTGGACAGCGTTACTCGTGTTGCCGTCGACGTGTATGGTTCACTGTCGCTCACGGGTAAAGGTCACCACACCGATATCGCCATTATTATGGGTCTGGCGGGCAACGAGCCTGCTACCGTAGACATTGACAGCATTCCCGGATTTATCCGCGACGTAGAAACGCGTGGACGCCTGCTGCTTGCGCAGGGTCAACACGAAGTGGATTTCCCGCAGAATGACGGAATGCGTTTTCACAACGGCAACCTGCCGCTGCATGAAAACGGCATGCAGATCCATGCGTACAATGGCGAAACCGTCATTTATAGCAAAACCTACTACTCAATCGGCGGTGGATTCATCGTTGATGAAGAACATTTTGGTCAGGATACCGCGGGCGAGGTCAGCGTCCCTTATCCGTTCAAATCCGCGACCGAAATGCTGGAATACTGCAACAGCACCGGCCTGTCTCTCTCTGGCATGGCGATGCAGAACGAACTTGCTCTGCACAGCAAAAAAGAGATTGAAGAGTACTTTGGCCATGTCTGGCAAACCATGCAGGCCTGTATCGATCGTGGGATGAACACCGAAGGTGTGCTGCCAGGTCCGCTACGCGTTCCGCGTCGCGCCTCTGCCCTGCGTCGTATGTTGGTCTCCAGCGACAAGCTCTCCAACGATCCGATGAACGTAATCGACTGGGTGAACATGTTTGCGCTGGCTGTTAACGAAGAAAACGCCGCGGGTGGTCGCGTTGTCACTGCGCCAACTAACGGTGCCTGCGGTATCGTGCCTGCGGTCCTTGCTTATTACGATCATTTCATTGAGTCCGTCAGCCCGGATATCTACACCCGCTATTTCCTGGCGGCCGGTGCAATTGGCGCGCTGTACAAAATGAACGCCTCAATCTCCGGTGCAGAAGTAGGTTGTCAGGGTGAAGTGGGCGTGGCCTGCTCCATGGCGGCTGCCGGTCTGGCTGAACTGCTGGGTGCAAGTCCTGAACAGGTGTGTGTTGCGGCAGAAATCGGTATGGAGCATAACCTCGGTTTAACCTGTGACCCGGTTGCCGGTCAGGTTCAGGTTCCGTGCATCGAACGTAACGCCATTGCTTCCGTGAAAGCGATTAACGCCGCACGTATGGCAATGCGCCGTACCAGTGCGCCACGCGTCTCGCTGGATAAAGTCATTGAGACCATGTACGAAACGGGTAAAGACATGAACGCCAAATACCGCGAAACGTCACGTGGTGGTCTGGCAATCAAAGTTCAATGTGACTAATACTTAATTTTCGCCCATCTGCGACGGATGGGCGAATTTATCTCCCCTTCCTCGTCTACTGTAATTTTCCCCACTACACTTGCTCTGTTGCTTTTGGCTTTTGTGACCAACGGCTTATCGGGCGGCCCGCATGCATACAGCACAACGGATCATTAAAAACTATCGCCGGAATCGCTTAATTGTTTGCACACTATGTGCCCTACTGACGCTTATCCTCACTTTAACGGCCCGATTTATTTCGGAGCGTAATTTAAATCATCGGAATACCGTAACCTTTGCCAACCACGCCGTTGAAGAGTTGGATCATGTACTTTTGCCCCTACAGACCGGACGCGATGTGCTGTTGCCATTGATTGGTCTCCCCTGCTCAGTTGCGCGTTTACCGCTGAGCAAGCATGCTGCCAGGCTGCAAACGGTACGCTCTATCAGCCTTATTCAAAGCGGGATTCTGTATTGCTCCAGTATTTTTGGTTATCGCAATGTGCCTGTTCGTCAACTGGAGCCTGAATTACCCAGCCGGGAGCCGCAGTTGCTGCTGTCTACCGACCATTCGCTAATTAAAGGCAGCCCGATTCTGGCGCAATGGTATCCATCCTCTGCCGATGGTGAAGATGGCGTGCTGGAGATCGTTAATATTGATTTATTGTCGTCGATGCTGCTTGAACCCCAACCGCCACAAATCACCCATGCCAGCTTAAGCGTCGGCAATCGCCATCTGCTCTACGGACAAGGTGTTGTCGATACGCTACCTGAGCTAAAGAATGAAAAACGCTACCAGCTTTCATCACAGCATTTCCCGTTTACTATCAGCGTTACCGGTCCGGGCGCCAGCGAACTGGCGATTAAGCATCTGCCCACACAGCTGCCGCTGGCGGTGATCCTCAGTCTGTTAGTGGGGTACCTGGCGTGGCTGGCAACCGCCAACAGAATGAGTTTCTCCTGGGAGATTAATCTGGCCCTTGCCGCCCGCGAATTCGAGCTGTTCTGCCAGCCGCTGCTCAATGCGCAAACGCAGCAATGCATGGGGGTGGAAATCCTTTTACGCTGGAATAATCCGCGTCAGGGTTGGATCTCTCCCGAAGTGTTTATTCCCATCGCCGAGGAGCACAACCTGATCGTGCCCCTGACGCGTCATGTCATCGCAGAAACCATTCAGCAGCGACACGTCTTCCCCATGAGCAGTCAGTTTCATATCGGGATCAATGTCGCCGCCAGCCATTTTCGCCATGGCACGCTGTTAAAAGATCTCAACCAGTATTGGTTTAGCCAGCATCCCATTCAGCAGTTAGTCATCGAACTTACCGAGCGAGATGCGTTACTGGATGTGGATTATCGGATTGTACGCGAGCTAAATCGCCTTGGCGTAAAACTGGCGATTGACGATTTTGGCACCGGCAACAGCTCGCTCTCCTGGCTGGAAAAACTCCGCCCGGATGTACTGAAAATTGATAAATCATTTACTTCTGCGATCGGTACCGATGCCGTGAACTCAACCGTTACAGACATCATCATCGCGCTGGGAAAAAGACTGAATATAGAACTGGTGGCAGAAGGGGTTGAAACGCAGGCGCAGGCACAGCATTTGCGCCGGCACGGTGTACATTTATTGCAAGGTTTTCTGTATGCGAAGCCAATGCCGCTACGAGATTTTCCGAAATGGCTGGCGGGCAGCACCCCGCCGCCCGCCCGGCATAACGGGCGACATAGTATGCCCGTTATGCCGTTTCGCTAGCCCGGTTACTCGTCTTCGTCGTGAGCGGGTCGTTCTTTAACAATGCGAACTAAATCCACACGATAGTCATTCGCTTCGACAATCGTAATGCTCAGCGGCGCAACCTCGATAACATCGCCGACGCGTGGAATATGACCGTTAGCCGCGATGACTAAACCTGCCACCGTCGCGATATCTTCGTCTTCATTCACTAACGTATCTACGTCCAGCGCCTGTTGCAACGCATGCAGATCGGTACCGCCTTTCACCAACCAACCGCCTGCATCAGCAATAATTTCAGGCGTTTCATCGGCATCCGGGAACTCACCGGCGATAGCTTCTAATACGTCCAGCGGAGTAACCAACCCCTGCACGACACCAAATTCGTTAGTGACGATCACGAAACTGCCGCGGGCACGACGCAGAACGCCTAACAGATTAATCGGGTCCAGCGTTTCCGGGACCACGATAGCCGGAGAAGCAGAGGCAATCGCCGCCACATCCACACCCTCTTCCAGAGCCACCAGCAGTTCTTTGGCACGGACGATACCGATAATTTCGTCCAGCTCACCGCGACATACCGGGAACAGGCTGTGCGGTGACGAAAGCAATTGCTCGCGAATTTCCGCTACACTCAGGTCCGCATCAACCCAGCTAATCTCGCCACGAGGCGTCATAATGCCACGTAATGAACGCGAGGCCAGGGAGAGTACGCCGTTGATCATATAGCGTTCTTCTTCCACGAATGCGCCTTCCGGAACGGGCACAGGTACTGGATTGTCGGATTCCATCTGCGCGCTGGCCTGACGTTTACCCCCCATCAGACGCAGGATTGCATCGGCAGTCCGCGCACGCAGCGGTAGTGCCGACTGGTGGCGAATAAAGTTACGACGCGCAATCTGGTTAAACAACTCGATAATGATCGAGAAGCCAATCGCCGCATACAGATAGCCTTTCGGAATGTGGAAGCCAAACCCTTCGGCAACCAGACTCAGACCAATCATCAACAGGAAGCTCAGACACAGCACCACCACCGTCGGATGTTGGTTCACAAATCGCGTCAACGGCTTGGACGCCAGCAGCATCACGGCCATAGCAATCACGACCGCCGCCATCATGACCGGCAGATGGTTGACCATACCGACCGCAGTAATCACCGCATCCAGCGAGAACACCGCATCGAGGATGACAATCTGCGTCACGACAACCCAAAAGCTCGCATACCCTTTCGTCTGCCCGGTATCATGTTCACGGTTTTCAAGCCGCTCATGCAGCTCTGTCGTAGCCTTGAACAAGAGGAAGATACCGCCCAGCAGCATAATCAGATCGCGCCCTGAGAACGCATAGTCCATTACCGTAAACAGCGGCTTTGTCAGCGTCACCATCCACGAAATCACGGACAACAAGCCCAGACGCATAATCAGTGCCAGTGATAAACCGATTAAACGCGCTTTATCTCGCTGTTTCGGCGGCAGCTTATCAGCCAGGATCGCAATGAAGACCAGGTTATCAATACCCAGAACAATTTCGAGAACGACAAGCGTGAGCAAACCCACCCAAATCTGCGGGTCCATTAATAATTCCATGACAAGCTCCTGCTTAAGGAATGACCAAACTGCGCGCTGAGGATCTCAGGCGTTAAAGCATTATGCAGAGAAAATTTGTGGCAAAAAGTGCCAATCTGACAGGCGCAAAGCGGCCTGAGGGTGAAATGACGTCGGTGACGATCCATATGGTGGGCTACTGCCCTATACTCCTGAGTAATTAAACAGATGCTAAACATAACAGAGACAACCGGTTTTTAGCAAAGATTTACCTTCCTTTGCAATAAGTTGTTTCGGAGATATTTTACCCTTCGAAATTTCTTTTCATCGGAAGTTAAATTACGGATCTTCATCACATAAAATATTTTTTTCGATATCTAAAATAATTCACGAAAATCATAGGTTTTTCTTTGTAACCCTTATCTGAATCGATTCGATTGCGGACGACGATTCAAATACATCTTCACGTTGATGTGTTAACGATAATAAAGGAGGTAGCAAGTGACCATTGCTATTGTAATAGGCACACATGGTTGGGCTGCAGAGCAGTTACTTAAGACAGCAGAGATGCTGTTAGGCGAGCAGGAAAATGTCGGCTGGATCGATTTCGTTCCAGGTGAAAATGCCGAAACGCTGATCGAAAAGTACAACGCTCAGTTGGCAAAACTCGATACCAGTAAAGGCGTGCTGTTTCTCGTTGACACATGGGGAGGCAGCCCGTTTAACGCTGCGAGCCGCATTGTCGTCGATAAAGAGCATTACGAAGTTATCGCCGGTGTGAACATTCCCATGCTGGTCGAGACCTTCATGGCGCGTGATGACAACCCGAGCTTCGATGAATTAGTGGCACTGGCCGTTGAAACCGGTAGCGAAGGCGTGAAAGCGCTGAAAGCGAAACCCGTGGAAAAAGCCGCTCCTGCCCCCGTTGCGGCACCCAAAGCAGCAGCACCGGCGAAACCGATGGGCCCCAACGATTATATGCAGATCGGCCTGGCGCGTATCGATGACCGTTTAATTCATGGTCAGGTAGCCACTCGCTGGACCAAAGAAACCAACGTAACGCGCATTATCGTCGTCAGCGATGAAGTTGCCGCCGATACCGTGCGTAAAACGTTGCTGACTCAGGTAGCACCTCCGGGTGTGACGGCGCATGTGGTTGATGTCGCGAAAATGATCCGCGTCTACAACAACCCGAAATATGCAGGCGAGCGTGTGATGCTGTTGTTCACCAACCCGACCGATGTGGAACGTATCGTTGAAGGTGGTGTGAAAATTACCTCTGTAAACATTGGCGGTATGGCTTTCCGTCAGGGTAAAACACAGGTAAACAACGCAATTTCTGTTGATGAAAAAGACATCGAAGCCTTCAAAAAACTCAACGAACGCGGTATTGAGCTCGAAGCGCGTAAAGTTTCGACCGATCAGAAACTGAAAATGATGGATTTGATTGCCAAGGCGAAATAATTCCCTGGCATTTACTTAGTTTTCACACTTAAGTCTGTATAGCAATAGGAGAAGTACAATGGAGATTACCACTCTTCAGATTGTGCTGGTGTTCATCGTCGCATGTATCGCGGGTATGGAGTCGGTACTCGATGAATTTCAGTTCCACCGTCCGTTGGTGGCCTGTACGCTTATTGGCGCCGTTCTCGGGGATATGAAAACCGGTATTATCATCGGTGGTACCCTGGAAATGATCGCCCTGGGCTGGATGAACATCGGTGCTGCGGTTGCACCAGATGCCGCACTGGCGTCAATTATCTCTACCGTTCTGGTTATCGCGGGTCACCAAAGTATTGGTGCCGGTATCGCGCTGGCTATCCCGCTGGCAGCAGCAGGCCAGGTTCTGACCATCATCGTTCGTACCATCACCGTAGCATTCCAGCACGCAGCGGATAAGGCGGCCGAAAACGGCAACCTGACGGCGCTCTCCTGGCTGCACGTATCCTCACTGTTCCTGCAGGCTATGCGTATCGCTATCCCGGCGGTAATCGTGGCGATTTCTGTAGGTACCAGTGAAGTTCAGAGCATGCTCAACGCCATTCCGGAAGTCGTCACCGGCGGCCTGAACATCGCAGGTGGCATGATCGTAGTGGTTGGTTATGCGATGGTCATCAATATGATGCGCGCGGGCTACCTGATGCCGTTCTTCTATCTCGGCTTCGTCACCGCGGCATTTACTAACTTCAACCTGGTTGCTCTAGGTGTGATTGGCGCTGTGATGGCAATCCTCTACATTCAGCTGAGCCCGAAATATAACCGCGTCGCCGGTGCGCCAGTTCAGGCAGCTGGTAACAACGATCTTGATAACGAACTGGACTAGCAGGTGAGCGAAATGGTTGATATGACTAAAACTACCACCGAGAAAAAACTCACTCCGAGTGACATTCGTGGCGTGTTCATTCGTTCTAACCTGTTTCAGGGTTCATGGAACTTCGAACGTATGCAGGCGCTGGGTTTTTGTTTCTCCATGGTACCGGCTATCCGCCGTTTGTACCCGGAAAACAACGATGCACGTAAGCAGGCTATTAAGCGTCACCTGGAATTCTTTAACACCCATCCGTACGTAGCCGCACCTGTGCTGGGCGTTACGCTGGCGATGGAAGAGCAGCGTGCCAACGGCGCAGAGATTGACGATGGTGCTATCAACGGTATCAAAGTGGGTCTGATGGGACCGTTGGCAGGCGTTGGCGATCCAATCTTCTGGGGTACCGTACGTCCGGTATTTGCCGCGCTTGGTGCAGGTATCGCGATGAGCGGCAGCCTGCTTGGGCCACTGCTGTTCTTCATCCTGTTTAACCTGGTGCGTCTGGCTACCCGTTACTACGGTGTGGCATACGGCTACCGTAAAGGTGTCGATATCGTTAAAGATATGGGCGGCGGCTTCCTGCAGAAACTGACTGAGGGGGCGTCAATCCTCGGCCTGTTTGTCATGGGGGCATTGGTTAACAAGTGGACGCACGTGAACATCCCGTTGGTGGTCTCCACTATCACCGGTCAGGATGGCCAGACTCGCGTTACCACCGTGCAGACTATCCTTGACCAGCTGATGCCGGGCCTGGTTCCTCTGCTGCTGACTTTCGCTTGTATGTGGCTACTGCGTAAGAAAGTGAACCCGCTGTGGATTATCGTTGGCTTCTTCGTCATCGGTATCGCGGGCTACGCTGTCGGCCTGCTCGGCCTGTAAGACTGTTGTACATCACCGGGGGCTTGCCCCCGGTTTTTCTATTTAGAGGGTTGAGGATTCATGACTATCACGGACCTGGTGCTGGTTCTTTTTATCTTTTCGCTGCTGGCGTATGCCATTTACGATCAGTTCATCATGCCCCGCCGTAATGGCCCTACTCTGCTGACGGTCGCCCTGCTTCCTCGCAGCCGTGTTGACAGTGTTATCTTCATTGGCCTGGTAGCTATTCTTATCTACAACAACGTCACCAGCCACGGGGCGCAATTCACCACATGGTTATTATGTGCACTGGTGTTGATGGGGTTGTATCTGTTCTGGATCCGTACGCCGAAAATCATCTTCAAGCAAAAAGGTTTTTTCTTTGCTAACGTCTGGATTGAATATAACCGCATTAAAGAGATGAATTTATCAGAAGACGGCGTGCTGGTGATGCAATTAGAACAGCGTAGATTGCTTGTTCGCGTACGAAATATAGACGATCTCGAAAAAATATATAAGCTTCTTATTTCAAATCAGTAAGTTAACAAGATAGCCTGAACTATGTTTTTCATATATTAATGAAAACAAAACATAGCTAAGGCTATATTACCCCGCCCGTAATGTTATTTATTTTAACGTTCTATTTATAAATAAATCTAAATGAAAATCGTTTTCAATTAAAAGTCAAATATTATTTCCCTGTTTCTTGTTTTATATTCTCAAAATATGTTAAGGTTGCGCCCGTCGTTGGGGAGTAGCCGATTTCCAGACTCCGGAAATGTACGTGTCAACATACTCGTTGAAAAACGTGGCGCGTACGGACTGAACATACAGTTTCAGTCAGGCGAGACCATAGGCACATCAACTGCAATGCATACCTGAATGGCACGATATATTTCGTGTTTTCAATCTGTATGCATGGTTACTGGGGGCAGTGATGTGTTTTATGGATACCCCGGTCAGGACGCTGTTATGAATCTCACCGCTACTGTACTTCTCGCTTTTGGCATGTCGATGGATGCTTTCGCTGCGTCAATTGGCAAAGGTGCCACCCTGCATAAACCCAAATTTTCTGAAGCTCTGCGCACCGGTCTTATTTTCGGCGCAGTTGAAACCCTGACCCCGCTGATTGGCTGGGGTATGGGCATGCTGGCCAGCAAATTTGTACTGGAGTGGAACCACTGGATCGCTTTCATTCTGCTGATTTTCTTGGGTGGGCGAATGATAATCGAAGGTTTTCGCGACAACGGTGATGAAGATGAAGAGCCGCAGCGTCGTCATGGATTCTGGCTGCTGGTCACCACCGCCATTGCCACCAGTCTCGACGCGATGGCCGTCGGGGTGGGTCTGGCATTCCTGCAGGTTAACATCATTGCGACTGCGCTGGCCATCGGCTGCGCCACGTTAATTATGTCCACGCTCGGCATGATGATCGGTCGTTTTATTGGTCCGATGCTGGGCAAACGAGCTGAAATTTTGGGCGGGGTGGTACTGATTGGTATCGGCGCCCAGATCCTCTGGGCACACTTCCACGGTTAATTCAGGCGCTGCCAGATATGAATACTAAAATCTGTCTGGCAGTCAAACTTCGTCTTTCCTGCCAGCGTTTCCCACACTTCCGGTTTTGCCCGCCAGGCGAACGGTGTCATTTGCAGTAATGCAACGGCTTCGCTGCCCTGGAGCTGCATCTGATAGCCCAGCGCAATACTCTGCTGCAGAACAAAACCTTCCAGCTGTTCGGTATGTGGCGCATGCAAACGCACCTCATCATAAATCAGCCCTTTCAGCTCCATTAAATGCCGCGGCCCTGGTGTGGCGGTGATTACCCATCCACCCGGTTTAACCACGCGAGCCAGCTCTTGCGCTTTACAGGGCGCGTAGATCCTGATGATGGCATCCATGGACGCATCGGCAAACGGCAAACGATGGCTGGAAGCCACGCAAAAGGTTACCTGCGGATAACGGCGGGCTGCGGCCTTAATCGCCACTTTAGAGACGTCGAGGCCAACGGTCTTGCCGCCAGTCAGCGTATCGGCAAAGGCATGGGTGTAATACCCTTCTCCACAGCCGATATCCAGAATCGCCGCGTTTTCTGAACCTGGCCTCTCTGTGAGCACCTTCACAATCGCGTCGCGCAGTGGTTGATAGTGTCCGGCATCAAGAAACGCCCGGCGCGCCTGCATCATCTCAGCGCTGTCACCCGGATCGCGCGACCGCTTATGCTGAACTGGCAGTAAGTTGACATACCCTTCTTTCGCCACGTCAAACTGGTGCCGCTCAGGGCAAATAAAACTGTTTTTCGTTTGAGTAAGAGGCTGGTGGCAAAGAGGACAGGAAAACGACATGACAACTCCGGCAGGTGATTTGAGGGCGCAAGTGTAACGCGAATTGCGCCCCGGGAAAATAACTTACAGCGCTGGCGAGGATCCACTGTCGCCATGCATCACCAGCAGATGATCGGAGTCGGCAGGCATGCCGTCTGGCTTAACATTTTCCAGGCGCAGGACATCTCCCATAATCTGGCTGAATACCGGCGCGGAGACAGCCCCCCCGTAGTAAGCACCGTTTTGTGGATTATTAATAACCACGACTAACGCGAATTTCGGGTCACTCGCTGGCGCAACGCCTGCCGTATAGGCCACGTATTTATCAACATATTTACCATCATCACCGATTTTTTTCGCCGTCCCGGTCTTTACCGCAACCCGATAATCCCTGACCGCCGCCTTAGTTCCCCCACCGCCGGGTAACGCAACGCTTTCCATCATATGTTCAACCTGATGAACCAGTGCCTCCGGCATCACCCGCGTTCCTATTACCGGCGGATCAATACGCGTTATAGAAAGAGGCCGATAGATGCCAAAGCTACCGATGGTGGCGTAGACATGCGCCAACTGGAGCGGCGTCACCATGAGTCCATAACCGAATGCGAAGGTCGCGCGATCCAAATCGCTCCAGTAGCGGCGTTGGGGCATTAAACCACTGCTTTCACCAGTTAATCCCAACCCGGTTGGATCGCCAAAACCAAAACGCTTATAGGTATCCAGCAATTTCTGCACAGGCATAGCTAACGACAGGTGTGATACACCCGTATCGCTTGATTTCTGCAAAATGCCGGTAAGCGACAGCTCAGGGTAAAATCCGACGTCACGAATACGATGTCCGTCGACATTAAAAGGATGGGTATCAATTACACTGTCCGGTTGCACAATCCCCTGCTGGAGCGCGGTCATAATCACCAGCGGCTTAACGGTCGAGCCGGGTTCAAAGGTGTCGCTAATGGCACGGTTACGAAAATCATCCAGTACCGCGCCGTCACGATTGTTGGGGTTAAAATCTGGGAAGCTTGCCATGGAGAGAATTTCACCAGTAGCGATATTGACCAGTACAGCTGCCCCTGACTCCGCTTTATTCCACGTCACGGCATTATCCAGCGCGTCTTCGGTAACCGTCTGCAAACGCTCATCAATACTGAGTTGTAATTCGTGTGCAGGCACCGGCATCACTTCGGTGATATTTTCGATGACATGACCAAATTTGTCTTTACGGACCAGACGGGAGCCGGGTTTGCCCATCAACTGGCTATTGAAGCTTTTCTCCAGACCTTCAATACCCTGACCATCAATGTTGGTGAAACCAATGAGATTAGCCGCAACATGTCCGGCGGGATAAAAGCGACGGGATTCTTCACGCAGATTGATCCCCGGAAGATTAAGGTTATCGACCCACTCAGCCTGCTGAGGTGAGATCTGGCGCGCCAGATAAATAAAGCGTCCCGCAGGATTACTGTTAACGCGCTCAGCCAGAGAACTGAGCGAAATGTTCAGAGTCTTTGCTAACGCCTGCCAACGTTCGTTGTAGCCCACGCCACCCTTGCTAATAATGGTTTTAGGATCTGCCCAGACGGCATTCACCGGGACACTTACTGCCAGCGGTCGCCCTTCTCTGTCGGTAATCATTCCGCGTGGCGAGGCTATAGTTACCTCGCGTAACGAACGCATGTCTTCCTGTTTTACCAGAGTTGTCGGCGTGACAATTTGTAGCCACGCCACCCGACCCAGCAGCAATCCCAGACTTAATAATATCGCCACACAAAGCACGGCAAAACGTACGGGAGTAAAATTGCGCGCATCTATGTCGTTTTTCTTTTTCACCAGGACTCCCGCATGATAGTTTTTCAGGTGTCTGATTTAACGAGAAATGCTGCGAGAATGCGGGGAAAACTATGCTACGAACATCACGCCTTTGCAACAAAGCGCTAATGGATGGGCTTTCAGAAATATTTTGACGTAATTTGAATTAAAAAGCCCCGCATAAGCGAGGCTTTATATCTGAGATGGTTGCGCATGAGCGCATCAAATCAGTGGTGTCGATCAGATAGCTGTTACGTTAACAGCAGCCGGACCTTTCTGGCCGTCCTGAATTTCGAACTCAACGTTCTGGCCTTCAGCCAGAGTTTTGAAGCCGTTACCCTGGATAGCGGAGAAGTGTACGAACACGTCTTTGCTGCCATCAGCCGGAGTAATGAAGCCAAAACCTTTAGACTCGTTGAACCACTTAACTTGACCTTTAATCTTTGCCATTTGCAAAATTCCTTAGAGTATTTTCTTCGCCCGCGGGCATAACATAGATAAAACTGAGACATTACTGCTTGAGGCACTAATATAAGGTTCGGCAGAGAAGCGGTATTCAACGTCAACGTGTTTACTCAGGACTTCTTTACTGAAAATGCCACACATAAACAGAACTGTACCTCGTTTAACCCAAAACGTGTTATCACATACAACGTAAATAATGGCAAGCCATTTTTAAACGTGTCTCGATCGGTCGCACAAATCCTGTCTTTCATCAAACAACGACTGCACAGTTATGCGCCAGACCGAGCAGAGTTATATTGTCACCTCTCTCCCCTTGCCCCGACAGGCTTGCACCGTCACAGGGACATTTCTACCATAGCTCAATAGCTTCGGTTGTTCCAGGTTATCTGTCACAGGGTCTGGCGGATATCATTTTTTATGCTTAGTAATGCATAAAATGTCACAAGCGTAAAAATGAGATCCGCCTTCTGTTTTTGCACCAAAATAATGAAAGAATGATGACAATGCACAAAAAAAGTAAGAGAAACGTTTCGCTGTTAATAAGACGATCGTTATCACAAAAATGACATAATCATATTTTTAACGTATGGGAAAATATATTTATAACAGACCGGACATAAGATATTAATTGGTTAGAGTATCTGAAAATACTCAGATTACAGGCGACTCCGGAACGCTAATTAGGCGGGCAGAGCAGAAGAAAATGATCTGACATGTTGACGACAGGATGAAGTATCTGCGCACAGCATCAGCAGACCTTCATCCTGACATACTGTTTTTAGCGCTCAGCTACCAGGCGGATGATATCATCATCGTCATCCTTCGCGGTGACCGCTGCAGGTTCTGCCGCTTTTTCTGGTTCGTTAGCTTCACAAAGGCGACGGAGTAATGCGTTCTGTCTTTTTTGCTGGTCTAACAATGCTTCAAGCAGTTCTATCTGCTCGTTAGTACGCGAACTTGCCCGATTAATGAAAAACCACAACACAAGCCCAACAACCAAAACCACCACCGATACCGCTAAAGACGCAAAACTCAACGCGCCAGAATTCAAAACTTCGTTCATTTCACCACCTCAATGTAGACAGCGTAGTTTACCACTGCCGCACAAGAAGGTAATCAACTGTTGTAAAAATGCGCTTACCAGGGAATAAATTTATTGATGGCACAAATACCGCTGAAAAATTGTACGTCCTGATCGCACATGATGTTAAACACCTGCGCCCACATCAATATGCATACCAGCACGACAACAATCAGTACCACCCAGCGTATTTTTTTCACTCCAGCTCCACTCTTCGAGTCTACATCTTATGTCTATAAATTATCATGCGTTACCTAAACCCAGCGTTAACTGTAACGGCATTCCATCTTTTTAGGAATGATTGACTTGTTTCAGCCCATGTACAGGCTAATCTACTAATAACGAGAAAAGATAAGAGGTTGTAATGCGTCTGATAATCCGCGCTATTGTGTTGTTAGCTCTGGTTTGGATCGGTTTATTACTGAGCGGCTATGGAGTTTTGATTGGGAGTAAAGAGAATGCGGCCGGTCTGGGTCTGCAATGCCAATATCTGACCGCTCGCGGGACCAGCACCGCACAATATGTCCACTCAAACAGCGGCCTTATTGGCCTTTCAGATTGCCCTGTATTGCGGAAAAGTACTGTCGTTATCGATAACGGTTAAGATAGAAGCAATACATTCTCAATGCTATTTGCGCAAAACAGCGTTAATTTTATTCATTAAAAAACCCCAGGTACGCAATACCTGGGGTTTTACACTTAGCGCTATTGCTGCGGATTAGAACGGATAGTCGTTATAGCCCATTTGTTCAGAAATCTTACGCGCTGCCGTATGCAGCATCGCCACATATTCGTGTAAACGCTCTTCGGAAAAGCGCAGCGTCGGGAATGAGATACTCAAGCCCGCGATCACCACGCCAAAACGGTCAAACACCGGAACACCGATGCAGCGCAGGCCTTCTTCCTGCTCTTCGTTATCTTCGCCGTACCCCTGTTCACGCACTTTATCTAACAGTACCAGCAATTCATCAGTATTCGTGATAGTACGGTCGGTGCTGCGTTTATACTCGATGCCGTCAAGAATTTCCTTCACTTCTTCGCGGTCACGCCATGCCAGAAGAACTTTACCAATAGCCGTGCTGTACAATGGGTTACGACGACCGACGCGGGAATACATACGCAGATTGTACATGGAGTCGATTTTATGAATGTAGACGATACTGTCTTCATCCAGCGCACCAAGGTGTACGGTCTCTTTGGTCAAACGTGAAAGTTCACGCATCTGGATGTCAGCACTACGGATCAGATCAACGTTTTGTAACGCGCGCGCACCCAGCTCGAATAATTTCAGGGTCAGAGAGTATTTCTCTGACTCTCCTTCTTGTGCCACATAACCCAGCGTTTTCATGGTCTGCAAAAAGCGATAAACGGTGCTTTTTGACATCATGACGCGTTGCGACAGCTCGGTAATACCAATTTCGCGCTCTTCACCCAGCGCCTGCAGGATGCCAAAAACTTTCAGCACGGAAGATACAGAATCAGGTTGTTTATCCAGATCTGCGATTGCCATTTATCACCTCATTACGAGTGTTTTATAAAAATCAGAACCGGTTTTTATTATAATTTCACGAACCTGCCCTCGCAATCGCTCTTTGCTTACTTAGTTACAAATCTGCGACCTAACGCCTGTATATCAATGCTAAGATTATTATTCTCATCATCATTCCCGATAAAATGACCCCTTATGGAAAAAATTCAGGCTGATGGCCTGCCATTGCCCCAGCGATATGGTGCAATTTTAACCATTGTTATTGGCATCTCTATGGCAGTACTCGACGGCGCAATAGCTAACGTGGCGCTTCCGACGATTGCTACCGACCTTCAGGCTTCACCCGCCAGCTCAATCTGGATCGTTAACGCCTATCAAATCGCCATTGTCGTTTCACTGCTGTCACTCTCCTTTTTGGGTGATATGTTTGGCTATCGACGCATTTATAAGTGTGGTCTCGTCGTATTCCTGCTTGCCTCGCTGTTCTGTGCTTTATCAGACTCGCTACAAATGCTAACTCTGGCTCGTGTGGCTCAGGGGTTTGGCGGTGCGGCGCTGATGAGTGTGAATACAGCTTTAATTAGACTTATTTATCCCCAGCGTCAGCTTGGCCGGGGGATGGGAATCAACTCCTTCATCGTGGCGGTCTCCTCAGCGGCAGGACCCACCATTGCCGCGGCGATCCTCTCTATCTCGTCCTGGAAATGGCTGTTTCTGATTAACGTCCCGCTGGGGATTATTGCCCTGCTGTTGGCCATGCGCTTCCTGCCACCTAATTCGTCCCGCAGCAATAAACCACGCTTTGACCTGCCCAGTGCGGTAATGAATGCCTTAACGTTTGGCTTGTTAATTACTGCCCTCAGTGGGTTCGCGCAAGGACAGTCGCTAAAACTGATTGGTGCCGAGCTTGTGGCGCTTATCGTGGTCGGTTTTTTCTTTATCCGCCGCCAGCTGGCGTTGCCGGTACCGTTATTACCGATTGACCTGCTGCGCATTCCGCTGTTTTCACTCTCGATTTGCACGTCAATCTGTTCATTCAGCGCACAAATGCTGGCGATGGTTTCTCTGCCCTTCTTTCTACAAACCGTGCTCGGTCGTAGCGAAGTCGAAACAGGACTGCTACTGACCCCATGGCCGCTGGCAACCATGGTGATGGCGCCGCTAGCCGGATATCTTATCGAACGCGTCCACGCAGGATTGTTGGGTGCATTGGGTATGGGCGTGATGGCAAGCGGATTATTTGCACTGGTGCTACTGCCCTCTGCGCCCTCCGATTTTAATATTATCTGGCCGATGATATTGTGCGGCGCGGGTTTTGGTCTATTCCAGTCACCGAATAACCACACCATCATCACCTCTGCACCACGTGAACGCAGCGGCGGAGCAAGCGGGATGCTGGGGACCGCGCGCTTGTTAGGACAAAGTACCGGCGCGGCGCTGGTGGCGTTAATGCTCAATCAGTTTGGTGACAGCGGAACACATATGTCGCTGATAACCGCGGGTGTACTGGCAACGGCTGCCGCCATAGTGAGCGGCTTACGTATCACGCAGCCGCGCGTTCAGGCATAAAAAAAGCGCGTCTGGCGACGCGCTTCTTCTGGACTTCCGCAGGTTACTTCAGGTATTCCCCACTGCGCAGCGCTTCAATACGCTTATCCAACGGCGGGTGAGTCATAAACAGCTCACTCAATGATTTGGATTTACCGTTGATGCAGAACGCCATCATGCTGGTCGCTTCCTGCGGCTCATAGCTGGTTTTCAGACGCTGCAGCGCGGCGATCATCTTCTCACGGCCGACCAGTTTGGCAGAACCGGCATCCGCATGGAATTCACGGTGGCGTGAGAACCACATGGTAATAATGCTGGCCAGAATACCAAACACCAGTTCCAGCACCGTCGCCACCGCAAAGTAAATTAATGGGTTACCGTTGCTGCCCTCGCCCTCATCGCGGTTACCGCCCATAAATCCGGCGGCAATTTGCGCCAGAATACGGGAGATAAAGATAACGAAGGTGTTCACCACCCCCTGAATGAGGGTCATGGTCACCATATCGCCATTGGCAATGTGGCTGATCTCGTGCGCGATAACCGCTTCGGCTTCGTCCGGACTCATATTTTGCAACAGGCCAGTACTCACAGCCACCAGCGAAGCATCCCGGCGCGCACCGGTAGCAAACGCGTTAATATCTGGCGCATGGTAGATTGCAACCTGCGGCATAGCGATACCGGCCTGGCGGGCCTGATTCGCTACCGTATTCATCAGCCAGCGTTCTCTTTCATTACGGGGCTGTTCGATCACTTCTCCACCAACGGACTTTAACGCCATCCATTTGGACATCAGCAGCGAAATGAAGGAACCACCAAAACCAAACAGCAGTGCCATGATCAACAAGCCTTGAACGCTGCTTGACTGAATCCCTGTCAGGCTCAATACCAGCCCGAAAACGACCATCACAGCCAGGTTCGTCAGCAGGAAGAGCGCGATTCGCATCATAATTTTCTTTTAACCTCAATTTAACAAAACGCACTATGCGATTACCCATATCGTATGGGTCTTATGGCTATTTTCAAGCATCCATGGGTGCTAAGTCACCAGAAAGACACAACTTTACATTTTATCGTATCAGACTGACGTCTTCATGCGCTTGTTAAAAAAACAGGCACAATTTCTTGTGCCTGTTTGAGGTTATTGACTGTTCGCGGGTTGTTCCGCTGGCTTCTCTTTTTCAAGATGCGCCAGGTCGAGCGCGATTTTTACCGTTTCATCCAGATACGGATCCGGCTCCTGGTAATCTTTGGGCAGATCGTCCAGTTTCTTCAGCAACGGTTTGCCTTCTCGCTTAAACCGATCGTTGATGCGCGCCAGACGCAGTGCATCATCTTCGTTATTCTCTTTCTCACGCTGAGCGTAATTCAGAGAAGCGATGCTGCGCTTATCCTTCATCGCATTGAATCGCGCAATGTCCTTCATGATGTACTGGAACTCAGGATCGTTCGCAATACGTGCATTGTGCTCTTTTAGCAATTCAGGTCCAAACGGCGTCAGGTTATCTGATTTAGTGTAGGTCGCAGCATCAATGCTATCCCACGGCAACGCGTTATCTTCAAACTTCTCACCGGTTTCAGTTTCTTCATTACCTGTCGGCATGATGATATCCGGCGTAACGCCCTTACGCTGCGTACTGCCACCATTTACACGGTAGAATTTCTGGATCGTGTACTGAACGGAACCCAATGCTGGCCATTCCGGACGCAGCATCTGATCGTAAATACGGTTCAGAGAACGATACTGCTGTACGGTGCCCTTCCCAAAGGTCGGTTCACCGACGATCAGCGCACGGCCATAATCCTGCATTGCCGCGGCAAAAATTTCCGATGCCGAGGCACTGAAGCGATCAACTAGCACCACCAGCGGACCTTTGTAATACACAACGCCGTCTGTATCGCTGTCTTCACGCACTTTGCCGTTATTGTCACGAACCTGAACCACCGGACCGGAAGGAATGAACAGACCGGAAAGCGAGACCGCTTCGGTCAGTGCGCCACCACCGTTGGTACGCAGATCGATAATCACGCTGCTGACATTCTGTTTTTCCAGTTTCTGCAGCTGAACTTTGACGTCATCCGTCAGGCCAACATAGAAGCCAGGAATATCCAGTACGCCGACCTTCTCTTTGCCAACGGTTTTCACGGACATTTTAACGGCGCGGTCTTCGAGACGAATGCGTTCACGCGTTAGCGTGACAATGCGCGTCTTGGTACCTTTACCAGCAGGCAGGATTTCGAGGCGAACTTTGCTGCCTTTAGGTCCTTTGATCAGCGCTACAACGTCATCCAGACGCCAGCCAATCACATCGACCATGCCTTTCCCGGTCTGGCCCACGCCGACAATACGGTCACCAACGCTTATCGCTTTGCTCTTGGCTGCCGGGCCGCCCGCCACCATGGAGTTAATGACGGTGTAGTCATCATCCATTTGCAGAACTGCGCCAATACCTTCCAGAGACAAGCTCATTTCAGTATTAAACTGTTCAGTGTTGCGCGGAGAAAGATAGTTAGTATGCGGGTCTATTTCACGAGCAAAAGCCGTCATCGCCAGTGAGAACACATCTTCACTGTTGGTCTGCGCCAGACGGCGAATGGCAAATTTATAGCGACGCGTCAGCGTTTCGCGAATTTCCGCATCGGTTTTACCGGTCAGCTTCAGGCTGAGTTCGTCAAATTTAACTTTGCCGTCCCACAGCGCATTAAGCTCTGCTTCGCTCTTCGGCCACGGAGCTTTGCTCCGGTCGAGGTTAAAGGTATCGGTCCCGGTAAAATCCATTGGACGTGCCAGCACGCTTAACGCGTACTGATAACGTTCAAATCGGCGTTTTTGCGCAAGATTATAAAGATCGTAAAAGACATCCAGCTTGCCCGTGCGCAGTTCATCGCCGAGGACAGTTTTCTTTTTTGCATACTGTTCGATATCGCTCGCCAACAGCACGTTATGGCTGTAGTCGAGCAGATTCAGATAGCGGTCAAAAATTTTTGCCGAAAACGCCTGATCCAGATCGAACTGGCGATAGTGTGAACGTGTAAAACGTGATGTTACACGTTCACTCACCGTCGCATGCTGGGTTTCTTCCTTTAAAACGGGGATTTGATCGGCACGCGTGATGTCTTCTACAGCAAGTGCCTGGCCTGCTAATGCAAGCAGACCAGCTAACGCAGTAAGCCTAAAAAAAGTGTTCATGCCAGGCCTGGCCTCCGTTTCAGAACACCAGGTGTTCTGCGCGTACAATCAAAGACATACCCGAATTCAGCTGTACACGGACGCCATCTTTGGTGATTTCTAATACGGTGGCATCCATCGCATTATTACCTGCTTTCACCTTCAAGGACTGCCCTACCGTCAGCACTGAAATATCAGATACCGAGGTATGCTGTTCTTCACGAGGAGCACGCGGTGCTTTGGCTGCTGGTTTTTCAGCGCGAGGTTTACGTTCAGCCTCTTCTTTACGACGCGGAGCAGGACGCGGCTTACGCTCGCGACGCGGTGCGTCTTCTTTTTCGCCGGCAGCAGCGGCCGCTTCGCGTTTTTTCGCCTGTTGCTCTGCACGTTGCGCCTGAACGCGAGCTTTAGCTTCTTCCAGCTGTTTGCGAGCATGTTCAACATGTTGCTCATCCAACTCACCACATGGGTTGCCGTCGAGATCAACACGCGTTGCGCCCAATTTTACGCCATACAGATAGCGCCAGCTGGAAGTATAGAGACGTAAGGCAGAACGGAGCTGTGTCTTGCTGAGGTTCATTTCACCCTCAACACGCTCTACCAAATCCTGAAAAATGCCAATTTTCAGTGGGCGCGCTTCGCCTTCAGCACTAAAACACTGCGGGAAGCGTTCGGCCAGAAACGCGATGACTTCTTTACTGCTATTCAACTTAGGTTGATTTTCCATGAAATTTCCTGATTACAACGGACGTAGCCAACAAGCGCAGGCATGAACAGGCGACATTATAATGACGTCATCAGTAATTGCTACGTTATCCGTTGATTATCCTGCGACGCTCGCAAAGAATTTTTTGTAATCCGTCGTTGCAAGCACGGTTTCAAGCTGTGCCACAAGCGTACGCAGCCCCTGTTCGTCCTCTTCAGTGAAGCGACCAAACGCGGTGCTATCGATATCCAGCACGCCGATTATCTGATTTTCAACGGTGATAGGCAGAACGATTTCCGCATTGCTGGCGGCATCGCATGCGATGTGCCCGTCAAACGCGTGCACATCTTCGATGCGCTGCACCTGATTGCGCGCCACCGCGGTACCACATACGCCACGTCCTACCGGGATTCGCACACAGGCAATTTTGCCCTGGAAAGGACCAAGTACCAGAGTCTCGCCCTCAAGCAGGTAAAAACCGGCCCAGTTTACTTGTGCAAGACGCTCGTACAACAATGCGCTGGTATTTGCCAGCGTTGCCAGAAAACTGGTTTCACCTGCCATTAATGCCTGAAAATCACGGTTCAGATCCGTGTATAGCTCTGATTTGTTCATTATGTAATCACTTAGTTGTCTTACTTAAAACTGCAGCCTACTAAAATAAACATTAAATGCGTTAATGCTCAAGATCATTCCCGTCATGAGTTAAGATAACATTACTTCAACATTTTGATACGCGGTACATGGCCCTTACGACATCACGCATCACGCCCACTAAAAAAATCGCCATCAGATCCATCGGTGAGGCACTCCCGCGTGCACATTATCATCGTTGTCCTGAATGCGACCTGATTTTTAGCTTGCCTAAAATGCGCTCGCACCAAAGTGCATTCTGTCCACGCTGTCAGGCGAAAATCCGTGACGGGCGCGACTGGTCCTTAACGCGCCTGGCAGCAATGGCTGTCACCATGATGCTGCTGATGCCCTTCGCCTGGGGAGAACCGCTCTTACACATCTTTTTGCTCGGTGTACGCATTGACGCCAATGTGATGCAGGGTATCTGGCAAATGACCCGCCAGGGTGACCCTCTCACCGCATCCTTCGTGCTATTTTGCGTTGCGGGCGCGCCGATTATTCTCGTTACCTCAATCGCTTATCTGTGGTTTGGCAATATTCTCGGGATGAACCTACGCCCGGTGCTACTGATGCTGGAAAGGCTCAAAGAGTGGGTGATGCTTGATATCTATCTTGTGGGTATCGGCGTCGCGTCGATTAAAGTTCAGGACTATGCTTATTTGCAGCCTGGGGTGGGACTGTTTGCTTTTATTGCGCTGGTGATCCTCAGTATTTTGACGTTATCGCACCTCAACGTAGAACAGCTTTGGGACCGTTTTTACCCGCAAAGGCCTGCTCGTCGGCCCGATGAAAAGCTTCGCGTTTGCCTTGGTTGCCACTTTACAGGGTATCCGGATGCCCGCGGTCGCTGCCCTCGTTGCCATATACCGTTGCGCTGGCGCAGAAATCAAAGTATTCAAAAATGTTGGGCTGCTCTGCTGGCCTCGATTGTCCTGCTGCTGCCTGCTAACCTCCTGCCTATCTCGATTATTTATGTCAATGGCTCCCGGCAGGAAGACACGATCATGTCTGGCATACTGTCTCTGGCGAACAGTAATATCGGCGTGGCGGCGATCGTGTTTATTGCCAGTATTCTGGTGCCATTCACCAAAGTGATTGTGATGTTTACGTTGCTCATCAGCATTCATTTTAACTGTGAGCAAGGATTGCGTACCCGCATCAAACTGCTGCGCATAGTGACCTGGATTGGTCGCTGGTCAATGCTGGATCTTTTTGTTATCGCTCTAACTATGTCGCTGATTAATCGCGATCAGATACTTGCTTTTACTATGGGACCGGCTGCGTTTTATTTCGGCGCAGCGGTAATATTGACTATTCTTGCAGTGGAATGGCTGGACAGCCGCTTACTTTGGGATGCACATGAGTCAGGAAACGCCCGCTTCGCAGACTGAAGCGCAGATTAAAACAAAACGTCGTATCTCCCCGTTCTGGCTGCTGCCGTTCATCGCATTGATGATTGCAGGATGGCTTATCTGGGGAAGCTATGAAGATCGCGGGAATACCGTAACCATTGACTTTATGTCGGCGGACGGCATTGTACCTGGCCGTACCCCCGTTCGCTATCAGGGCGTCGAAGTGGGCACGGTGCAGGATATCAACCTCAGCAAAGACCTGCGCAAAATTGAAGTCCGCGTCAGCATCAAATCAAATATGAAAGATGCACTGCGCAAAGATACCCAGTTCTGGCTGGTCACGCCGAAAGCGTCACTGGCGGGGGTTTCTGGCCTGGATGCGTTAGTTGGCGGCAACTATATCGGCATGATGCCCGGTACCGGCGAGCCAGAGGATCATTTCGTCGCGCTTGATACACAGCCCAAATACCGCCTGAACAACGGCGATTTGATGCTGCACCTGCGGGCCCCCGACCTCGGATCGCTTAACAGCGGTTCGCTGGTTTATTTCCGCAAAATCCCTGTAGGTCGGGTCTATGACTACACCATTAATCCAAATAATCAGGGCGTAACCATCGACGTGCTGATTGAACGCCGCTTTACCAATCTGGTGAAAAAAGGCAGTCGTTTCTGGAACGTATCAGGGGTCGATGCGGATGTCAGTCTCAGCGGCGCCAAAGTGAAGCTGGAGAGTCTGGCAGCCCTGGTTAATGGCGCCATTGCTTTTGATTCACCGGAAGATTCGCAACCCGCCGTTGCCGACGATACGTTTGGTTTGTATCAGGATCTCGCGCACAGCCAGCGCGGCGTGATCGTTAAGCTCGATTTACCCAGCGGCGACGGACTTAAGGCTGGCTCAACCTCGCTGATGTATCAAGGACTGGAAGTCGGTCAACTGACCAAACTGGATTTAAATCCGGGCGGTAAAGTCACCGGCGAAATGACGGTCGATCCCAGCGTCGTAACGCTATTGCGTGACAACACGCGTATTGAATTACACAGTCCTAAATTATCGTTAAGCGATGCGAATCTCAGTTCGCTGCTGACGGGCAAAACATTCGAACTGATACCTGGCGAGGGCGAACCGCGTAACCAGTTTGCAGTGATTCCTGCAGAGCAATCCTTGTTACACGATCCGGGCGTGATGACGCTGACGCTGACCGCGCCGGAAAGTTACGGTATTGATGCCGGCCAACCGCTGATTCTTCACGGCGTTCAGGTCGGTCAGGTGATTGAGCGCACGCTCTCCAGCAAAGGCGTTTCGTTTACCGTCGCCATCGAACCGCAGCATCGCGCGCTGGTACAAGGCGACAGTAAGTTCGTGGTCAACAGTCGGGTGGATGTCAAAGTTGGGCTTGATGGCGTAGAGTTTCTTGGCGCCAGCGCCAGTGAGTGGATCAGCGGCGGCATTCGTATTTTGCCCGGTACGAAGGGTGAAATGAAAAAAAGCTACCCGCTGTATGCCAACCTGGAAAAGGCGATTGAGAACAGCCTGAGCGATCTGCCAACCACCACGGTCAGCCTGAGTGCCGAAACGTTGCCCGATGTGCAGGCCGGTTCAGTGGTCCTCTATCGTAAATTCGAAGTCGGTGAAGTGATTAGCGTTCGTCCACGCGCCGATGCGTTTGATATCGATCTGCATATCAAACCGGAATATCGCAACCTGCTGACCAGCAACAGCGTGTTCTGGGCCGAGGGCGGCGCCAAGGTCCAGCTCAACGGCAGCGGTTTAACCGTTCAGGCTTCTCCCCTGTCGCGAGCGCTTAAAGGCGCAATTAGCTTCGATAACCTGAGCGGCGCCAGCGCCAGCCAACGCAAAGGCGACAAGCGGATTCTGTATGCGTCAGAAACCGCTGCGCGTGCAGTGGGCGGCCAGATAACCCTGCACGCCTTCGATGCCGGTAAACTGGCGGCCGGTATGCCGATTCGCTACCTGGGAATCGATATTGGCCAGATCCAGACGCTAGAGCTGATCACTTCCCGTAATGAAGTTCAGGCCAAAGCGGTGCTGTATCCGGAGTACGTACAGACCTTTGCGCGTAGCGGCACACGCTTCTCCGTGATTACCCCGCAAATCTCAGCCGCGGGCGTGGAGCATTTAGATACCATTTTACAACCGTATATCAACGTTGAACCTGGCCGCGGTAACCCGCGCCGCGATTTTGAGCTGCAGGAAGCCACTATCACCGACTCTCGTTACCTCGATGGTCTGAGTATTGTGGTGGAAGCACCGGAAGCGGGTTCATTAAACATCGGTACGCCAGTTCTGTTCAGAGGTATTGAAGTCGGGACCGTCACCGGGTTGACGCTCGGCTCCCTTTCCGATCGCGTGATGATCGCTATGCGCATCAGCCAGCGCTATCAGCATCTGGTGCGTAACAACTCTGTATTCTGGCTGGCATCCGGCTACAGTCTCGACTTCGGCCTGACCGGCGGCGTCGTGAAGACCGGTACCTTTAATCAGTTCATTCGCGGTGGGATCGCCTTTGCAACCCCGCCGGGTACGCCACTGGCCCCGAAAGCACAGGCTGGTAAACACTTCCTGTTGCAGGAAAGCGAACCGAAAGAGTGGCGTGAATGGGGAACCGCCCTGCCACGATAACCTCTCCCTTTGCTCCGGCGTACTCGCGCCGGAGCACTTATGCTACACTGCGCACCTGTTTTTTTGCCGGTGGTACCAAGTGGCTTATTTTCCCGACGCCTTTCTGACACAAATGCGTGAAGCAATGCCTTCCACGCTCTCATTCGATGATTTTCTCGCTGCCTGCCAGCGTCCGCTGCGCCGTAGCATCCGCGTCAATACGCTGAAAATCTCTGTTGCCGATTTCCTCACTCTGACAGCGCCATATAACTGGTCGCTCACCCCTGTTCCATGGTGTGCTGAAGGCTTCTGGATTGAACGCGATGATGAAACGTCACTGCCGCTCGGCAGCACCGCAGAACATTTAAGCGGCCTGTTTTATATTCAGGAAGCCAGCTCAATGCTGCCTGTCGCCGCGCTGTTTGCCGATGGCAATACCCCGGAACACGTAATGGATGTCGCGGCAGCTCCCGGCTCCAAAACCACGCAAATTGCCGCCAAAATGAATAATCAGGGCGTGATTCTGGCAAATGAGTTTTCCGCCAGTCGCGTCAAAGTCCTGCATGCCAATATCAGCCGCTGCGGTATCAACAATGTCGCCCTGACCCATTTTGACGGGCGGGTATTCGGCGCGGCATTACCAGAAACATTCGATGCCATATTGCTGGATGCTCCATGTTCCGGCGAAGGTGTGGTACGTAAAGATCCCGATGCGCTGAAAAACTGGTCCATAGAAAGTAATCTGGAAATTGCCGCAACCCAGCGTGAGCTCCTCGACAGCGCATTTCACGCTCTGCGTCCCGGCGGCACATTGGTTTATTCAACCTGTACGCTAAACCGTGACGAAAACGAAGCCATTATGCAGTGGTTGATTGAAACCTACCCGGATGCCGTTGAATTTTTACCGCTGGGCGATTTATTCCCGGAGGCTGAACGCGCCCTGACGCCGGAAGGATTCCTGCATGTGTTCCCGCAGATCTACGATTGTGAAGGTTTCTTCGTCGCGCGTTTGCGCAAAACGGCCGCCATTCCTGCGCTACCCTCACCGAAATATAAAGTGGGTAACTTCCCGTTCAGCCCGCTGAAAGGACGTGAATCCGCGCTTGTTGCCCAGGCCGCTAACGCCTGCGGATTACAATGGGCAGATAATTTGCGCCTGTGGCAGCGCGATAAAGAGATCTGGTTATTTCCGACAGAGATTGAACCCCTGATTGGCAAAGTTCGCTTCTCACGACTCGGGGTTAAACTGGCTGAGACCCATAACAAAGGGTATCGTTGGCAGCATGAAGCCATCATCGCCCTCGCCGATCCAAGCCACAGCCATGCGTTCGAACTGAGCCTCGCCGAAGCGGAAGAGTGGTATCGCGGTAGAGATGTTTACCCGCAAACTTCACCCGCAACTGACGATGTGTTGGTTACGTTCCAGCATCAGCCGATTGGTCTGGCAAAAAGTATTGGATCGCGATTGAAGAATAGCTATCCACGCGATCTTGTCCGGGATGGCAAACTCTTTACAGGATAACGCACGTTTTGACTGGCGCTTTTGCTAACGTTGACTACGCTGAAAAATGGACGGCCTAACTGGTCGTACCACAATCAGCAGATAAACGGAGAGCACGATGATGAAAACCAGTGTGCGCATTGGCGCTTTTGAGATCGACGACGCCGAGTTGCATGGCGAATCGCCGGGGGACCGAACGTTAACCATTCCATGTAAATCCGATCCGGATTTATGTATGCAACTGGACGCCTGGGATGCCGACACCAGCGTCCCGGCCCTTCTGAATGGAGAACACTCTGTTCTGTTCCGCGAGCACTACGATCGTAAGTCAGATGCCTGGATCATGCGCCTTGCCTGATTCAAAAAGAACCCGTCGCCAGACGGGTTATTTCTTGGTTAATTTCCCTCATCTATCAACATCTTCTACACTACAGGTATGGCTTTACCCTTTGAGGATGAAATGTTCACGCTGGTTCTTTTTGTGTGCTACCTTGACGGCGGTTGTGAAGATATCGTGGTTGATGTCTACAAAACTGAGCAGCAATGCCTTGTATCGATGGACGATCAGCGCATTCGTAACGGCGGATGTTTGCCTGCGGACGATTACATCGACAGCTTCTGGCGTCCAGCCCAGGAATACAGCGATTTCTGATTATTGCAATTGCACCAGCATTAATTCGCCGCCAAATACCGCACCGGTATCAATATAGTGCAGATTGTCACGATCCAACCGATGCCGCAGTGGCGTATGACCAAACCAAAAGTGATCCGCGCCACGTATGCCGTTACCTTTGTTCATCAACCGCGTACGATCCCACAGCACCCGCTGTAAATCGACCTCTTTTTGCCACTGGTAATCATCATCCGGGTAATCCGCATGAGCAACAACGTGTATGCCACTCCGGCAGCGTAGTTCCAGAATCCAGGGTAACTTTCGACACGCTTTCAGTGCTAATCTTGCCGCAGACTGATCCGCGTGAGCAAACCACGCGCCGCCGTTCATAAACCACAAAAGTTGCTCCCCCGTCGCCAGTGCATCCAACGCCATCTGCTCATGATTGCCCCTGACTGCCACAATCCAGCTTTTGCGCAGCAGGCGCAGGCAACGCAGACTGTCAGGCCCACGGTCAATAACATCACCCACTGAAACCAGCAGATCTTGCCGGGGATCAAACTGGCACTGGCGCAATCTCGCCATTAATAAAGAGAAGCAACCGTGGAGATCCCCCACGACCCAGACGTGACGCCAGTGAGAACCTTCGATTCGTTGGTAGATATTGTCAGGCTGTGCCATGCAACCTCCTGAGCACATTGAGACCTGGTTATAATTTTAGCAATGGCTGCAAAAAATCCTGGACGATCAAGGGGCGGAGTATGGTATGGTTTACGCAGAATGTAGCCTGTGATACGCAGTGTTTGGCCCTGGATGGCATGGCATTCACCACATAAAAAGAGACCGAATACGATTCCTGTATTCGGTCCAGGGAAATGGCTCTTGGGAGAGAGCCGTGCGCTAAAAGTTGGCATTAATGCAGGCTAAGTTACCCTGCCATTTAAGAATAGATGACAGCGCCAGGTTTTCCAGTCCGCGGCTAAAGTGGCCGGAAAAAAAGGCAGTTCGTCACACGACCAAATGCAAAAACCGCAAGTTCTTCTGTGAGATCCTGCGGTTTTTTTATTGGAAATCATAACGCTACATCTGACAATTAACAGAGCTTTTCTGCGCGCTCCACAAACGGTGCCAGACTCATTTTTTCGCCAGGTTTCGTCGGGTCATCAATCTGGATAATCTCAATCGGCTTCGCCGTGGTTTTGCCGCTCTCAACCTGTTTTCTGGCAACATCATTCAATGGATATTGCACCAGCGTGCTGGGATTGATGACATACAACGCGTTACCTGCACGGCAGGTCAGCATCACCTCTTCCCGATTAAACGCCCACTTATCTTTGCCAACCTCAAAACGGCTGACGGTGATGACCTGTGGCGCTGCCAGCGCGGCCCCTGAACTTGCCAGTAGTAGTAAAGAGAGAATGATTTTTTTCATGCGTTTTGCCAGTCCATCAATCAAAAAGGTTCGAGGGTTGCAAACAGGCTGACAATCGCCAGCACTACGGCCCCTATTCCCCATTCCAGTTTTGTCATCCAAATGAAATAGAGCGTCATACAGTCATTATCCTGCATGCGTGGTACCAGAACATACCGATTCGCCAGGGCAATCGCCACCATTAGCATAACAAGGGCACCTTTTAACAAAAGGAGTTGCCCATAAGCCATATGCCAGGAGCCGGAAACACCGACAATAAACAGGGCATTCATAATCCCGGTAAGTAAAACCCCGGCAACAAAAAGATGCCCATAGCGGGAGAAACGCATCATTGTAGAGATCGCTTGTTCCCGCCAGCGACCCTGCGCCATTCTCATACAGTAAAGTACGGGCAGCAAGCCACCAAACCAGGCTGCGGCACATATCAGATGCAAGGCATGGTTAACCTGTTGGATGGCCCCAGGGACGCCAGTATGCAGCGTTGCATGTCCAACACCTGCCAGCAGAATAAATTGGGCAATCGTCATCATTAACAGCAGTCGCGACATGCTGCGCGGCACAACGATGGTCACTACCAGAGTGACCATTGCGAGGATAATCTGCCATAACCAGACGCCGCCAAATTGCGTCTGCAGAACGGCGCCCCAAACGTCTGTCGAGACGACATCCCGCCAGCCTGAGCCCATTAAGCCCCCCTGGATCGCCAGCATTAGCGTCGCGCTGATAAAACTCCACGTAGCGGCATGGCGTTGCAGACGTAAAAAACGACGCATCATTAAACGGCGAACTGAAACGGGAGCCAGCCACGCGCCGTAAAGCGCACAACCAAACACCAGCATCAACGCGGTAAAATGAATAAATCGCAGGGCAACCCAGGTAAATGCCAGCATCGGTTATTTCATGCTAAAGGTATATTGTCCCTTTGTCTTGTGACCATCCACGGATACAACGTGCCAGTCCACCGTATATTTTCCGGCCTCCAGCGTTTGATCGAGCGGAATAATCAGTTGCGTTTTGTCCTGATCGCTGCGGGTCGCTTTGCCCGTCTTGATTGATTCCTTTTGTGGACCTGTCAGCGTTGCGCCACTGAAAGCGGGTTCGACACCCTCAGAAAAATTCAGCGTCAGCGCCTGGGGAGAAGCGGTGACTTCCGCATTCGCCGCCGGGCTTTGTTTTGTCAGGTGAGCATGCGCCAATGCAGCGGGTGTTGCGAGGAGGCTGGCGAGTACGATGATAGTATTACGTAGCGAAGATGCAGATGAAGCCATTTCAACTATTCCTTTTTGTTATGTCTAATCTATAGAGAATAACCTTCTACAATGATCGAGTCGAGAATCATCAATTCTGTCTTGCCATTAATGCGCGCTCTTAGTAACTTTGCGCGCCGGAAGACAGAGAAAAGGAGCAGCCTATGAACATCAATCTGGCCAAACTTGAGCAAGCCGAAATGGATAAGGTCAATGTTGACCTGGCCGCGGCGGGTGTCGCATTTAAAGAACGCTACAATATGCCGATCGTTGCCGAAGTGGTTGAACGTGAACAGCCCGAACATTTACGCGACTGGTTTCGTGAAAGACTCATCGCACATCGCCTGGCATCCGTCTCCCTTTCACGTTTACCGTACGAGCCGAAAGTTAAATAAAACTTATATTACGTTACGATTCCTTACATGATGCCTGCTACAGTATAAGTATATTCTTAATCTATACTTTAAAGATGGTTGTAGACACTATGAAAAGGAAATCATTATGTCACACTGGAAAATCGCAGCAGCACAATACGAACCCCTTCACACGTCAGTGACCGAAAACGTTGCCCATCACCTGCAATTCATTCAGGCAGCCGCACAATGCCAATGTGAATTGCTGGTCTTCCCCGCCCTCTCCTTGTTGGGCTGCGTTGATGAGAATGACTCCCTCCCAGCGCCACCTGATGAAGCGTTGCTGGAACCGCTGGCGCATGCCGCAGCGACTTACCGCATGACCATTATCGCGGGATTGCCGGTAGAGCATAACAATCGTTTTGTGAAAGGCATTGCGCTTTTCTCTCCCTGGATGACCTCACCATTAACGTTTCATCAGAGCCACGGGGCCTGTATTGCCAGACAGCGCAATACCATCAGCGTTGTGGATAGTCAGCCGGAAGGTATCGATATCGACCCGAATTTTTCGCTGTTTACCAGTAGCCAGTCCGTCAGCGAACCTGAATTGCTCTCCTCCACATCTCGTCTACAACGTTTCTCGCATAAATTCGCCATCGCAGTATTAATGGCCAATGCGCGCGGGAGTAGTGCGTTATGGGACGAGCGAGGCCAATTGATTGTCCGCGCCGACAGCGGTTCTTTGCTCTTAACCGGTCAACGCACGCCACGGGGTTGGCAAGGTGATATCATTCCATTACGCTAGTCGTTTTGGTCGGGAGCATGGCATGTTGCGCATAATAGATACAGAAACCTGTGGTCTGCAGGGAGGCATTGTTGAGATTGCTTCTGTCGATGTGGTTGATGGAAAGATAGTTAACCCAATGAGCCATCTGGTGCGTCCTGACCGCCCTATTAGTCCCCAGGCGATGGCTATTCATCGCATTACTGAAGCAATGGTGGCCGATAAGCCATGGATTGAAGATATCATTCCGCACTATTACGGTAGCGAGTGGTACGTGGCGCACAACGCAAGCTTCGACCGCCGCGTATTGCCAGAGATGCCCGGTGAGTGGATCTGCACCATGAAGCTCTCCCGTCGATTGTGGCCTGGAATCAAATACAGCAATATGGCGCTGTATAAATCACGTAAGCTGAGCGTTCAGACGCCCGCAGGCCTGCATCATCACCGTGCTCTGTACGACTGCTACATCACTGCGGCTTTGCTGATCGACATCATGCAAACTTCAGGCTGGACTGCAGAGCAGATGGTCGACATTACCGGTCGCCCCGCGTTACTCACGACCTTCACATTTGGTAAGTACCGTGGAAAACCGGTATCAGAGGTGGCTGAACGCGATCCGGGCTATCTGCGTTGGTTATTTAATAATCTCGACAGTATGAGCCCGGAGCTGCGATTAACGCTGAAGCACTATCTGGATAACGCCTGATCTGAAGACTTTCCAGGCAGCGTTCCCTGTGCCAGCCCAATCAAAAATGCGTACTCAAGGGCCACGCCTTCGTAAGATTTAAAACGTCCGGACTTGCCGCCGTGCCCGGAATCCATATCCGTGCACAGTAACAGCAAGCGATCATCCGTTTTTAACTCACGCAATTTTGCCACCCACTTTGCCGGTTCCCAGTATTGCACCTGGGAGTCGTGTAATCCTGTCGTGACCAGCAGATGTGGATAATCCTGCGCGGTGACGTTGTCATAGGGGCTGTAGCTTTTCATATACGCATAGTACTGCGGATCCTGCGGATTACCCCATTCCTCAAATTCACCGGTGGTCAGGGGAATTGACTCATCCAGCATCGTGGTCACCACGTCGACAAACGGCACCTGGGCAATCACGCCATGGAACAAGTCCGGGCGTTCATTAATGGCTACGCCCATTAACATTCCTCCGGCGCTTCCCCCCATGCCGTAGCATAACGATGGCGCACCATAACCCATTCTTAGCAGCGCATCGCAGACATCGAGGTAATCATTGAAGGTATTTTTCTTGTGCAGAAACTTACCGTCTTCGTACCATTGCTGACCCAATTCACCGCCGCCACGCACATGGGCAATGGCGTAAACAAAGCCGCGATCCAATAAGCTTAAACGGCTGCTACTGAAATCAGCATCCATGCTGGCACCATACGAGCCATAGCCGTAAACCAGTAGAGGATTTTTCCCTTTCAGGAAATACTTTTGATGATAAACCAGCGAGACCGGAACCTCGGTACCATCACGGGCGGTGATCCAGACATGTTCGCTGCGGTAATTCGCCGCATCAAATCCGGGGACCTCCGTCTGCTTAAGCACGCGACGCTCCCCGGTGTCCATATCGAGTTCAAACAACGTGTCCGGCGTGGTCATGGAGGAATAGCCATAGCGCAGGCGCGATGTCTCCGGTTCCGGGTTATAGGCAAGCCAGGTCACATACGCCGGATCGTCAAAGGCGATACCGATCACTTCGCGCGTTTTGCGATTGATCTGACGCAGACTGGTTAAACCCTGCTGGCGTTCTTCCACCACCAGCCAGTCGGTAAACAGGGTAAACCCCTCCAGCATGACGTTCTCGCGCGGCGGGATCAGCACCTCCCACGCTTGTTCATTGCGTACGCGCGTGCGGTACAGACCAAAGTTTTTACCTTCACGATTAGAACGCAGATAAAACTTGTGCTGATAGTGATCGAGGCTGTACTCGTGGTCTTTACGCCGCGCTAAAAAAAGCAAAGGTTCGGCGTCGGCCAGTTCTGCATCCAACAGCAGAACCTCGCTGGTCGTCGCGCTGGCGATATGGATCACCACATAATGTAACGAGGTGGTTTTATGCAGACTGACATAAAACATGTCATCGGCTTCTTCGTACACCAATTCGTCCAGTGACGAGGGAGATCCAACGGTATGCCGCCAGACCTGGTACGGCAGTAACGTCGTGGCGTGTTTGCGAACGTAATAGAAGGTCTGGGAATCATTCGCCCAGACCAGATCCGCTTCAACGTTATCCAGTACTTCCGGATACCAGTTGCCGCTTTCCAGGTTGCGAAAGCGAACGCCATATTGCCGACGAGAGAGGTAATCTTCGGCCAGCGCCATAATGCTATTATCGGGTGATATCGCCAGCCCTCCCAGCGTATAAAATTCACTGTGGGCTGCGCGCTGGTTGCCGTCCAGCAGAGTATTCCATTCATCCCACTCTTCGCTGAGAACCGACTGGCGCTGATAAATGGCATATTCACATCCCGGTTCATAAATATGGCGGTAACGATAACCATTTTTCACATAGGGAGCGGATGCATCCTGTGGGGGAATACGGTCGATAATTTCTTTCAGAACACGCTCCTGCAAAGCCTGCTGCGAAGCCATAACCTGATGGCCATACGCATTTTCCTGTTGCAGGTATTCGAGCACGTCCGGCTGCGAGCGGGTGTCGTCTCGCAGCCAGTAATAATTATCAACACGTGTATCGCCATGCTGCGTCATGGCGTGGGGAATACGAGAAGCTTTTGGTAGCATGTCATTGTTCTTTTGCTTAAACATCCTATAAGGGTGGCAAAAGACAGCGATGATGCAAGCGAAACATGCACCTTAGCGATAAGTAATTAACCCGGTAAAGCCTGTTTTTGCGCCTTGAGATCCTGTTCAATGCCGTCACGAACATCCAGTGGGATCTTCAACGCGTCACCCAGCGCATTCAGATAGCTGCGCTCCATAAAGTGGTCGATATCAATCGCCGCACAGCTCAGGAAGTATATTTCCAGCGCCTCTTCTTCGTTGCGGATCCCTTGCGCCAGGCGCTGAGGATCCAGCGGTTGTTCAATCGCCCGCTCAATCAGAACGCGGCCTTGTTCTTCAACACCCGCCTCACGAAGCTGCTGTTCAATGGCGGTACGCTCTTTAGCATCAATATGACCATCGCTTTTAGCCGCAAAAACCAGCGCCAGGATCAGGCGTTCAGTTCGCTCATCCAGCGGCGAGCTTTGTACGCCGAACTGCGGCTCATCCTGATGCGCGGCGCGAACTTTATCTTTGTATTTGTTCCACAGCACGGTTCCGGCAACTGCACCGCCACCCATCAGAAGCGCGCTGGTGCCATATTTACTCAGTAACTTACGTGAGGATTTGTTGGCAACCAGTAATCCCGCCAGACCGCCTAACGCGCCAGGGACCAGAAGTTTACTCAGCCCTTGCTCGGCGGAAGATGATGCGGAGGATCCTTTTTGCCCAAGAAGAGATTGTAGTTGGTTCAGCCAGTTAGCCATTTTGCCCCTCAAGTACAGACGAATAATCGTCAAAGCGTACCCGAGGGGATGTCAGGAAGTGTTCAGCTCATCAAAAGATGTGCAAATACGCTCGTTACTGCGGTTGATACTCCGCCGTTCCGGCTTTGCAGTCTACTTTTACCTGATAGTGAATATCCGCACTTTTCCCACGGACCGTCAGCGGGACCGACCACTTGCCATCTTTGCCCGTAATATCGGGGGTATTAACCCAGGCAACAGGATCGGCTTGCCCAACACGCTTTTGATCGTCAGCCCAGCGCGCGATGCGATTTTGCTGATAATCACGTTTCACGCTCGCCGCAATACCATCAGCATTCAGCCCTTCACACTTGGGAAACTGAACATTTTTGCTTTCCATATTTGCCGCAAGTACAGATACGCTGGCAGATAACAACAGCAGGCTTAACAACGCTCTTTTTTTATACATTCTTTTCTCCTTTATCTCCCCTTCGTCCTTCCGGTTGCATGTAGCAACGCGAAAGAACGTCAGGGATTGCACAATGATTCAGGGAAAAGCATGGTACAAAACGTCAGGAGCGCAAGTTGTTTCAGGCAGCCTGGGTATCATCCTCAGCGTGTGCGTCATTTTCAACGACCTGCGGAGAAGGCAGTTTGCCGTTTTTCAGGATGGCGCTCAGCACATCTTTTTGCTCAGCCAGCCACAGGGAAAGCGCTTCACGCTGCTCGTCTTCAAGCGCTACCGGTGACTGCTCCAGCCATGTGTCGAGCAAATCCGCTGTATCAAGCATTTTGTCATACGCATCGGCTTCCTTTTTGCTGGTAAACGACATTTTTTCCTCACCTTCCCGAATGACTACGTATTTAACTTCAACCGCCATTTTTGCAGCCTCTTAAATTACCTGTATTTATGTACAGTATATTCTTTTTGAACCCCAAAATCAACCTGGTAATAAAGACAGACGCAAACGTTTTCGTATATACTACGCCCAGATAAAACAGGGGATTAATTTATGACGTTATTAGGCACAGCGCTGCGTCCCGCAGCAACGCGAGTGATGTTATTAGGCTCAGGTGAACTGGGTAAAGAAGTGGCGATCGAATGCCAACGCCTGGGTGTGGAAGTCATTGCAGTGGATCGTTACCCCGACGCGCCAGCCATGCACGTTGCCCATCGCTCATACGTTATCAACATGCTGGATGGCGAAGCATTGCGCGAGGTTGTCGGGCGCGAAAAGCCACATTATATCGTGCCGGAAATAGAGGCGATTGCCACGGATATGCTGGTAAAACTGGAACAGGAAGGGCAACACGTTGTGCCGTGCGCACGAGCGACCCAACTGACCATGAACCGCGAAGGGATCCGTCGCCTCGCCGCAGAGGAGCTGTCTTTACCAACCTCTTCTTTCCGCTTTGCAGACAGCGAAACTCGCTTTCGCGAGGCCGTCGCCGAAATAGGCTTTCCTTGCATCGTGAAGCCAGTAATGAGTTCCTCAGGTAAGGGGCAAAGCTTTATTCGTTCAGCCGATCGACTCACCGAAGCCTGGAACTATGCTCTACAGGGAGGCCGGGCAGGCGCCGGGCGTGTTATCGTCGAAGGCGTGGTAGATTTTGATTTTGAAATTACCCTGCTTACCGTTAGCGCCGTTGATGGCGTGCACTTTTGCGCGCCAGTAGGGCATCGTCAGGAAGATGGCGATTATCGTGAATCCTGGCAGCCTCAGCAGATGAGCGACCTGGCGCTGGCGCGCGCGCAGGATATTGCCCGTAAAGTCGTGCTGGCGTTAGGTGGCTACGGTCTGTTTGGCGTGGAGCTATTTGTCTGCGGTGATGAGGTGATTTTTAGCGAAGTCTCCCCTCGCCCACACGATACCGGAATGGTGACCTTAATATCGCAGGACCTGTCTGAGTTTGCCCTGCACGTTCGCGCATTTCTCGGTCTGCCCGTTGGCGAAATCCGTCAGTACGGGCCTTCCGCTTCCGCCGTTATTCTGCCGCAACTTACCAGCCAGAATGTGTCGTTTGATAACGTACAGGCCGCCGTGGGCGCTGGTCTGCAAGTACGATTCTTTGGTAAGCCGGAGATCGACGGGAGTCGTCGTTTAGGCGTGGTACTGGCTACAGCGCAGACCATTGAAGAGGCGGTTGAACGTGCGAAAAATGCCGCCGCACAGGTGAAAGTTACAGGATAAAAACCAGATCCGTAGGCCGGATAAGGCGTTGACGCGCCTTATCCGGCCTACGGTATACGCATTAACGGCTTACTGCTTCGCGCCTTCTACTGCTTCACGCGCCAGTTTAGTAATGCGATCGTAATCACCAGCTTCCAGCGCATCTGCTGGAACCAGCCAGGAACCCCCGATGCACAGCACGCTTTTCAGCGCCAGGTAGTCACGGTAGTTCGCCGGGGAGATACCACCGGTTGGGCAGAAACGCACCTGAGAGAACGGACCCGCAATCGCCTGCAGCGCTTTAGTACCGCCGTTCGCTTCTGCCGGGAAGAATTTGAACTCTTTTAATCCGTAGTCCATACCCAACATCAGTTCAGAAACGGTGCTGATACCTGGGATCAGCGGAATAGTCCCTTCCGTTGCGGCTTTTAACAGCGGCTCGGTCAGACCCGGGCTGATAGCAAACTGCGCACCGGCTTCAGTGACTTCAGCCAGTTGTTGCGGATTCAGTACAGTACCTGCGCCGACGATGGCGTCCGGAACTTCTTTCGCGATCGCGCGAATGGCATCCATCGCACATGCGGTACGTAAGGTCACTTCCAGAACGCGCACGCCACCTGCAACCAGCGCTTTTGCCATCGGCACCGCATGTTCCAGTTTATTAACCACAATAACCGGTACAACCGGGCCAGTGGTCAGGATTGCTTCTGCACTTGTCTTCCAGTTTTTCATCAGAGTTTTCTCTCGCCTGATTACAAAATAAGTCTTAAAAAGTGATACAGGTTGCGCCCTGCTCCGCTCCGGACAGCTTCTCACGCAACGCGCTGAACATTTCACGTCCAGTACCCACGCGCGATACGCTAAGGTCTGGAATGTGAGGCTGACGTGAAGCAAGTTCTTCTTCGTCAACCAGCAGCGTCAATTCACCTGTCTGTCCATTCACACGAATGATGTCGCCATCACGTACTTTTGCCAGCAGACCGCCATCATAGGCTTCTGGGGTTACATGGATTGCTGAAGGCACTTTACCTGAAGCACCTGAAAGTCGTCCATCGGTAACTAACGCAATTTTGAAACAACGGTCCAATAATACACCAAGTGGCGGCATGAGTTTATGTAATTCTGGCATTCCGTTCGCTTTTGGCCCCTGATGACGCACAACAACTACGCAATCGCGGTCAAGCAGACCCGCATCAAAGGCCGGTAACACATCGTGCTGACTTTCAAAAACAACTGCCGGGGCTTCTATAACCTGATTTTCGACCGGTACTGCCGACGTTTTCATCACTGCACGCCCGAGGTTACCGCTCAGCACTTTGGTACCGCCGTGGTGGGAGAAAGGTTGGTCAAAAGAGGCAATCACGTTGCTGTCCAGCGATTTCGCCGCCCCTTCGCGCCAGTCCAGTTCACCGTTGTTGAGCCACGGCTCCATGGTGTAACGCGATAAACCGAATCCGGCAACGGTATTCACATCTTCGTGCAGCAAACCCGCGTTCAGCAGCTCACGCATTAGAACCGGTACGCCGCCCGCCGCCTGGAAATGGTTAATATCCGCCGGACCGTTCGGGTACAAACGCGCCATCAGCGGCACGATATCGGACAGATCGGAGAAGTCATCCCAGTTAATCAGAATCCCGGCCGCACGCGCCATGGCCACCAGATGCATCGTATGGTTAGTTGAGCCCCCGGTCGCCAGCAGCGCCACAATTCCGTTCACCACCACTTTTTCATCGATCATTTTACCGATCGGCATCCATTCATTGCCGTTCCCGGTAAGACGCGTAACCTGACGGGCTGCAGCAGCGGTCAACGCTTCACGCAGCGGCGCATCCGGATGGACGAATGAAGAACCTGGCAGTTGCATCCCCATGAACTCCACGACCATCTGGTTAGTATTCGCCGTGCCGTAGAACGTACAGGTACCCGGTGCGTGATAGGACGCCGCCTCGGACTCAAGCAGCGCCATGCGATCAACTTTGCCTTCCGCATAGAGTTGACGAATACGCACTTTTTCTTTGTTCGCCAGGCCACTCGCCATCGGGCCGGAAGGAATGAAGATTGACGGCAGGTGACCGAATGACAGCGCCGCCATTACCAGGCCCGGGACAATTTTATCGCACACGCCGAGGAACAGTGCGCCATCGAACATATTGTGAGAGAGACCTACAGCGGCTGACATCGCAATCACTTCACGACTCAGCAGCGAAAGTTCCATCCCATCCTGTCCCTGGGTAACACCGTCACACATGGCCGGCACACCACCGGCAACCTGACCTACCGCATTGGCTTCATGCAGTGCTTTGCGAATGATCGCCGGATAATGTTCATACGGTTGATGCGCGGAAAGCATGTCGTTGTAGGAGGTAATGATCGCGATATTGTTACGCAGCATGCTTTTCAGCGATGCCTTGTCGTCCGGCTGACACGCGGCAAAGCCATGCGCCAGGTTACCGCATGCCAGTTGCGAACGATGAACGGTGGTCGATTTAGCTTGTTCAATACGGGCGAGATAGGCAGAACGTGTGTCGCGAGAACGTTCGACGATACGCTGTGTTACGCGTAACAAATTCGGATTCATAGAGGCTCCTAAAATTTATCTGTCAGAGCGGTAGGATTAACAATGCTTATCAGTCAGATTAAAAGTGCTGAATCGCTTGTTTGCCGTAGCTCAGGGGCAAAATCGTTTCAGGCAGTGTAATAAAAAAAGCCCCGCGGGTGAATCCACGCGAGGCTTAAAAGTGCAAAAATTATTCTGCAATCTGTGTTAGATCATGTTACCGGTAAAATAACCACTATGGGCTAGATGATATTTTACTCGAATTCGTTCCAGGAACGGCCATCACGGGTGATCATTGCCACAGAGGCAACCGGTCCCCAGGTCCCTGCCTGATACGGCTTCGGCGCATCGTTGTCCATTGCCCATGCTTCGGTAATTGAGTCGACCCACTTCCAGGCTTCTTCAACTTCATCACGACGCACAAACAGTGCCTGAATACCGCGCATCGTTTCAAGCAGCAGACGCTCATAGGCGTCAGCCAGGTGCGTCTGGTTGAAAGTTTCGGAATAGCTCAGATCAAGCTTAGTAATTTGCAGGTTATGCTTGTGATCCAGACCCGGCACTTTGTTCAGCACCTGGATATCAACACCTTCATCAGGCTGCAAACGAATAGTCAGCTTGTTCTGCGGCAGATCCTGCCAGGACTCTCTGAACAGATTCAGCTCAGGCGTTTTGAAGTAGACCACGACTTCAGAGCACTTCGTCGGTAAACGTTTACCGGTACGCAGGTAGAACGGAACGCCCGCCCAGCGCCAGTTATCGATATCCACACGGATCGCCACAAACGTTTCTGTATTGCTGCTCTTGTTCGCGCCCTCTTCTTCCAGATATCCCGGGACTTTTTTGCCCTGGGCAAAACCCGCGGTGTACTGACCGCGAACCGTTTTTTCACGCACGTTCGAGCGATCGATGCGACGCAGTGATTTCAGTACCTTCACTTTTTCATCGCGGATGCTGTCGGCGCTCAGGTCCGACGGCGGAGACATCGCAATCATGCACAAGATCTGCAGTAGGTGGTTTTGGATCATGTCGCGCATTTGACCGGCCTGGTCAAAATAGCCCCAGCGACCTTCAATACCCACTTCTTCCGCGACGGTAATTTCAACGTGATCGATCGTGCGGTTATCCCAGTTGTTTACAAACAGGGAGTTGGCAAAGCGCAGTGCCAGCAGGTTCAACACCGTCTCTTTGCCGAGATAGTGGTCGATACGATAAACCTGACACTCTTCGAAATATTCGCCGACCTGATCGTTGATCTCGCGGGATGTTGCCAGTGATGTTCCTAACGGTTTTTCCATCACGACGCGGGCAGGTTTAGCATTCAGCTTTGCTTCACCCAAACCTTTGCAGATTGCGCCAAAAGTGCTTGGCGGCATCGCGAAATAGTTAATAGTGGTACGTGATTTCTGATCCAGCATTTCACCCAGACGGCTAAATGCGGCGGTATCATTGACGTCCAGATTACAAAATTCCAGACGACCGCTGAGGGTCTCCCACAAACCTTCATCAATTTTTTCTTTCATGAAGGTTTCGAGCGCTTCGCGCACAACCTTGGTATAGGCTGCCTTGTCCCAGTCGGCACGCCCTACCCCGATAATACGGGTTTCCGGGTTAATCTGGCCGGCCTTTTCCAGTTGATACAGGGAAGGCAGCAATTTCCGCCGCGCCAGGTCACCCTTCGCGCCGAAAATGACCAGGTCACATGCCTGGGCTGTTTGCGTTACCGCCATGTCATTCTCCTCAATTAAGTGTCTGGTGCTTTTGCCAGACACTGGTTGTAATTTTATTACAGTGCACTGTACTGCTTTTACGTGAATCCGGAAACCGTAAACGCTTATCCAGCCGTGCTGTTACCGCGAACAGGCGTTTGATTGGCGTTTACCTCTGCAAAATGGATAAAAAAGTCGCTTTTTTTCGTACCTATGAAGAAGTAAGAAAACCAGACTCCGATCATGTAATGAAAAAAAACAACAACTATTCTGTCCATTTTGCCCCGTTCCTTCCTTAGCAGGGGTAATATCTAACAAATGTATCTCCCGATTTCCCCGTATCGCTGAAATCGCTTTTTCCCATGAGCCATGAGTCGACCTACATCATGAATATGCTGGAAAAAATCCAGTTAAAACTGGAACATTTGAGCAAGTCAGAACGTAAAGTCGCTGACATTATTCTTGCCTCACCCGACCGGGCAATCCATTCAAGCATCGCCGCGCTTGCGCTGGAAGCCAATGTTAGCGAGCCAACGGTGAACCGATTCTGTCGCAGTATGGATACGCGCGGCTTTCCTGATTTTAAACTGCATCTGGCGCAAAGTCTGGCAAATGGCACCCCATATGTTAATCGTAATGTGGATGAGGATGACAGCGTAGAATCATACACGGGAAAAATCTTCGAGTCGGCGATGGCAAGTCTTGACCACGTACGCCAGTCTCTGGATAACACCGCGGTAAACAGAGCGGTGGATTTGTTAACCCAAGCAAAGAAAATTGCCTTTTTTGGCCTTGGGTCTTCCGCCGCAGTAGCGCACGACGCGATGAACAAATTTTTTCGTTTTAACGTACCGGTGATCTATTCCGACGATATTGTACTGCAGCGCATGAGTTGCATGAATTGTAGCGACGACGACGTTATTGTGTTGATTTCGCATACCGGAAGAACCAAGAGTCTGGTTGAACTGGCGCAGTTGGCGAGGGAAAACGACGCGATGGTTATCGCCTTGACCTCTCCCGGTACGCCGCTGGCGCGTGAAGCAACGCTGGCCATTACCCTCGACGTACCGGAAGATACTGACATTTATATGCCCATGGTCTCTCGACTTGCTCAACTGACCGTGATAGATGTGCTGGCTACAGGATTTACTTTGCGCCGCGGGGCAAAATTTAGAGATAACTTGAAGCGTGTCAAGGAAGCACTCAAGGAATCGCGTTTTGATAAAGAATTACTCATCAAGAGTGATGATCGCTAAAAGCAATAACAATGTTCTACCCTTTTATCATCCGGGTCGTTCATTTACCGTCAATGTTTGAGAACGGCCGGATTAATGTTCACGCAACACCTAGTTGTTTCAGTCAACGGAGTATTACATGTCCAGAAGGCTTCGCAGAACCAAAATCGTTACCACGTTAGGCCCGGCAACTGATCGCGATAACAACCTCGAAAAAATTATCGCTGCGGGTGCGAACGTCGTACGTATGAACTTTTCGCACGGCTCTCCAGAAGATCACAAAATGCGGGCGGATAAGGTCCGTGAAATTGCCGCAAAACTGGGACGTCATGTAGCTATTTTGGGTGACCTGCAGGGACCTAAAATCCGCGTATCAACCTTTAAAGAAGGTAAAGTTTTTCTTAATGTTGGCGACAAGTTCCTGTTAGATGCCAACCTCGGCAAAGGCGAAGGCGACAAAGAAAAAGTCGGGATCGATTATAAAGGTCTGCCTGCTGACGTTGTGCCAGGCGATATCCTGCTACTTGACGACGGCCGCGTACAGCTTAAGGTGCTGGAAGTTCAGGGTATGAAAGTCTTCACCGAAGTCACCGTCGGTGGCCCGCTGTCCAACAATAAAGGCATCAACAAACTGGGCGGCGGTCTTTCTGCTGAAGCCCTGACCGAAAAAGATAAAGCTGACATCGTCACTGCAGCGCAAATCAGCGTTGACTACCTGGCAGTCTCCTTCCCTCGCTGCGGCGAAGATCTGAACTATGCCCGCCGTCTGGCGCGCGACGCTGGCTGCGACGCGAAAATTGTCGCCAAGGTAGAACGTGCGGAAGCTGTCTGCGACCAGAATGCGATGGATGACATCATCCTGGCTTCTGACGTGGTGATGGTGGCGCGTGGCGACCTGGGCGTTGAAATCGGCGATCCTGAGCTGGTAGGTATTCAAAAAGCGTTGATTCGTCGCGCGCGTCAGCTGAACCGTGCGGTCATTACCGCCACACAGATGATGGAGTCGATGATTACCAACCCAATGCCGACCCGTGCGGAAGTGATGGACGTGGCTAACGCCGTTCTGGACGGTACCGATGCCGTTATGCTCTCTGCAGAAACGGCAGCAGGCCAGTACCCGGCAGAAACCGTCGCGGCAATGGCTCGCGTATGCCTGGGTGCCGAGAAGATCCCGAGCATCAATGTCTCCAAACACCGTCTTGACGTGCAGTTTGACAACGTCGAAGAAGCGATTGCTATGTCAGCGATGTATGCCGCTAACCACCTGAAAGGGGTAACCGCTATCATCGCGATGACTGAGTCTGGTCGTACCGCGCTGATGACCTCTCGTATCAGTTCTGGTCTGCCGATTTTCGCGATGTCTCGTCATGAGCGTACGCTGAATCTGACCTCTCTGTATCGCGGTGTCACCCCGGTTCACTTTGACAGCGAAACTGATGGCGTGGTTGCCGCCAATCAAGCGGTGAACCTGCTGCGCGATAAAGGTTATCTGGTCTCCGGTGATCTGGTGATTGTGACCCAGGGCGATGTCATGAGCACCATTGGCTCCACCAACACTACGCGTATTCTGACTGTCGAATAACGCCAGCGTTTGATGTAAAAAAGCCTCTCGTTTGAGAGGCTTTTTTTTATTTCTTCGGATAGAGATCTTTGCGTTTATATGGCTCAATTTCACCGGGTTTACGCGTCTTAAGCAGCTTTAAAATCCAGGTGTATTGCTCAAGGTGTGGCGCAACAAAAATTTCCACCTCTTCGTTCATTCGTCTGGCAATGGTGTGATCATCCGCAGTCAGAATGTCATCCATCGGAGGACGTACCTGGATCGTCAGGCGGTGCGTTTTACCATCATATACCGGGAACAGAGGCACCACGCGCGCATGGCACACCTTCATCAGACGGCCAATCGCCGGTAACGTTGCTTTATAGGTAGCAAAAAAGTCCACAAACTCGCTGTGTTCAGGACCATGGTCCTGATCCGGCAGATAGTATCCCCAATATCCCTGACGTACAGACTGAATAAATGGTTTGATACCGTCGTTACGCGCATGCAGGCGACCACCGAAACGACGGCGCACTGTGTTCCATACGTAATCGAATACCGGGTTTCCCTGGTTGTGGAACATCGCCGCCATTTTCTGCCCCTGAGAGGCCATCAACATCGCCGGGATGTCCACCCCCCAGCCATGAGGAACGAGAAAAATCACCTTTTCATCGTTGCGACGCATCTCTTCGATGATATCCAGGCCTTGCCAGTCAACCCGACTCTGAATTTTCTCCGGGCCGCGTATCGCCAGTTCCGCCATCATGACCATCGCCTGAGGCGCGGTCGCGAACATTTCATCGACAATAGCATCGCACTCGGCTTCACTACGCTCAGGAAAGCAGAGAGACAAATTGATTAATGCTCTGCGACGTGAGCTTTTTCCCAGTCTTCCGGCGAGCCGTCCGAGCTTCGCCAGAACAGGATCGCGGAATGATGCTGGCGTTAACGCAATCCCGGCTATCGCCGCCACGCCAAGCCAGGCGCCCCAGTAGCGCGGATGGCGAAATGATTTGTGAAACTCAGGGATATACTCAATATTCTTTTTTTTCGTTTCCATGCTCTTCCAGTGTCTGGTATCGCGAAAAGTAAATCTGCTGATAGTGTAGCGGCGCACCGTGCGCCGTACAAAATAAAAAAGCCGGCACGCATCGCGTACCGGCTCTGTCAGTGTGCTAATTAATCGAAACGCAGCTGAGGAACAACTTCTTTCACCTGTGCCAGGTAATCAGTGCGATCTGAGCCAGTCAACCCTTCTGTACGCGGCAGTTTCGCCGTCAGTGGGTTAACAGCCTGCTGGTTGATCCACACTTCGTAATGCAGGTGCGGACCCGTTGAGCGTCCGGTATTGCCTGACAGCGCGATACGGTCGCCACGTTTCACTTTTTGTCCTGGCTTAACCAACAGCTTACGCAAGTGCATATAACGTGTGGTGTAGGTGCGACCATGACGTACCGCAACATAATAGCCAGCGGCGCCGCTGCGCTTCGCGACAACAACTTCACCATCACCTACCGACAGCACTGGCGTGCCCTGCGGCATCGCAAAGTCGACACCTTTATGCGGTGCCACGCGTCCCGTTACCGGGTTCAGGCGACGCGGGTTAAAGTTCGAGGAGATGCGGAACTGTTTCGCCGTTGGGAAACGCATAAAGCCTTTCGCCAGTCCGGTACCATTACGGTCATAGAACTTACCGTCTTCAGCACGGATGGCGTAATAATCTTTGCCTTCAGAACGCAAACGCACACCCAACAGCTGGCTTTGCTCACGTTTGCCGTCGAGCATTTCGCGAGACATCAGCACCGAGAACTCATCGCCTTTTTTCAGTTTGCGGAAATCCATCTGCCACTGCATGGCCTTGATCACCGCACTGATTTCAGAGCTGGTCAGCCCGGCATCTTTAGCACTGGCGACGAAGCTCCCACCGACTATGCCTTTGATACGGCTGTTAACCCAGTCGCCCTGCTGCATTTCGCTACTCATTTTGAAACCCGTCGCGGTGCGATCGTAAGTACGGGTTTCGCGACGAGAGACTTCCCAGGTCAGGCGTTGCAGGTCACCTTCCGCACTTAGCGTCCAGGAAAGTTGCTGACCAATTTTCAGGTTACGCAACTCTTTATCGGAAGCAGCAAGCTGGCTGATGTCACCCATATCGATGCCGTACTGATTCAGAATACTGCTCAGCGTATCGCCCGTAGAGACGACATACTCATGCACACCGGCCTCACCAGACGTTTTGTCATCCAGTTCATCCTGGGGGATAGCTTCATCTTCCTGAGCGGCCTGATCGATAGGTTCGCTGGCCTCAGGCAACAGTGAACGAATCTCGCTTTTTTCCAGCTCGATAGTTTTGACGATGGGTGCAGAATCGGGGTGGTAAACATAGGGCCGCCACACAGCGACGGCCAATGTCAGTACAGTAAGCGACCCCAGCATAACGCGATGGGGTCGAGGCAGATTATTAAATGCCAGAGCGACAGAGCGGGCTATCTGTTGCACGTATTCACTTCCTCATTAATCTCCTTTCAGGCAGCTCGCATACTGGTTGGCTAATTGGTTCAAAAACGCTGAATAGCTTGTTTTACCCAGTTTGATATTCGTTCCGAGCGGATCCAACGTTCCCATTCGAACGGTTGTCCCTCTCGCGACGGCTTCAACGACCGCTGGCCTGAACTGTGGCTCAGCAAAAACGCAGGTTGCTTTTTGCTCAACCAACTGTGTTCTTATTTCATGTAAACGCTGCGCACCAGGTTGAATCTCAGGGTTCACGGTAAAGTGACCAAGCGGCGTTAGTCCGTAGTGTTTCTCGTAGTAGCCATAGGCGTCATGAAAAACGAAATAACCTTTACCCTTGAGCGGCGCGAGCTCGTTACCTACCTGCTTATCGGTTGCGGCTAATTGTGCCTCAAAATCCTTCAGGTTGGCGTCAAGTTTGGCTCGACTTTGCGGCATAAGTTCCACTAATTTTTCATGGATTGCAACCGCTGAGGCCCGCGCTATCTCTGGGGAGAGCCAAAGATGCATGTTGTAATCGCCATGATGGTGATGCTCGTCACTTTTTTCACCACCAGCATCATTGTGTCCATGATCGTCATCGTCGTCGTCAGCACCTTTCATGAGTAACGGTTTCACGTCATTAAGCTGCGCAATCGTTACCTGTTTCGCGTTAGGAATATTCTTGACTGACTTTTCCATAAACGCTTCCATCTCAGGTCCAATCCACACGACTAAGTCCGCGCCCTGTAAGCGTTTTACGTCTGAAGGACGGAGTGAGTAATCGTGTTCGGAAGCCCCGTCAGGCAGCAGAACCTGGGTATCAGTTACCCCATCAGCAATGGCTGAAGCAATAAATCCCAGCGGCTTAAGAGACGCCACGACAGCGGCATTTGCCACCTGTGTTGCACTACCCCAAAGAGCAGCGGATAATGCTGCGAAAAGAAGCGTATTTTTATGTAACATAATGCGACCAATCATCGTAATGAATGTAAGAAATGTGATATTATAACATTCTATAACTTCTGCAAGACTAAAATTGATATGACGACTTTGGTTTCACTGGAAAATGTCTCGGTCTCTTATGGTCAACGCCGCGTCCTTTCTGACGTATCGCTTGAACTTCGACCCGGTAAAATTTTGACGCTTCTCGGCCCGAATGGCGCCGGCAAGTCTACGCTGGTGCGCGTTGTTTTAGGGCTGGTAGCGGCTGATGAGGGAGTTATCAAGCGTAATGGTCAATTGCGGATTGGCTATGTGCCGCAAAAGCTATACCTCGATACCACGCTTCCGCTGACGGTAAGTCGTTTTCTGCGCTTACGTCCAGGCACCAAAAAAGAGGATATCCTTCCGGCGCTGAAGCGCGTTCAGGCCGGGCATCTGATGAATGCACCGATGCAAAAACTCTCTGGCGGGGAAACGCAACGCGTCCTGTTGGCCCGGGCTTTATTGAATAAGCCTCAACTACTAGTCCTTGATGAGCCAACTCAGGGTGTGGATGTCAATGGTCAGGTCGCACTGTACGATCTTATCGACCAGTTACGACGCGAACTGGATTGCGCCGTACTGATGGTTTCCCATGACCTGCATCTGGTGATGGCTAAAACCGATGAAGTGCTGTGCCTCAACCATCATATTTGCTGTTCCGGCGCGCCGGAAGTGGTTTCCATGCACCCGGAATTCATCTCAATGTTCGGGCAACGCGGCGCCGAACAACTCGGAATTTACCGTCATAATCATAATCATCGCCACGATTTACAGGGTCGTATCGTCTTACGCCGGGGAAATGGTCACTCATGATTGAATTGTTATTACCCGGTTGGTTAGCCGGGATCATGCTGGCCTGTGCCGCTGGCCCACTCGGCTCGTTCGTCGTCTGGCGTCGCATGTCTTATTTTGGTGATACGCTGGCCCACGCCTCACTGCTGGGTGTCGCTTTTGGTCTGCTGTTGAATGTAAATCCTTTCTATGCCGTCATTGCCGTGACCCTGCTGCTGGCGGCCGGTCTGGTATGGCTGGAGAAGCGCCCTCACCTCGCGATCGATACCTTGCTCGGTATTATGGCGCACAGCGCGTTGTCATTGGGGCTGGTTGTCGTCAGCTTGATGTCAAACATCCGCGTGGATCTGATGGCCTACCTGTTTGGTGATTTACTCGCCGTGACGCCAGAAGATCTCATCTCCATCGCTATTGGCGTGGTTATCGTTCTGGCGATTCTGTTCTGGCAGTGGCGCAACCTGCTGTCAATGACAATCAGTCCGGACCTGGCCTTTGTTGATGGCGTGAAGCTGCAACGCGTTAAGCTGCTGCTGATGCTGGTTACAGCTTTAACTATCGGTGTGGCGATGAAGTTTGTCGGGGCGCTGATTATCACCTCGCTGCTGATCATCCCTGCGGCAACCGCCCGTCGTTTCGCCCGTACGCCGGAACAGATGGCCGGCGTCGCCGTTGGTGTGGGTATGATAGCGGTTACAGGGGGTCTGACCTTCTCAGCCTTTTATGATACCCCAGCAGGGCCATCCGTTGTGCTGTGTGCCGCGCTGCTGTTTATCTTCAGTATGATGAAAAAGCAGGCAAGCTAAACGTGTGTTGCCCGGTGGCATTGCGCTTACCGGGCCTACAAAATCGCCCAGGCCTGATGAATGTAGCGACTTCAGGCGTTAAGGCATCTCTGGCGGCGTGATCCCGAAATGGTTCCAGGCGCGCACCGTTGCCATTCTTCCGCGCGGCGTACGTTGCAGAAAACCTTGCTGAATCAGATACGGCTCCAGCACATCCTCAATGGTTTCACGTTCTTCCCCGATTGCCGCTGCCAGGTTATCCAGGCCGACCGGTCCACCGAAGAATTTATCGATCACCGCCAGCAGCAGCTTGCGGTCCATATAATCGAAGCCTTCCGCGTCGACGTTGAGCATATCCAGCGCCTGAGCGGCGATATCCGCCGAAATGGTGCCGTCATGCTTCACCTCGGCAAAATCACGTACCCGGCGTAATAAACGGTTGGCGATACGCGGCGTACCGCGGGCGCGACGCGCCACTTCCAACGCCCCTTCATCGCTCATTTCAAGTCCCATGAAGCGGGCGCTACGTCCGACAATGTGCTGCAGATCGGCAACCTGATAGAACTCCAGGCGCTGCACAATACCAAAGCGATCACGCAGCGGGGACGTTAACGACCCGGCGCGCGTCGTCGCCCCAATCAGGGTAAACGGTGGCAGATCGATCTTAATTGAACGTGCAGCAGGCCCTTCGCCAATCATGATATCCAGCTGATAATCTTCCATCGCCGGATACAGCACCTCTTCCACCACCGGTGACAGGCGATGGATCTCATCGATAAACAGCACATCGTGGGGTTCAAGGTTAGTGAGCATAGCCGCCAGATCGCCCGCTTTCTCCAGTACCGGTCCGGATGTGGTACGCAGGTTGACGCCCATTTCATTGGCAACAATATTGGCAAGCGTGGTTTTACCGAGGCCAGGAGGGCCGAAAATCAGCAGGTGATCGAGGGCATCACCACGCAGCTTAGCCGCCTGGATAAAAATCTCCATTTGCGAGCGTACCTGAGGCTGGCCAATATACTCTTCCAGCAATTTAGGGCGGATCGCACGATCCACCAGGTCTTCAGGTGTCGTGCTGACAGCCGAAATCAGGCGATCTGCTTCAATCATCCTTTACCTCACAATGCCGCGCGAAGCGCTTCACGAATCAGGGTTTCACTGCTGGCATCAGGGCGGGCAATTTTGCTCACCATGCGGCTGGCTTCCTGTGGTTTATAGCCTAACGCCACCAACGCAGCAACCGCTTCCTGCTCGGCGTCCTCCGTTGCCGGACTTGCCGGAGAGGTAAGGACGAGATCTGCCGCCGGGGTGAAGAGATCACCATGCAGACCTTTAAAGCGGTCCTTCATTTCAACAATCAAACGCTCGGCAGTTTTCTTTCCAATACCAGGTAGCTTCACCAGCGCGCCAAGCTCTTCACGTTCAACGGCATTCACGAACTGCTGGGCAGACATACCGGAAAGGATCGCCAGTGCCAGCTTCGGGCCTACGCCGTTGGTTTTAATTAACTCTTTAAATAGCGTGCGTTCTTGCTTGTTGTTGAAGCCATACAGCAACTGCGCGTCTTCACGAACTACAAAATGGGTGAAGATAATCGCTTCCTGTCCGGCTTCCGGCAGCTCGTAAAAACAGGTCATGGGCATATGCACTTCATAGCCGACGCCGCCGGTTTCCAGAAGGACCAGCGGGGGTTGTTTTTCAAGAATGATGCCTCTGAGTCTGCCTATCACGTGACGCTCCTGCGTTAAGGGCTAAAAGGTAATGCGCTATCATAAAAAAAGGCTGGATAGATATCCAGCCTCATTTGTCACTAACGTAACCGACCTCGCGCCAGATTCAGCCTCGACTCGCTCATTTGCATGGCATTCTGACTGACATGGCAGTGGGTAATGGCAATCGCCAACGCATCCGCGGCGTCCGCCTGCGGGTTGGCGGGCAGCTTCAGCAGCGTACGCACCATGTGCTGTACCTGGCTTTTTTCCGCACTACCGATACCAACCACGGTCTGTTTTACCTGGCGGGCCGCGTATTCAAAGACCGGAAGTTCCTGATTGGTCGCCGCAACGATTGCCACGCCGCGCGCCTGCCCCAGCTTTAGCGCCGAGTCGGCATTCTTCGCCATAAAAACCTGCTCAATGGCAAAATAGTCCGGCTGGAACTGGGTGATGATCTCCGTCACGCCCGCATAAATTAGCTTCAAACGTGACGGAAGATCGTCGACTTTGGTGCGAATACAGCCGCTGCCGAGGTAGGTCAGTTGCCTGCCGACCTGACGGATTACGCCATAACCGGTAATGCGTGACCCCGGGTCAATGCCGAGAATAATAGACATCACGCATCTCCTGTTACTTTATGGCTTAACCACATCATTCTAAGGTCGCAGCGACCTCATCGGAGATTTCACCGTTGTGGTAAACTTCCTGTACGTCGTCGCAGTCTTCCAGCATATCGATCAGACGCATCAGTTTCGGTGCCGTTTCAGCATCCATGTCCGCTTTAGTGGATGGGATCATCGTCACTTCAGCGCTGTCTGCTTTCAGGCCAGCCGCTTCCAGCGCGTCACGCACTTTGCCCATCTCTTCCCAGGCAGTGTAAACATCAATCGCGCCATCATCATAGGTCACAACATCTTCCGCGCCAGCTTCCAGAGCTGCTTCCATGATGGTGTCTTCATCGCCTTTCTCAAAAGAGATCACGCCTTTTTTGCTGAACAGGTAAGCCACGGAGCCGTCGGTGCCCAGATTACCGCCGGTTTTGCTGAACGCATGACGCACTTCAGCCACGGTACGGTTACGGTTGTCAGACAGGCATTCAATCATCACGGCGGTGCCGCCAGGACCGTAACCTTCATAGATGATGGTTTCCATGTTCGAGTCTTCATCACCGCCCACGCCACGCGCGATGGCACGGTTCAGGGTGTCACGGGTCATGTTGTTGGACAGCGCTTTATCCACCGCCGCGCGCAGACGCGGGTTAGCATCCGGATCGCCACCGCCCAGTTTAGCCGCCGTTACCAGCTCGCGAATGATTTTGGTAAAAATTTTACCGCGTTTAGCATCCTGAGCGGCTTTACGATGTCTGGTGTTGGCCCATTTACTATGACCTGCCATAAATAATATCTCCAAAAAGCGCGCCTTCTCAGGCGACGTTAATCACAAATTCTTCAATCGCCTGCCGATTACTCCACGACTTGGTTAACTGGGCGGCTTCAACCGCATTAACCCAACGATAGGTCAGATGTTCGGTGAACACGATCTCTCGTTCTGAGGGAAGAGCCAGGCAAAACCAGGATTCAGTATTACGCTCAATTCCCGGCGCATAGCGATGACGTAAATGGCGAAAAATCTCAAACTCCACCGTGCGCTGACAGTCAATTAAGGTCAGTTGCTCAGTCGCAACATCAATGGCGACCTCTTCCTTTACTTCGCGCATGGCGGCCTGCGACGCGGTTTCACCCTCTTCCAGGCTGCCGGTGACCGACTGCCAGAAGTCAGGATCGTCGCGTCGCTGTAACATCAGCACTCTCCCGGTGTCCTTTGCATAAATCACGACCAACACCGAGACAGGCTGTTTGTACTTCATATCAGTTATTCTCGGCCTTCTTCACAACCTGAATGCTCAGTTCCGCCAGCGCAGCTTCGTTAGCGAAACTTGGCGCTTCAGTCATCAGACACGCGGCTGCCGTCGTTTTCGGGAAGGCAATAACGTCTCGAATGTTATCAGTACCCGTCAGCAACATGGTCAGACGATCCAGACCAAATGCCAGGCCCGCATGCGGCGGTGTACCATATTTTAGCGCATCCAGCAGGAAGCCGAATTTCTCGCGCTGCTCTTGCTCGTTAATGCCCAGAATACCGAATACGGTCTGCTGCATATCACCGTTGTGAATACGGACGGAACCACCACCTACTTCATAGCCGTTGATAACCATATCGTAAGCGTTGGCAACCGCATCTTCCGGCGCAGCTTTCAGCTCAGCAGCGGTCATGTCTTTCGGCGAGGTGAACGGGTGGTGCATCGCGGTCAGACCGCCTTCACCATCGTCTTCAAACATCGGGAAGTCGATGACCCACAGCGGCGCCCATTTCGACTCGTCGGTAATGCTCAGATCTTTACCCAGTTTCAGACGCAGCGCGCCCATCGCGTCGGCAACCACTTTCTTGTTGTCGGCACCGAAGAAAATCATGTCGCCGTCTTGCGCACCGGTACGCGCCAGAATCGCTTCCACGATTTCTGCGTTCAGGAACTTAGCCACCGGGCTGGTGATACCTTCCAGACCTTTCGCGCGCTCGGTGACTTTGATGTAAGCCAGGCCTTTCGCGCCGTAGATCTTAATAAAGTTACCGTAATCATCGATCTGCTTACGGCTTAAGCTCGCACCGCCCGGTACGCGCAGGGCTGCGACACGGCCTTTCGGATCGTTCGCCGGACCAGAGAACACCGCGAACTCAACGTCTTTTACCAGATCGGCGACGTCAACCAGCTCCATTGGGTTACGCAGGTCTGGTTTATCGGAGCCGTAACGGCGCTCAGCCTCGGCAAAGGTCATGATCGGGAAATCACCGAGATCCACACCTTTCACTTCCAGCCACAGATTACGCACTAACGCTTCCATCACTTCTCGCACCTGCGGCGCAGTCATGAAGGATGTCTCCACATCGATCTGGGTAAATTCAGGCTGACGGTCAGCACGTAAGTCTTCATCGCGGAAGCATTTTACGATCTGATAGTAGCGGTCAAAGCCAGACATCATCAGCAGCTGTTTGAACAGCTGAGGAGACTGCGGCAGCGCGTAAAACTTGCCTTTATGAACGCGGGAAGGCACCAGATAGTCGCGCGCGCCTTCCGGCGTCGCTTTGGTCAACATCGGGGTTTCGATGTCGAGGAAGCCGTGATCGTCCATAAAACGACGAACCAGGCTGGTAATTTTGGCGCGTGTTTTCAGGCGCTGCGCCATTTCAGGACGACGCAGATCCAGATAACGATACTTCAGACGCGCTTCTTCGGTATTGACGTGGTTAGAGTCCAGCGGCAGTGAGTCTGAGCGGTTGATGATGGTCAGATCGGACGCCAGTACTTCAATTTCGCCAGTCGCCATATCGGCATTGACGTTTTTCGCATCACGCGCACGCACGGTGCCCGTAACCTGGATGCAGAACTCATTACGCAGTTCGGAGGCCAGCTTTAACGCGTCCGCACGGTCCGGATCGAAAAATACCTGCACGATACCTTCGCGGTCGCGCATATCGATAAAGATCAGGCTACCAAGATCACGACGACGGTTGACCCAACCACACAGAGTCACCTGCTGCCCCTCGTGGGACAGACGTAGCTGCCCGCAATATTCTGTACGCATGAGATATCCCTTAACTTTGCCGCAGGCGGATTGTCACCTGTCTCGCAGATGACGAAGTCGCAGCTTTAGCTGAATGTCACAACTGAATGAAAAAAGGCGGCTATTATACTGGAAATTCTGCCGCACGATAAGTCCGGTACTGACTGTACGCCTGTTTCCTCGACGGGCATTGCGTAATCTCACAAAAAATAACAAAAATTGTCGTCCCTTTCACACTGATTCGCGATTAAGGTGTAACGGAATTCTTATTTTTTACTGGAGTGACCATGCTGGAACTGAACGCAAAAACAACCGCCCTTGTCGTTATTGACTTACAGGAAGGGATCCTGCCTTTCGCTGGCGGACCACATACGGCACACGATGTGGTTACCCGCGCCGCACGGTTGGCGGAAAAATTTCGTGCTAAGGGTTCTCCAGTAGTAATGGTACGCGTTGGCTGGTCTGACGATTACGCCGAAGCGCTGAAACAACCGGTTGATGCCCAGGCCCCGGCCAAAGCGTTACCCGACAACTGGTGGGATTATCCGCAAGCTTTGGGCAAATGCGCCAGCGATCTGGAAGTCACCAAGCGTCAGTGGGGAGCGTTCTACGGTACCGATCTCGAGCTACAGTTGCGCCGCCGGGGTATCAATACCATCGTTCTGTGTGGCATCTCCACGAATATTGGCGTGGAATCCACCGCACGAAACGCGTGGGAGCTAGGTTTTAATCTGATCGTTGCGGAAGATGCCTGTAGCGCCGCCAGTGCTGATCAGCATCAGGGCAGCATGACACACATTTTCCCACGTATTGCGCGCGTTCGCAGCGTGGACGAGATCCTGCAAGCGTTATGATCTATATCGGCTTACCCCAGTGGTCGCACCCGAAATGGGTGCGACTTGGGATCACCAGCCTGGAAGAGTATGCCCGCCACTTTAACTGCGTTGAGGGCAACACCACGCTGTATGCGCTGCCAAAAGCCGAGATTGTCACCCGCTGGCATGCACAAACCACCGATGCGTTTCGATTTTGTTTTAAGTTTCCGGCCACTATTTCACATCAGGCCGCGTTGCGTAACTGTGATGATTTGGTACAGGAATTTTTCACGCGCATGTCACCGCTGGAAGCGCGCATCGGGCAATACTGGTTGCAATTACCCGCCACCTTCGCCCCACGCGACCTGTCTGCTCTGTGGCCGTTTCTCGACGCGCTCCCCAAATCCTTTACCTACGGTGTCGAAGTTCGCCATCCGGATTTCTTTGCCAAAGGCGAAGCCGAGCAGCAACTGAACCGCGGCCTGCATGAGCGAGGTGTAAATAGGGTTATCCTGGACAGTCGCCCGGTGCATGCCGCCATCCCGCATACTGAAGCGATACGCGAAGCACAACGTAAAAAACCGAAGGTTCCGGTTCATGTAGTGGTAACGGCCAATCATCCGATGGTGCGTTTTATCGGTAGCGATGATATGGCACAAAACCGGCAGTTATTTGCAGTTTGGTTAACCAAACTGGCGCTGTGGCAACAGTCCACCACACCGTATTTATTTTTGCATACGCCGGATATCGCGCAGGCCCCGGAGCTTGTAGACACGTTATGGGCGGATTTACGTAACGCCCTGCCAGAGATCGGATCAGCACCGTCTATTCCACAGCAATCTTCTCTTTTCTGAAATTGCCACCTATCATAGACAGTGCCATCTGCCATTTTAAAGGGAGTTTGTATGGTAAGCGCGCTTTATGCCGTATTGGGTGCGTTATTGTTAATAAAGTTCTCATTTGACGTCGTTCGCCTGCGTATGCAGTACCGCGTTGCTTATGGTGACGGTGGTTTTAGCGAACTGCAAAGCGCTATCCGTATTCATGGTAATGCGGTGGAGTATATTCCTGTCGCGTTAGTGCTGTTGTTATTTATGGAAATGAACGGCGCAGAAACGTGGATGGTGCATATTTGCGGACTGATGTTGATTGCCGGACGACTGATGCATTATTACGGATTCCACCACCGGCTTTTCCGCTGGCGGCGTTCAGGCATGAGCGCGACCTGGTGTTCGCTGTTGCTAATGGTGCTGGCGAATCTTTGGTATATGCCCTGGGAGTTGGTTTTCTCCCTGCATTAGCGCACAATACGCCACTTTATTTTTCCCGGATTTTTACGTTATGTCTCACCGCGACACGCTTTTTTCTGCGCCTATCGCCAGTCTGGGTGACTGGACCTTTGATGAACGGGTAGCTGAAGTCTTCCCGGATATGATCCAGCGTTCCGTTCCCGGCTACTCCAATATCATTTCGATGATTGGCATGCTGGCCGAACGTTTCGTCCAACCCAACACGCAGGTCTACGATCTCGGCTGCTCTCTGGGCGCGGCGACGCTCTCAGTGCGTCGCAATATTCATCACGAGAATTGCAAAATTATTGCCATTGATAATTCCCCGGCGATGGTGGAGCGCTGCCGTCGCCATATTGACGCTTATAAGGCCCCTACTCCGGTTGAAGTCATCGAAGGCGATATTCGCGACATTACTCTCGAAAACGCCTCGATGGTGGTGCTGAATTTTACCCTGCAGTTCCTTGAGCCAGCTGAGCGCCAGGCATTGTTGGATAAGATTTATCAGGGACTGAATCCCGGTGGCGCGCTGGTGCTGTCGGAAAAATTCAGTTTCGAAGACGCTCAAGTTGGCGAGCTGCTGTTCAACATGCACCACGACTTCAAACGCGCAAACGGCTATAGCGAACTGGAAATCAGCCAGAAGCGCAGCATGCTGGAGAACGTGATGTTGACCGACTCCGTAGAAACACACAAAGCGCGCCTGCATCAGGCTGGTTTTGAGCACAGCGAATTGTGGTTCCAGTGCTTCAACTTTGGTTCCCTGGTGGCGCTGAAAGCTGAGGTCAGCGCATGATCGACTTTGGTAACTTTTATCAACTGATTGCCAAAAATCACCTTTCCCATTGGCTGGAAACGCTTCCGGCGCAAATCGCTGCCTGGCAGCGCGATCAGCATGGCTTATTTAAGCAGTGGTCGAATGCGGTGGAGTTTTTGCCAGAGTTAACGCCGTATCGTCTGGACTTACTGCATAGCGTCACCGCAGAAAGCGAGCAACCGCTCAGCGACGGTCAACTCAAACGCATCGACACTCTGATGCGGAACCTGATGCCATGGCGGAAAGGGCCATACTCGCTGTACGGCGTCAATATCGATACCGAATGGCGCTCAGACTGGAAATGGGATCGCGTCCTGCCGCATTTATCGGATCTTACCGGGCGTACCATTCTCGATGTCGGCTGCGGCAGCGGATATCACATGTGGCGTATGATTGGCGCGGGGGCGCACCTGGCGGTTGGCATCGATCCTACGCAATTGTTCCTGTGCCAGTTTGAAGCGGTGCGTAAACTGCTGGGCAACGATCAGCGTGCGCATCTGCTGCCGCTGGGTATTGAACAGCTTCCGGCGCTCAACGCCTTTGATACCGTGTTTTCCATGGGCGTGCTGTATCATCGACGTTCCCCGCTGGAACACCTGTGGCAGTTGAAAGATCAGTTGGTTAAAGAGGGTGAACTGGTACTGGAAACGCTGGTAGTCGAGGGTGATGAAAATACCGTACTGGTGCCGGGTGACCGCTACGCGCAGATGCGTAACGTCTATTTTATCCCGTCTGCGTTGGCGCTAAAAAACTGGCTGGAAAAATGCGGATTTGTTGATGTACGCATCGCCGATGTCTGCGTCACCACTACCGAAGAGCAGCGTCGCACCGAGTGGATGATAACCGAATCGCTGGCCGATTTCCTCGACCCGAACGACCACAGTAAAACGGTAGAAGGCTACCCCGCCCCATTACGTGCGGTATTGATTGCGCGTAAACCGTAATGGATTGCCGAATGACCGTTACGTATAGCACCGTTTCTCCAAAATAGTTCAAGTTGCAGCATGGCGGCAACGCAGCAAATCCCCGGGAGCGTAGATAACTACGTGACCGGGGTGCGCGAGGCGGCCAACGCTGCTGCGGCCTGAAATATGAAGGAGAAAAAAAGGCCCCTGTTGAAATTGCAGGGGCCTGGTACGAGCAAGCATCATATTGGGCGACATGATGCAACGGTAAAAATCAGCTGGCCTGATGGCGTGCCATGATTGCTTTCATTTCAGCAACCGCCGCTCCGTCTACCGCATAGCGAGAATACTCATCCGCCTGCGTATCCGAAGACATTGACAACCCCGAATTGCGATAACGCATTGGGGAAGCCAGCCATACTCCGGCAGAACTATGGACTTCCTGCACTCCAGCATCCAGGAACAGGGACAAATTCGAGGCGCGAACCCCCGCTCCGGCCATAATGATTGGAGCACCCGCCAGCGCAATAAGTTCCATTATTTTTGTTAAACCTTGCACTGCATCTGATTTTTGCCCGGAAGTCAGTACCCTGGCGATGCCCAATTCAGATAATTTTTGTAACGCATTGAGTGGGTTAGCGCACATATCAAACGCCCGATGAAAAGTAACATTCAGCGGACCGGCAGCAGCCATTATTTTTTCCATGCGCGGCATATCGACATTGCCATCCACATCTAAAATACCGGTCACCAGCCCTGGAAATCCCAGTTCTCTGACCATCGCAATATCATCCAGCATTGCCGCGAATTCACCGTCGGTATAACAAAAATCCCCTCCACGTGGGCGGATAATGGGGTTGACGGGAATAGCCACATGCTGGCGAACCGAACGCAATACGCCCAGTGACGGCGTTAAGCCCCCTTCTTTGGGCGCCGCGCAAAGCTCAATGCGATGCGCGCCGTTTTGCTGCGCCGTAAGCGCGCATTCCATGCTGTAACAGCAAACTTCCAGTAAGGCCATGTTCACTCCTGTCGCTCACTTGCCACAATGGTTTCAATCGACCACGGATGAAACTTTATCGTCACACTGCCATCGCTGACCGCCAGCGTAGGATTCGGTAAACGCTCCCGCTCTCCTTTCGGTGAGCTGGTTTTCACAAAGATGCCCGGCTGACTCAGGCCTTGATCGGAAAGCAGCGCCAACGCTCGCGCATTCAGCGTCTCCGCATCTCCCGGCAGGACAATCTCAATATGTTCCCAACCTTCATGTGGATAACGCTTTTCTCCCGGCCACGGCAGCTCTACGATAGAAAATGTCCAGTGCAGGACGCAAACCGGCTCATGGAGTTTGAACAGGCAAATGGGTCTGCCATTGATGATGTTCTCTGACAATAATTCACCGCACTGCTCAAATCCACGACGCCAGCGCTCTGCGGTAGTATTTTGATGACAACGCAAAGAAATGTGATCGGCTTCAAGCGGTGTGACATCCAGACCAAGACGGGTGGAAAGTTCCGTTAACGCCTGCGCGAAATGCGGTAAATCTGCGGAAATATCATGCAGTTCTGCAACTGTTTGCCAGTTCGCCATAATAAAAGCTCATATCTATGTTCAAAGCCGCTAATTTACTCTGTTGCGCTGCGCCATCCAACCGCTGTTTTTTTCGAACGCAATATGCATAATTATACGTAATTGCGTTGCTTTCATTTCCGACAGCGCACAGTACTCGCGATGCTGACGACAACGGGCATTTGCAGTATACTCCCGCCCTAAATTCTTAAACTGGCGCGGTGAATTTTATCCCGCTTCATAAATGTAAGGTATTCCGGTGAATATTCAGGCTCTTCTCTCAGAAAAAGTCAGTCAGGCCATGATTGCTGCAGGCGCGCCTGCAGATTGCGAACCGCAGGTTCGTCAGTCAGCAAAAATACAGTTCGGTGACTATCAGGCCAACGGCATGATGGCTGTCGCTAAAAAACTGGGTATGGCGCCGCGACAACTGGCTGAGCAGGTGCTGACTCATCTGGATCTCAACGGGATTGCCAGCAAGGTTGAAATTGCTGGCCCGGGCTTTATCAATATTTTTCTCGATCCGGCATTTCTGGCGCAGCATGTTCAGCAGGCGCTGGCCTCCGATCGTCTGGGCGTAACTCAACCGGCTAAACAAACCGTTGTTGTTGACTACTCCGCGCCTAACGTGGCGAAAGAGATGCACGTGGGTCACCTGCGTTCCACCATCATCGGTGACGCTGCGGTGCGTACGCTGGAGTTCCTCGGCCACAATGTTATTCGTGCTAATCACGTCGGCGACTGGGGTACTCAGTTCGGTATGCTGATCGCATGGCTGGAAAAACAGCAGCAAGAAAACGCCGGAGAGATGGCGCTGGCTGACCTTGAAGGTTTCTACCGTGACGCGAAAAAGCATTACGACGAAGATGAAGCCTTCGCAGAACGCGCCCGTAGCTATGTTGTTAAACTGCAAGGCGGCGACGAATATTTCCGTGAGATGTGGCGCAAACTGGTCGACATTACCATGTCGCAGAACCAGTTAACTTACGATCGCCTGAACGTCACGCTGACCCGTGACGACGTCATGGGTGAAAGCCTGTACAACCCGATGCTGCCAGGTATCGTGGCCGATCTGAAAGCTAAGGGCCTGGCCGTTGAGAGTGAAGGCGCTACCGTCGTATTCCTTGATGAGTATAAGAACAAGGAAGGCGAACCGATGGGCGTTATCATTCAGAAAAAAGATGGCGGCTATCTCTACACCACCACCGACATCGCCTGCGCCAAATATCGTTACGAAACGCTGCATGCCGACCGCGTTCTCTATTACATCGATTCCCGTCAGCATCAGCACTTAATGCAGGCCTGGACCATCGTCCGTAAAGCCGGCTATGTGCCGGATTCCGTGCCGCTGGAACACCACATGTTCGGTATGATGCTGGGTAAAGACGGTAAGCCGTTCAAAACCCGCGCGGGCGGTACGGTTAAACTGGCCGATCTGCTGGATGAAGCGCTGGAACGCGCTCGTCGTCTGGTGGCTGAGAAGAACCCGGATATGCCTGCCGATGAGCTGGAAAAGCTGGCGAATGCGGTCGGTATCGGCGCGGTGAAATATGCGGACTTGTCCAAAAACCGTACCACTGACTACATCTTCGACTGGGACAATATGCTGGCGTTCGAAGGCAACACCGCGCCGTACATGCAGTATGCCTACACCCGCGTACTGTCCGTGTTCCGTAAAGCGGATATCGACGAGAACGCGCTGGCAAATGCGCAGGTCATTATCCGTGAAGAGCGCGAGGCCCAACTGGCTGCGCGTCTTCTGCAGTTTGAAGAAACGCTCACCGTCGTTGCCCGTGAAGGTACTCCGCACGTGATGTGTGCCTACCTGTACGACGTAGCGGGTCTGTTCTCCGGCTTCTACGAGCATTGCCCTATCCTCAGCGCTGAGAACGAAGAGATTCGTAACAGCCGTTTGAAGCTGGCGCAGTTGACGGCGAAAACCCTGAAGCTGGGTCTGGATACGCTGGGTATCGAAACCGTAGAGCGCATGTAAGTTCGCAAGGATTGAGGCCTGAGTCTGTAACGCGGACTCAGGCCTTTTTTATTTCCGTAACAGGCTATCTGTAACAACTCACAAGGAATGACACATTTCCGTAGAGATATGGAACATATTTGGCCTGTCATCCCGTTTGAGCCTCCGTATCATTAGGCGGCGAATTAATCGGGTACGGGTCAATGACATTCAGAGATTTTGAGGCGGAAGAAAAACTCTTCCAGCGGCGTGTAATAGTGGCCTTTGGCGTGGTGGTCATCTGTTTTGGCATCCTGATTTACAATCTCTACAACCTACAAATCCGTCAGCACCAGTATTACACCACCCGGTCGGATGCAAACGACATCAAAATGCTGCCAGTCGCCCCAACGCGAGGCATGATTTACGATCGCAACGGCATCCCGCTGGTGCGCAACGTGACCTGGTACGACATATCCGTTACACCTTATAAAATCAGCGATATGGATGCCCTAATCAGGCAGTTAACGCCGATCGTTGACCTTACCCCGGATGACATTGACCAGTTCCGCCATGAGCTAAAATCCAGCAGCCGTTATCGCCCGGTAGTGCTAAAAAATGCGCTGACCGATGTAGAAATCGCCCGTTTCTCGGTTAACCAGTTTCATTTCAGTGGCGTCAATATCAATAGCTATGAAGACCGCCAGTATCCCTATGGCGCCGCACTGGCGCATGTCCTTGGCTATGTTTCAAAAATCAACGACAACGATCTGAAAGCACTGGATAAAAAAGGTCTGGCAGAAAACTACGCCGCCGATCACAACATCGGCAAGCAGGGTATTGAGCACTATTACGAAAACGAACTGCATGGAAAAACCGGTTATCAGGAGGTGGAAGTCGATAACCACGGACGCATCGTCCGCTTGATCAAGGATGTGCCGCCCGTTGCCGGAAAAGATATCCATCTGACGCTGGATTTACATTTACAGCAATACATTGAGAGTCTGCTGGCGGGCCAGCGTGCGGCAGTACTGGTGGAAGATCCGCACGACGGTTCCGTGCTGGCGATGGTCTCAAACCCCAGCTATGACCCCAATCCGTTTGTCAAAGGCATCAGCTATCAGGACTATAACAAGCTGCTGCAGGATAAAGACCTGCCTTTAATCAACCGCGTCACGCAGGGGCTGTATCCTCCCGCCTCCACGGTCAAACCTTACATGGCGATGTCTGCTTTACTGGACGGAGTCATCACCCCGCAGACCAGTTTCTTCGGTGCCCCCACCTGGACGCTCCCCGGCACCGAGCGGCATTATCGTGACTGGAAAAAAACCGGTCACGGTATGCTGGACGTCACCAAAGCGATTGAAGAATCCGCCGATACCTTCTTCTATCAGGTGGCGTATATGATGGGGATCGACCGGATTAACAGCATGCTCAGCCAGTTTGGTTACGGTAAACCGACCGGTATCGATCTTGATGAGGAGTATAACGGCCTGCTCCCGAGCCGCGAATGGAAGCAGAAAGTACATAAAAAAGCATGGTATCAAGGGGATACCATTTCTGTCGGTATCGGCCAGGGCTACTGGATTGCCACGCCAATCCAGATGGTAAAGGCTATGGTAGCACTGATTAACAACGGCAAAGTCATCGCCCCTCACCTGCTACTTGATGAAGAAAGCGGCAAAACCCACACACCGTACCAGGCTCCTGAAGCACCGTCGCAAATCGCCTCTGCATCGTCACCCTACTGGGGGCTGGTGCGTCAGGCGATGTTCGGCATGGCAAATGAACCAAACGGCACCGGGTATAAGTTCTTTCACACCGCACCTTACGGCATTGCGGCGAAAAGTGGCACATCACAGGTCTTCAGCCTGAAAGAAAATCAGACCTACAATGCGAAAATGATTCCGGTCCGTTTGCGCGACCATGTGTTTTATACCGCGTTTGCGCCCTATAAGAACCCGAAAGTCGCCGTGGCATTAATCCTCGAAAATGGCGGTAGCGACGGCGTAACCGCCGCGCCGGTCATGCGGCAAATCATGGATCATCTGTTTGCGCCGCAGGATAATGCCGCGCAAACAGAGGCGCCCCAACAATCAGGTCCGTTAGCGGCGGCTCCATCTGCCAACGAGTTCAAAAATACTTACGCAAGTATTCGGTAAGGCACAGTATCGCCATTGCCTGTCCATATGGCATGGAGGTTCGCGGGATATTGCGGTAAAAATCGAGATTGTGCCCCATTCCGGTACCAAACGAGGTGTGTAACAATTCTCCTTCTGGTGAGATATGTTGCACAATGCCTCTGATAGCTTTTTCGGCCACCGCAGCATACTCGTGGCCGACATAGCGTTTACGTACCGCTTTGAGGATCCCATACGCAAATCCGGCGGTGGCTGACGCTTCCAGATATGACTGCGGATCGTCCAGCAGCGTGTGCCACAATCCACTTTCATCCTGGCACGTAGCCAGCGACGCGATTTGCGCGTGCAGAACCTGCACCAGATAGCGGCGAACGGCACTTTTTTCTGGTAAATCGAGCAGTTCGAGGAAGTCCGGGATCACGATAGTTAACCAGCTGTTGCCACGCGCCCAGCGAGCGTTGGCAAAATTATGCTGTCCTTCATAACTCCAGCTGTGGAACCACAGCCCCGTCTCTTTATCCATCAGGTTCTGCACATGCAGCAGGAACTGATAGGTTGCTTCTTCAATATATTCTGGACGGTTGAGCAACTTGCCGATTTTCGCCAGTGGCAAAACCGTCATCATCAGCGTGTCATCCCACATTTGCTGGTGATTCTCTTCCGCCAGCGTAATGTGCTGCATACCGCCGAATCTGGTACGCGGCATCTCATGCATTGCCCACTCCGCCCAGCTGTCGAGCCACGGCAGATACGCGGGGTTACGCGTCTCTTCATAGCGATATGCCAACGTTAAAAACGGTGCCATCGTGTTGACGTTTTTGGTGGTTGCACCTTCGGCAAAACGATCGGCAAACCAGCTGTCGATGATATCGCGCATCGTTTCATCGCCGGTTTGCTGATAATACTGATACATCCCATACAAGCCGACGCCGTGCGTCCACTCCCATCCCGCCCAACCTTTGGTATCAATAACGCGTCCATCGTCCAGACGTAGCAAGAACTCGCCGGTCTCGTCATGAATATTGACCAGGTTATGCGTCACCTTTTTGATCAACGCTTTTAATTCATCCCTGGCAATAAAATGGTCTGGTTGGCGCAACAATGGGCTGTATTTAACCGGGTAAACAATCATTTACTTCACCTCTGTCAATGTCGAATTCAATGCGGCGCCCTTTTCCAGTTTCGGTGCCGCTGGTTTATTACGATTCAGGTAACCAATATTGTTGTTACCCCAAAGTGATTCATATGGCATGCCGGACAGCATCTCTACGGTGGCGCGTCCCTCAGCGGAAAGTCCTTCCAGCACAGGCCGCCCGGACTCACGCATTTTTGCGGTCTCTTCACGTAGGGTGCTGTGGGTTTGCAGGTTCAGTTTGAAGCGCAGGGAAACCAGGAAACCCAGCGCCAGAACAATTAGCGTACCGCAGCTCAGAATTAACAGAATGGTATGGCTGACCGCCGCGGGTTGTACGTTGTGACCGGAGACAAAACCGGACATCTGCATGACAATCCCTACCAGCATCACCGCTCCCGCCTGCGACGCCTTACGCGTTAACGTCATGATGCCAGCGAAAATTCCTTCCCGGCGCTGGCCGGTAATCACTTCATCAACATCGGCAATATAGGTATAGGTATTCCAGGGAACATAATTGATCCCTCCGCGTCCCAGGCCCGCAATGGCAGAGACCAGCAGCAACAGAGAATAAACATCGCTTAACCCGGCATAATAAAGCAGCGCATAAGAGAGAGAACTCGCGCCAAACAGGACAACGACCATCCGGTATGATGGCGCGGGTCCAAAGCGGATACACAATGGGATCATGGCGATAACGGCAATAAACTGGAAGATAGCCATCGTTCCCAGCAGGTTTGACGCCATCGAGGCTTCCTGCATCAGCACAAACACCACATAGTAGGTAAAGACGGCGTTAAAAACGTCCTGCGCTATATAGCCGCCGAGATACATTCCTAGATGCTGACGGAAGATACGGATGCGCAGTGTTGAGCTCAGTTCAACGAACAGGCGGTTCATGCTTTGGCTAAAGGTCAGCTTTTTCTTCTCTTCTTCGGCTCGCAGCGCGGCTTCAGTCCACTCAGCACGTGGGCGCTCCCAGGTAAAGAACCAGACGAAAGTCAGCATCAGCGCGCACAGCACAGAGAACACCAGGCTGGCATAGAAAAAAGACACCGGGTTATCTTTGCCAAACAGCGTTAGCAGAACGCCGGGTAAGAACGAGGCCAGAATAGCTGACATTTGCGCCATCGAAATACGTGCGCCAGAAAACTTGGTTTTCTGTTTAAAGTCATCGGTCATTTCGGGCACCAGCGTTTCATAAGGCACCAGAATCATGGTGTAGACCACGTCAAAAATCAGATAGGTCAGCAGGTAATACCAGAATCCCATGTCACCCACCCACATCAGCGAGTAGCTAAAGACGCAGGGGATCCCCAACAGAATAAAAAACTTACGTCGCCCGAAGCGTTTACCGAGCCAGGTGGAACCAAAGTTATCGGTTAAAAAACCCATTAACGGGCTAACCACGGCATCCAGCACCCTGGCGGTGGCAAAAATGAAGGTCGCCTCGATAGGCGTCAGACCACAAAACGTAGTGTAAAAATAGAGCAGCCAGGCGGCGGTTAATGCCGTGGTGCCTGCGCCTAAAAAATCCCCCGAACCGTAGGCAAAATAGTTAACCAATCCGATTTTACGTGTCTTCATTGCCGTTACCCCTGCACATTATTGGGAGGCCCCGCAATCCTCGCATTGATATTGGGCGTCCTTTCAGGGTCACAGTAAAAGCTAACAGCAAGTGAAACCTTTCTGTTTCTGCCAGGGATGTTCGCGAAATGGCAACAGCACAAAGAGTCCGGCAACGTATGTCACCAATTTTATAAAACAGCGTTTCTTTTTAATCAAAGCGGAGGGCTAAAATTGCGAAGCAGCCAGCAGTTTCTGCTGCTGGCCTAATGAAGAGAGGCGTTAACGATAGTTCACAATCACCTGATTGCTCTGTACTTGTAAGGCGGGGATCAGGCGACCGCCGCCAGGAACTTCCCAGACAAAATGCATAGGTTCAATGGCAGGAACATTATTGAACCCGTTGGTGGTGCCACTTTGCCCGTCCAGCTCGACACAACGAGACTGAGAGCATAAACGCACACGTAACCCTGCAGGAGTTGGGCCATTAAGCTCATAGCGCCACGCCACTAAGGTCATCAAACCCGAGACTGGTTGGCTCGGAACCAGAGGTGCAGACGAAGCTGACTGACCACGGTGGTTTAAGGTGATCCCCATCCCGCTTGCCTGCCATGCCCCTTCTCCGGCTGCCTGCGCCACCAAAGGAAAAACCAACAACCACAGTAAGTTACGCATTATTTACCTCCAATGGTCGCCGTCATACGAATATGGCGGTTATCGGAAAGCTCCATGTTCGATAACACCACCAGCTGCGGTATGCTGCGGCGTAAAAAGCGTGCCAGTAACGGACGCAACGCGTGATTAACCAGCAATACCGGCGGCGCGCCCAACATTTCCTGGCGGGAGAGCGCTTCCTGGGTTTGGGCCAGCAGCCGGTCCGCCAGACCAGGCTCCAGACCGCCGCCGCCCTGTAATGCTTGCAGCAGCAGACGTTCAAGCGGGGTATCCAGGCCAATAACCTGAACCTCTTCATTACCCGGGAACCATTGCTGGGTGATGGCGCGCCCCAGCGCAACACGGACTACCGCAGTAAGCTCATGCGGATCGTTTTGCAGCGGCGCATGTTCAGCCAGCGTTTCGAGAATGGTGCGCATATCGCGAATCGGTACTTTTTCGTCCAGTAGGTTCTGCAGCACTTTGTGCAGTGTGGTCAGCGTCACAACCCCAGGGACCAGATCTTCGGTTAGCTTTGGCATCTCCTGTGAGACGCGGTCCAGGAGCTGTTGCGCTTCCTGGCGCCCGAACAGCTCCGCGGCAAACTGACCAATCAGGTGATTCAGATGCGTAGCGACAACGGTACTCGCTTCAACCACCGTAAAGCCCTGAATCTGCGCCTGTTCCTTCAATGCGCTCTCAATCCAGATAGCGTCCAGACCGAAAGCCGGATCGACCGTTTTCTCACCCGGCAACGAACCTGCCGCCGTCCCTGGATTAATGGCCAACCAACGTCCGGGATAAGCGTCCCCGCTGCCGATTTCCACCCCTTTCATCAGAATGCGATAGCGGGCGGGTTGCAGATCCATATTGTCGCGGATGTGGACCACCGGCGGCAGGAAACCCATATCCTGGGCAAATTTCTTACGAATACTGCGAATGCGCCCCAGAAGCTCGCCATCCTGCTGAAAATCCACCATTGGGATCAGGCGGTAACCCACCTCCATTCCCAGTGAATCCTCCAGTTGAACATCGTTCCAGGTGGCTTCCACCACAGAGTTATTTTCCGGCATTTTCACCGGCTGAGGCTCAGCAGGCGCTTTAAGTTCGCGACCACGCATCCACCAGGCCAGACCCAGTAACGCAGCGGTAAACATCAAAAATACCAGGTTTGGCATACCAGGTACCAGGCCCAGCAAACCCAGCACCGCTGCACTAAGCAGCATAACGCTTGGATTACTGAACAGTTGGGTCACCATCTGTTCGCCTACATCCTGGTCGGTACTCACGCGGGTCACAATAACACCCGCCGCTGTTGAGATGACCAGCGCGGGGATCTGCGCGACCAGGCCGTCACCGATAGTCAGCAGGGTATAACTTTCCGCTGCGCTTCCCATGCTCATGCCATGCTGTAACACCCCGACCAACAGGCCGCCGACGACGTTGATCACCATGATCAAAATACCGGCGATGGCATCTCCGCGTACGAATTTACTCGCACCGTCCATCGAACCGTAGAAGTCCGCTTCCTGCGTCACTTCCGAACGTCGTTTTTTGGCTTCATCTTCGCCAATCAGTCCGGCATTCAAGTCGGCATCAATCGCCATCTGCTTGCCGGGCATACCATCCAGCACGAAGCGCGCGCCAACTTCAGCAATACGACCTGCGCCTTTGGTGATAACCATAAAGTTAATGATGACGAGAATAACGAAGACCACGATACCGATGGCAAAGTTACCGCCCACCAGGAAGTGACCAAAGGCTTCAACCACCTTCCCCGCCGCCGCCGCACCGGTATGTCCTTCCATCAAAATGATACGCGTCGACGCGACGTTCAGGGCCAGGCGCAATAATGTGGTGAACAGCAAAATCGTCGGGAATGCAGCAAACTCAAGCGTGCGCTGTGTAAACATCGCGACCAGCAGCACCATAATCGACAGCGCAATGTTAAACGTGAACAGCAGATCGAGGATGAAAGCCGGCAGCGGCAGTACCATCATCGACAGGATCAGCAGAATGAGGATCGGCCCGGCAAGAATTTGCCATTGCGTGGATTTCATGTTGCCGGGCAGGCGCAGCATCGCGACCAGATTAGCCATCAGTATTCTTCTCGTTCATAAAATCCAGTGCGTCAGGCACCGGAAGGTTTTCAGGTTGTGGTGGCGGCTTGCCGCCTGCCAGACGCCAGCGTTTTAACTGCCATACCCATGCCAGCACTTCGGCAACGGCGGCATATAATTGACCCGGTATTTGCTGACCAATCTCCGCATGGCGATATAATGCACGCGCCAGCGGTGGTGCTTCTAACGTTGGAACACGATGCTCGGCGCCAATCTCACGAATACGCAGCGCCACCAGCCCCGCGCCTTTGGCAACAACTTTCGGCGCACTCATTTTGTTCTCGTCATACTGCAACGCCACCGAGTAGTGCGTTGGGTTGGTCACAATGACGTCCGCTTTCGGTACATCCGCCATCATGCGACGCTGTGCCGCCGCGCGCTGCATTTGGCGTATTTTGCCCTTAACGTGCGGGTCGCCTTCGCTTTGCTTAAATTCGTCACGGATATCCTGACGCGACATGCGCAACTTTTTCACATGGCTATAAATCTGGAAAAACACGTCGAATCCGACCATGGGAATGACGCCCAGCACCACCAACAGCGCGCACATACCGACTAAATCCAGGGCGTTGCCCATCGCCGTAATCGGAGATTCCGCCATCAGCCGCATCATCGCTGGCCAGTTATGCCAAAGATAAAATCCGGCCACGCTTCCCACCAACGTGGACTTCAGTATCGCTTTGAGTAGTTCGGCACCGGTTTGCGCGGAAAACATGCGTTTAATGCCCGGCAGCGGATTCAGCTTAGAGAACTTGGGTTGCAGAGATTTACCACTGAAGATCAAGCCACCAAGCATCACGGGTGAGATCAATGCCACCAGAACGACGCCAGTAATCAACGGCAACAGCGCAATCATCGCGTCTTTAATCAGCAGGATGATTTGGCTGAGGATCAGATTTGGGTCATTGACCATACTGTGGTCAAACCGTAGCCCAGCCGACAGCATGCCAGCCAGTCTGCGGGCCAGCGACTCCCCGCCAATCCAGATAATGCATACTCCCACCAGCAAAATAAGCAGTGAAGTCAGCTCTTTGGATCGGGGGATCTGCCCTTCCTCCCGTGCTTTTTCAAGTCGGTGGGGTGTGGGGGCTTCTGTTTTGTCGTCGTCGCTTTCTTCTGCCACGCATCAGACCCTGGATAGACGTATAGGCGAGAATGATGCCAGAACAGCTATCCGGCAATGGGCAGAGTAAGCGGTAAAAAAGACGGGATTTATGGCTTTAAGCAGAATTGCGCGTAAGCCGGATGAGAGGTCACGCCCCACATCCGGCAAATACTCATCAGAAACCGAGGCTGTCCAGCAGGTCGTCAACCTGATCCTGACTTGCCACCACGCCAGCTTTTGAGGTGTCAACCTGCGGGCCGTTCAGCAAGCTTTCGTTTTCGCGTTTTGGACGAGTACCCTGCTCCGGAATGTTTTCCAGCAGAACCATCAGCAACTGACGTTCAATCTCCTGAATAACATCCATCATGCGCTTGATGACCTGACCAGTGAGGTCCTGGAAATCCTGCGCCATCATGATGTCCAGCAGCTGGGCATTAGTAAAGCTGGTATGTCCAGGCACGTCACCAAGGAACTGACGGGTGTCGGTAACCAGTTCACGGGCATCAGACAGCTCGATCGGATTTTCGAACCATTCATCCCAGCGTTTGGTCAGGTCTTTGGCACCTTTTTCCATCGCGTCCTGGTGCGGCTGCGAAGCTTCCACGCTGTTCAGCGCGCGCTCTGCCGCCTGCGCGGTCATTTGCACAACGTAATCGAGACGATCGCGGGCATCAGGAATCGCTTCCGCCGCTTCGGCAATGGCCTGATCCAGCCCCAGTTCGCGCAGGCTGTCGCGCAGCATTCGGGTCAAACTGCCGATGCGCGCGATGATGTCCCCTGCTGAGTGTTCGTCAGCAGGTTTAATTTGTGGTTGCATCATCATTATCACACCCTCACATGCCCAGTTTCTCAAAGATCTTATTGAGTTTTTCTTCCAGCGTCGCCGCAGTAAACGGTTTCACGACATAACCACTGGCTCCTGCCTGTGCTGCCGCAATGATGTTTTCTTTTTTCGCTTCTGCCGTAACCATCAGCACCGGCAGGGAGGACATTCCGCCATCTGCGCGAATGGTTTTCAGCAGTTCCAGGCCGTCCATGTTCGGCATGTTCCAGTCGGAAATGACAAAACCAAATCCCCCAGCCTGCAGCTTATTCAGCGCATCCACGCCGTCTTCCGCTTCTTCAACATTGTTGAACCCCAGCTCTTTGAGCAGGTTACGCACGATGCGACGCATGGTGGAAAAGTCATCCACAACCAAAAACTTAAGCTCTTTATCCGCCATAAAAAATAGACTCCTGATTCAAATACGTATTGCCTGTCCGGCACTGATTTTCGCCAACATTTGCTGGCTTACCTGGCTAAGATCGACCACTTCGCTTACGCCACCCATATTGATGGCCTCGCGCGGCATGCCGAACACCACACAACTTGCTTCATTTTGCGCAATGGTCCAGGCGCCAGCCTGGTTCATCGCTAACATTCCGGCGGCGCCATCGTTGCCCATACCGGTCAGGATCACTCCCACGGCATTGCGCCCCGCATGTTTTGCCACCGAATGGAACAGCACATCCACTGAAGGCCGGTGCCGGTTAACCGGCGGGCCGTCATGAATTTTGATTTGGTAGTTCGCGCCGCTGCGCGCCAGTTCCATATGTTTGTCACCGGGCGCAATATACGCATGCCCCGGGAGAACGCGTTCCCCGTCTTCTGCTTCTTTCACCGTGATCTGACACAGTTTGTTCAGACGTTCGGCGAACGAGCGGGTAAATCCTGGCGGCATATGCTGGGTGATAAGAATACCCGGACTTGAAAGCGGCAATGGCTGGAGTACATGGCGAATTGCTTCTGTTCCTCCGGTTGAGGCGCCAATCACCAGCAATTTTTCCGAACTGAGTAACGGCCCTGCCTTCAAGGTCGTCGGTGCAGCCATGGGCTTATGGGCCGCCAGTTTTGCCCGCGACGCGGTGCGGATCTTCTCCGCGATCATTTCGCTGTAGGCCAGCATCCCTTCACGGATCCCCAGTTGTGGTTTGGTGACAAAATCAATTGCCCCCAACTCCAACGCCCGCAGCGTGACCTCTGAACCTTTACCGGTCAGCGAAGAAACCATCACTACCGGCATCGGACGCAGACGCATCAACTTCTCAAGAAAGTCGAGGCCGTCCATGCGCGGCATTTCCACATCCAGCGTCAGGACGTCGGGATTGTATTTTTTGATTAAATCCCGGGCGACCAATGGATCCGGTGCCGTCGCCACCATTTCCATATCGCTGTGGCTATTAATAATTTCGGTCATGATTTGACGCATCAATGCAGAATCATCAACCGACAACACCCTGATTTTACTCATGCTTTATCCTTACCTGGCGCATGCGCATACACGGTCTGTCCACGCAGGCTAAACTCGCGCACGAGGTTGCTAAAGTTTTCTGAATGACCTGCAAATAGCAGCCCATCGGGTTTAAGAAGTGGAACAAAACGGTGCAAAATATCCTGTTGCGTCGTTTTATCGAAGTAGATCATTACGTTACGGCAAAATATGGCATCGAAGGGCCCTGGCACGTTGTACTGCTTATCCAGTAAATTCACGCTGGAAAATTCAACATGCCCCGCCAGCTCCTGCCGGACGCGTACCAGCCCTTCATGCGGTCCGGTGCCGCGCATGAAATAACGCTGCAACTGCTGGGGTGACAGCGTCTTCAGCTCATCAAGACGGTAAATGCCGCTTCTGGCCTTTTCCAGCACTTCGGTATCAATGTCGCTGGCAAAAACACGCCAGCGACCCGGCGCCATACCTAAGGTATCGGCGAGCGTAATGGCAATGCTGTACGGCTCTTCTCCGGTTGACGCTGCCGCACTCCAGACACGATATTCACCGCTACGCCGACGAGCATGATCTGACAGCACCGGAAAATGGTGCCCTTCGCGAAAAAACGCGGTCAGGTTGGTGGTCAGAGAATTAATAAAAGCCTGCCACTCAGCACTGTTCTGGTTAGCTTCCAGCATGCTGAGATAGCGACCAAAGTCATCCAGACCCAGGGTTCGCAGGCGGCGGACCAGGCGGTTATACACCATGTCCCGTTTATGGTCGGCCAGTACGATCCCCGCACGCTGGTAGATTAATTGACATATCCGACGAAAATGCGCGTCAGACAGCGCGAGGCGCTGTGTCATCTGTAACAATAATGACGTTTGCCCGGAGGGCAGAGATGATGTCATAGCGCCTTCTCAATCACATTCAGGATACAACGGGCACAACCTGCGGCTGCGCCAACTCTTGTTTTGCTACGTTTTGCTCTTCAAGCTTAAAAAATGCGACACAGGCAGAAAGATGATCGGCCTGCGTCGCGAGTTGTCCGGTGGCGGATGCGGCTTCTTCCACCAGCCCGGCGTTTTGCTGCGTCACGGAGTCCATCTGGCTGACGGCCTGCGCCACCTGTTCAATGCCTCTGCGTTGTTCATCGGACGCCGAGGCAATCTCCCCCATGATGTCGTTCACCCGGGTAACGGAGCTGACAATTTCTGTCATCGTGCGCGCCGCCATATCCACCAGTTGCGATCCCTGCTGAACCCGGGTGACAGACTCCTCAATCAGTCCCTTAATTTCCTTTGCTGCCTGTGCGCTCCGGCTGGCCAGATTGCGCACTTCTCCAGCAACAACGGCAAAACCGCGCCCCTGTTCCCCCGCTCGGGCAGCCTCTACTGCGGCATTCAGCGCCAGGATATTGGTCTGAAAGGCAATGCTGTCAATCACCCCGATAATGTCGCCAATTTTCTGCGAGCTGGCGGAAATCTCATGCATCGTACTGGCGACCCGCGAGGTCTGCTCCCCACCTTTATGCGCTGTATCTGCCGCACTTTTGGCAATTCCTGAAGCCTGGCGCGCGTTATCAGCATTCTGCCCCACGGTGGCAGTGAGTTGTTCCATACTGGCGGCCGTTTGCGCCAGTGCAGCCGCCTGCTGTTCAGTTCGTGAAGACAAATCGTTATTGCCCATCGCGATCTCTGAAATGCCGCTATGCATGGCTGAGCTACCCTGGCGAACTTCACTCACCGTTTCACGCAGCGCCTGCTGCATCTTCTTCAGGCTGGCAAAAATGGCCGAGATCTCATTGCGACCATAAACCGCTACCGGCCGTGCCAGGTTACCCGCGGCAATACTGTCGAAATGGCTGCCGATAATCGCCAGCGGCTGGACAATCATCTTGCGCGACCAGTACAACGCCGCACTGGTTAAGAGCACCGCCAGTACCACCATGACAGCGAAAATCACCCCCGACATATGATAATTTCGCTGGCTGAGATCCCCTGCTGTTTGCAACACGCGGTCGATGTTGCTCTGCCACGCATTAACATTCGCATCAAAAGCAGCCTGCGAAGCCTGCACCGGCGCGGTCAGAAAATCCGACAATTGGTTGTTCTCAAGCCAGGTTGCCTGATGAACCAGATCGCTATGCCATTGGCTAAAGCTTTTCTCCGTCGCGCCAATCAGCGCCTTCCCTTGTTCTGTGGTATCCGACGTCGCCATAAAGCGTTTAAACATTGACTCGGACTGCGCCAGGCTATCGCGCGCAAGCGTCATCAAGGCTTTGATATCCTCTGGCGGATAGCTCAGGGCAGTCAGCGTTCCTGCCTTATTAAGGGCCGTACTGGCCTGTAATAACACAGCACGGGTTTGGGCCAGCGCAGCGCGTTGCTGGTTACTCCGTTCGACCTGATTCAGGTTTTGAAAACCGTCCCGAAATGCCCAGAAGGACAAGCCATTACTGCCAATCTGCAAAACACCGCAGAGGATTAAAATCAAAAACAGCGTGGTCGAAATTCGAATACGATTAAACATCAACGCTCCCATCAGGCGGCGCAGGCCGCGGTTTAACTACCAGTCAAAATGTTTCCCAATTCGTATCTTGTTCAATATTCTGGCGCGGAGATGATGCAGTCACAGTCGCCGCCACAGGTAACCGTGTATCACGGGGTTTAGCCGACGCCGGGCGTGACGCGAGACGGAAAATCGACACCGACTGGGTTAGGCGACTGGCCTGTTCTTCGAGCGCTGCCGCTGCGGCGGCCGATTCCTGAACCAGCGAGGCGTTCTGTTGCGTCACACGATCCATTTCAGATACTGCGAGCGCAACCTGATCTATCCCGCGGCTCTGCTCGTCTGAAGCGGAGGCGATTTCCCCCATAATGTCGGTCACCCGCGTCACCGCGTTGACAATGTCATTCATGGTTTCCCCGGCGCTCTCTACCAGTACAGAACCGGTATCCACTCGGGAAACAGAGTCTTCAATCAATGCTTTGATCTCTTTCGCCGCCTGCGCACTACGGCTCGCCAGATTACGCACTTCACCTGCGACTACGGCAAAACCACGCCCCTGCTCACCGGCACGCGCAGCTTCAACCGCCGCATTCAGTGCGAGAATGTTGGTCTGGAAAGCAATGCCATCGATGACGCTGATGATGTCGGCAATTTTCTTCGAACTATCGGCAATTTCATGCATGGTGTTCACCACGCTATCAACCACTTTGCCGCCATGCTGTGCGGTATCGGAGGCGCTTTTCGCCAATTGAGAAGCCTGACGCGCGTTATCCGCATTTTGCTTCACGGTTGCGGTCAGTTGTTCCATGCTGGCTGCGGTCTCTTCCAGCGCAGACGCCTGTTGCTCAGTACGGGAGGAAAGATCGGTGTTACCACTTGCAATTTCGCTGGTACCGGAATAAATCGCATCAGAGCCTTCACGTACCAGGGTGACAGTTTCCGTCAGCGAACGTTGCATATGGTCAACCGTACTGGCCAGCTCACCAATCTCGTTACGTCCATGGACCGTCAGCGTCGCGGTTAAATTACCGCTGGCGATCTCACGGATATGAGCAATAACGCGCGCCAGAGGGTTGAGCAAGGTATGACGGATGCCGTACCACACCACCACCAGAATCAGCACCAGCACCACGGCCAGAATGCCGAGCTGCCATTGAGCGAAGTGGTAATCACGCGCGCTTTGATCGAATGCCTGCACGTAAAGCTTCTCGCTAACGCTGGCATACTTACCCAACGCCTCGCCGAGCGCGTTTTGCATTCCCTGAGTAGGTTGCGCGAAATAGGCGTCCATATTGCCGTTTTCCAGAAACTGGACCAGTTCTGATAAGGCCGCATGGTACTGCTGATACTTCTCATCGACACTGCCGCTGGCTTCTGCCATCTCCGGCAACGGCGTGATGTTTTTAAATTTTGCGTAATGCGTTTCTGCCTGCGCCAGCGATGCTTTCGCATTCTTCAGCAGATCGTTTTTCGCGCTGCTTTGCTGATTGGACGCATCCATCATCATACGCGCGGAAGAACGGCTTAAATTAATTCGTGTCTGCAGCATCAGATCCCATGTCGAGGTGAGTTCGCTTTGCTGCTGTCGAAGATCGTTAGAAATAACAAAACTTTGCTGATTCTGCTGCAATGAAGAAAACAACAGACCACCGGAAACAAGCTGTAGCAGTGCGAAAACCCCCAGCACCATCATCAGCATTGTGACAACGCGGATACGGTTAAACATAAGGCACCTTCCTGAAAACGAGTTATCAACGTTATCGGCACTCGCTGAGATAACTTTACGTTTGCGAAAGGGAAATACAGGAAGGAAATAAAGTCAGGCAGAACCACTGAACAGCAGTTGAACGGCCACTACAAGCCATTCACATAAAAACATCATAATTATCATGTAAATAACATTTATTTCTGCCTGTTCTTGTGGCCAGATGAGAACAATCATGCATTTTATCGTGACAGAGATCACATATTGACCTTGTAAATACCACAACAAAATGAATAAAAAATTAAAAAAAGTTGTATCCGCTTACGCTTTAATTCAATTTATATGATGAATATTTAGTTACCACTTAATAAGTATAAAAAATGAATAACCGAACAATAAATGTTAAATCCTTACTGAGGGCTTTTTAGTGGCAAATGCAAACAAACTCACGTTGTTTATTGTGATCTTCATGCTGGCGGGGATCCTGTCGGGTGCAGTCATCCACTCTTATGCCTCCCCCGGCATTGTTACCGCCTGGGCTGATAATATTACGCTTCTCACTGACATCTTTTTACGCCTGATTAAGATGGTGATTGCGCCTTTAGTCTTCAGCACCCTGACCGTGGGTATTATGCGCCTGGGCGAAACCTCAACCATCGGGCGCGTGGGCGGCAAAGCGATGATCTGGTTTATCAGCTCTTCTATTCTGTCTATTCTGGTCGGTCTGTTTGTGGTCTCGCTCGAACAACCTGGCAGCGGCCTGAATCTGGCGATTCCGCTGGAAGCCACTGATACCGGCCTGGCTGTGGGCGGTATGAGCCTGAAAGGTTTTCTGACTCACACCATCCCCACCAGCATCGCCGAGGCGATGGCCAATAATGAGATCCTGCAAATCGTCGTGTTCTCGATGTTCTTCGGTATTGGTGGAGCATCGCTCGGCGAAAAATTTAACGCCCCGCTGGTTGCCGCGCTGGATGTCGTCTCCCACATTATGTTGAAGGTAACCGGTTACGTGATGTATGTTGCGCCGCTGGCTATTTTTGCCGCCATTTCCTCCGTTATCTCTACCCAGGGCCTGGGGATCCTGCTCAACTATGCGTCGTTCATTGGTGGTTATTATGTGGCCATTTTGCTGACCTGTCTGGTCCTGCTGGCCGTGGGTTATGTGATGCTGAAAAAAGAGGTGTTCCGCCTGGTCAGCATGCTGAAAGACCCGGTTCTGGTCGCCTTTACCACCAGCAGTTCCGAAGCCGCTTATCCGAAAACGCTGGAGCAATTAACCAAATTTGGTTGCTCGCCCAATATCGTGTCATTTGTACTGCCTATCGGTTATTCGTTTAACCTGGTGGGTTCTATGGTCTACTGCTCATTTGCATCTATGTTTATCGCACAGGCCTACAATATCCATCTCTCCTTTGCAGAAATCACCGTCCTGATGTTGACCCTGATGCTGGCGTCCAAAGGGATTGCCGGTGTGCCGCGTTCTGCGCTGGTGGTGCTGGCGGCAACCATCCCAAGCTTTAATATTCCGGTTGCAGGAATTTTGCTACTGATGGGTATCGACCATTTCCTCGATATGGGTCGTTCAGCGATTAACGTATTGGGTAACGGGATTGCAACGGCGATGCTGGCACAGGATGAAGGTTTACTGGAAGAAGAACCGGAGCTGGTTGAGCGGAAAGCGTAAGAAGGAAAGTTGCCGGATGCGCTACGCTTATCCGGCCTACAACAGCAATTATTGTAGGCCGGATAATATGTTTACTTGTTTATGCCATATGAGCGGCGGCAATATCTAACAACGCCATCTCTTCACTGTTCAGCAGTTTCTCAATGTTGACCAGAATCAGCATCCGGTCTCCCAGCGCGCCCAGTCCCGTCAGATATTCCGTTGACAGCGTAACCGCGAATTCCGGTGCCGGTCGGATTTGATCGGTTGTCAGCGACAGCACGTCAGATACGCCATCCACCACAATCCCAACCACTCGTTGTCCCAGATTCAGCACAATCACCACGGTGTTTTCGTTGTAATCCACATCGCTCTGGCTAAACTTCACGCGCAGATCAACAATCGGCACAATCACACCGCGCAGATTCGTGACGCCTTTGATGAACGCTGGCGTGTTAGCAATGCGGGTTACCTGATCGTAACCACGGATTTCCTGCACTTTCAGGATATCGATACCGTACTCTTCATCCCCCAGCGTAAACACGAGGAATTCCTGACCTGACGGTTCGCCGGCCAGTTTAGTTACATTACTCATACCGGTCATATTATTCCCTTTCTTACTCAATCAGGCGGCTGTGATCGCCACACGTTGTTCGCGGTTTAAACCCTGCAATGCAGACACATCAACAATCAACGCGACGCTACCGTCGCCGAGAATTGTTGCAGCAGAAATACCTGGCACTTTGCGGTAGTTACTTTCCAGGTTTTTTACCACCACCTGGTGTTGGCCAATTAACTGATCGACAAGCAGCGCATAGCGACGACCTGCGCTTTGTAAAATCACCACGATGCCCTGCGTTGCTTCGGTTTTTGCGCCTTCAACTTCGAAGACTTTCCACAACTCAACCAGCGGCAAATATTCGCCACGCACTTCCAGAACGCGCTCTCCTCCGGCCAGCGGATGGAGATCTTCTTCGCGCGGCTGCAGTGACTCCATCACGGCATTCAGCGGCAGAATAAAGACTTCGTCCGCCACGCGTACGGACATCCCGTCAAGGATCGCCAGCGTCAGCGGCAGCAAAATTCGGATGGTCGTTCCCTGCCCTTGCTTCGATTGGATCTCAACATGGCCGCCCATCTCCTGAATATTTCGTTTCACCACATCCATGCCCACACCGCGACCAGAGACATCCGTCACCTGCTCGGCCGTTGAGAAGCCCGGAGCGAAAATCAGCATACCGACTTCGTCATCGCTCATATTTTCGTGGATCGGCATCCCCTGGGAGATCGCTTTGGCGAGGATTCGTTCGCGGTTCAGACCAGCGCCATCATCGGTCACTTCAATACAAATATTCCCACCCTGGTGTTCGGCGGAAAGCGTCAGATTGCCAATGGGGCTTTTTCCGGCTTCGAGACGTTTTTCCGGCAGTTCAATACCGTGGTCCAGGCTGTTACGCACCAGATGCGTCAATGGATCGATGATGCGTTCAATCAGGCTTTTATCGAGTTCTGTTGAACTCCCCACCTGCGTCAGCTCAACCTGTTTACCCAATTTACCGGCCAGGTCGCGGACCAGGCGTGGGAAACGGCTGAACACGTACTCCATCGGCATCATACGAATCGACATCACCGACTCTTGCAAATCGCGGGCGTTACGTTGTAACTGGCCCATACTGGTGATCAGATCGCCGTGATTAACAGGATCCAGTTCATTAGAACGCTGGGCCAGCATTGACTGGGTGATAACCAGCTCACCGACCAGGTTAATGAGCTGATCAACCTTCTCAACCGCTACGCGGATACTGGTTGATTCACTGGCGCGGGCTGGTTTGTCACGCTCTGCGCGGGCGTGTGGCGCTTCACTGGCGGCGGCTTTAGCCGCAGGCGCAACGGCAACCGGCTGCGGCGTCGCAACCATGGCTACCGCTTCAGTTTCCGCTTTTGTATCAACAGCCACGGGCGCTGCGCTGACGGTTTCGAATTCAATCTGGTCAGCTTCAATTACGAAGCAGAGCACCGCAATGATGTCATCTTCCGCGAGGTTGCCATCCAGCGTTGCTGACAACGTGTCGCTCCCTTTCACTACATCGGTTAAGGTCGCCAGATTCCCCAGTTCCTCTTCCAGCAGATCGACTTCACTGGATTTCAGACGCGAGAGAATAATGCGTTTCTTGATCTCTTCGCTGGCCGCAGCGGGATTGGCAACGGCTTCTTCCTGTATCGCCGCGCTGTCAACAACGCTCAGCTTTGCGGTATTGACGAGCGCGGGCGAGGTTTCACCTTTTGCTTCAAGCGCTAACTGTCGTAACGCATTACAAATGTACTCAAAGCTGGCGGCATCCGGCTCTTCTGAGTTTTTATAGGCGTCGAGCTGTTCCTGCATAATATCTTTCGTTTCCAAAAACAGGTTGATAATGTCGGCATTAAGCTGCATTTCGCCACGCCGCGCTTCATCCAGCAGGTTTTCCATCAGATGGGTCGTTTCCTGCAAAATGGTAAAGCCGAAGGTGCCCGCGCCGCCTTTTATCGAGTGCGCGGCACGAAAAATGGCATTCAGCTGTTCGGAATCCGGGGCTTCAGGAACCAAATCAAGCAGGTGTTGCTCCATGTCGGCCAACAGTTCGTCGGCTTCATCAAAAAAAGTCTGATAAAAATCGCTAATATCCATGCTCACGCTATCACCTCGGATTGGCTGGTGGCGATGTGGGAACGCTTACCGGCGGAAGTTCCGCTGGCTGTTGTAAGACACTTACCGGCTCATTCTGGCTTTCAGCGTTTTCATGCAAAATGGCCTCTTCTGCCTGCTTATTGAGAACCAGCAGGCTAATACGGCGGTTGATGGCGTCCTCAGGACCGCGATCGCTCAGACGCATCGTGGCGGCCATGCCTACCACCCGTAATACTTTTCCATCATCCAGACCGCCGCTAACCAGCTCGCGACGCGACGCATTAGCGCGATCGGCAGACAGTTCCCAGTTGCTGTACCCTTTCTCACCGTTGGCGTAAGGGTAATCATCCGTATGTCCGGAAAGACTAATTCGGTTAGGGATGCCGTTGAGCACCGGCGCAATAGCCCGCAGGATATCGCGCATATACGGTTCAACTTCAGCGCTGCCGGTCTTAAACATTGGTCGGTTCTGACTGTCGATAATCTGGATCCGCAGCCCTTCCTGGACTAAATCAATTTTCAAATGCGGACGCAGCGCACGCAGTTTGGGGTCCGATTCAATCAGTTGATCGAGATCGCCGCGAAGTTTGCTTAAACGGCTTTGCTCCATGCGTTTTCTCAAATCATCAATATTCGGCTGCTTGTGCACCTCTCCCTGCTGCTGGGTGTAATCATCACCTCCACCTGGAATGGGGCTTTCGCTATTCGAAATGCGATTACCACCAGTCACCGCGGTAGCCAGTGGGGTACGGAAATATTCGGCAATCTGGATCAATTCTTTAGGGCTGGAGATGGAAATGAGCCACATCACCAGAAAGAAGGCCATCATCGCGGTCATAAAATCGGCGTAGGCGATTTTCCACGAACCATGCGCCCCACCACCGTGACCTTTATGTTTGCGTCGCTTTACGACGATAATGGGATGGGCCTGATTTTTCATGCGTCCTCGGTCGTCTGCTGCGCAGCTGGATTTCTCACCGCACGAACATGCTCTTCCAGTTCGATAAACGAAGGACGTTCGCTGGAATACAATGTTTTACGACCAAATTCGACGGCAATCGGCGGGGCGTAACCATTCAGGTTGGAGAGCAGCGTGATCTTCACACACTGCATCATCTTGGTTGTTTCAGCACTTTTCTGACGCAGGACGCTGGCAAGTGGAGAAATAAAACCATAGGCCAGTAAAATACCGAGGAATGTCCCCACCATCGCATGCGCAATCAGCGAACCCAGCTCAGCTGCCGGACGATCGGCAGAAGCCAGCGCGTGGACAACGCCCATAACCGCCGCCACGATCCCGAAGGCCGGTAGCGAGTCGCCAACCATCGCCAGACTATTAGCCGGCACTTCGGCTTCGCTCTCATGAGTCTCAATTTCTTCGTCCATCAGCGCTTCAATTTCAAACGTATTCATGTTGCCGCTGATGATCAGACGCAGATAATCGACAATAAAATCAAGCATCACGGCATCCGCAAGAATGCGTGGATAGCTGGCGAAGATTTCACTCTCTTTAGGATTTTCGATATCACGTTCGAGAGAGAACATGCCCTGCTGACGTGACTTAGCCATCAGGCGATAGAGCAGCGCCAGCAGATCCATATACATCGCTTTGGTGTATTTCGAACGGCGAAAAAGCATCGGGATCGCTTTCATCGTCCCTTTGATGGCTTTTCCGTTATTGCCGACGATGAACGCCCCAATACCCGCGCCACCGATAATCACCAGCTCAGCCGGTTGATAGAGTGCCCCAAGGTGTCCGCCGGTCATCATGTAGCCGCCGAAAACTGTACCAATAACAACCAGGTAACCTAATAAGATAAGCACGACATCATCCTTTCGCAATTGACTATGACAGGATGCGCAGTCGGGTAGTTAACTTGAGGTCAGGACAAAAAAAAGCAGCGGTAATCGCTTACCGCTGCTGGAGTGTTTATCCACACCGTATCAGTTAAACAGCCTGTTCGATCTGTTCATCCAGCAGTTGTGGAATAATATCGGCAGCATTCTGAGAAAGTTTACGTCTTTTTACGGCCCGTGATGGCGGCTGGCATAAACTGCAGGCAAAGCTGCCTGCGGGTTGATGTGCGTGAGTGATAAAGTTCCCGCCGCAGCAGTTGCATGTGGACAATTCCAGCAATCCGCTGTCTACAAAACGAACCAGCGTCCATGCGCGAGTTAACGCCAGCAGGGGGCCTTCTTCCGGCTGCGGACACTGCTCAAGATATAAACGATACGCTTTAATTACGGCATCCACACCGCTACACAACCCTGTTTTGAGCAAAAATTGCCAGGCATTGCAAAACATCGAAGCATGGATATTTTGTTCCCACGTCATAAACCAATCGGTGGAGAAAGGAAGCATCCCTTTTGGCGGAGGACTGCCGCGTAATTCTTTGTACAGCTTGATAAGTCGACCACGGCTTAATTGCGTTTCGCTTTCCAGCATTTGCAAACGGGCGCCCAATGTGATTAATTCCATTGCCAACTGGATATCACGCGCTTCCTGAACAATGCTTTTTTCGCTCATCATCAAGCCCTTTTCTTGCGCGCTGCATCATCGATGTCGCTTAACAGTCGCGTAGAAAGCATGATGCCGGTATGAATTTGCTGGAGATCGTCAACGCGGGAGTCTTGCGTCAGGCGAGTAACAGTCTGGTGATCGTCGAAACGGAAATGACACACCAGTTGGTTTGTTTCAGCCAGTTTGACCATTTGAGGAAGTGTTAATGTTGCCAACGTGTCCGCCATCTCTTCGCTGATACCAAGGCGAAACATCGCAGATGCTTTGTCCTGAACGATCAAACGCTGTGCAAGCAATAAATATGACAAATTGATGTCATAAATGTGTTTCAGCAACTCGGATGTATGCATTATTTGCATCCATAATAACCAACATTATTTTCATGCGGTAAAACCGCACCCCGTGATGTCGCCGGGAAGCCCCGGTAAAAAAAAAGCAAAAGGTCAAATACATAGCAGCGTGATGACACATACACGTTGTGTAAACCAGCCCTTTTGAAGAATGCGCACTTCTTACAAGCTCACATCAATTCTTACAATTGTCTAAGATTTTTCCTAATTCGACGCAACTCTACCCGCCGCCAGTTACACATACAACGGAACCGTGCTGCGAATTTAAAGAATATGTGACACAGATCACATAAATCAACTAAACACTTAACATAAATCCATCAGCGTAGCTTTTACTTTGCTTATTTTTTAAACCAAGATTCATCTTTTCAATTCCTGGCTAACGAATATTCTTGCAATAAAAGCGAATAGTATTTTGTTCACAAACGTTAATATCACACTATGAAATAGCGAGCTGGATCACATATTTCATGCAAAACACTTTTTCAATTAAATTGTTTATAAACAAGAACTTAAATATTAAGGGTGATTAACTAATACCGCGTGGTGATAACTCGCCAAATGTTAATTTTTGTTTGTTTTTTATTAACGCATTGTTTTCATTAGCGGCGAGTTTTACTTAAGTTCGCTGAACGTATTTGCAAATGATGTGAAGCAATTATTCTATTTATAAGAATAATTAATGAATAATCATGATGGCATTCACACTATGTGAAGAGGAAACGTTGCAGTATGGAGTAAGCTGAGTAAAGCAGAAAAGTTCTCTCATAATTCTTGAAAAAAAGGAGCGAGTTATGAGCTATGCGCACATTCTGGTGGCGGTTGCCTCCACCCCTGAAAGCCAGCAGTTGTTAGCCAAGGCAGTTTCTATCGCTCGCCCTGTCAACGCTCGTATTAGCCTGATCACATTGGTCTCAGACCCTGAAATGTATAACCAGTTTGCCGCCCCCATGCTGGAAGATCTGCGTGAACTAATGCAAGAGGAGACCCAGGATTTTATCGATAAACTCAGCAAAGAAGCGCAGTACCCCATCGAACATACTTTTATTACCTATGGGGCACTGAATGAACATATTCTCGACGTTTGCCGTAAACACGCAGTCGATCTGGTCATTTACGGCAACCATAACCAGAGCTTCTTTTCGCGCGCTTCGTGCTCAGCAAAAAGCGTGGTCGGTGCCAGCCTGGTGGATGTTCTGCTGGTTCCTCTGGCTGGAGATTAATACCGCCTTCAGGTCTTCACGCCAGTTTCGAACAGGGAGTCACATTGTCTGACAACTGGCGTTTGCTCTGGCGCGACGTAACTTTTCTTAGATCGCATATAAATCTCGCCTGCCAGTTGTCGATATCGTTTTTAACAATAGTCTCGAGCATTTCAGCATGTCGAGAGACACGTTCAGCAAGCGACATTGTCAGCGCCTGGTTTAGAGCGCCAGCCACTTCATCCCGATCATAAGGATTCACGATAAGCGCAGAAGTTAGCTCATTTGCTGCCCCGGCAAATTGCGATAACACCAGAACGCCAGGGTTGGCAGGATCCTGTGCAGCCACATACTCTTTCGCCACCAGGTTCATACCATCGCGCAAAGGCGTTACCAACCCTACGTCCGAATAGCGGAATATTTTCATCAGCAATTTGCGGTCAAAATACTGGTTCAGATAGTAAAGCGGCGTCCAGCCCAACTGCCCATATTTACCGTTAATCCGCCCAGCCTCTGTCTCCAGTTGGTGGCGAATGTCCTGGTAGGCCTGCACTTCTCCGCGCGAGGTTGGCGCTATCTGCGTATAGCGAATTTTGCCATGGTGCTGCGGGTAATGCTCCAGCAGTGCCTCATAGGCCTGGAAGCGCTCTGGCAAGCCCTTGGAGTAATCCAAACGCTCAACAGAGAATATATTCTTCACATTTTTAAGCTCATCCTTTAACTGCGCCATTTTCGGCGGCAAAGGACCAGAAGCCTGGCGTGCGATTTCCTCCGGCTCAATGCCGATGGGATACACTTCTGTGCGAAACGCTTTATCCCATGCTTTGTGGTGCTTATCGCTCCGGGTAGTGACCTGAGTCTGGACTGCCAGACAATCCAGAAAAGCCTGGCGATCGTTTTCGGTCTGGAAACCCAGTAAATCAAAATCACACATCTGCTCAAGCAGGGCCTGATGTGGAGGTAGCGCGTTAAAAATTTCCGGCGTCGGGAAAGGGATATGCAGGAAAAAACCGATGCGATTATTCACTCCGCGTTTACGCAACTCATAGGCAAACGGTAACAGGTGGTAATCATGAACCCAAATAATGTCATCTTCGCTCAGTAGCGGCAGTAGCTTATCTACCAGCAAAGCATTAACCCGCTGATACCCTTCCCAGGCCGGGCGCTGAAACTGAACTAAATCCAACCGGTAGTGGAATGCAGGCCATAAAACGGCATTCGAAAACTGGCAGTAATACTCTTCGTAATCCTGCTCGCTCAAATTAAACGAGGCCCAGGTAATATTGCCACGAGTGACTTTTTTTAACGGTTTATCTTCATTACCGGTATCACCACTCCAGCCAAACCACAGTCCACCAGCAGTTTTTAATGCGCCCAACACACCGACCGCGAGCCCACCTGCGCTCCCTTTGTCATCTGGCGAGGCGATACGATTAGATACTACGACTAAACGACCCATAGTCACCTCTTCTGTTGTTTGTTGTATTCGATTGTTGCTGCGAAGAGTTAATTTGCTCCAGCCAACGCCAGACATCCCTGACGCCATCCAGACGCCATGTCGCCTGCGTCGCCCCGCTCCCCACCTTCACTGAAATACCGCCTGCGCGGTTAACTACCTCGAAACCTGTTTCATCCGTTAGATCATCACCGAAAAATACGGGGATCCGTCCGGCAAAAGGCGCTTCCTGCATAAATGCAGCAATCGCGTCGCCTTTATTCGCACCTTTAGGTTTTATTTCAACGACACATTTTCCATGCTGCAATGCAAGCTGCGGCCATGTATGCGTGATGCATTCAGCCAGCGTTATCAGCGCCGCTTCATGCTCTGGCGCCTGACGATAGTGCAGCGCGAAGGCCATACCTTTTGCTTCCAGCGTCGTGCCAGGCAGCTTCGACAGCGCCGTCTGTAACAACGCGCCTGCTTCACGTTCAATACCTGCGGCCAGGCGTACTATATGGGTTTGACCATTGATGTCACGGCGTTCTGCCCCATGCACTCCGGCGAGCGGAAAACGAAAGGGAGTGGTGAGACCGTCAAGCTCAGCCATCGAGCGCCCTGAAATCAATGCCAGCGCACCCGCGTTACGCGTCGCCAACTGATGTAATAATTGCAGGATTGTCTTAGGGACAACGACCTGGTCAGGATAGGGCTTGATCTCAGCCAGAGTCCCATCGAGATCAAAAAAATAAGCACAGTTTGCAGATTGTTCAGGGGGTAATGTCAGTGATGCTGTCACCCGGTTATCCTCCTCATCATGGTTTGTACGCCGCGCGGATCGCGCCGTATAGATGATGTATGACGGATATAAGTATAGACAGTGTGACCATGCTCGCCATTTGGAAAAACAATCGCCAGCCGGGTAGCGGCTGGCG